>CAYMCR010000016.1:0-40508 GCA_964389015.1 uncultured Fibrobacteraceae bacterium | reverse complement strand
CCATGGTATCAAATTGGGGCTGACCTTAGTTATGCCATCCCGTGTAAATAATGACCTGGTAGGGTGGACCGAACACGGCTCCCGCCCCCGCATGTCAGTAATTGAAACTGCTGCCCCCGATAAACTCCCGCAACAGGGATGTGGGCGGCACCAGTCGCGCGTCCACGGGCAGGTGCAGTGCCAGGAATTCCAGCAGGGCCCTGGCGCGTCCATAGGCCGGGTCTGCGGGGGGCACCGCGGCAAGTCGTGGTTCCGCCCACATCTTCAGGACTCCCAGTTCGTAGGCCAAGCCCGTGTTGAAGAAGACGTCGGCGTTCTGCTGGTAGGGGAAGATGTGCTTCCGCTCGCCATCGCGCACGCTTCGCCAGCGCTGGAGGGTATCGCCGGCCGTGTAGCCCCGGAACTGGGCGTCGCGAACTATGCGGCGATAGAGTCGGGTCAGGCGGGTCGGCATGTAGGTGATGTCGTCGATGTTCGTGTGGCAGAGGGCGGAGACGTAGATGCGCAGGCATTGACGTCGATCCACGGTGTCGGCCACCGCCGGATTCAGGGCGTGGATCCCCTCCACGAGCAGCGGTGCTCCCGGTTCCAGTCGTGTCGGCTCACTCTGTGGCGTGGCGGAGCCGGTGCTGAAATCGTAATGGGGCAGTTGAACTTCCCGGCCGGCCAGCAGGGCGGACAGGTGCTCGTTCAGGAGATCGAGCTTGAGCGCCTCCAGGGTCTCGTAATCATAGTTGCCGCCCTTGTCGCGCGGCGTCTGCCGGCGGTCCACGAAGTAATTGTCCAGGGACAGGGCGAAGGGCTTCAGGCGCATGGCGCGCAGTTGGAGGGCCAGCCGCTTGGCGAAGGTCGTCTTGCCGCTGCTCGACGGTCCGGCGATGAGGACGAGTCGGCCTTGTGCGGGCAGCTCCGCGACGCGGGCGGCGATCGCCACGACCGCCTGTTCGTGTCGGGTCTCGCAGATGCTGATGAGGCTCTTCGTGCGGCCCTGCTCCACGAGCTGGTTGATCGAACCCAGATCGGCGATACCCTGGTGCGCGGTCCAGTCGGAGTAGTCGAGCATGGTGTCGAAGAGCTTGGGCTGGGGCAGATGGTCGGTCGGGGAGGACGGATTCCCCGCCAGACTGGGCAACAACACGAAACCGGGCGGTTCCAGGCGCAGGTCGAAGGACTTCAGCATGCCGGTCGAGGGCAGGTGGAGGCCCTGGAAGAGCAGCTGGCTGCCCTCGACGCGGTAGAAGGTGGCCGAGCCGGACAGCACGTGGCGCGCGGCGAGACGGCTGTATTCGCGCGTGGAATCACGGAGCAGCCTGATCAGCGTCCGCTGACCATACACGCGCGGCGTGAAGACCAGGTCCTGCTCGATGAGGGCGTTCATGCGGTCCGTCACGCCGGCCAGTTCCGCCACCGTGATCTTGGTGTCGCGGCGCAGGCGGCAGAACATGCCGCCGCCGTAGGAGAAATCGATGAACAGGGAGTGGTCGGGGAACATCTCGTCGCACGCCATGGCGAGCACCGAGCACAAGGTGCGCTCGATGGTCGAATGACTCTTGGGATGGGAGAGATGCATCAAGCCGACGTTCTCGCCGCCCCAGAGCGATTCGTTGAGACTCGTGCGCTGTCCGTTGACGACGCCGATCACCACGGGATCGCCGCTGTCGTCCGCGGCGAGGTCGTGGTTGGCCAGCACTTCGTTGAGGGGAGAGCCGGGTATCGTAAAGACCTCGCGCCCCTCTACGGTGACGCCGACGGTGCCGTCGTTCATACCGCATCCTCCTGCAGGCGGGTGGATCTCGATCTTACGTGTTGTCTGGGGGGGTTGTCTACGCCACGGATCAGTCAGGATGGGTCCGGCGGGCTCAGGAGTTATCCGCGCTCGTATCGGTTGTGGTCTTCTTCTGCTTGTTCGCCGGTCGCGAGTCCGTGATGTAGTACCCCGACCCCTTGAAGGAGATACCGACGCCACCGCTGATCAGCTTTTCCACCTTGCCGCGGCAGAGGGGGCATCTGCTGCGCGGCCGGTCGTTGATCGACTGGAAGAGCTCGAAGTTGTGGCCGCACTTGGTGCATTCGTATTCGTAGGTCGGCATGGCGCTTCCCGGGTGAGGATGAAGGTTACTGCCAGCTTGACAATATGGTCGATGATGACCGACGCTGCAACTCCAGTTTCTCGACAACCTGTGCCGTGGGAATTGCGTTGTCAGTTGTCTATCCGGCGAACCGACTCTATACTGCTTCTCGCGCCGAGAGAACTCAGACCAAAGGAAGGCTCTCATGTCAGTCAAGCTAGGAATAATGGGTTTCGGCAGGTTGGGAAGGAACATGTTCCGGATCGGACACAACGAGCCGGACCTGTCGTTTGCCGCCGTCAGCGACATTGCGGACGTGGAGACGCTCGCCTACCTGCTCAAGAACACCACCGTGGAGGGTGTGTTCGAGGGTGAGCTGGAGCAGAAGGGTCACTACTTGATGTCCGAGCGGCAATGCACCCGCGTGGTGCACGGCTCCCGTCCCGGCGATGTGCCCTGGGATGTGCTCGGCGTCGAAATCGTGATCGAGGCGACCGGCATGTTCCGTACGCGTCAGGAGCTGCGCAAGCACCTCGAATCCGGCGCCAAGGCCGTGATCCTGTCGACGCCTCCGGTCGGCGAAATCGACCGCATGGTCGTCAACGGCATCAACGACGGTGATCTGACAGCCGAAGACCGCATCATCTCCAACGGCAGCAGCAGTTGTCACGCGCTGGCGTTGACCCTGAAGGTCCTGAACGAACAGGTCGGCGTGCGGCGCGCCGTGATGACCACCGTTCACGCCTATACCAGCGACCAGCAGCTCAGCGACAGCGCCAGCGGCGACCTGCGCTGGAGCCGCTCGGCGGCCCAGAACATCATTCCCAACAGCAGCTGGGCGGCGGGCGCCGTGATGGACCTGATGCCCGAACTGCAGGGCAAGGTCAGCGGCATGGCGCTCAACGTGCCGGTACCGGCGGGGTCGAACATCGATCTCGTGGTGGAGCTGGAGAAGCCCCTGACCGCCGAGGAGTACAACGCCATCTTCGTCGAGGCTGCCGCGACCAAGTACAACGGTCTGCTGGGCTACACCGACGAGCCGATCGTCTCAAGCGACATCATCGGCAATTCCTGTTCCGGCGTGCTCGACGCGCAGGCCACTATTTCGCTGAAGAACGGTCTGATCAAGAGCGTCATCTGGTACGACAACGGCTGGGCCTACGCTTACAGATTGTTGGAGACCGCGCGCAGGATGGCCGGTCTGATCCGTTCCCGGGAGGTCATGTCATGAGAATCGGCATCAACGGTTTCGGACGTATCGGACGTGCGGTCTTCCGGCTGCTGAACAGCAGGGAGGACGTCGAGGTCGTGGCCATCAACGATCTCGCGGATTCCGAGGCCCTCGCCTACCTGCTGCGGCACGATACGGTTATGGGACCCTTCAGGGGCACGGCCAACATGGACGGCGACATGATGATCACCGGGTACCAGAAGGTGAAGATGACCGAGGAGCCCGATCCCACCAAGCTGGAGTGGGGCAAGATGGGCGTCGATTACGTGGTCGAAGCCACCGGGCGCTTTCGCAAGAAGGACGAGATCCATCAGCACATCGACGCCGGCGCCAAGAAGGTCCTGCTGACCGTGCCCGCCAAGGATGAGATCGACGCCACGATCGTCATGGGCGTGAACGAGCAGGATCTCAAGCCTGAGCACGAGATCGTCTCCAACGCCTCCTGCACCACCAACTGCCTGGCGCCCCTGGCCTACGTGCTGGACAAGGAATTCGGCATCGAGTACGGGCTGATGACCACCGTCCACGCCTATACCAACGACCAGCGCCTGGCCGACGTGCCCCATTCGGATTGGCGTCGCTCGCGCGCGGCCGCGGAGAACACGATCCCCACGACCACCGGCGCGGCCCGGGCGGTGGGCAAGGTCCTGCCCAACCTGCTGGGCAAGCTGGACGGCATGGCCATGCGCGTGCCCGTGCCCGACGGCTCGGTCGTGGACCTGGTGACGATCATGTCCAAGGACGTGACGGTCGAAAAGGTGCGCGAGGCCGTGCGTGACCACGCCAACAGCGACCGGTTGCGTTCCATCCTCAAGTACTCCGAGGCCCACCTGGTCTCCAGCGACATCGTCGGCGACCCCCATTCCTCCATCTTCGACAGCGAGTACACCTGTGTCATCGAGGGCAACATGCTCAAGACGCTGTCCTGGTACGACAACGAGTGGGGCTATTCCAACCGCGTGGTGGATCTGCTGGAGAAGATGCACGCCTTGGGTTCCTGAGCGTAGTCCAGCCGAGCGAAGGAGAGACCACACCGGTCTCTCCTTTGCTTTCCTGCTCAGTTGAGGCGCGATCACTTCCTTTGTGGTATAATTGGTAGTTCACCCGTGGCAGATACACCGACGGAGGACGAACGTGAGGATTCTGCTTTTCGTGATCGCGACATTACTAGTCGCCGCGGCCGCGCCCGCAGCTCATGACGTGTTCCAAACCAGCTCCCTGGAAGAGGTTGCCGCGGATGACCGGTTCATCTGCGTCTACGGCAACCAGTCCTCCGCCACGGCCTACGAGGGCTGGTGGGGAGGCAACGAGACATACGCCCGCATGTTCTCACCCCTGGTCGAGCCCTGCGAATGCGATATCGGCTTTACGATCCGTGCCATCAACATGCAGTTGGGTCTCGACTCCAGCGCCGATCTCATGGTCTCGGCGCTGTTGCTGGAAGCCGACTGGAACGGCAGCTGCTGGCAACCCGGCGCCACCCTGACTTTTTCACCCGTCCATGTCATCGACTACATCGAGCTGTTCGGGTACTACCAGATAACGATCCCCTGCGACTTTCCCTGCGCATCCATGACCGAGCCCTACTTCATCGCCGTGGACTTCATCGGCGGGACCTCTGACCGGGTCAACATCGTCGGCGGCGGCGACGCCGAGACGTGCACCAGCTACAACGACTGGGGCGACGGGTGGTACGATCTGGTCGCGGACATCGGCTTCTTCGATGGACTGACCATGTGGGCCGTGAGCGATTGCTGTTACGAGCCCATCGACACCGACGTGACCAGCTGGGGCAAGGTCAAAACGCTTTACCGATGACACCTCGAGGGAGTTTCCCGATGCCTGAACGTTTTACGCCATCTTGGCACCGCTTCGTCATGTTCCTGGTCATGGGTCTGCTCGCGACGTCTCTCTGGGCGGTCGCGGCCATCGCGGCTCCGCCACCAGACGCCGACGATCCCGGTGGCGAACCCTTCGCGCACCGTCGCGCCGAAGCCGAACTCAAGGCTGTCCTTCACGCCGGGTTGGCCAAGGCGGTCCAGCAGCGCACGCCCAACCAGGATCTCTACGACGTGATCCACTACGACCTGGATCTGGACCTGAATCCCGGACCGGACATCCTGACGGGCACCGTGATCACCACGGCCGAGGTGACCGGCGCTTCGATCGACGTGATGGACCTGGACCTCACCGCGGGCATGACCGTCAGCGCCGCCACCGCCGGTGGCTCGGCGACGACCTGGACGCGCGCCGGCCACCTGGTGACCGTCGATCTCGACCGCGTCTACACGACCGGCGAGACGGTCGCGGTTTCGGTCTCCTACAGCGGCAATCCCAGCGGCGGCGCCTTCGGCTGGGATTCGGTCTCAGGCCAGGACATGATCTGGACCCTCAGCGAGCCGTACGGAGCCCGCGATTGGTGGCCGTGCAAGGACCTGAACATCGACAAGGCCGACTCCCTGGACATCCGCGTGACCGTTCCCGACAACCTGATCGTGGCGAGCAACGGGCTGCTCGTCTCCAACATCGACCACGGCGCCACGCGCACCTTCCACTGGCACAGCGACTACCCGATCGTGACCTACCTGGTTTCCCTGGCCGTCCATCCCTACACCACGTTCTCGCACTGGTACACACCGCTGGGCGGCGGCGACCCCATGGAAGTGCAGTACTATGTCTACGCCAACCATTACGACGCCGTACAGGCCACCTACGGCCTGACCGTGCCCATGATCGAGACCTTCGCCCAGGGCTTCGGCGAGTATCCCTTCGTGGACGAGAAATACGGCCACGCCGAGTTCGTCTGGGGCGGCGGCATGGAGCACCAGACCATCACCAGCCTGGGCGGCTATTCCGAGGATCTGATCAGCCACGAGCTGGCGCACCAGTGGTGGGGCGACATGATCACCTGCGCCGATTTCCAGCACATCTGGCTCAACGAGGGCTTCGCGACCTGGTGCGAGGCCTATTGGAAGGAGCAGACCGCGGGCGTGGGCACCTACCGGGACTACATGGACTACGCGGCCTACTACGGAGCGGGCACCATCTTCGTCGAGGATCCGAACGACTTCGGCAGCATCTTCGACTGGTACCTCAGTTACAACAAGGCCTCGTGGGTCGTGCATATGCTGCGCGGCGTGATGGACGACATCGACTTCTTCGCGGGCCTGGCGGACTACCGTGCACAGCTCGGCTACGGCACCGCCACCACCGAGCAGTTCCGCGACATCATGGAGACGGCGAGCGGGCTCGAACTGGACGCTTTCTTCCAGCAATGGATCTACGGCGAGTACCTGCCGACCTACCTCTACGGTTGGACGACCGCGCCCGGCGAGGTGTCGGTCACCATCGAGCAGGTCCAGACGCTCACGGGCCTCTTCACCATGCCGATCGATCTGCGCGTGACGACCGACCAGGGCGTCTACGATTTCACCGTGCAGAACAGTCTGGCGCTCGAGACCTACGATCTGACCGTGCCCGGCGTCGTGCAGTCGGTGCTGCTCGACCCCGACGGCTGGATCCTCAAGCGCACCGAGACCGCGTATCCCGAACCGAGCTTCGCCGCCGGTGTGCTGGTGGTCAACGGCGTCGACTGGAACACCTACGGCGCGGATATCTACGACGCCTACGCCGACAGTGTCTACTGGGGCGACCACGACATCACCTTCTGGGATACCTTCAACGAACCTGCCGGCGGCTATCCCGACGTCCTGCCCGCACCGGCCGGCCACGGCCCCGTACCCGGCGCGATGATCGCGCAGCATTCGGCCGTGGTCTGGGTGGGCAACAACTACAACGGCGACCTGACCGATTGGCTGGACACCCCGATCATCGAATACCTGGAGTCCGGCGGCAACCTGCTGCTGCTCAGCCGCCTGATGAGCGACTTCACCGCTGGCGACCTGGATACCTACACTGGGGTCTCCTGGGCGGAGACCGGCGCCACCCTGGCGAGCTGCGTCACTGTCCATCCCGATCTGGTCGATATCCCGCTGACCGGCGCCCAGAACTTGAACGACGTGTTCTGGCCCACCGGCTTGCCGCCCCGGACCTCGCTGCTGTTCCTGGACACCGTCGGCTTCGGCGGCGACCGCGGCGCCGGCGCCTACACCATCCCCGAGGCCGGCGGCACGCATCGCGAGGACGGCGGACGCTTCGCCTTCATCTGCGGGCGACCCTACCGCGTGGACCACGACGCCCTGCGCGCCAACGTGCAGACCATCCTGGACGATTTCTTCGGCGAGCCCTACTCTCCGCCGACCGCCGTCGAAGACGGCGAGACGCCGGACCGTCCGCGTCTGCTGTCCAATCGGCCGAATCCCTTCAACCCGCGCACGGTGATACCCTTCTCCCTGCCGCACAGGGGAGAGGCCGAACTGGCGGTCTACGACGTGGCCGGCCGTCTGGTGCGCACCCTGCTCCATGACGAGTTGCCGGCAGGCGACCACGAGGCGGTCTGGCACGGGCTCGACGAGCGCGGCCACGCCGTCGCGTCCGGCGCCTATTTCGCACGCCTGCGCACGTCTCAAGGTGTCGAGGTGAAGGTGATGTCCCTGGTTCGCTGACGTCGGGAGAACCATGCGCCGTCTCGCGATCATCTGTCTGCTCCTGGCCGCCGCGGTCGCTCCACCGACCGCGGCGGCCGTTTCTTCCGCGACCCCGTCGCTTCCGTCCGCTCCCGCGCGTATCGTCTCCCTGGCGCCCAGCATCACGGAATTGCTTTTCGCCCTGGGCGTGGGCGACCGCGTGGTCGGCGTCACCGACTGGTGCCGCCATCCCGCCGCGTCCCGGGACCTGCCGCGCATCGGCGGCCATGTGGACCCCAATCTCGAGGCCGTCGTGGCGCTGCGTCCCGATCTGGCGGTGGTCGAAGCGGCCAATGTCGAGGTCGGCGACCGCCTGGTGCGCCTCGGGTTGAACGTCTGCGTTATCGAACATCGCCACGTGGCGGGCATTCTCGCCTCGGTCCTGCAGGCGGGGGAGGCCTGCGGCGTCTCCACGCGCGCGGCCGCCCTGCACGCGGAGCTCGACGGGCGCGTGGCGGCGATCGCGTCCCGGCGCGACGGCGAGATCCGTCCCCGCGCCATGATCGTCGTGGGACGCGAAGTGACGTCTGGTCGTCTCGGCGATCTGTACCTGGCCGGCGGCGGCACCTTCCTGGGGGAGCTGCTCGCCCTGGCCGCCGGCGAGAACGTCATCACCGAGACGAAGGTCAGCTATCCCATGATCTCCACGGAGGGCTTGCTGCGCCTGGCGCCCGACGTCATCATTGACCTGGCGCCCGAGTGCGCCGATGATCCCCGGAAGCGGGACGAGTTGGAGCGGGCCTGGCGCCGGCACGACGGTTTGCCCGCCGTACATGCGGGCCGGGTGCACGTGGTGACGGATGACGCCCTGCTCATTCCCGGACCCCGCTTCGTCGATACGCTGGAATGGCTGGCCTCGATCCTGGATGCGGAATGACGCCGACGCAGACATTGACCATGGCGGTGGACGTGCGCCACCTGCGGCTCGACCTGCAGGGCTGGCCCATCCTGCGCGACGTCTCCTTTGCGGTGCACGAGGGCGAGTACATGGCCATCGTCGGTCCCAACGGCGCCGGCAAGACGTCCCTGCTGCGTTGCATCAATCGCGTCAACCGCGACTGGCGCGGGGTCGTCAACATCAACGGCGTGAGCATCGCGGCCTTCACGCAGCGTGAGCTGGCGCGTCTGGTGGCCTACGTGCCCCAGGCCGGCGGTCGTCACAGCCCTTTCACCGTCCGCGAGACCATCCTGATGGCCCGCTATCCGCACTTGACCCCTTTCGTGTCGTTGAGCTTCCGGGACCACCGTTTCGTCGAAGACGCGCTGGCGTTGACCGGCACCGGCTCGTTGGCCGACCGCGCGATGCACACCCTCAGCGGCGGCGAGCGCCAGAAGGTCATGCTGGCCGCCGCCCTGGCCCAGAACGCCCGCATCCTGTTGCTCGACGAGCCCACCACGTTCCTCGATCCACGCCACCGTGACGTCTTCCGCCGGGTGCTGCGCACCATCAACCGCGAGAAGGGGATCACCGTGATCGAGGTCACCCACGACCTGAACTGCGCTGCGCTGGACAGCCAGCGCATCCTGGCCCTGCGCAACGGGGAGATCGCCTTCTGCGGCCCCCCCGGACAGTTCATGGACAACAAGGTGTTGACGGGGCTCTACGAACGGTCGTTCCTCTTCACCGAGCACCCCGTAACCGGACAGCCGTTGATCCTGCCGGAGGAAGGGGACCGGATATGAAGCCCCTGCTGCTGGCGGTCACGATCGCCTTGACCCTCGCGGTTCTCGTCGCCGCACCGTTCGTGGGCATGACGTCGATCACGCCGGAAACCGTGCTCGCCGCCGACGCCGACGCTCCCGAATCCCGGATCTTCTGGTCGCTGCGCGTACCGCGCGTAATGCTCGGCTTTCTGGCCGGCGCCGCCATGTCGCTGGCGGGCATGGTGTTCCAGGCCGTGTTCCGCAACCCGCTGGCCACGCCCTTCACCCTGGGCGTCTCGAGCGGCGCGGCCCTCGGCGCAACCCTCTACATCCGTCTGGGCCTGTCGTTCGCGGTCCTGGGCGTCTCGGGCGTGTCCCTGGCCGCCTTCGCCGGCGCGCTGCTGGCCATCATCGTCGTCTACGGCCTGACTCGCTCGCGGCCCGGCTCGTCGACCGGCACCATGCTGCTGGCGGGCGTGGCGGTGAACTTCACCTTCTCCAGCTTCATCCTGCTGGTGCATTACACGTCGGACATGGCCAACTCCTTCAACATCCTGCGCTGGCTCATGGGACGGCTCGACACCGTGGGACCCGACGAGCCGCTCAGCCTGCTGCCGCTGATGGTTTTCGGCGGTCTCGCCGCGCTCGCGTTGCACCGCGAACTGAATCTGATGAGCGTGGGGGAGGAGATCGCCCTCGGTCGCGGCGTGGACGTCTCCCGCTACCGCAAGGTTCTGTTTCTGGCCATGTCGGTGATGGTGGGTGGAGTGGTGTCCATCTGCGGTCCCATCGGTTTCGTGGGCATGATGGCGCCGCACATCTGCCGTCTGTTGATCGGTCCCGACCACCGGTGGCTAGGCCCCATGTCCCTGTTGTTCGGTGGCGTCTTCCTGGTGATCTGCGACACACTTGCACGGGTGCTGGCGGCGCCCGCGGAACTGCCCGTGGGCGTGATCACGGCGTTGCTCGGCGGCCCCTTCTTCCTCTGGCTGCTCACCAGCCGCCGCGGCGCCTCGGTGGACGCGGGGATGTGATCCCATGCTCCCCCTGCTGGCGGCTTCGCTCATCTGGGCCTTCTCCTTCGGCTTGATCAAGACCCGGCTGGCGGATTACGACCCGAGCGCCGTGGCCTTCGTGCGCCTGGCGTTGGCGGCGGGACTCTTTGCGCCCTGGCTGTCGCGTCAGCGCGGCGGTGGTTTTCGCTGGCGGTACGCCGCGCTGGGCGCTGTGCAGTTCGGGCTGATGTACGTGCTGTACATCGCGTCCTATGCGCATCTGCCCGCCTACGCGGTGGCGCTGTTCACCGTGTTCACGCCCCTGTACGTGGTGCTGCTGGACGACGCCCTGGCCCGTCGCTTCGCCCCGCGTCACCTGGCCGCCGCCGCGCTGGCGGTTGCCGGCGGCGCCCTGGTGGCCTGGCGCGGCCTGCCGTCCGGCGACGTCTGGCGCGGGATCCTGCTGCTGCAGGGCGCCAACCTCTGCTTCGCGGCCGGCCAGCTGGTATACCGGCGCTGGCGGATGTCATTTCCGGAAGAGACCGCTTGTGAGACGGGCAACCTGGGCTGGATGTACCTGGGCGCGGTGGTTCTGGCCGGCGTGGCGGCGGCGGTCGGCGGTGGTTTGGGGGACCTCGCGACCTTCGACGGGGAGGCTCGCTGGACGCTGCTCTACCTGGGACTGCTGCCCACGGGCGCCGCATTCTACCTGTGGAACCGCGGCGCCGGTCGGGTGGGGGCGGGAATCCTGGCCGCGGCCAACAACCTCAAGATCCCCCTGGCGGTCCTGGTGGCCTGGACGATCTTCGGCGAGCAGGCGCGGCTCGTGCCGGCGGTGGGAGGATTGGTCGCGGTGACTTCGGCGCTGTTTGTCGCCGGGGGCCGTGTGCCGCGCTGACGTCACACTCGTTTTCCTGGAGGAACCACATGCGTCGGCACGAACTCGAGAGCGCCGATCCCACCGTCTTCGCCGAGGTGGCCGCCGACGCGGAGATAGGCGAGCTGGGCCTCGTCACCGCCGACGGCATGCCGCGCGTGGTACCGCTGAACTTCGCGGCTGTCAACGAAACCGTGTACTTCCACGGGGCGCTGGTCGGCGAGAAATACGAGCGAATCCGCGACGACGGCCGCTGCAGCTTCAGCATGGTCAAACCCTATGCTCTGATTCCCTCCTATTGGACGGCGCCGAAGCAAGCCTGCTCCGTCACGCACTTCTTCAAGTCGGTGGAGATCCGCGGTCGCTGCGAGCTCGTCGATGACCCTGCCGAGAAGGCCCGCGCCCTGCAGGCGTTGATGGCGAAGTACCAGCCCGAGGGAGGCTTCGAGCCCGTCGACGCCGGGGTGCGGATGTACGCCAAGCCGTTGGCGGGGGTGGGTGTGTTCCGCGTCACCGGCGACTGGACGGCCAAAGTGAAATTCGGGAGCAACGAACCGGTCAAGGTGCGTCGGATCTGGATCGAGAAGCTCAAGGAGCGCGGGCAGCCGCGTGATATGGACACCGCCGACGAGATCGCGAAGACCCTGGTGGAGTGAGCAGGCCTGTTGCCGCTCACCCGCCGGACGGATCCACGATCTCGATCTCGAAAAGCCACGGCCACAGTTTGCCCGTCACGAAGACGCGGCCGGTCGCCGGATCGTGGGCGATGCCGTTGAGTACGTCGGCCAGGCCGTCCTCCGTGGGCGTCAGCAGCCCGGCGAGGTCCACGATATCGGTCACCACGCCGTTGTTGGGATCGATACGCACCACCAGGTTGCTCTGCCAGACGTTGGCCCATACCGCGCCGTCGATCCATTCCAGTTCGTTCAGGTAGCGTAGTTCCTCGCCGAAGGCCGTCACGGTCACGCGCCCGGTCTCGGCGAAGGTGTCAGGATCACGGAAGTACAATTGCGCTGAGCCGTCGCTCATGATCAGGCGCGTGTCGTCGTGGGTCAGGCCCCAGCCCTGGGTCGGGTAGGCGAAGGTGCCGAGCGGCGCGAAGTCGTCCAGCGCCCAGACGAAGGCCGTGTGTTCCTGCCAGGTGAGCTGGATGATACGGTCCTGCCAGATGGTGATGCCCTCGCCGAAATAGCTGCCGCCCAGATCGACCTGCTGCAGGACCTGCCCGGTCTCGAGGTCGACTCGCCGCAGGTTCGAGTGGCCATTGTAGAGTCCGGTGCCCTCGTAGAGCCAGCCGTCGTGCCAGACCAGGCCCTGGGTGAAGGCCGTCGTGTCGTGGGGGTACTGGGCGATCACGTTGTAGGTCCAGGGCTGGACGAGGTCGAAGTAGAAAGTGTGTATGTCGTCGCCGACGGCTTGGACGGTCAGATCCGCGACGTGCGGGCCCGGCGAGGGCACGGTCCGGTCGACCTCCAGCCAGACGGTGTCGATCGCGGCCGGGGCCAGCGTGCCGGCCGCCGGTGCGGGCGTCGCCCAGGCGGCGCCGAATTCCGCCGTCCAGACAGCCTCGGCGCTACCGTCGTTTTCGAGCTGGACCGGCAGGCGGTCGCCGAACAGGCCGAAGTGCTGTTCGGGTGCCGTGACGTTCAGATGGGGCACCGGCGGCGCCAAGACGTTCACGACGAGCGATCCCGTCGTCTCGTCGCGCCCGTCGTCCACGGTCACGGTCAGGGTGCACAGCCGTGTGTACGAGGGCGCCCGCCAGGTCGCGCTCGCTTCGTAGGAGCCGGCCGTGAAATAGCCCGCCGTGGCGGTCCAGCGGTAGTCCAAGGCCACGCCCTCGGGGTCGTGGGCCTGCACCGTCACGACCGCGGAACTGTCGGACTCGACCGTGGTCGGTACGGCGTTCAGCGAGTCGATCACCGGGGCCAGGTTGGGGGGATCGGGGTCGAGGATGCTGCAGCCGGCCAGGACCGCCAGCAGGAAGGTCAGGGCGATAAACAGGGATTTCGGCGGTCTTGCGGACACGGGTGCCTCTTTCGGTGAAGTCCCATGTTAGATCAGGTCGCGTGGGGGGGCAACGGCCGAACTTCCGTGCATGGAGAAAGGGCCTCGCGAGGTTCCTGATTAGCCACGGAATATCAGCGCGTGAGTACCCGGTTTACACGTGTCAATCCAGCCTCGTGCAGGATGCAAGCGGCCCGCCATGTCCGGAGACTTGGCGGGCCGTATATACCGTACCAGGAACGGACGTTATTACATCCCCAACTGATCCCAAAGGAACGCCCACTCGTCCGCCACTTCCTCGATGATCTTCGAGGTGGGCTTGCCGCCGCCATGGCCGGCCTTGGTCTCGATGCGGATGATTACCGGGTCCGTGCCCGCGTGCGCTTCCTGGATGCGCGCCGCGTACTTGAAACTGTGGCCCGGCACCACGCGGTCGTCGTGGTCCGCGGTGGTGATCATGATGGCCGGGAAGTCCACGCCGTCCTCGATATTGTGGTAAGGCGAGTAGGCGTACAGCGTGGGGAACATGTCCGCGTCCTCGCTGCTGCCGTAGTCGCTGGCCCAGGCCCAGCCGATGGTGAAGAGGTGGAAGCGCAGCATGTCCATCACGCCGACCGCGGGCAGGGCCGCCTGCCACAGGTCCGGTCGCTGGTTGCAGACGGCGCCGACGAGCGTGCCGCCGTTGCTGTCGCCGGCGCAGGAGAGCTTCTCCTTGCTGGTGTAGCCCTCGGCGATGAGGTACTCGCCGCCGGCGATGAAGTCGTCGAAGACGTTCTGCTTGTTCTTCAGCATGCCCGCCTGGTGCCAGTCCTCGCCGTACTCGCCGCCGCCGCGCAGGTTGGCCATGGCGAAGATGCCGCCCATCTCCACCCACGCCAGGCGCGAGATGGAGAAGTACGGCGTCAGCGACACGTTGAAGCCGCCGTAGCCATAGAGCATGGTCGGGTTGGAGCCGTCCATCTCGATGTCCGCCTTGCGGACGATGAACATGGGGATCTTCGTCCCGTCCTTGCTCGGGTAGAAGATCTGCTCGGTGGTGTAGGCCGAGAGATCCACGTCGATCTCCGGCTCGCGGAAGATGGTGCTCTTGCCGGTGGTGAAGTCGTATTTAAATATAGTCGGCGGGTAGAGGAAGGACGTGAAGGTGTAGAAGGTCTCTGTGTCCTCGCGGTGGCCGCCCACGCCGCCGGCCGAGCCGATGCCCGGCAGTTCCAGCTCGCCGATCATGTGGCCGTGATGGTCGAAGCGGTAGACCACCGAGTGGGCGTCCTTCATGTAGCTGGCCACGAACTCGTTGCCGTTGATCATGGAGATGCCGCGCAGGGTGATGTCTTTCTCGGCGATCATCTCGTGCCATTCGCTCTTGGCTGGGTTGGTGACGTCCACGGCCACCAGCCGCTTCTTGGGGGCGTCCAGGTCCGTCTGCAGGTAGAAGACGGTGCCGTCGTGGTCCACAAAGCCGTAGTCGGCCTCGAATTCGTCGATCAATTCGACGAATTCGGCCTCGGGGTCGCGCAGATCCTTGTAGAAGAGCAGGTTCTTGGGCGAGGTGCCCATCCAGACCGACAGGATGAGGTAGTCGCCGCTCTCGGTGACGTCGCCGCCGAAGCCCCATTCCTTCTGGTCGGGGCGCTCGTAGACCAGTACGTCCTCGCTCTGGGGCGTGCCCACCTTGTGGTAGTAGAGCTTCTGGTAGTAGTTGGCGTCCTCGAACTCGTCGCCCTCGGTGGGGGCGTTGTAGCGGCTGTAGTAGAAGCCCTCGTTCTTCTCGTCCCAGCTGGCGCCGGAGAACTTGCTCCACTCGACCTTGTCCGTCAGGTCCCTGCCCGTATCGATGTCGCGCACGTACCAGGTGCGCCAGTCCGAGCCGCTGACGTTGGTGGCCCAGGCCATCTTCTTGCCGTCGTCACTGATGCTCAGGCCGCCCAGGGCGATCGTGCCGTCCTCGCTCAGGGTGTTGGGATCGATCAACACGCGCGGCTCGCCGTCGAGGCCCTCCTGCACGTAGATCACCGACTGGTTCTGCAGTCCGTCGTTCTTGGAAAAGAAGTAGCGCTCGCCCTCGCGGAAGGGGGCGCCGTACTTGGGGTAGTCCCACAGTTCGGTCAGGCGGTTCTTGATCCTTTCCCGCGCGGGGATGCTCTCGAGGTACCTAAAGGTGACGGCGTTCTCGGCCTCGACCCAGGCCTTGGTCTCATCGCTGTCCACATCCTCGAGCCAGCGATAGGGATCGGCGACCTGTGTCCCGTGATAGTCGTCGACCTGATCGACCTTCTGGGCCTCGGGGTACACGAAGGTCATGGGTTCCCTCTCCGGGATGGACTCACCGCAGCCGACCAGCAGGCAAGCCGCGACGCAAACGAGCAGCAACGCACGAAACATGACGGACACCTCTTCCGTTCGGGAGCTTTCACGGGACACGACCCCTCTGCTACGCAGCCTGGGCGACGGGGTTGCCAGCCCGTGTCGAATTCGTCAGTTCAGCATACGGGTTACGCACCGGCTTGTCACGTCCGCCCTTTGCCCCGTGGGCCGTCTCTGCTACCTTGGGCTGGCCATGAACCAATCCGAGCCGACGATTCTCTACGAGGACAACCATCTGCTGGCGGTCGTCAAGCCCGCCGGCCTGCTCGTGCAGGGCGACCGCACCGGCGATCCGACGCTGTTGACGGCGTGCAAGGCCTACCTCAAGGCGAAATACGACAAGCCGGGCAACGTCTACCTGGGACTGGTGCACCGGCTGGACCGGCCGGTCTCCGGTGTGGTGCTGCTGGCGCGCACCTCGAAGGCGGCGGGCCGACTGTCGGCCCAGTTCCGCGGCAGCGAAGTGCATAAGATCTACCTGGCGATGGTCGAGGGTGGACCGCCTGAGCTGCGGGACACCCTCGCGCATCACCTGGCCGGCCGCGCCGACGCGCACGGGCGCACCCGTTGCGAGGGGTCGCCTTTTACCGGCTCGCGTGAGGCGCGGCTTGCGTATCGGACGCTCGCCGGCGATGCTCGACGGTCGCTCCTGCTGGTGGAACCCGCGACGGGCCGCCGCCATCAGATCCGCGTGCAGCTCGCGGCGATCGGCTGTCCCATCGTGGGCGACGTGAAGTACGGAGCGTCCTCGGGTCTGCCCGACCGCAGCATCGCCCTGCACGCCTGGCGGCTGGACTGCACGCATCCCGTCGGCGGGGCGCCCCTGGCGTTCACGGCGCCGCCGCCGAGGGGAGAGCCGTGGCCCGCGGACCTGACCGGAATCCTGGACGTCCTGCAGAGTTGACCGGACCGTGACGAAGGAGCAGACATGAACAAGCGCACGGGTATGGTCATGGCTTTCACCGTGATACTCGCCCTGCTGCCGACGCTGCCGGCCGACGGCGCCGGCAAGAGCATACCGTGGCTGTCCTACGAGGAAGGGCTGGCGACGGCCGCCGCGACGGGCAAGCTGGTCTTGATCGACTTCCACGCCGACTGGTGTAAATATTGCAAGAAGATGGACAAGGAGACCTTCGCCGATCCCGGCGTGATCCGGCTGATCGAGCAGTACTTCGTGCCCGTCTCGGTGGATACGCAGAAGGAGCGCGAGCCGGCCCGCAAGTTCGGCGTGAAAAGCCTGCCGACGATCTGGTTTCTCGAGAGCGACGGTACGCCGTTGACGCCGCTGCCCGGTTTCGTGGCGGCCCCCAAGTTTCGCGATGTACTGGGTTACATGTCTTCCCGCAGCTTCGAGACGATGAGTTTCGACGCGTACCTCCAGAAGGGACCTTGAACACTTGATCGACGTGGACGTGACCATCATCGGCGGCGGGATCGTGGGCTGCGCGACGGCGGCGGCGATCGTCCGCGACGGCCGCGAGGTGGTCCTGCTCGAGCGCGAACCGCGACTCGCGACCGGCGTGACCTCGCGCAACAGCGAAGTCGCCCACGGCGGCATGTACTATCCGACGGGAACCCTGAAGGCGAGGTGTTGCGTGCGGGGGCGCCGCCTGCTCAAGGATTTCTGCGTCGCGGCCGGCGTCGGTTACCGGGAATGCGGCAAGCTCATCGTGGCCGCCGACGAGGACGAGCAGGCCGCCCTTGCCGGACTCCACGCGCGCGGGCTCGCCAACGAGGTGGAGAAGCTGAGTCTGATCGGACGCGCGGAGCTGAAACGTCTCGAACCCGAGGTGACCGCCGTGGCCGCCCTGTGGTCAGCCGCCACCGCCGTTCTCGACGCCGGGGGCGCGGCTAACGCCTATGCGCACCAAGCGGTCGCGGCCGGCGCCCGGGTCATGACGGACGCCGCGGTGATCGGCCTCGATCGTGACGCCGGCGGCTGGCGCGTGACCGTGGACCGGGGCGCCGACGAGGGCTGGTCCCATCACAGTCGCTGGGTGATCAACTGCGCGGGCTTGCGTGCGGACGAGGTGGCGGCGCTGGCCGGCGCGTCTGACGTCTGCCCCCGCCAGCGCTGGGTCAAAGGCAACTACTTCTCCGTGGCGGCGCGTCACGCCGGCCGTATCTCGCGGCTGGTCTATCCCGTGCCGCCCGACGGGCGCGACACCCTCGGCGTGCACGTCTGTATCGATCTGCAGGGACAGCTCCGCCTCGGGCCCGATTACGAGACCGTCGCGCGGGCGGAAGACTACACGGTCGATCCCTCGCGCGCGGCCGGCTTCTTTGCCGGCGCGCGCCGTTTCCTGCCCTTCCTGGAGCCCGACGACCTGGCGCCGGCCTTCAGCGGTCTGCGCCCGAAGATCGATACGGACGAGCCCTTCGCCGACTTCCAGGTGCGACGCGAAGAGGGCGATCTGGAGGGACTGGTGAACCTGGTGGGCATCGACTCGCCGGGCCTGACCGCGGTGCCCGCCCTGGCCGAGCTGGTGGCCGGCATCGTCGACGGGGGGGAGGCGCCGACATGATCGCCATCGCCCTGGCCTTGATCCTGGTCGTCGTGGCCATCGCCGCCTACGAGAACTCGCGACATGCCCGCGCGCGTGGCGCGCGGCCCTTCAGCCGCACGGGCGCCCACTACCAGCGCAGCTACGGCCGGCGCGGTTTCCTGCGGCTGGGCCTGGCCAGTGGCGCCGCCGCGGTTCTGGCCCACACGCGGATCGACGAGGCCGTCGACGGCTGGCACACGGAAACCGTGCGCTCGCCCTTCACCGATCGCGCCGCCGACATCTTCCGTCCCGGCGGCGAACGCTTCTGGTTCTTCTACTGGGCGGCCTTCGCCGCGGCCGACGCCTGGTCGGGCAGCAGCGCGCTGACACGCTGGGGACGCAGCGCCTTCGAGGCCATGGTGGTGGGGTTGCCCGCCCTGTGGACCATCCAGCGGGTCGCGGGGGCCTCCCGGCCGTCCGATTCGCCGGCCACCTCCCGCTGGCGCCCCATGGCCGACGACAATACGGCTTCCGGTCACACCTTCATGGCGGCGATTCCCTGGCTCATCGCGGCCAGGCGCGCGGGCGGGGCGCCGGCCCGCCTGGCCGCCTACGCCGCCAGCTTGCCCACCGGCTGGTCGCGCCTGAACGACCGCAAGCACTACCTCTCGCAGGTCATGTTAGGCTACACCATCGCCTGGAACGCCGTGGATGCCGTGGACGGCGACCCCGGGCACGATTCCGGCAAGAGCTGATCATATGAAGACGCCCCTCGACATCCTGCAGACGGTCTACGGCCATCCGGAGTTCCGGGGCCATCAGGCCGAGATCATCGCTCACGTGCTCGGCGGTGGCGACACCCTGGTGATCATGCCCACCGGCGGCGGCAAGTCCCTGTGCTACCAGATCCCCGCCGTGCTGCGGCCGGGCGTCGGCGTCATCGTCTCGCCGCTGATCGCCCTGATGCAGGACCAGGTGGCTGCGTTGCGCCAGATCGGCTTGCGGGCGGCCTTCCTCAATTCGACGCTGCCGGCGGCCGAGGCGAGGCGAGTGGAAAGGATGTTGCGGACGGGCGGTCTGGACCTGGTCTACATCGCGCCCGAGCGCCTGCTCCAGGAACGCACCCTCGCGCTGCTCGACGAGGTGGGTGCGGCTTCCGGGCTGGCACTGTTCGCCATCGACGAGGCCCACTGCGTCTCCCAGTGGGGACATGATTTCCGACCCGAGTACCTACAGCTCGACACGTTGGCCGAACGCTACCCCGGCGTGCCCCGCCTGGCCTGCACGGCCACCGCCGACGAGCGGACGCGCGCGGAGATCCTGCAGGGGCTGTGCCTGCAGCGGGGACGCACCTTCATCACGGGCTTCGACCGCCCAAACATCCGCTACCGCGTGGTGCCCAAGCGCGATCCCCGACGCCAGCTCCTGGCTTTCCTGCGCGGCGAACACGAGGGTGACGCGGGCATCGTCTATTGCCTCTCGCGCAAGCGGGTGGAGGAGTTCGCGGAATTTTTGGTGGAGAACGGGATCCCGGCCCTGCCGTACCACGCCGGTCTGCCCAAGGACGTGCGCCGCGCGCATCAGGAGCGCTTCCTGCGCGAGGACGGCCTGGTGATGACGGCGACGATCGCCTTCGGCATGGGCATCGACAAGCCGGACGTGCGCTTCGTGGCTC
This sequence comes from uncultured Fibrobacteraceae bacterium, assembly GCA_964389015.1. Classification (GTDB taxonomy): domain Bacteria; phylum Krumholzibacteriota; class Krumholzibacteriia; order LZORAL124-64-63; family LZORAL124-64-63; genus JAHIYU01. Next base: position 20,574 of record CAYMCR010000016.1, on the reverse strand, counting down.
ATCTGGATCTGCCCAAGAGTATTGAGGCGTATTACCAGGAGACGGGCCGCGCCGGGCGTGACGGCCTGCCCGCCGACGCCTGGATGACCTACGGCCTGCAGGACGTGATCCTGCTGCGCAAGATGGCCGAGGCGAGCGAAGCCGACCAGATGCACAAGCGCCGCGAACAGCAGCAGCTCGACGCCATGCTGGGCTACTGCGAGGTGGTCGACTGCCGGCGGCGCGTCCTGTTGCATCATTTCGGCGAGGCGCAGCCCGAGCCGTGCGGCAACTGCGACACCTGCCTCGAACCGGTGGACACCTTCGACGGCACGGAGGTCGCCCAGAAGGCCCTGTCCTGCGTCGCGCGCACGGGCCAGCGCTTCGGCGCCCAGCACGTGATCGACGTGCTGCGGGGCAGCGCCAATGAACGGGTCCGGCGCTGGGGTCACGACCGGCTGAGTACCCACGGCATCGGCCTGGAGCTGGACGCCATGGGCTGGCGCAGCGTGCTGCGGCAGCTGGTGGCGCGCGGTTTGCTGGCCCTCGATCCCGAGGGGTACGGCGGCCTGCGGCTGACGGAGGCCGCCGCGCCCGTATTGCGCGGCGAAGCCGAGCTGCAGTTGCGCCGGGAAGTGCTGGAGCGGGCCGCGGCCGGCACAGGCACCGCCCGCAAGCGCCGCGCCGCCCCGCTGGCCCTCACCGCCGAGGATGGGGACCTGGACGAGCCGGCGACGCAGGCTCTCTTCGAGCAGCTGCGCGCCCGCCGCCGCGAACTCGCCGAGGAGCAGGGCGTGCCGCCCTATGTCATCTTCCACGACAAGACGCTGGCCGCCATGGCGACCCACAAGCCCGTCACGGACGAGATGTTCCTGAGCATCGGCGGCGTGGGCGCGACGAAGCTGGAGCGCTACGGGGAGACGTTCATGGCGTTGATCAGAGAGAGTTCATCGACAAAAGACGTTAAAGAATCACCGTGATATCCGCTGGGAGGTGGGCTTGACGTATGACGGTATACGTTATAGACTGATTGCATGATTAGGTCCTTCAAGTCAAAAGAGACCGAAAAGATCTTTCGGCGGGTCCGGTCCAAGAAGCTGCCCGGGGATATCCAGCAGGTTGCCCTGCGCAAGCTGAGGATGCTCCAGCGTTCACAATCCTTGGCGGATCTCCGTGTCCCGCCGTCGAACCGACTTGATCGGCTGAAGGGTGACCGCGCGGGCCAATACAGCATTCGCATCAACGATCAATGGCGAATCTGTTTTCGTTGGGAAAAGGGCGATGCCTTCGATGTCGAGATCGTTGACTACCACTGAGGAGTTGTCATGGGAGCTAGAAAACTGAGCCCAGTACATCCCGGTGAGGTTCTCTTCCATGAGTTCCTTGAGCCCCTGGGCATGAGCCAGAACCAGCTGGCACGTGATCTTGGTGTGCCTCCCCGCCGGATAAACGAAATCGTACTCAAGAAGCGCCGGATCACGGCGGACACATCTCTGCGCCTGGCTCGGTACTTCAAGATGTCTCCTGAGTTCTGGTTGGGTTTGCAGATGGACTATGATCTAGACGTGGAGAGCGATAATCTGGGAGATCGCCTGACCAAAGAAGTTGGTCGCTACTCGGGGGGGAACTGGCAACGTAACGGATAACACCGGGCTCGTCCCCAGGGCTACCGCGCCAACGTCATCCGCCCCGCCCCGCTGCCGTCCCGCGTAACGACGCGATAGAGATACACACCGGACGGCAGCTCGCGTCCCTCGCCATCCCGCCCGTTCCAGCGCCACCCCTGCGGGCCCGGCGCCGCCTCCCAGGTGGTCTCGCTCAATACACGTCCCGCCAGGTCGTGGATGGACAGTCGCACCGGTCCGCCGCCGGGCAGTTCGAAGCGCACCTCGGTGGACGGGTTGAAGGGGTTGGGGTAGTTGCCGTGGACGGCCAGCAGGGCGGCCGGCGGCACGGCGGTGTCGCCCTCGTCCGTCTCCCACTCGACACCGTTCACGAAGTACTCGCCGATGCCGTCGGTGGTGATCACGATGTGTCCGTTGACGATGGTGCGCATGCCGCCCGGGTAGGTGGCGGTCGATCCCTGGGCGGTCTGGTAGACGTAGCTGCCCACCGCCGCCAGCCGGTTGAGGGTGTCCTGGTGGGGGTGCCCGTAGGGGCTGTTGTCAGGCACCGAGATGATGGATACCTCGGGGGTCGTCGCCGCCATGAAAGCCGTGTTGCTGCTGCTGTTGGAACCGTGGTGACTGACGCGGTAGACCTCGATGTCGCCGACCTCGGGGCCCACGCTGGTTTCGATATCTCCGTAGCCGAGGTTGCCGCCGGTCAGGTCGCCGGCCACGAAGAAGGCGAAATCGCCGCATTCGATCAGCAGCGCCAGGCTGTACTCGTTCTCCCGGCTCGAAGTGTCGTAGGGGGGGGACATCTGGCCGTTCCCGTTCAGGGCCACGACCGTCGCCGTGACGCCGTCGCCCAGGTCGATGACCTGCCCGTCGGTGGCCGTCTGGCGCTTGGGCGCGACGGTGGCGGCGTAGGAGTTGTAGGTCAATGTGGTATAGCTCCAGCCGCGGTCGTAGACGGCTTGGGAGACGCCGACGGCGTCATAGACCTCGTCCAGCCCGCCTACGTGGTCGGCGTGATAGTGGCTGCAAGACATGTAGTCCAGGGTCGCGATGCCCAGGCTCGAGAGGTAGGGCACGATGATGTCGTCGCCGTCGCTGTTGGAACCACCGTCGAAGAGCAGCGTCTGTCCGCTCGACGAGACGACCAGCGTGGCGTCGGCCTGGCCGACGGCGAGGCAATGTATGGTTACGTCGGCCTGGAGGGAATTCGCCGCCAGGAGCAGGAGCAGGATCAACGGTGCAATGCGCAAATGTACGATGGCCAAGTGAGGATCCTCCGGTCCAGAATGATATTGTCTTACTGTCTATAATTTTAACATGATATGCGTCGCTTGGAAAGACGACGGGCGTAAAAAAAGGGGGCCGGCGTTGGCCGGCCCCCTGCCACCCGTACAGGGCGAACTACTTGACCTGCTTCTTCAACCACTTGGTCGTCACCGATTTGGGCCGCTCGATCGGCGCGCCCATGGCCCGGTTGACGATCAGCTGTGACAGCATGCCCATGGCACGGGAGATGGAGAAGAGCACCGTGTAATACGAGAACTCCTTCATTCCGTAGTGATAAAGCAGGGCGCCCGAACCGGCGTCCACATTGGGCCACGGGTTCTTGGCCTTGCCTTGCTCCTTCAGGACCTTGGGCACGATCTCGAAGACGTTGCTCACCGTCTCCATGATCGGGTCGTCGGGAAAGTGCTTCATGCCGAAGGCGCGGAACTGGACGAAGCGCGGGTCACTGACGCGCAGCACCGCGTGTCCGTAGCCCGGAATCACCTTGCCGCTGTTCAGCGTTTCCCAGGTGTAGTTGCGGATGTCTTCCTTGGTGGGTCGGCCGCGGAATTTCTTGTTGAGCTGGATGATCCAGTTCAGGCATTCCTGATTGGCGAGACCGTGCAAGGGACCGGCCAGACCGTTCAGACCAGCCGACACCGAGTAGTAGGCGTCGCTGAGCGCCGAGCCGACCAGGTGGCAGGCGTGCGCCGAGACGTTGCCGCCCTCGTGGTCGCAGTGCAGCACGAGGTAGAGGCGCATGCAGTCGGCGAACTCACCGGTGGGATCCTTGATGCCGAGCATGTGTGCGAAGTTGCCGGCCCAGGACAGGTTCTTCTTGGGCGCAATGCGACGGCCCTTGTTGAAACGCATGCGGTAGACACCCGCGGCGAGGGTGGGCAGCATGCCCAGCAGGTCCAGGGAGTCCTCCATCATGGGACGCCAGTAGTCCTCGCGCTTCATGCCCTGGTCGTAGGCCTTGCGGAACTTCGACTCGCGTTCCATGCAGAGGATCGCGGTGTCGAGCATGCACATGGGGTGCGAGTTCTTGGGCATGGCCTCGAGCACCTTCCAGACGTAGGCAGGCACCTTGGCCCGGGAGGCCAGTTCCTTGCGCAGCGTCAGCCTGTCCCGCGAGTTGGGGAGCTCGCCGGTACACAGCAGGTAGAAGATGTCCTCGGGCGTCTTGTCGGCCAGCTTGCCGACGGGCGTGCCGCGAATCTGCAGACCCTTGTCGGGCGGTACCTCGGACGTGTCGCAGACCATGCTCTTGACACCGCGCATGCCGCCGTACGCCTGCAGTATCGTTACGTCGCTGATCTTCTTTCCGCCGTGCTCTTTGACGAGTTTGCCAATGTTCTTCCGCCACTTGGGGATCAGCACTTCCATCCTGTTCTGCAGCTTCGCCATGAGGGCCTCCTTCTAATAGCGTGCCAGTGTTATCTTGGCTGGAAACATTGCCTTACGGGTCGAACCCGTATAACGACATGTGTACGCCTGTGGCATTTTTAGTATGGTCTGCTGAACAGCTGATTGCAAGTATAATCGGCGTTTGGCATTCGACGAGAGAGACATTACCATTTGTCTACGAACTTACGCGCGACGAGCCGAGACGCGAACCTGAGCGCGGCGCACGAGACGGCGCGACCCCGGAGGATATGATGAGCAACGAAGTGACCAAGTGTATCGACATCCTGGCCGATGCCATCGCCTTCGAGGAAGAGGGCATCCATTTCTTCGCCGAGAAAGCGAAGACCGCGACGTCCGAGTTGGAGAGGTTGATCTTCCGCTCGTTGGCCAAGGACGAGCAGGGGCACCGGTCCTATCTCATCGGTCTGCGCGACGAGATGATCAAGACCCACGATCTCGAACCGCTCGCCGGCGGCGACCATGACCATCCCAGCACGCCCCGCCAGATCTTCGAGACAGCGCTCGATAGCGTCAAGGATCCCTACGAGTACGTGGCGGAGGACCTGGAGATTCTTCAGGGCGCCATGGAAGTGGAGCGCAAGGGGTACAGCATGTACAGCCAGGCCGCGACCCGGATGGAGTCGGACGAGGCCCGCAAGCTCTTCGAGCATCTGGCGGCCGAGGAGCAGACTCATTACGAGCTGCTGAAGAACACCTACGAGTACATCCGGGACCCCGAGGGCTGGCACGAATACGAGGAAGGCGTCATGCTCGACGGCGGTTAGCCGTCGCATTTCGCCACGCTGGTTCACATCGCGGCCGCTCTCATCGGGAGGGCGGCCGTCGTCGACGGAGATACGATGTCGGAACACGAAGACGCACGGGACCTCTTTCGCGACGTGGTCGCCCTGTCGCCCATGGCCACCGGCGGCAATCTGCCGTACCGGCGGCTCTGCCGCGAGTTCGGCGCCGAGATGACCTGCAGCGAGATGATCCTGGCCCACAAGCTGGCCAAGGGCAGTCGCCGGGAGCTGCCGCTGTTGCGCCGTCACGAGAGCGAATCGCCGTTCGGTATCCAGATCGCCGCCGGCAAGCCGGCGGCCATGGGCGAAGGCGTGCGTGTGGCCGCGCAGCACGGTCCCGACTACATCGATCTCAACTTCGGCTGTCCCATCGACGTGATGGTGCGCCGGGGCATCGGCGCCGCGGCGCTCAAGCGTCCCGCCAGGCTCGCGGCCATGGTGGCCGCCGCCCGCGCGGCCACCGACCTGCCGCTGCTGGTCAAGCTCCGCGCCGGTTGGTCCGAGAAGAAGATCAACGCCGTCGAGATGGCGCGTCTTGCCGTAGCGGAAGGCGCGGACGCCCTCTGCGTGCACGGCCGGACCCGCGAGCAGAGATACCGCCGCGACGCGGACTGGACGGTCATCGGCGCGGTCGCGGACGCCGTCGAGATACCCGTCCTCGGCAACGGCGACATCCTGTTGCCCGGCGACCGGACGCGCCGTCTGGCCGAGACACGTGTCAGCGGCGTGGTGGTCGCCCGCGGCGCCCTGATCAAACCCTGGATCTTCCGGGAACTGCGCTCCGGCAAGGTCTGGCAGCCCACGGTCGCAGAGAGGTGGACGGTGATGCGCCGTTACTTCGAACTGGCGACCGAACACTTCGGCGACGACGAGATGGGCCTCTCTCGGGTCGAACGGTTCTTCACCTGGCACCTGGGTTTCTGGCACCGCTATCGCCCCTACACCGACGCGGACCAGGCCGCGGCCACCTGTTCGTTGATTCAGCGCCGCGACGACTTCGAGACCGACGACCCCGAGCAACTGTTGCTGGCCAGCGGACGAGAGGAGGACCATCACCTGATCTGGCAGCGCCTGCTTGACAGGGACCATCCTGGCGCCTAAGATCCCGCCACATTCAAAGATCAGGTGATCATCCGGAAGCCGGTGAAAATCCGGCGCGGCCCCGCCACTGTGAGCGGCGACGAAACCCGTATCAGGCCACTGGCGCAAGCTGGGAAGGCACGGGGAGTAGGGCGACCCGCGAGCCAGGAGACCGATCCCGATCCTGCTGCCGAACTCTCGCGGGAGGGGTCTCTGGCATGCCTATCCGGCGCAAGCGTCCTGTTCAATCCCGGGGCGCGTTTTTTTGTCTCCTGGTCTCGCTGACGGCCGTGTCGGCGTTGGCCGACACGTCGGCGGTCGTGGCCACGGTCGCCGCCTACGACACCCTGGTGGTGCACGGCAGCCCCGTCGGCGATCCGGTCTTGCCGGGTGGCCCCGCCACGGTCACCGTCGTCAGGCTGGATCGCGAGCGGGCCACGCCGGACCTGGCGGAGCTGCTCGAGCAGGTGGCCGGCCTGCAGATCCGGCGCTACGGCGGTCTCGGCGCACCCGCGCTCCCTTCACTCCGGGGGTCGACGGCCGGACAGATCGCGGTACTGGTCGACGGTCTACCATTGTCCGACAGCCAGGACGGTGCCATCGATCTGAGCACCCTGCCCCTGGACAGGTTCGAGAGCGTCGAGGTGTACCGGGGGTACACGCCGGCGCGCTTCGGCGGCGCCGGCGGCGTGGGCGCCCTCAACCTCGTGACGCGCCGTGGCGAAACCGACGGTCGCACGAGCTGGCTGCAATGGGCCGGGTCCCACGGCGAGGCCGGGCTGCGCGTCGAGGGCGGCGGGCGGGCCGCGCACGTCATCCTGCACGCCCGTCGCGCGGACAACCTCTTCGCCTTCCGCAACCACAACCAGACCTTCGCCAATTCGAGCGACGACTTCGACGACACCCGCCGCAACGCCTGGTTCCGCGAGGGGGGGGCGCTGTTGACGGGCGCCTGGCGAACCTCGGGCTGGCGCGCCCGCCTGGCCGCCGGTGTCTTCCGGCGCGACGCCGGTCGTCCGGGGCCGGTCGGCGGCTTCGAGAGTCCCCATGCCGACCTGCGCCTGGATCGTTACGATCTGCACCTGGCGCTGTCCGACAGCAAGGAGGCCGTCTCTCTCGATCTGGACGCGCGGCGCAGCGACGAGCGGCTGCGGGACGAATCGATGGAGTTGGGTTGGGATCCGGCCGGCACCACCACCAGCCGCAGCGAGCATCTGGGCGGCCGTCTGTCCTGGCGCTTCGAGGACGCGGAGGCGGCCGGCGGCCGTTGCTCCGGCCGTCTCGGCCTCGAATGGCGCCGTCAGCGGTTCGCCTGGCGGCACGAGACGCTGGTGGATCCGCTGCGCACGCGCACGTCCGTGGGCGCGTTCGCGGGTGTGGATTTCCTCTGGCCCGAGGCCGGGCTGAGCCTCTCGCCCTCCTGGCGCTGGCAGCGTCTCGAGGACGACTTCCCCCCCCTGCCGCCCTGGCCCGGCTTGCCGGCAGAGCACCTGGACGAACCCCACGTGCACGAGAAACCGGCGCCGGCCCTGGGGATCGCCTGGGACGCCCTGCCCGACCAGCTGCGTTTCGAGATCCACTGGGCCGCGTCGTTCCGGGCGCCCAGCTGGATCGAGTTGTTCGGCCATCGCGGCGGCGTGGAAGGCAATCGCGAGCTGTTCCCCGAGGAGATCACCTCGCGGGACGTGTCGGTCTATTGGCGTCCGGACCCTGCGCTGAGGTTACGGCTGGCGTGGTTCGTGACCGACGTCGACCACGGCATCCTCTGGGTCCGCAATTCCCAGTTCACCAGCCAGGCGAGCAACTACGGGCGCACGCACGCCTCCGGTCTCGAAGCGGAATACGTCGTGGACGCGGGCCGGTTCGGCCGCGGTTGGGGCAACCTGACCGTGCAGGACACCGAGGACCGCGGCGACGATCCCATCTATGCGGGCAAGACGTTGCCCTACCTGCCCGCTTTCGAGGCGGCCCTGGGCTGGAAGCTCGACGTCGGCGCCTGGACCTGGGGCCTGCGTTGGCTTTACGAAGCGGACAACTACCGCGACCGCTACAACAGCGAGAGGGACTGCACGCCCTCGCGATCGCTCTACAACCTGTCCCTCTCGCACCTCTGGCGCGGAGGCCACTTCCTCGGCGGGGACGAGACCCGTCTGACCTGTGAACTACTCAACCTGAACGACGACGACACCTACGACGTGGAAGGCTATCCCTTGCCGGGACGCACCTGCCGCGTCTCGTTGATATTCCATTGAAAGGACCGGAATGATGAATTCGAGACGCCTGCTGACGGGATTGATCACGGCCTCGCTGTTTGTCGCCGCCACGTCCGCCGCCTGGGACGACTTCATGGTCATCACTACCGACTACGCCACCTACGGGGGCGCGACCATCGTGGATCGATACGATCCCTGGCTTGCCGACATCGACGCGGCCACCGTGAGCTCGGACGCCGTGGGGCGCTGGCACGACGGCCTCTACTATCTCGTCAACCGCGGCGCGGCCAACATCCAGGTGCTCGATCCCGCCCAGGGCATGGCCACGGTCCTCCAGTTCAGCGTGGGTGTCGGGCGCAATCCCCAGGACATCGCCTTCGCACCGGACGGCACGGCCTACGTGTCCTGCTACGACGAGGCGATCTTCCTGCAGGTCGACGTCGCGGCCGGCGTCGTTCTGGACAGCTGGTCCACCGCCGCTTTCGCGGACGCGGACGGGTTGCCGGAAACGTCCTGGATGCAGGCGGTCGGCGGTCTCATCTATCTGACCTGCCAGCGTCTGGACCGGGACAACTGGTGGAATCCTGCGGGCGGCAGCCGCCTGGTGGTCTTCGACACGAACAGCGGCTACTGGCTGGACGTGATTTCCGGCACACCCGAGATCGACGGCATCATGCTCGTGGGACAGAACCCGTCGGCCATGCCGCAGATGTCATCCGACGGCAGGGGCTTGCTCGTGGCGACGACCGGCTACTGGGCCACTGCGGACGCCGGCATCGAAACCATCGATCTGGCGACCCAGCAGACCGGCGGTTTCCAGGTCACGGAGCAGGACCTAGGCGGCGAGGTCCTCTGCTTCGTCGTGCTGGACGACGATCACGGTTGGTGCGTCGTCAGCGATTCCGCTTTCCTTACCCGGCTGAAGACCTTCGACCCGTCGGGCGGCGCCGTGACGACCGTGGCTGCCGCCGCCGGCTATGACTATGTCGACGTGGCCTGGGACGGCGCTGATCAGATCTATCTCTGTGACAGGACCATCGGCGCCGCGGGCGTGCGTGTCTTCGACGCCTGGACCGCGCTCGAGTTGACGACCGCGCCCATCCCCGTCGGTCGGCCGCCGTTCATGTCCGTCTTGCCCCTGGAATGCGGCGCGTCCGCGATCGGGAATCCGGCGTCGGCGTGCGTAGCCTTGCGTACCCCCTGGCCCAACCCGGCCAATCCGCGCACCTGCTTTTCGTTCACCGCGCGCCCCGGCGAGCGTGTGCGCATCGACGTCTGCGACCTGCGCGGCCGGCGTCTGCGTTCGATAGACGCGCGCGCCGGCGGCGACGGGGAGGGGGCCTACGTCTTCGACGGTCTGGACCGCGCGGGGCGCCCCCTGGCCTCCGGCTCCTATCGGGCCGTGGTCCACGGCGGCGGCGGGAGCGCGTCGCGGAGTTTCACGCTCGTCCGTTGAGCGCTCGTCGCCGGGCTGCTATGATGGCGCGAACCCGGGAGGTGCACATGGCCAGGATCTATACACGCACGGGCGACGGCGGCGAGACTTCGCTGATCGGTGGTTCCCGCACGGGCAAGGCGGACGTCCGCGTCGATCTCTATGGGGAGACGGACGAACTGAGCTGCGCCCTCGGCCTGGCGTCCGCATTCCTGGCCCGCGCCGACGACGCGCGGCCGGACCTGTCGGCCCGCGCGACGCAGCTGTGCGGGGAACTGGCGGCGATACAGTCCGGGCTGTTCGATCTGGGGGCGGTGCTCGCCGATCCGGACCGCTGCGAGCGGCTGGCGCGAGAGGACGCCGGGATTCCGGGCATCGACGCGGCAACACTCGAGGAGAGCATCGACCGCCTCGAGGAGGATCTGCCGTCCCTGGACGTGTTCATCATGCCCGGTGGCTGCGAGGCGGGCGCGGCCCTGCACGCGGCCCGCGCGGTGAGCCGGCGCCTGGAACGGCGGGCGGTGGCGGCGGCGCAGGAGATCGCTTTGCCGCCGGCGGCGCTGTGCTGGCTGAACCGCCTGAGCGACTGGCTGTTCGTGACGGCGCGTTGGATCAATGCGGCCTGGGGCGTGCCGGAAACCCCCTGGCGCCCGTCACGGGACGATGCCTGAACAAGGCAAAGGGGCTCCGCTGCGTGCGGAGCCCCTTATTCATACCCATTCATACCAGCGTAGCGAGTCTCTCACTCCACCATGGCAATGGCTTCGGTCGGGCACTCTTCCACGCATGCCTCGCAGTCGGTGCACATGTCCGGATCCACGACGGCGATCTCGTCACCGTTCATGGTGATGGCCTCGGTAGGGCAGGACTCGACGCACGCTTCACAGCTGGTGCATTCTTCGGCGTTCACTAGAGCGGGCATGGGAGACTCCTTATCTCGAATTTGATCGCGATGGTCTCTTTCGTCGGCAAGATTGTGCCGAAGAACTCTGATGTCAACCTAGAACTCAAAAACCCGTGATATTGAATCCCGGATTCAGTACGGGCTTCAGAAGCTGCGTCTGGTGCCCCGGTTCAGCAACAGCGTCACCGCGCCCGCCAGCAGCGCCACATCACGCAGCAGCAACGAGATACCCACGATGTGGCCGCCATCGGTGTGGAAACAGCCGCAGGTGATGTCCAGGTCACGTGCCAGGGCGGAGATGATCGCGACCATGAACATGAGCGTCATCAGGCTGGTCAACAGGGCGGCGCCCCGTCGTGCGAGTCCCATGATCATGGCCAGACCGACCACCAGTTCGAGCCAGGGCAGGTAGATCGCCATCGGATGCAGGAGGTAGACGCCGAGGATCCGGTAGTGGTGCACCGCCTGTGCGAAGTTCGCCGGATCGAGAATCTTGTAGAAGGATGCGTAAACGAAAGTGCCGCCGACCATGAAGCGCAGGAGCAATTCGAGGTAGTCGGGGAGGATCAACCCCCGCTTGACGACCGCTTCACTCATGATCCGCCTCCGTGTCGGACGCCAAGGGACCCTTGACCGCGCCACCGGCTTCGACCCAGGCCTCGATATCGTCGGACATCAGGGTGATGTCGACGAAACCCCGTTCCTGCAAGCGTGAGGCGACGGCGGAGATCATCAACAGGTTGCCCTCGCCGAACAGGAGCAGCGAATCCTCGTGCAGCAGGAAATCGAAGACCTCGCGCAGGTCTTCCTCGAAACTCTCCTGGCTGATGGAGAAAGCGCCGGGTATGCGATTCGCGAGCGGATCGGCCGGGCGTGTGTCGATGAAGAAGTGGGTGTCGTCCTCGTAACTGGCGACCGCTGCGGCTACGCCGATCACCGGGAAATCCGACGCCAGCTCGTAGCGGGCCAAATCCGCGCGCAAGGGGAGCCGCGGCGGACGCAGGGCCCAGCTGAACGCGGCCAGCGCCAGCGTGACCAGCAGCAGGATGGCGGTCTCGCGCAGGATGGGCCGGGACGGGTACAGGTTGATGTTGCCTCTGCTGGAGGTCATCGCACAGCCTATTAGAGTTTGAGGAGATACATGACGGATGCGCTCAGTTCCGGATAATCGGGGTGATTTGTGGAAATGCGGAGCGTGCCCTTCATCCTGCCCTTGGCCGACACGGCGCGCTCGTCGCTGATCGGCAAGGGGGTGCCTTCGATCGTCACGAAGAACAGGTTCAGTTCGGGGTCGGGGGCGATCTCCTTCACCGCGAAACCCGGCAGGTCGATCTCCGCGCCCGTCACGTCGATGTCGAACCCGCTCTGGATCTTGACCTTGATGGTGCGTGAGACGACCTCGTTGCGCTTCAGGTAGCGCATGTTCAATTGTTCGGGATCGAGAGCCACGGGGGCGACCACGCCACCGCTCATCTCGATGTTCAAGCTCGGCCGCTGCGGCACATTGGTCTCGAAGGAGACGATTTCGCGGAAAGAGCCGAGGGGGGCGTCGGGGCGCACGCTGATCATCGCGACCTTCTCGCGGGGGTCGCCGGACTCGGCGTCGATGATCGACACGTCGAAGAGGTCCTCGCTGAAACGCACCGGCTGAATCGACAGCGTCTCGACTCCATCGGCGGCGAAACTGACGAACCCGTCCTGGGTGACGCCCACGGGAAGCGCCTGGAAGGCGATGGTCTCGGTCGACGGCGTGACGGTCAGCGCGACGTGGATGTCGGCGCGGATGACGATGTCGATCACGCTCTGGAACGGGTCGTCGGAATGCACCTTCACGTACTTGAGCTGCTCGTCCCGGTATTTCTGGCTGTTGAAGGTGATGGTGACCTCGGTGCTCTCGCCGGGAGCCAGCATCTCGACCGGCGGTGTGGCCGCCGTGCAGCCGCAGGTGGCTTCGATCTCGCCGAGGTGCAACGGGGCGTCCCCGATATTGCTGATGGTTATGTTGGCCGACTCGGCCTGGAACTGCTCCATCATGCCGAAATCGAGTTCCATGGGCTCGATGGAGATTGCTGGCTGTCCCTGGGCGACGACGGTCGGCGCGACAACGAGCAGGTGCAGGCAGACGGACAGCGCCACACCGGCGATGGTTTTAGTGGCGTTGATCCGGGCGTTCTTCATCGACATCCGTCCTTGACTGATCTATGGTCCCCGCGGTGAAGCATATGAAAACAGCCGGGATCGCCTCAGGTTCCCGACCTTTGAGTTCAGCTGACCCATAATGTCGTCAATTTCCGATGGGGCGGCAAGTTTCACCCCGTCAGGAACAGGGGATTATGATGGCAGCCAAGTCCGGTGTCGATTCCTCGGTCAATTACCGCCGGCTGGGCATCGCCATGCTGCTCCTGGCGATCATCATGACTATGGGAACGCTGGCCCTGGTCAGGATCGAGCACTTCAGTCCCATGGACGCCTTATACATGACCGTGATCACCCTGAGCACGGTCGGTTTCGGCGAGATCCATCCGCTTTCGGACAACGGCCGCATCATAATCACCCTGGAGATCGTGTGCGGCGTGGTGATCATCGCTTACCTGTCCATGGCCATCGGCGGCATCGTGGTGGAAGGGCACCTGCGCCGCTTCCTCGGAGGTAAAATGATGAGGAAGGAACTCGACAAGCTCAGCGGCCACTACATCGTTTGCGGCTACGGACGCATAGGCCGTATCGTTTCCGACGAACTCCTCGACGAGGGGATGCCGCACGTCATCGTGACAGTCGACGACGAGGACGCCGAGGGGCTGATACAGGACGGCAGGCTGGTCGTGCACGGCGACGCCACCGAGGACGATGTGCTGGAACAGGCCGGTATCATACGCGCCCGCGGCCTGGTCGCGTCGGTGTCCAGCGATGTCGCCAACCTCTACATCACGCTCTCGGCGCGCGAGCTCACGGTCAGCGAAAATCCATCGCTCTATATCCTGGCCCGCGCCGACGACGACAAGGCCATTCGCAAGCTCAGGCACGCGGGCGCCAACCGTGTGGTCTCGCCCTATCAGATCGGCGGCAGCCGCATGGCGATGGCCCTGCTTCGCCCCACGGTCTACGACTACCTGGAGGTCATCTCGCAGCCGAGCGACATCGAGCTGGGCATGGAGGAGATGAAGATCGGCCCCGCCTGCACCCTGGCCGGCAAGCGCCTGCGCGAGACGCCGTTGCGCCAGGATTACGATGTCATCGTCATCGGTCTGCTCGGCAACGACGGGGAGATGGTCTTCAATCCCGGGCCCGAGCAGGAACTCGTGACTGGCGACCGGCTGATCATCCTGGGCGGTAAGCGCAAGATGGAGCGCCTCCAGCAGGATCTCCGACTATAAGCCCGCAAGTGGCCGCCTTCGGCATTGATGGGTACTTTGACTGTCTGAAATGTAACCCCATCATGCAGGAGGGATTAGATGAGCGGAAAGATACACGACAGCATCCTGGACACCGTGGGCGGTACGCCCTTGGTGAGACTGCCGCGGCTCAATAGTACCCAGGCCGACCTGGTGGCCAAGTTGGAGTGCGCCAATCCCATGTCCAGCGTCAAGGACCGCATCGGGCTGGCCATGATCGAGGCGGCGGAGCGGGACGGCCGGCTCGTCCCCGGCGCGGAGGTCATCGAACCGACTTCCGGCAACACCGGCATCGCCCTGGCCTTCGTCTGCGCCGCCAAGGGCTACAAGCTTACCCTGACCATGCCCGACAGCATGTCGCTGGAGCGTAGGACCGTGTTGCGCGCCCTAGGCGCCGAGCTGGTGCTCACACCCGCCGCCGAGGGCATGTCCGGCGCCATTCGGAGGGCCGGCGAGCTGCTGGCCGAACGCCCCGGCGCCTTCATGCCCCAGCAGTTCGAGAATCCGGCCAACCCCGAGATCCATCGCAGCACCACCGCCGAGGAGATCTGGCGCGACACCGGCGGCGAGGTGGACGCCCTGGTCGCGGGCGTGGGTACGGGCGGCACCCTGACCGGCGTGGCCTCGGTACTCAAGGAGCGACGACCCGGTTTCAAGGCGATCGCCGTGGAACCGGTGCACTCGCCGGTGCTGTCCGGTGGCGATCCCGGGCCGCACAAGATACAGGGCATCGGCGCCGGCTTCGTGCCGGGCGTGCTGGAAACGGACCTGATCGACGAGATCATCCAGGTCGCCAACGATGAGGCCATGGCGATGGCGCGCCGCGCCGCCAGTGAGGAAGGCCTGTTCGTGGGTATCTCCTCGGGCGCCGCGCTCTTCGCCGCACTCGCCTACGCCGAGCGTCCCGAGAACGAGAACAAGCGGATCGTGGTCGTCATACCGAGCTTCGGCGAGCGGTACCTGTCCACGGATCTGTACAAGGATCTGGCCCACTGATCGGAGGAGACATGGCTGAGGAATGCGCGGACAGGCTGCAGAAGCTCGCGCGGGAGATGGTGGCCACCTACCAGGACGCGGGCGGTATCAACCGCATCGGCGGCACGGAGTTGCCCTCCCAGGCGCGCGTGGACTCGGTGCTATCCCGCCTGCTGACGATCGTCTTTCCCGGCTATCACGGCGGCAGGATCAGCGCCCGCGCCTGCATGGAGACGTTCGTGGCGTCGCACCTGGACGTCCTCTTCGTGGAGTTGTCGACAATCGTCGAGAACACGCTGTCCTTTTGCTCCCATGAGAAGGTGCATACGCCGTGTCCCCTGCCCGAGCCGCGGGACGGGGAAGACGAGTGTGGCGTCGCCGAGCGGGTGACCATCGACTATCTCGGCCGGCTACCGGGCATACGCGACCTGATCAAGAGCGACGTGGAAGCCGCCTTCGAGGGGGATCCCGCCGCCATGAGCCGCGACGAGGTCATCCTGTGCTATCCCGGCCTGCTGGCGGTCACCGTGCATCGTCTGGCCCATCCGCTCTACCGCCTGGGCGTGCCGTTCGTGCCGCGCATCATGAACGAGTGGGCCCATGCCCGCACCGGCACGGACATCCATCCCGGCGCGAACATCGGTCCCAGCTTCTTCATCGATCACGCCACGGGCGTGGTGATCGGCGAGACGACGGATATCGGCTCCCGCGTGAAGCTCTACCAGGGGGTGACCCTGGGCGCCTTGAGTTTCCGCAAGGCGTCGGACGGCTCGTTGGTCAAGGGCGGCAAGCGTCATCCCACCATTGAGGACGACGTCACCCTCTACGCCAACGCCACCATTCTCGGCGGCGAGACCGTGATCGGGCGAGGGGCCGTGGTCGGTGGCGGCTGCTGGGTCACCGCCTCGGTGAAGCCCGGCGTGACGATCACGACCCATACGCACACCAACCAGGACTGAGCGAACGACGCGCCGCGGGTTCCCATCCCCCTTGAACGACCGTCCTGTGTGGGGTATCTTCATCTCTCGCCCGCCGACACCAGCCCAGGGAGGCGTAATTACATGCCACGCAGCCGATATCCGATCCCGCGCCGCGACAATGGGGCGGGCGAGCCCGCGCGCATCCTGTCATCCATGATAATCCTGACGATCATGCTCGTGGCCTTCACCGCCGCCCTGGCCGCCGGCCCACCGCAAGGGGAGGATCGCGACTACGGCTGCCTGGCCGCCGCCAAACGCGCTGTCCTCGCGGACAAGGCCGCCCCTCCCGTGGCCGCGAACACGATCAACTACGACGTGCGCGGATACCGCCTGGCGGTAACCCTCGACCCGGACGCGACGGAATACACGGGCGAGGTTTTCGTGCTTTTCGCCCCCGTCGTCCTGGACCTCACCGAGTTCGTCCTGGACGTGGTGGATCTCGACGTGCTGTCCGTCACGGGCGGCGACGGGCCCCTGCCCTTCGTGCAGGCCGGCGATTCCCTGGTCGTCACCTTGCCGCTGGTGAAGATCGGCGCGAACGACAGCGTCACCGTCGCCTATCGCGGTGAGCTGCTCCAGTTCAATCGCGAGGGCATCGGCAACTGGATCCACGATTATGGCGATCCCCTTCCCCCCGAAAGCGGTCCCTGCATCGCCACCTTCAGCGAGCCGGAGTTCTCGCGCACCTGGTGGCCGTGCAAGGATCGCCCCGACGACAAGGCGCCCGCCACCATCGTGATCACGGCGCCCGACGATCTCACGGCCGTGTCCAACGGTGTTCTGGAGGACGAGATCGACAACGGCGACGGCACGAAGACCTGGACCTGGGTGGAGTCCCATCCCATCGCGCCGTATCTGATCTCCGTGGCGGTCAGCGACTACGTGCACTTCGGCGAGACCTGCTTCACGGTCGACAGCACCACCAACCTCGACCACTGGGTCTTTCCCACCGACTTCGACAACGCAGTGATCGACTTCGCGCCCCTCTGCGACATGCTCGAATTCATGGAGAGCCTGGCCGGCCCGTATCCCTTCGCGGACGAGAAATACGGCCACGCCGAGTACCTCAACACCTCCAGCGGCGCCATGGAACACCAGACTATCACCAGCTACGGCGCCGACCTGATCACCGGCAACAACAGCGAGGACTGGATCGTCGTCCACGAGCTGGCTCACCAGTGGTTCGGCGACTCGCTCACGCCCGAGACCTGGTCAGACATCTGGCTCAACGAGGGCTTCGCCACCTACAGCGAGGTGCTGTGGCGGGAGCACCTTTACGGCATGGACGGGGTAGGCGACAACGGCGGGTACTGGTGGAAGATGGGGCGCATTCGCTGGGGCAACGACTGGATCGGACAGACCACCCTCTACGATCCCTATCCCGTGCTGGACAGAGTGGTCTACGACAAGGGCGCCTGGCTGCTGCACATGCTGCGCGGACGGATCGGCGACACGGCCTTCTTCAACCTGCTCGATGACTGGGCCACCGGCGGCGGGCGTCCCGAGGGCGTGGTCGACACCGCGGAATTCGTCGCCCTGGCAAGTGCCTACGCCGGCGAGGATCTGGCCGCTTTCTTCGACCCCTGGCTGCACGAAAACACCGTGCCGCACCTGGAGCTGGACGCCTCGGTGGACGGCGGTTTCGGCGTGGGCTCCGAACTCACCGTGAACCTGATCGACCGCAGCGGCGTGGATTTCGACAACGTGTACCCCCTGCGGGTGACCACCGACGCCGGCGAGGAGTGGCGTCCGATACACATGGTCGGCTCCGAGCACACCGAGGTATTCGGATTCGACAGCCCCGTCCAGAGCGTGACCCTGGATCCCCTGGGCTGGGTGGCTTGGCGGTCGTCCGCGGAGGCACAGACGGCGCTGCGCATCCTGCACACCTATCCCAATCCCTCGTTCAACGGCGTGATCGGCGTCGTCTACCAACTGGAGCGCGACGACGACCTCGTCCTGCAGATCTACGACGCGCGGGGGCATCTGGTGTACGAGCGCGACCTCGGCCTGATCCTGGGGACCTTCAGCGAGCAGGAAGTGCTCTGGGCCGGCTGGGACAGCAAGGGCCGGACGGTGTCGTCGGGCGTGTACTGGGCGCGGCTGGAGGCGGGGGGGGAGTCGAGTGTCTTGAAGTTCTCGGTGGTGCGGTGAGCGTTGTTTGTTACGCTGTGATGTGGAGCGATATGATAAATTGATCTGTGGTATCTTGTATATTGAGACGGAATGGGGAATGGCATGCGTATCCGGACCTTAGCCCTTCTCATCTGGTTTGTCGGTTCCGCCGAGGCTGGGACGCTCCGCATAGAAACGAATACTCCCAATGTGAATTCGCTGCTGGCTACCGCGGTCCCGGGCGATACGGTCATGATCGCTCGAGGTGTGCATTCCCTGATTGAAACCATGTCTGTTCCGGATGGGCTGACAGTCATGGGCGAGACTGGGAATCCGGCTAACGTCGTCCTTATTGGCAATGGATCCGAACCCGTCATCGAACTCGTGAATGGCCGCACGGCCCGTCTTGCGGGCCTTTCCATCCGCGGCGGGGATATCGGTATATCCATAGGCTGGTACGAGACGGTCGAGATTGACGATTGCATCATCTCCGGCTGTACGGGGCGTGGCGTGTACATCGGCTTGTCCGACGTCACGATGAATAATTGCGAGATACGTGACAACGGCGGTGGGATCTACATATACGGCTACACGGAAATGAAGTCGTTCGACTCCTTGACTGTCAACGACACCTCCATAACAGGCAATGTCGCTGACTACGGTGGTGGTATCCGCATGGAAGATGCGCATGTCCAACTCACCAGGTGCACCATCACGGGTAACAATGCCAGTGGGCTCGGCGGCGGCGTCTTTACAAGCATGTGGGGTACCTTGCCACAGGGTGGGAGCTTCGAAGCTGAAGATTGTATTATCCGGGATAATACCGCCTTTTCTGGACCCGATGGATATTCATTGGCCTATCCGATTCACCTGAATTGTTGTGATGTCGAGCAGAGCATGTGGGTCGGAGGTACGGCGATCATTATCACGGAAGAGGATTGCGGCGTCGCCAACGAGTCCATGTCCTGGGGAGATCTGAAATCCCTTTGGCGGTGAAGTCGTCATTGCAGGGTTGAGTGATCATATCGCCCACACCTCCACGTGGAGGTGTGGATACGGGTGTTCTGGCGTCAGCGCTTCGCGCGACTGACCGTCAACAGGTAGGCCGCCAGATCCTCCGACTCTTTCCTCGACAGGTAGGCCTTCTCGTACATCTGCGGCAGGATCTCGCGCCAGCCCAGTTCGTCGTACCGGGATACGGGTAGTGGCGTGTGGCAGCGGCTACATTCGTGCAGGTAGGTCTTGCGACCACGCTCCAGGGTCGGACGGTCTATATCGTGCGCCGCCGCGGACGCGACCAACGCGTCATCGACCGGCGGCACCCGCGATGAGATCCCCGCGCAGCCGACGACCGCGAGGGCCGTCAGCAGCGCACAGACGAGCGACTTGCCGGCTGTTCTCCACAAGTTCGCCACCTCCTCAGAAGACGTAACCGACCAGGGCGCGCATCTGCATGCCGGTGGCGCCCACCACGTCGGTCAGCTGCCAGAGCGCCGCGGTGGTGAGCCAGAGCCTGTCGTGGCGCAGCGAGACGCTGGGCCCGGCGTAGAGCAGGGCGTCCTCTGCCTCGGACCACTCGGGCAACTCGATCTCGTGCAGCAGCTCGGCCCCCAGCAACAGGCGAGGCGAGGCCTGCCAGCTCAGGCCGGCTGTCTGAGCCAGCTCACCCTTGTGATGCACCCAGTCCTCGTCTTCCCACTCGGCCTCTACCACGGCATTGTAGCCCAGCAGGACGTCGCCGAGCCCCTTCTCGAGCAGGAGCTTGCCTTCCAGGGCGAACTTCTCGGCGCCCACTTTCACCTCACCGTAGAGGGCTGCGCCCAGCGGCGAGGTAAAGGGGTCGGCCACGTTGGCGATGACCTCGAGGCTCGACGTGCGGACCTGTGTGTCCGAGCCACTGCTCTTGCGCGTGTAGCGCCAGTCCGCGAAGTACAGGGCCACCTGCACGCGGTCGGTCAGCCCGTACTCGATCTCCTGGCGGAACTCGAGACGCTCGTAGCGGTCATCGGTGCCCTTGTCGGTTTTCCAGGTGATCCACTGCTCGTACTCCGTCATGCCTTGCGGCATGGTCGTCGTCTCGTAGACGTAGGCGAAGCGACGCGCGTCGGCCCGGGACGCAGCGGGCGTCAGCGCCAGACCGGTCACGACGATCAGCAGACCGAGGGCGTGACGGCGGCAGCGGGGGAGAATTGTCATGGGACGCCTTCCTGAGAATGATAACCATGATCATTGCCAACTTCCGAATACGTTAACGCCTGTATCCGTTTCGACAAGAAAAAACGTCAAGTTGTTGACAACCCGCTTTCCGAACAGACTGACACTAGTTTATCTAATTGTTGTATTGGTAGTTAGAGCAGGAAAGCTCGCATTGATCGCAGCCATCACGACGCTGATTGTCGA
>CAYMCR010000015.1:0-42540 GCA_964389015.1 uncultured Fibrobacteraceae bacterium | reverse complement strand
CCCATAACCACGGGGGGCTTCGTCAATATTACATTTGTTTAGGACAAGAGTGAGATATTGTGCATCGATATCACGCAGACCGGGCTAAAAAAAGGACTCGGGACGACCCCCGCCGGTAGTCCCGAGTCACGGAACACGAGCTGCGAGCCGAAACTCAGTGCCCGGTCCCTGCATCGTCCGGAAAAGCGGCGGCGAACCACGGCGATTCCGAATCCTTGCATCCTTACATCATCCTTACATCCGGGTCCCGGCACGAAACCTTTGCCCGGAGAGAAAACGCGTTAGTCTTACAATAACGCCTGGGTATCACGACATTATCACGCTGAAATCATTTCTTTGGGATGAATGGGCGACTGCTGCATTTTCCGGAGCATGCCAGCGGACAAGAAGTTAGGCTTGTGATAGGATCGTGATAATCACATGCGATAATTATTCTGAAATACGAGAGGTGATCAGTTGGTGAGTCAGGTGAATCGACGTGTCCTGATCGTGGAGGACGACTGCGACTTGACCGAAGTCGTCACACTCCACCTGCAGAACGAGGGTTACGAGGCCGTCGCCACCCATGACGGGCGCGCGGGACTCGACGCCTTCGCCACCGGCAGATGGACTGCGATCCTGCTGGACTGGATGTTACCCGGCTTGTCGGGCTTGGACGTCCTGCGCGAGATTCGGGAAAAGGACCGGCAAATCCCGGTGTTGATGCTCACCGCCCGCGGCGAGGAAGCGGACAAGGTACTCGGGCTCGAGCTCGGCTGCGACGACTACATGACCAAGCCGTTCAGCCTGAGGGAACTGACTGCGCGCCTGAATGCCCTGCAACGGCGTGTAGAGCTGGCACGCGACATAGCGCTGGGTTCGAGCGAGAACAAGGTCCTCGATTTCGATTCCCTGGAAATCGATCACGCCAAGCGCAAGGTCGTCGTCCGTGGCGAGCCGGTGAAGCTGACACTGAAGGAATACGATCTGCTGTTCACGCTGGCGTCGCATCCCGGGCGCACGTATTCGCGGGCCCAGCTCCTGAACAAGGTCTGGGACCAGGATTCGGACGTTTACGAACATACGGTCAATTCGCACGTGAATCGTCTGCGGGGCAAGATCGAGGAGAATCCCAACCGGCCCCGTTATATCCTGACGGTCTGGGGAATCGGCTACCGTTTTACCGACGATTTCTGACCGCTTGAGAGGTACGATGACCCGCTGGAGTTCCTTGAATACCCTGCACTTCCGCATGTCGGTGCTGTTCCTGGCGCTGCTCGCGGTGGTGTTCGTGGGTTATTACTACTGGGTCAACCGCACTCTGTACGAGGTGGAGTGGGCACCCGGCGAGGAACACTGGTACGCCGAGTTGCAGGACGCCGAGTCGGACAGCCTGGCGATCCTGCTGAGCGCGACGCTGGACGACTCGACGTCGAACCGATCGATCCTGGTCGACTACGGGCGCCGCATCGCCAACTTCGACGCCGAAGTGGCCCTGGTCGACGCCGACGGCTGGGTCATGGCCACGAACCGACCGGACAGCCTGACGCGCATCCTGCGTTTCGTCAGCCCGATCCTCTTGGATTCCATGGCCCTGGACACCTGGGACTACAGCAGCTACCCCGACCCCTACGCCATGGACGCCTATGTGAACCGCATCACCGGCGTGGTGCCGATCCGCGCGGACGGCGATACCCTCGCTCCGGTCGACGCCTGGCTGGTCTCCAGCTTCAAACCCCTCATGGTCAGTACGGACGATCTGGACGAAGAGGACCGCGTCCGCCAGATCCACGGCGCCGGCGCCATGCTGCTCTACGCCTTCCTGACCGGTCTGGTGATTATGACCTGGGTCAGCCGTCGCATCAGGACGCTGTCGGCGGACATGGCGAAGTACCGCGAGGGCGACTACGAACACCGCGCCAGCGAGGGCGACAGGGACGAGATCGCGACCCTGGGGCGGGATTTCAACCGTCTCGCCGACCGACTCACCGACGTCATCGGGAAGCTGAAACAGTCCGAGAAGTACCGCAAGCAACTCGTGGCCAACATCTCCCACGACCTGCGCACACCCATGGCCAGTCTACGCGGACACGTGGAAACGCTGACCCTGCACGGCCAGAAGCTGTCGCCGGAGAAACACGAACGCGCCCTGTCCATCATCGCCGCCAACACGGACAACCTCGAAGCGCTCATCGGACGGCTCTTCGAGTTGACCCAGCTCGAGAGTGGACGGATGGATTACCGTCGCGAGGCCTTCTCCCTCGAAGAGCTGTCCCACGAGGTGCTCACCCGTTGCGAGAGTCGGGCCGCCGAGAAGAGCATCATGCTGCATTGCGACGTGGCGGGCGAGCTGTCTCTGGTCGACGCGGATCCCTTGCGCATCGGCCAGGTGCTGCAGAACCTGGTGGAGAACGCCGTCAAGTTCAACCGGGACGGCGGCGAGGTTCACCTCATCCTGACCGCCGTGCCCGACGGCGTGGCCGTGGAAGTCCGCGACACCGGCATCGGTATCGCCTCGGAGGATCTGCCACACGTCTTCGAGCGGTTCTACACGGCCGACAAGAGCCGGACCGCCAAGGGCGCGGGGCTCGGCCTGGCGATTGCGCACCGCATCGTCACCGGGCACGACAGCGAGCTGACGATCGAGAGCGACAAGGACGTCGGCACGGCCTTCCGTTTCACCCTGCCGGCGGCGACCCTGGACTGATATCGCCTTCAATCCCGCATGAGTTCCCGCGCCACCACCGCACCACCGACCACGGACATGCCCAGCAACCCCGCCGCCGCCGTCCAGTCACCCAGCAACACCTTGCCGAGGCCGAAGGTCAGACCGTAGGTCATGGCCACGCCCGCTGCCCAGGGCCTCAAGGTTCCCAGGGCGAGCCCCCTCCCCCCCGCGGTCGGTCGTCCTGACGTGACCGGTCCCCAGGCGCCGCCGGGCAAGACACGGGCGTGGAACGACCGCAATCTGTCCATCGCCACCGGGCGGGTCAGCAGGGTCGCCGTCAGCCAGCTGATCACCGACACCGGGACCAGTACCAGCGCCTTGTGATGAGCCTCCAACGCCAGGTCGCCGAAACGCGCCGGCGTGGCGAACAGCGCGTAGGCGGACCCGTTCTGGAGCCAGGCGACGAACTCGAAACCAGCGGCGACCACCACCGAGGAGGCCAGGGCCGCGATCTCGCTCCAGGCGTTGATCCGCCACCAGAACCAGCGCAGGATCAGCACGGGACCGATGCCCGCGCCCATGGCCCAGACGAACAACCAAGCCTTGCCGATCGACGTCAGGGAGAGTGCGACCAGCACCGCCAGGCACATCAGTACGGCCACGCTGATCTTGGCCACCAGGACGGTCTCGCGTTCGCCGGCCTCACGGCGCAGGAAACGCCGGTAGAGGTCGTTGACCAGGTAGCTGGCGCCCCAGTTCAGATGCGTATCGATGGTCGACATGAAGGCGGCGAAGAACGACACCAGCAGCACGCCCAGCAGTCCCGGCCCCAGCACCTTCAACATCACCAATGGGTAGGCAGCCTCCTCGCTGGCCCCTTCAGGAACGACGGGAATCAGGACCAGGGAGCAGAGCGCGACGATGATCCACGGCCAGTAGCGCAGGGCGTTGTTGGCGATCACGAACCAGAGGGTGGCGGCGCGGGCGTGGCGCTCGTCGCGGGCGGCGGCCATGCGCTGGATCAGGTAGCCGCCCCCGTCGGCATTGTGGCTCGCCCACCACATGACGGTCACGAAGACGGTGAACTTGAAGAGGTCCGCGTCCAGTCCCATCCCGCCGCCGGGCACGAAAGCCAGGGTGCCGTCGGTGAACAACGGTGTCGCGGCCAGCTTCTCCCGCAAGCCGGACAACCCCCCGACCCGCCCCAGGGCAGCCACGGCCAGGGCGATGGACCCGGCCATGGCCAGGACGAACTGGATCAGGTCCGTCACCACGACACCCCAGAACCCGGCCAGCAGGGCGTAGCTCAGGGCCAGCGCCGCGCCGACGGGAATTGCGATTTCGCGGGGAATGTCCAGCACCATCTCCGCCACGGTGCCCAGCCCCAGCAGGACCCAGCCCATGACGATCAGGTTGTAGAGGATGGCGAAATAGCCCGCCTTGAAGCCGCGCAGGAAAGCGGCCGGCTTGCCGGAGTAGCGCATCTCGATCAGCTCGTTGTCGGTGACCACGCCGGCCCGGCGCCAGAAACGCGAAAAGAGAAAGACCGCCAGCATCTGGCTCATCACGTAATGCCAGCCGAACCAGTTGAACCAGATGCCGTCGTTGCGCACGAAGCCGGTCACCGCCAGCGGCGTGTCGGCCGCGAAGGTGGTGGCCACCATGCTCGTGCCCAACACCCACCACGGCAGGGAGCGTCCCGCCAGGAAGTACTGCCCCATCGACGACGAGGCCCGCCGCCTGAAGGCGAGGCCGAGACCGATGGTCAACGCCAGATAGCAGACGACCACGACCCAGTCGGCGGTATGAAGCTGCGTCACACGAACCCCCCGTAACGACCTGCCTTGCGAATCGGCGAGTGGAAACAGTATCGATGAAAAGGTGTGGTCGCGGCGAGGGAAAAGTCCCCCCGGCGGGGTTTCATTTGCAGCGCCACACATGGTAGACTCATGATTCCCGTCATCTGTCTTCAGGCATGAAAGAGGTCCCGGTGCCAGCCGGCAGACACACCCCGCGTAAACTCTCCCGCCGTCGCCCATGGCGCATCCTGATCATCGCCGCCCTGGGCGTGCTGCTCGCGCTGGCCGGCATCAGACTCGTCCTGTCCAATGACGCCATCCGCGGCAAGTTGCGATCGCTCGTTTCACGTGCGGAGCCGGACTCCCCGGATGGACACTGGAATCCCGTACGACCGATCGCCGAGGATGACCGACTCACTCCCGAGCAGCGGGAAAAGATCAAGCAGTTGCTCAGCCTGGGTTACGCGGGGGGCACCCGGCTCTTCACCGCCGCATCCGGTGTCACCGCCCTCGACGAGGCTTCGGCCAGCAACGGGTTGCGGTTCTTCATCTCGGGCCATGCGCCCGAGGCGGTGTTGATGACTCGCGACGGCGAGATCCTCCACTCCTGGCGCTACACCTACCAGGACCTCCATGACGCGCTGCCCGGCGCCTTCCTGCCGCCCGTCCCGGCGACCGGTTGCTGGCGACGGGCGCGGCTGCTGCCCGGCGGCGACCTGCTGGCCATCTTCGAGGGACACGGGCTGGTCAAACTCGACAAGCGCTCCCGGCTGATCTGGAGCTATGCCGGCAAATGTCATCACGATCTGGACCTGGACGCCGACGGCAACATCAACGTACTGACGCGCGAAGCCGACGTCGTCCACCGCCTGCACCCCGACGACCCCGTCCTGCTCGATTTCGTGACCCAGCTTGATCACGACGGTATCTTCCGGCGCAAGATCCCCCTGCTGGAAGCCTTCGAGAACTCCCTCTTCGCCGAACTGCTGCCGGAACCGCGGATCTCCGGCGACATCTTCCACACCAATACCCTCGAACTGCTCGACGGCAGCCTGGCCCATCGCTCACCGGCGTTCAGGGCCGGCAACATCCTGATATCGGTGCGGGAGCTGGACGTGATCGCCGTGCTGGATCCCCGTGCCGAGTCCATCGTCTGGGCCGTCAAAGGGCCCTGGTCCCGCCAGCACGAACCCACGGTCCTGGCCAACGGCAACATCCTCCTGTTCGACAACGTGGGTCACCAGGGCACCTCGCGCGTCATGGAAATCGATCCCGTCACGAACGAGACGGTGTGGGAATACGCCGACGGGCCACAAACACCGCTCTTTTCCGAGACGTGCGGCGTCAGCCGGCGGCTGGCCAACGGCAACACCTTGATCGTCGAATCGGACAACGGGCGAGTCCTGGAAGTGGCGCCGGACGGGCTGATCGTCTGGGAGTATTACAACCCCTACCGGGCCGGACAGGAGCGGGAGCTGATCGCGGCGATCCTGGACATGGAGATCCTGCCGGACGACTGGTACCCCGCCTGGCTCGTCGAGCCTTGAGCAATAACTGCATGATGTGATATAATGTGTAGTGCAATGAATGATTGTGCGCCGTGCGTCCAATCACGACTCACAACACCGATAACTGTAGGGCCGTAATGCGCATTACTCCGGCCGTGCAGCTCGTATCCGCGCGGGAGGTAGCAATATGACCAAGTTAACGCTGATCCTGATCCTGATCCTGGCGGCCGGTCTGGCCTCGGCACAGTCCGATGTCCTGATCAACGAAGTGGACGCCGACACAGAAAGCACCGACGTCCTCGAATTCGTGGAGCTGTACGGCGACGCCGGCGCTCCCCTCGACGGGCTGGTGCTGGTGTTCTACAACGGCGGTAGCACGGATGCCTCCTACAGAGCCTTCGACCTTGATGGCTACGCCCTCGACGCCAACGGCTTCTTCCTGCTCGGCAACGCCGGTGTAGTGCCCACACCGTCGATCATCTTCCCGTCGAACGGCCTGCAGAACGGGGCCGACGCCGTGGCGCTCTACGCCGGTAACGGCTCCGACTTCCCGAACGGCACGGCCGTGACCACCGCCAACCTGATCGACGCCGTGGTCTACGACACCAACGACGCCGACGACGCCGAGCTGCTGGTGCTGCTGCTGTCCGGCGAGCCGCAGCTGAACGAGGACGGCGCCGGCAACAAGGATTTCCACGCCAACATGCGCTGCCCCGACGGCGGCGGCGGCGCCCGCGTCACGACGAGCTTCTACCAGTTCCTGGCCTCACCGGGCGTCAGCAACGATGACGCCTGCGAACCGATAGCCAACGAGGAATCGAGCTGGGGCCGCTTGAAGTCGCAGTACAGATAGGCGGGATCACTGCCAAACAACGAGGCCCCTCCTGCACGGAGGGGCCTTTGCCGTCGGCAAGCGAAAGCGCTGGGCTGTCACATCCTCGCGACGATGGCCTCCCCGAAGCCGGAGCAGCTGACCTCGGTAACATCCTCGCGGCCCTCGGCCTTCATCAGACGGGCCAGGTCGTAGGTCACGTGGCCGTCCTTGATGGACTGCTGCATACCGTGGAGGATCAGATCCGCGGCCTCGGTCCAACCCATGTGGCGCAGCATCATCTCGGCCGAGAGGATCAGCGAGCCGGGGTTGACCTTGTCCAGACCGGTGTACTTGGGCGCGGTGCCGTGGGTGGCCTCGAAGAGCGCCACCTCGTCGCTCATGTTGGCGCCCGGGCCCAGGCCGAGGCCGCCGACGAGCGCGATGGCCGCGTCGCTCATGTAGTCGCCGTTCAAGTTCGGCAGCGCCAGGACGCTGTATTCGCCCGGCCGGGTCTGGATCTGCTGGAAGATGGAGTCGGCGATGCGGTCCTTGATGAGAATCTTGTCCGCGGGCATCTTGCCGTCCAGCTCGTCCCACAGCTTCTTCTCGCTGATGAACTCGTCGCCGAAGTCGCGCTCGGCCAGCTCGTAGCCCCACTTGCAGAAACTGCCCTCGGTGAACTTCATGATGTTGCCCTTGTGCACCAGGGTCACCGACGGCAGGTCGTTCTGGATCGCCCATTCGAGGGCCTTGCGTACCAGACGCTCGGTCCCGAAGACACTGATGGGCTTGATGCCGATACCGCTATCCTCGCGGATCTGCCGGCCGGTCATCTCCTTGATCAGGTCGATCACCGCTTTGGCCACGTCGCTGCCGCGCTCGAAGTCGTGGCCGGCGTAGACGTCTTCGGTGTTCTCGCGGAAGATCACGAATTCGACCTGGTCGGCGTACTTGTTGGGACTGGGCACGCCCTCGAAGTACTTGATCGGGCGCACGCAGGCGAAGAGGTCCAGGAACTGGCGGAAACGCACGTTGATGCTGCGGAATCGCTCGCAGACACCGTCGTCCTTGCCGCACTTGTCGCAGGTGCCGTCATGGTACTGCTGGTACGAGCAGTGCAGGCAGACGTGGGTCTCCTCGCCGATCGGGGTGGTGAAGGGACCCTTGATGGCGATCTTCAGGTACTTGATGGCGTCGACGGTTTCCTGCGGGAACTCGCTGCCGTAACGCTGCAGACCCTCGAGTCCCGCGTAGAGGGGGCACCAGGCGATCGCACGCCGGTCGCCGTAGGCCTTCGCGACGGCGCTGTCGACCACCAGTTGCATGGCGGGTGTGATGTCCAGACCGATACCGTCTCCGCGCAGACAACCGATTACCGGGTGATCACCGATGACAAGCCGTCCATCGGTAAACTCGATGAGGTCGCCGGCGGGGATCTTGACTGCTTTGAAATCCATCGCGCCATCCTCCATTCGCGTGACTTTGCAGGACCAAACGGGGCAAAGATACGCGATATGAGGCGCAACTTCAAGCGACAGCCGATCACGGCAGCCGGCAATCCGGTCGGCGGTCCCATATCAGGGCCGGCCGACCGGGTCGCCACGGCAGAAGGTCAAACAGGGACCAGGTCCAGCGCCGACTCTACATCCGGCGCGAGATCCAGGAACTGGTCCAGGTTGAGCAGCTTCAGCACGTGTCGCACCGAGCGCACCGGCGCCGCGAAGATCACGCTGCCGCCCGCCCCCTTGAACTCCTCGCTGATGACCAGGAAACTACCCAGTCCGCTGGAGGAAACGAAGGAGACGTCCGCCAACGAGACGACCAGTGTCTTGTTGCCGGCCGCTCTCTGGACGGCGCATTCCTCCCTGAGGGTCTGCGCCGCGGCGGCGTCGATCCGGCCGCTGACGTACAGCACGGGATGACCGTGCTGGTCGGTGACCTGCTTGATTTCCATCAGGCTAGACATGTATCTCCTCACTTTTCTCGCTGTCGAGCAGCGATCTGAATCTGACCAGGCAGAGATTGCCCACCGCCGTGTCCGGCAGGTAGGTCTTGTCGCTGGCCAACTTGTCCACTACTAGCAATCCGAGTCCTCTCCCCTTGAGCCTGGTGACCCGGTCGTAGAGATCCGGAGGCGACCAACCCTCGGCATCGAAGGGAACGCCGCGGTCGCGGACCAGGAAATGGCCCTCCATCAGCGAGTGGCTCCCACCGCCGCTCGCGTCCGAATCCGAACTGTTCGCCAGCCACCAGAGATCGAGCGAGCGCTCCGGCTCTCCCGCGTAACCGTGCTCGATGATGTTGGCGCACAACTCGTGCAAACCCGTTTCCACCAGATCGAGCTGATCAGCGGTCAATTCGGGCAGGCTCGCCAGGTCCTCGAGCCAGTCACGCAGAACGTCCAGCCGCCCCATGTCCGTGGGCAGTTCCAGGTGCGACGCCTCCGCAAGATTGGCTCGCAGGTCCTCCTCCGAGCCGCAGGTGGTCAACCTCTTCGCCACCGCATTGTGCGACGCCCCCTCGTGGCTGATGGCGAGCAGGGTCAAGTCGTCGCTCTGCAACTGGTCCCCCGTCCATTGCGAGATCTGCTCACCCAGGCGGTAGAGTACACGGCGGCGGCCCTTGCCGGACTCGTCCACGAGCGTTTCGATGACGCGCTCAAAGCCGAACTCCTCCTGGGTCTCGGCATGGGGCGCCTCGTTCAGCCCGTCCGTGTACTGCAGCGCCAGGTCCCCGTCCACCAGGTCGAGCACGTGGTCCTCGAGGGTGCCGGCCAGCACGCCGCCGCGCACCGCGCCCAGGGGGATCCCGCGCGTTTTCAGCTTCTCCACCGTGCCGGTGTTCGAGCGGTAGACCAGCAGCGGGCTGTGCGCGGCCGAGGCCCACACGAGCCGTCCGCTCTGCGGTTCGAGGATCCCGTAGAAGGCGGTGACGAAAACGCCGGGAGCCAACTGGTCCACCAGTCCGTCCTCGAGCGCGATGAGCATTTCCCGCGGCGAGTCGTGGCCATCACGCAGCGAGCGGATGAGCACGGCCAGCATCGAGGTTACGAGACAGCCGCCGAGCCCCTTGCCCGCCACGTCCGCCACGATGAAGCCGACCTTGTCGTCCGGCAGCGCGAAGACGTCGAAGTAGTCGCCGCCCACCTCGGCCGCTGCTTGATAGCTGCCCTCGATCACGAAATCGCCGCTGCGCGTGCTTGTCGCGGGCAACAGGGAAAGCTGGATATCACGGGCCAGATCCATCTCATGGGCCAGGCGTTCCTTTTCCACCAGATCCGTCTGTGATTCCTTGATGCGCGCGGCCATGTCGTTGACAGTCTCCGCGAGCAGCCCCAGCTCGGTGCGGTCCTTCATCTCCATGGGCGTGTCCAGGTCGCCACGGCCGATGCGGGCGAGTCCCTCCCGCAGAACCGAGATCGGACGCAACAGGAAACGCATCAGCAGCGCAGAGGCCAAAACGCCGACGAACAGCAGGACGGACGAGATCAGCAGGATCTGCAGGCGTGAACGAGTAACCATCGCCTCGAGCACTTCGCGACGCAGGCCGACAACGGCGCGGCCGATCAGCTGACCGTCGGCTCGCGAAGCGTCGACCGCCGCCACGAGCAGGTTGTCGTCGCCCAGGAACTGTTCCCCGGCGCCGAGATCGAGCGTGGTCTCCACATGCGCCAGTTCGTCGAGCAGAGGGAACGGCTCGCCTCGGCGGCGTGGATCCTGGTGACCCTGGATACGGCCTTCGTGATCCAGCACCGTAACGAACGCCAGATCGGGGCGTTTGTTCTGGATCTCGTTGACCACCGGGTTGAGGGTCAGTTCGGGAAAGTCGTCCAGCAGGGCATCCGAACTGAGATAGGCCAGATTGCCGGCCTCGATCAGCAGGCGGGTTTCGACCTCGGAGGTCAAGGTCTCCCGGGCGTTGCGTTCGGCCACGCTGCCGACGCCGATCACGCTGAGCGAGACCAGGGCAGAGGCGGCGAGGCTGACGATCAACCGCATGCTGATCACGGATCGTTGCTGACCCCTGTCATGATCCGGGCCGTCCCTGCGGTGCGGTTTGGCGGTCATTGCACTCCTCCCGTTCCGCCTTCGGTGTCTTGACGTTGCAATTCACGAATACGAGCCAGCTGCTGGCGCGCGCGCTCCAGGTAGCCGCGTGTTCTCTGATCGTCGGGAGCCACGCGCAACGCGTTTTCCCAGATCGACACGGCTTCCGCCAGACGACCGCCGGCGTAGGCTTCCATGCCGCGATTCAGATACTCTTCCTGCAGGTAGTCCGAGACCTCTTCGAACTCCTGATCGCTGGACCAGACCAGTTCCCAATGCCGTAGCGCCTCATCCGCCTGACCCTCGTCCATGAGCGTCAGCCCGCGCTGATAGAGAGTGGCGAGTTCTTGACGTTCCGCTGAGGTGAGAGTGCCGCCCGACCGAGCGCTGCCACCGGTGTCGGCCGCCCCCGCCAGCGCCGCCAGTTCGACTGCGCGCGCCCTTTCACGCTCGAGGCGTCGCTGCTCGAATTCCGCTTCCTGACGGCCCTGAGCGATGAGGCCGCCCGTCTCCTCCATGCCGACTGCGCCGGCGTCCAGCCGACGGGCTTCACCCAGCAGTTCCCCCGCCTCGTCGTAGCGACCGGCCACGGCCAGGGCCCTCGCCTGCTGGACCAGACTCTCGGCGCGCACACGCACGGCCTCCGCCACGCGACGCAGCATGGCGGTCGCTTCACGATCGTCGGCGTCCTGCTCGACGACCTGCGCGAAGCCGGCCTTCGCCGCCTGGAGATCACCGGCGGTGAACGCGTCCATGGCCTCGTCGAACACCTTGCGGATCTCGCTCGACCGCGCCGCCAACTCGTCGCTCGCCGTACGGAGTCTGGCCAGTTCGAAGATGGCGTCCTCGTCGGTTGACGAGAGGGTCAGCAAGCGGCGCAAGGTCATCATCGCACCGACCAGGTCGCCCCCGGTCTCCAGGCGCCGGCTCTGATCCCGCAGCACCTCCAGCTGGAGAGCCAGAGCTCCCGGGTGTTCTGGCGCCAGGATCCGGACCATACCCAGCACGTCCAGAACGGCCTGCTCTTCGCCGCGGTCGCGCGCATCCCTGGCCTGTGTCATCAAATCGTCGATGCGGCGCCGGTTCTCCGTCGCCATGTCCTTGGCCAAGCGGTCCCGTCGCTCCTGCTCGGCGGCGGCCAGCGCCCTGGCTCGCTGTTCGCCGACCGTGGCTCCCTGCTTGAAACTGACGCCGATGCGATGGACTGCGCCGAGGGGATTATCCTCGAAGGCGAAATCGACACCGATGTCCCGCCACAGCACGCCCAGGCCGGCGGTCAACATGCCGGCATGGGTTCCCACGCGTACCGCCAGCAGCGAGCGGTAATCCGCTTCCAGGCCCAGGTGCAGCCGGGAATCCATGCCACTGGTTTTTTCCAGATCGAGGGCCGCCAGCAGGTCAAGATCGGGCGACATCACGCGCTCAAGCGCGCTGCCGAGCCTGATCCCGCGCGGATCCGCCACCGACTCGCTGTCGAGCTGGATCGCCGGGGGCACCGCGTTGCGCAGGGCCAGGCCCACGGTCCAGTCGTATCTGCCGGCGAGAGGCGCCAGGCCCAACAGTCGGCGGGGCCTCAAGAGGCAACCGAGGTCCAGGCCCAACCCGGAATCACTGTAACCGGCCAGGCTGTGTCTCTGCAGCTTGAAGGACCCGCCGACGGCGACACCGTCCGTCAGCCTGCGCCCGTAGGCGAGCACGATCTCCGTTTCGCTGTCCTCGAGATTAGCGTCAAGCAGCGTGTTGCGGTCGTCACGCTGCTCGATACCGTCCACGCCGAACTTGCGAACCGTCAGGGCGAAGGTGCCGCGACGCCAGTCGGGCACGGCAAGAGAGAAATACTGCTCGCTGAAACCCAGTCCGAAGAGGTTGGTGTGACTGGCCTGCACTTGCCGTCTCGTCAGCAGGCCCAGACCGCCGGTGTTCCAGATCGTGGCGCTGGCGTCGTCGGCGACGGCGACGTAGGCTCCGCCCATGCCCAGGGCCCGGTTCCCCGCACCGAAGGCGAAGACCGAACGTCCGCCCCCGTCCTCGAAGGCGACGCACCTGGTCGCGGCGAGCACGAGCACGACGGCCACGGCGACCTTGATCGCCCTGACAGCCCGCTGGGCGCGCAGCTTCATCCGTCGCCGCCTCATCTCACTACCGCCACCTTGCGCAGCAGTCGCTCCCTGCCGCCGTCCGTGTATTCGACCACCAGTTCGGCCAGATAGACGCCGTTGTGTACGACTTCACCGCGTCCGTTACGACCATCCCATTGGTCCTGGTAGATATCCGCCTCGCGTTGCTCACCCGCCAGGAGCGTGCCGACCACCTCGCCGCGCGGCGTGTAGAGCTTCAGGGAGACGCGCCCCGGTCGCGGCAGCGCGAAGACGAAGGTCGTCGGCTCCCTGCCCGCGGCGAAGGGATTGGGGAAGTTGCTGTAGCTGTCCTCCAGAGCCAACCCGGCGAAGCCGCTCGACTCGGTCCAGAAGGGGAACGACTCGCCCGCGGCGGGCAAGACGCTCACCGCAGCCTGCGGATTGTGGGGTTGGGCGGCCACGATGTCGTCGGCCGCCAGTCCGACGCGGAGTGTCTCCAACCCGGGCGTCTCGGCGACGACCAGGCGCAGTTCCAGATCGATCTCTTCGCCCGGCCCCAAAAGCACCTGGACGTCGGGCCGGAGCACCGCCGTGGCCGCGGACTTGGCCAACGCATCGCTGGTGGCCCACAACTCGTCGTCCAGATAGGCCAGGACGTAGGCCACCGCTTCACCGAGGGCCAAGGGCTGCCCCGCGGTGTCGGCGCCGCGCAGGATCACTTCCTGCAGTTCCAGGTCGCCGGCCGTCGGGGGCGCCGGATTGCGCAGGACAAGCTCCGCCACGACCGTCTCCGCCGACAACGGCGACAACAACACCGGCATGAGGTCCACGAACGACGCGACGAGTTCGTCCGAGGGATCGCGCAGCACCGCCTTGTCCGAAGCGAGCGGCCACGACAGCCCCTCGGCCAGGGAGATCTCCACCGGCGCCTCGAGATTGGCGTCCACGGCATGCAGGCCGAACTCGCCGATCCACAGGCCGATCGTATCGGCGGGAGCGGTGCTCTTCAGATCGATGAGCAACGTGTACTCGGCCGTCTCGCCGCATGCGAGACGCTGATCGGCGACAAGCAACGTCACCATGTCGTCGTCCAGGGGTACGAGGGACGCTTCGGCAACCACGGCGCCTGCCCGGAGCAGGGAGACCGCGCCGAGGAACTGGCCCGCCGACAGGGGCTCGTCACGCACATCGCTCAGTGAGACTTTGAGCGAGTCCAACGCGATGTCGGCGGTATGCGGAGCACCGGGATGTTCGAGAACGATGGACATGACGGCGACATCCTGCGCGCCGATCGTGAGCGAAACGGGCAAGGCGGATGTCGCACCGGTCGTGAGCGTGGTGGCCGGCCACATCACCTCGACGACTTCTCCCTGCAGGGGATCAGGATCCAGGCTCACGGCCACGGGCTCACCGGAGTTGGCGTCGCGAACGTCCCATTCCCCGTCGCCCGGGACGGACATGCGGTATTCGCCCACGGCGGCCTCGGTCGCCACGTCCCCGAACAGCGACAGCGTGACGGTCTCGCCCTGGGGCACGAGCAGGGGCATGCCCAGCTCCAGCAGGACCAGGCCCCCGTCCCCGGCTTGAATCGCTCGCGCCAGCAGGAGACCGGCGGAGGACTCGACGGAGATGCCCGTCAACACGTCCGTCATCATCGGCACGAGCACGGACAAGCTGTCGACGAGGCAGACGGGCAGGGCGCCGAGTTGAATGGCCGCTCCCTGCTCCCCACCGTCGAGGTTGCTCAATTCCAGCGCCAGCAACGGCGCCCGTGCCTGGCCCTGGCTGGCCTGGGACGCCGTGCCGTCTGCAACGTTCACCGTCAGCAGTTCCGCGCCCGCGACCAGGGCGACGGTCTCGGTCCTGAAGGGGAATTCACCCTGTTCCAGGGAGACGTCGACCGCCGCCGAGGCCACTACGTCGCTCATCGCCACCCACGACGCAGCCTCGATCGTCATCCTGAAGTCGGCGGCGGTCGCGTCGGGCGCCACGTCGAACTGCAAGGACAAGACCGCCTGTTCACCGGCCGTCAGCACGACCGGTTCTGCCGTCACCAGGGTGATAATCGAACCGGTGGAGGGTGACACTTCCTGCGAAAAGAGCGTCGTGGCCCCCTGCCTGAGCTTGACGCGCGAGACGGCGGCGGCACCGGTTACGGGTTCGCCTTCGCCGTCCGCAAAACCGATGCGCAGGCTGTCGAGCCGCGCCGGCGCCGCGTCCGGTTCTCCCTCGTGCTTCAGGACCAGGGTCATGGCCGTCACGTCCTCCTGCCCCAGATTGGCCGTGAGCGGCATGTTCGAATTGGCGGCGAGGGTCACGCCGGGCACGGGTTCATAGACGTGATGCTGATTGCTGGTCGCCGTGAGCGATGACAAGGTCTGACCGCTGACGTCGCCGGTGCCCGCGCAGCTCCCGGCCAGGGTCAGTGTGCCGGGCGCGGTCGCGCGGTAGGTCCAGGTGAACGATCGCTCGCTGCCCACGCTAAGGGCCCACGCGAACGGCTCGGGGCCCGCAACGAGTTCGAGCGCACCGGCGCCGGCGAGCTGCAGGGGATCGGGCGTCACCGCCGAGACCGTCTCGGGACTCAGGTTTGTGACGTCCATGCGCACCGTGACATCTTGGCCGACGAGACTGGCCGCCGGCTCCAGCGAGAGCTGGGCCAGCAGCGGCGCGTCGCTGATCAAGAGGATTCCCGAGGCCAGGACGGGCTCATCGAGGGGGCCTTGGTTGCCGCTCTCGGTGGTCACGCCGTGCAGGGGTAAGCCGAGCCTGACCGTTTGTCCCCCGGTGGCGTGCGCGGCCACGTCGAATGATACGAACATCCTCACGCCGCCGGGCGGTATATACAGATCCGCAACGTCGAGCTGCCATTCCCCGCCCATGCCGCTGAACGAGCCGAGCCTGCTGTCGCGAGCACGGTCGTATATCCCGTCCCCGTCGTCGATCCACGCTTCCATGGACGCCACGTCCGTCTCCGCCAGGGCCGTGCCGTTGTTGAAGACCAGCAGCTTGACCACGCGATCCGCGGCGTAGCCGTTGGCGGGCAGCGTGCAGTCCAGGCCCAGTACATCCTGCTCGCCGCGGGCCAGGGTGCGCGACGGCACCGGATGGTTCGTGACCTGGCCGGCAACGAAACCGTCCACGACGTAGGCCGCTTGCGAGTCGAGAGGCCAGGCGGTGATGAACTCGGTGGGCTCGGCGAACTGCAGATCCAGGCTGCCGGCGACGACCGCCGCGAGGGTGTCGCCGTCTGCAGCCAGATGGGTCGCTATGTTGCCGGTCACGAAAAGATGGCGCGTGCCCAGGGCCGGCACCAGCCAGTCGAGCCCGCCGAAAACGGCGACGCCGTCCGTGAAGGCTGCGGCCCCCAGCACATCATCGACACCGGCACCGCCGAACTGTCCGTCGCCGTCGGAGTCGGCGTGGAACATCAACTGTGAGAAGGAACCGTCCAGTTCCGCCTGGCCGGCCGCGCCAAGGGGGCGAGAGACGTTGGTGAGCTGGAGTCCGGTCAGGGTCTTGTCCGACTCGTAGGTATTCGTGACGACCAGATGGATGAGCACGGCTTCCGTAGCGCCGGGATGGATCACCCCGGACTCCACCGCGGCGGCGGCGAGATACAGGTGATCCGCGCCGCTGAGCACCTGGACGTAGGAGTTGACGATCTCGGTGTCCACGGGCCCGTCGTTGTCGCCGGCCACGACCACGCCCGCCAAGGGCAGGCCGAGCTGGACGGTGCTGTTGCCCACGGCATCCGCCGCCACGTCCAGGGTCACGAACACACGAGCCCCGCCGGGCGGCAGGGACAGATCGAGGCCCGTCAGGTCCCAGCGATCGCCGGTAAAGGCGAAGGCGCCCAGGTTCTGGTCGATTTCCGGGACGAAGATCCCGTCGCCGTCATCGGCCCAGGCCTCCATGACGGAGATGTCGCCGGCCGTCGCGGAACCCGCGTTGAAGACCCTCAGCTCCGTCAAGGCATCGGCCTGATAACCGTTCGCGGGCAGGCGCACGTCGAGGCCCAGATTACGCGTCGAGGCCAGAGCGAAGACGCCCGGATCCACGGCGTTCAGTCCGATCTGGGCCGCCACGTGGCCGTCCACCGGCAGCGGCGTGAGTGTGGCCACGGGCCAGGACGCCTCGACCGCGACGTCGCGTCCGAAAGTCAGTGCGGCGGCTCCCGCGATCGACACCGCCAGTTCGTCCCCGTCCCGCGCCGCCAGGGAAGCGGTGCCGGTAACGATCACACGCACCGTGTCCTCCGGCGCCAGGACCGTCTCGAGCCCGGTGAAGGCGAGCGCGCCGCCGTCAAAGACGCGGCTATTGTCGAACGCGGCCGGGATCAGTTCCCCGTCCTCGTCCAGCCACAGGCGCAGCTCGGACCAGTCCCCGTCGAGTTCCGCCTGGGTCCCCGGGCCAAGGGTCAGGTTGTCCAGGGCGAGGGCGGTCAGGGTGTCGGGTACGACCGACCAGTTGACCAGTTCCAGACGCAGGACCTCTGCCTCGTCGCCCGGATGCAACCCGCCGCCATCACCCTCGACGACCGACGCCAACACGCGACCGATCCCCGGTATCTCCACCGTGACGGCGGCCGTCGCCGTGTCGTTGCCATGCTCCGGGTCGACCTGTGCGAGCACCTGCACATGCGCCGTGTTGCTGATGACCTCGCCGCCGGTACGCTCGTCCACGGTGACCGTCAACGTCAATTGCACCGTATCTCCGAAAGCCAGCGAGCCGATGGTCCAGAGCCCGGTGGCCACGTTGTAGACGCCCTCGGGAACCGCGTCCAGGAAGGTGACGCCGGCGGGCAGGGTGTCGGCCACGACGATGCCCGTGCCCGGGTTGGGCCCCAGGTTCACCAGCGTCAGGAGATACTCGAGCGTCCCTCCTTCCGCCGGTGTCGGGTCGTCGACGGTCTTGGTCAGGGCCAGATCCACGCCGCCGACGGCGATGGTCTCGACGGCGACATCATCGCCGGGGTCGGGATCGAACTGGTCGGTTTCGTGCACCCGGGCCGTGTACGTCAGTTCCTGCCCGGTAGTGCCCTCATCGACCGAAGCCTTGACCAGCAGCATGAGCCCCGCCGAGGTCCCCACGTGGCCCACTTGCCAGACGCCCGTATCGGGATTGTAGTCACCCTGGCTGGGCGTACTGGAGACGTAGGTCAAGCCGGGCGGCAGGCTGTCGCGCAACGCCACGCCGGTGGCGGCGTCGGGGCCGCTGTTGGAGAGGTTGATGATGAAGTTGACCTCGTCGCCCTCGTCCGGAGAGACCTCGTCGACCAGCATGTCCAGGTGGAGATCGGCGCTGGTCACAACGACCGACACGCTGTCGCCGTCGTTCGCCGGGACGCTGTCGCCTTGATCGACCGTCTCGATCCAGGCGCCGCCGGTCAAGGTCTGCCCGCCGGTGCCGAGCGCCACCGTCGTCGGCAACTGCAGGACGGCGGTTTGGCCGACATCCAGATCACCCAACTGCCAGACGCCCGGCGTGTCGTAGTCGCCCTGGCTGGCCGTCACCGACACGAAGTCGAGGGCGAGACCCGCCTGCAAGGTGTCGGACACCACGATCCCGGTCGCCTGATTCGGACCGAGGTTGCGCACCGTGATCGACCAGGCCACCTCGTCGCCGATGTCCGGGAACGGCTCGTCCACGTTCATGACGAGTTGCAGGTCGGCGTCCGGCTGCACGACGACCGCGACGGACGAGATCTCGTTTCCCGGCATGGGATCGGCCTGGTCGACTTCGACGAGCGCGGCGGTGTTGGTCAGGGTGTCACCCGCGGTGCCCGGTCCCACCATCGCCTGCAGGGACATGACCACCGTCTGCTCGAAGCCCAGGTCGCCGATAATCCAGCGGCCGGTAAGAGGATCGTAATCGATCTGGTCGTCGTCCACGTAGAGCAGGTCGCCGGGCAGGTAGTCGGAGATCACCAGGCCCGTGGCGTCGTTGGGGCCCGCGTTGTCGACCGTCACGGTGAAGGTGACGATGTCGCCGACGACGGGATTCTCGTCATCCACGTTCTTGACGACGCTGATGTCGGCGGCGCGGACCGTCACGGTCGCTTCGTCCCAGTCGTTCGCCGCCTGGGGATCCGCCACAGCGGACGCGGTGACGAGGGCCTGGTTCATGATCACCGCACCGCCGGTGCCGGCATCGACACTGGCGTGCAGGAAGAGCGTCTCCACGCCGCTCTCCGCCACCTCCCCCACCACCCAGAAGCCCGTGACGGGATCGTAGTCGGCCGCGGCCGGCGTGTGGGAGAGGTAGGTCAGGCCCGACGGCAGCAGGTCCTGGACCTCGACACCCGCGGCGGCATCCGGTCCGAGATTGCTGACCGAGAGGGTGAAGAGGATCGTCTCGCCCTCGTTGGGAGCGGAGATGTTGACGGACTTGGCCAGCGCCAGGTCGGCTCCCTGTACGACCAGCGAGGCCGTGGCCTCGTCGTTGACCTGGTTGGTATCGCCCGGCGCGTCCGCAGTCACGGCGGCCGTGTTGTGGATGGTCTCGCCGATGGTGCCGGCGGCGACGACGGCGCTCAGGTCGAGCGTCGCGCCGGACCCGGCCGTCAGGCCGCCGATCGTCCACTGACCGGAGCCGCTGTCGTAGGCGCCGGTCGACGCAGCGGCCGAGACGAAGTCGAGGCCGGCGGGCAGCGGGTCGCTCACCGCGACGCCGGCGGCCGCAATCAGGCCGAGGTTGTCCACCGTCAGCGTGTAGACGATCGTGTCACCGACCGTCGGCGCGGGATCGTCCACGACCTTGGTCACGGACAGGTCGGTTCCGCGCACGTCCACCGACGCCGACGCCTCGTTGTTGGTGCCGTCGGGATCGGGCTGGTCGACCTCGGCGATGGCGGCGTTGTTGACGAGGGTCTCGCCGGCCGTGCCCGCGGCCGGCGTCGCGTTCAGGATCAGGGTGTCCGCGACGTCGACGGCGACCAGGGCCACGTGCCAGTCGCCCGCGATCGGGTCATAGGCGCCGGCGGTCGCCTCCCAGGATGCGAACTCGAGTCCCGCCGGCAGGAGGTCGGACACGCGGACGTTGGTCGCGTCGCTGGGCCCGCCGTTGTTGCGCAGAACCAGCGTGAAGACCACCGACCCCCCCTCGTCCGGGTCCGGCGGCGCCACGCCCATGGACAGGGCCAGGTCGCTGCTCTGCTGGGTGAGGACGGCCGAGTCCGAGTTGTCGGCGGGATCGGGGTCCTCCTGGTCGACGGCGACGACGTAGGCCGTGTTGACGGCGGTGTCACCCTGCTCCACGTTCAGCTGCACGAGCGCCTCGATCTCCAGGGTGGCGGTTTCGCCGGCTGGCAGCGCGCCCAAGCTCCAGAGGCCGGAGGCGTCGTCGTAGGCGCCCTGGCTCGTCGTTGAACCCTCGTAGACCAGTCCTTCGGGCAGCGTGTCGGCGACGGCGACACCGGTGGCGTCGTCGGGCCCCTCGTTGGTGACCAGCACGGTGAAGGTGATGATGTCGTTCCGGTTGGGCGAGGGGTTGTCCACGTTCTTGGCGAGATGCAGGTCCGCCGCCTGCACGACCACCTCGGCCGTCGCGGAATCGTTGTCGGGATTCGCGTCGCCCTGGTCGCTGGCGGTCAGCGAAGCGGTGTTGACGAGTGTCTGTCCGCCGGTGCCGGGCGCCACGAACGCGGTCAGCAGCAGCACGCAGCTCGAGCCCTGGTTGAGGGCGCCCACGTTCCAGACGCCGCTGATCTCGTCGTAGGTGCCCTGGCTGGGCACCGCGTTCACGTAGTCCAGCCCGGGCGGCAGTTGATCCGTGACGGCGATGCCGGTGGCACCGGTCACGCCCACATTTTCCACCGTGATCGTGAAGACGGGCTGATCGCCC
Organism: uncultured Fibrobacteraceae bacterium; assembly: GCA_964389015.1. Taxonomy (GTDB): domain Bacteria; phylum Krumholzibacteriota; class Krumholzibacteriia; order LZORAL124-64-63; family LZORAL124-64-63; genus JAHIYU01. The sequence continues at coordinate 21,803 of CAYMCR010000015.1, read as the reverse complement.
ACGTCGGGAGTGCCGTCGTCCACGGCCTTGGTCACTTCCAGATCGGGACCGCTCACGTTGAGCGAGGCGCTGTCGGCGTCGTTGTCGGGATTCGGATCCGGCACCGACGAAGCTGTGGACGTCGCAGTGTTGACGATCGTCTCGCCGGGCTCGGCCGTCACCATGGCGTCGATCAGGAGCGTCGCCGTCGCGCCCGTCGTGAGCGACCCCACCTGCCAGTCCCCGCTGCCGGAATCATAAGTTCCCTGGTCCGGCGTATCGCCCACGTAGGCCAGTCCCGCCGGTAACGGATCGGAGACGACGATGTCGTCGGCGTCGTGGGGACCGAAATTGGTGACGGTGACGGTGAAACGGACCGAGGCGCCCGGCAGGGGTGCCGTCTCGTCCACGGTCTTGCTTACGCCCAGGTCGGAGGCCCGCACCTGGATCTCGGCGCTGTCGGTGTTGTTGCCGACGACGGGATCGGTCACGCTGGAGCCGGTGATCCCGGCCGTGTTGACGATGGTGGAGCCAAAGGTGTCCTCGTCCACCCTGGCGGAGATCTCGAGTCCGACGGCGTTACCCATCGCCAGCGTGCCGACGTCCCACACGCCCGTGACCAGGGAATAGCTGCCCTGAGTCAGCCGGTGGCTCACATAGGTCAATCCGGCGGGAAGCTGGTCGGTCACCAGGATGTCCCCCGCGCCACTGGGCCCGAGGTTGCTCAACGTGATATCGAAGGTGACCGTGTCACCTTCGGCCGGATAGGGCTGGTCGACGATCTTGGAGATGGCCAGGTCCGCCCCCTGGATCGTCACGCTGGCGGAGGACGCATCGTTGAGAGGATTATCGTCATGCTGGTCGACATCCAGCAAAGAAACGGTGTTGTTGAGCCTTTGACCTTCAGTGCCTTCATCCACGATCGCAGCCAGGGTCATGGTCATGAGCGACATTTGAGTCACGTTCCCGACATCCCAGATTCCGCTGACCGGATCGAAGTCACCGGCCGCGGTGCTGTGCCAGGAATAGGTCAATCCCGTCGGCAGCTGTACGGCGGCGCGGCAGCCCGTGGCGAGATCAGGACCGCCGTTACCCACTCTCAGGACAAAGACCATTTCCTGCCCCACCACCGGCGCCGGGTCGTCGACCTGCATGTTGAACATGACGTCCGCCTGCTGCGACAGGGCCAGCCAGTGGTATTCGTATTGGTCCATGTTGACGGTCTCGTGGGCGCCGAGCTGGAAACCGCCCTCCGGGAACGACAGCACGCCGGTGTCGATGGGCGGCTGGTCCGCAAAGAGGTAGGTCTGCGCCGGTGCAGGCAGGTCTGCGAACCTGTGCACTCCCTCTACGCTCTCATCGCCCTTGAGCAGCAAGAAGACCGGAGTCGATACCAGGCCCGGCACGAACCGACCGGACGTGTCGTCGCCCGTGTAGGTGCCGACGGTCGCGCGATCCATGTTCGTGCCGAACGCCACGTACGAATATTCTTCGCCCGTTGCGTTGACTTCGTCGTCGCCACTGATGCGAAAGCCCGTCAGACTGAATCTCAGGATGTAGTCCTGGCTGGCGCTGTTGTGGAAGGGCAAGCTCTGACTGTTGTCCTGAGTCTCGAATCTCTGCCAGGCGCGCCAGTCGGCGTGAGGAACCACCAGCACGTATTTGGGCTCGAAGGGGAGCTCTACGTTGCGGTTGTGCAAGCCGTCGCCGAGATAGCTGCCGACCGTCATGAGCGAGCCATCCGATTGGCAGGCCAGCCAGTCGTAGCGCCAGTCCGACGCGTTGACACGCGGCGAGGAGCCGACGGCGAAACCGCCGGCGAACAGGCTGAGGATCTGGTCGGGCTGAAGCGCCTCCCCTTCGCGCAAGGACTTGGCGGTGCCGTCCGGAAACGAGGAGAGAGAACATATCGCTTGTTCTGATTCGTCGCCGTCGGTCAGGGAGTGTCCCTTCACGAGAACGAAGTCGGGCGTGAAGCCGAGGTTGTCGATGAGCTGGCCTGCACTACCGTCGCCCACATAAGAACCAGTGGCGACACGGGCGGTCTTCATGGGCTCGATAATCTGACTGTTGCCGTCGTCCGCTACGGCAAGGCAGAACAATAGCGACATCAGCGTCGCTACAGACAGTCCATGATTCGCCCAACACCTCAATTGACGGCCCCAACTCCCTGCAGCACAGTTAGATGACATACACACCGCGCGGCAGCCGCCGCCGCGGGGTATTCCCGGATATCTCGATTTCATAGGGGATTATCGACTTTGGGAGACCAAACTTGAGATCGTCTTGTCTGGAAAACGGTCGCTTGGTGGTGACATGCTACGGGTTACCGTCGCCGTCGCTGCTCACTTGTCGCCGGCCATCTCCTCGACGCGCCCCGGAACCTCGGCCAGCGCGGCGGTGATGTCACCGGGACCGGGTAGACCGGCCTGGGCCGTATTGGGGCGCCCGCCCCCACGGCCGCCCACCTTCTCGGCGACGGCCCGGACCAGATTGCCGGCGTGCAGCCGCTTGGCGTCGACCAGATCGTTGGTGACGGTGACCAGCAGGGTGGCCTTGCCCTCCCACTCCGCCGCCAGGGCGACGACGCCGCTGCCAAGCAGATCGCGGGCGCGGTCACCCAACTGCAGCAGAGCGTCGCGGTTCTCGGCGTCTACGCGGGCGGTCAGCACCTTCACGCCGGACACGTCGATCGCGCCGGCCACCAAACCATCGAGCGAACCGGCCGCGGCAGCCCGCCGGTCGTCGCGCTGCGCCTTGGCCAGGGCGTCGCGCTCGGCCACCAGCCCGGCAACGCGGCCGGCCGGGTCTCCGTCGTGGCGCAGGACGGCGCGCACGGCGGCCAGTTCGGCGCGCTCGGCGGCGGCCAGGGCCAGCGCCACCTCGCCCGCCACGGCCTCGATCCGGCGCACACCCGCCGCGCTGCTGCCCTCGGCGGTGATGCGCACGGGTCCGATGTCCCCGGTCCGCGACACGTGCGTGCCGCCGCAGAGCTCGAGGGAGTAGTCGCCGCTGGTACCGGGGATTTCGATCATGCGCACGGTGTCGCCGTACTTCTCGCCGAACAGGGCCATGGCGCCGCGTTCGCGGGCCTGCGCCAACGGCACGTCGTCGTGCACCAGCACCTCGCCGTTGGCCAGCACTTCGTGGTTGACCTGCCGCTCGACCGCGGCGATCTCCTCGGCGGTCAACGCCTGGTCGTGGTGGAAATCGAAGCGGAGCTTGTCCGGGCCGACCTCGCTGCCCGCCTGGGTCACGTGATCGCCCAGGCTGCGCCTCAGCGCGGCATGCAACAGATGGGTGGCGGTGTGATGCCGCATGGTGGCCTGGCGTTCCGCGGCGACGGTGAGCATGACCTCGTCGTTCTCCGCCAGCAGACCCAGCAGCTTGTCGGTGTCGGCGTCGACCAGCGAGACGGGACCCGTCTCGTCGGCGACGGTGACCAGGACCTCTAGCTTGACGCCGTCGGCCAGCTCCACGGTGCCGCCGTCGCCCACCTGGCCGCCGGCCTCGGCATAGAAGGGCGTGCGGGCGAAGAGCAGCTGGGAGCCGTGTTCGCCGGCGGCGCGCACGCCGACTACCCGGGTCTGCTCCTCGCGAGACAGGTAGCCGGTGAAATCGGCACGGAAGACGGCAGGGTCCTCGCCGGCACGCACGGCGCGCCAGGTCCCCACGCCGGCCCTGAACGCCCGCTGCTTGCCGCTCGCTGCGCGTTGGCGCTCCATGCAGGTCGTGAAGCCGGCTTCATCGACGCTCAGGCCGTCCTCCTCCGCCAGCACGCGGGTCAGATCCAGGGGGAAGCCGAAGGTGTCGTGCAGCTTGAAGGCGTCCGCGCCGGAAATCCGCTCGCCGCCGGCCGCGTTGCGCATCTCGGCATATACCTGCAGGCCGCGGTCCAGGGTGAGGTTGAAGCGCTCCTCCTCGCGCCGGATCGTCTGCAGGACCCGGTCCCGTCGCTCGAGCAGTTCCGGATAGGCCTCACCCATCTCGCGGACGACGACTTCTGCCGCCCGCCAGAGGAACGGCTCCTGCAGACCGAGATTGCGCCCGTGACGCGCGGCGCGGCGCAGGATGCGGCGCACCACGTAACCGCGTCCGTCGTTGCCGGGTGCGGCGCCGTCGGTGATGGCGAAACAGACCGCCCGCGCATGGTCGGCGATTACCTGCATGGAGATGCGGTCCTCCCCTTCAGGCGCGCGTCCGCTGAGCTCGGTGATGAAATCGATGATGGGCGTGAAGAGGTCGCTCGCGAAATTGCTGCGCACGCCCTCGACCAGGGCCACCAGCCTTTCGAGGCCCATGCCCGTGTCGACGCTCAGCATGGGCAACGGGTTCAGCTTGCCCGTCTCGTCACGGTCGAACTCCATGAAGACGTGGTTCCAGATCTCCAGCCAGCGGTCGCAGTCGCAGACGCCCAGGGCGCACCCGTCGGGATGGTCGCAGGTCATGTCGGCGCCCTGGTCGTAGTGGATCTCGGAACAGGGGCCGCAGGGGCCGGTGTCGCCCATGGACCAGAAGTTCTCGTCGTCGCCCTTGTCGAGGTCGCCCAGCCGCTCGATGCGCGTCTCGGGCAGTTTGATGTCGTCACGCCAGATGGCGTAGGCCTCGTCGTCGTCCTTGTAGACCGACGCCCACAGGTACTGGGGATCAAGACCCATGTCCTTGGTGAGGAACTCCCAGCCCCACAGCAGGGACTCCTTCTTGCCGTAGTCGCCGAAGGACCAGTTGCCCAGCATTTCGAAGAAGGTGTGGTGACGGGCGTCGCGTCCCACCTCTTCCAGATCGTTATGCTTGCCGCTGACGCGCATGCATTTCTGGCAGGAGGCGGCGCGCACGTAGTCGCGCTTCTCCATGCCCAGGAACACCGACTTGAACTGGTTCATGCCGGCGTTGGCGAAGATCAGGGTGGGATCGTTCTCGGGCACGAGCGACGACGAGGTGACCACGGCGTGGTCGCGCTCGGCGTAGAATTCGAGGAAACGTTTACGGATCTGCTGTGCGTTCAACGCTCATCCTTCCACCGGACGACTCCTGCCGCCGACTGTCCTGCCGCCGGACGATTACCTATTGCTGGGCATCTCGTACGAGAGCGGCTATTGTAAGCACGCATCATCGCAAAATCAACACACGCGGGGGCCGCATGAAAAGGATATCGCTGATCTTCGGCACACGTCCCGAGGCCATCAAGCTGGCTCCGGTGGCCCTGGCCCTGCGGGAAGCGCCGGACCTGGCGTGCCACATCTGCGTCACGGCCCAGCACCGCAGGATGCTCGATCAGGTGCTGGACGTCTTCTCCCTGACGCCCGACGCGGATCTCGACCTGATGCGGCCGGACCAGTCGCTCGCGGACCTCACCTCCCGCGCGGTCAACGGTATCGACGCCTACCTGCAGGACCACCGTCCCGACCTGGTCCTGGTACAGGGAGACACGACCACGGTGTTCTGCGCGGCCCTGGCCGCCTTCTACCGCGGCGTCCCGGTGGGGCACGTGGAGGCCGGACTGCGTACCGGTGATCTGCGCGCGCCCTTTCCCGAGGAAGCGAACCGTGTGCTGACGTCCCGCCTGGCGGACCTGCATTTCGCGCCCACCGATACCGCCCGCGACAACCTGCTGGGTGAGGGCGTGCCACGGGAGCGGATCCACGTGACCGGCAACACGGTGATCGACGCCCTGCACCTCGCGTTGACACGCGTGCGCCGGAACCCTCCCGCGGTGCCCGGCCTCGAGACGGGTCTGCTCGACGGCGAGCGCCCCTTGGTCCTGATCACCGGTCATCGCCGCGAGAATTTCGGCGCGGGCTTCGAGGCGGTCTGCCGCGCCCTCGCGAGACTGGCGGCCGGCTTCCCCGACCACCTGTTCGTCTACCCGGTGCACTTGAATCCCCACGTCCAGGCCCCGGTCCACCGGCTGCTCGGCGGACACGACAACGTCCGCCTGATCGACCCCCTGTCCTACCTGCCGTTCGTGCGGCTGCTGGATCGCTGCCGGCTGATCATCACCGACTCCGGCGGCGTGCAGGAGGAAGCGCCGGGTCTCGCCAAGCCGGTGCTGGTGACGCGCGCGAAGACGGAGCGGCCCGAGGCGGTCGCCGCCGGCACGGTCCGGCTGGTGGGCACGGACGAGGAAGCGATCGTCGCCGAAGCCACCCGTCTACTCGGAAATGACGACGCCCGCGCCGAGATGGCACGGGCGATCAATCCTTACGGCGACGGCAACTCGGCGCCGCGTATCGTGAAGATCTGCCGTCGCTGGTTGGCGTGAATCAGAATTCCAGAAACGCCCCCGCACCCAGATTCACCTTCTCGTAACCGTCGATCCCCTCCCCCAGGTCCAGGTAGCCGCCCCGCAGCTTGATGCCCAGCCGCGGCCGCAGCCAGCGTTGGTAGTTCACCGACAGTTCGACGAAGTCGTGATCCACGGGCTGGACGGGCGTGATCCAGGTCGCGGTGTAGCGTTCCTGCCCGAGGGTGAGGTTGGCGAAGAGCCAGGCCCGGCCTTCCTCCCCCCAGCCGCAGGAGAAGAGGTGCTTCCAGCCGACCCGGCCGCCCGGGTCGCTGACCGTGCGGGTCAGACGGTACTCAGCGATGATCGGGCCGCGCCAGATCCGGGGTCCCGCCGCCACGTACCAGTCCTCGTGGGCGTCGTAGTCCTCGAGCCAACCGGCGGCGACCACGGCGATGACGGGGCCGGTGTTCAGGTAGAAGGCGTGGTCCCAGCGGTGGCGCTGCAGGTAGTGGGAGCGGCCGCCGGTGGTGAAGGCCGAATAGGAGTAGAGCCGCCGCGTCCAGTCCGCGTAGGTGCCGACGGTCAGGCCGGCGTCGCTGTTCTCGCGCTCGAACAGGCCCGCCTGCACGAAGGGCGTGATGCGCGGCATGGTTCGTACGTAGAGGGTGGCGGTGGCCGTGTGCCAATTGCCGTAGACATCGCCGGGGCTCAGGAGGTCGGCGGTCAGGTCCAGGTCCAACCGGTAGTCGGGATCGCCCCTGGCCTGCACCCAGTCGGTGGCCGTGCCGGTCGCGGCCGCGGCCGTCCCGGTCAGGGCGATCACCGCCGCCAGCACGACCAGCGCCGCCGTCGCTCGTTCTGCGCGCTTCGTGTCATTCACTGTATCACCCGCTCCCGCGTCAATTCGATGATGGTGCGCTCGTTGGGAGGCCTCTCGTCTCCCCCGCGCGGATCATACCTCGCAGCGAACTCCCGCCACAAGGACCTGGCTGGTTCCTCCCCGGCCGGAACCACCCCGTACAGGACGGGGAAGAGCTGGGCGAGCGCATCCGGATAGTACGTATCCCACGACGAGGCATGCACCGCGGCATCGCTCTCGGCCCAGTGGAACCGGTGCGTGGCCGGATCGTAGAGCCGCGACATGATGGCCTGGCGCAGCCGCTCGGCCGCCGCCAGGTAGCGCGGTCCCGCATCCAGGCCCAGGCGCCGCTCCAGCGAGGACCAGGCGATGAGTCCGCCGTACGCCTCGCAGTTGTCCATCAGGTAGTGCGTGCCGTCCTCCGGGGACACCCGCACCAGGCCGTCTTCGTCCTGCAGGGACAGCAGCAGTTCGGCCACGATCGAGATCTCCGCCAGGCGCTTGGTCAACAAGTCGGCGTCGCCGGTGGCCTGCTCGTAGGCGTCGAGCAGGATCAGGAACGTGCCGGCGTAACCGTCCGCCGAATCGTACCGCCCCGTGGCCTGCTCCCGGTTGCCGTGATGCACTACGTAATCGTAGATCGTGCCCGCGCGTCCTTCACTCCCCACGTCGTTGAGATGATCCAGATACCACGCGATGTAACGCTCGACCTCATCCAGATGGCGCCCGTGGCGACAGAGCGACAAGGCGTAGAGATTGGCAAAATAGGGCTGCACGAGCTGCGGACTCGGGCCGACGGGTGCGAAACGAGCCACCACCGCCAGGGCGGCGTGACGCTGCGGACGTCCCGCGCAACCCGCCACGAGGATCAGCAGCACGATCCAGAGCGCGAACTCAGTGCCAGTTCGCCGCGAACTCGATCTCATCCAGGTCCTCCGTGACCACGATTACGGTTTCTCTCTCGTCCACGAGCCGGCGGCAGCCCGGCGGCGTCTCCACGGTCCAGCGCGCCCGCGGCAGCGCCACCGCCACGCCCGCCAGACCCTGCGCGTTCCGCAAGCTCAACATCGCCCCCGCATCCGCGAGCGACACCGAGAACTCGGTGTCCCAGGCACGACGTAGGAAGGCGGTGCATTCCGCCATGGTCCTCACGCGCAATTCCCCGGCGTCCTGCAGGGCCGACAACTCGTCGTACCAGCTCGCCAGCGCGGGCCGGTAGTCGAGATCGTGCGTGTATTTGACCAGGTTGTAGGGGTGGGAGTAGACCATGCGGATGGTCCGCTCGCGCCGGCAGTAGTCGGAGGTGGCGGTGAGCCAGTCCAGGACCCCGTCCGCCGAAAGGGCCAGGTGTTCGTCCATCTCCGCCAGCGAAGCCAGCCCGGCGCGCGGCATCACCGGGAAGGCGACCAGGCTGTCCGACAGCCGCGTGCCCTCGTAGAACGAACGGTTGGGTGCGCTGCCGGAATCGCCCGTGTAGTAGTAGCAGTCGAAACCCAACTCCTCGAGCAACGACGTCATCAGCGGTTGGGGATGCACGCCCGCCGGCGCCGAGTACTCGCGCACCGGCCGACCCGTGACCTCCTGCAGGCACGCGTTGTTCCGACTCACGTAGACCGCTATGGAATCGGCATCCCAGGCGCCGCTTTGCACCTCGGCGGCGAATAAGTTGTGTATCCAACCACCGTGGGACCCTATCTCTCCAATTTGTTGCAATCGCTCGATATACGGCCTTCCCTTCCCGCAGACCTCGAAGCCGTGACCGTCGCCGGGGCTGTTGACAGACGGTCCCGCGCAGACGTGGTACGAGCAGGGCAGATCGTCCCGGAGCAGGCCGCGGGCGGACATGTCGTCGAGGGCGGCCCGGTCGTCCATGAAGTCTAGATGCCAGTTGATCACGACGGTGCCCAGTCCGTCCGGAGACGGCACCAGATGGGGCATGCCGACGATCGTGCCCGTGAACGTGCGTAGCAGCGCGCGCAGCGGCAGGTCGTCGCCGTAGGCCTTGAGATGGCCGAGCGGCAGGTTCACGTACATGACGGCGCCGGGTCCCTCGCCTCTCACCGTGACCGCCGGATGTTCCCCGGTCGACGGGCCGGTGGTCCAGGCCAACACCCGAGGGGCTGCGTCGGGTGCGGCGGGCTCCAGTCGTCCGCGCGCGATGGGATAGACCAGGCGGCCATAACCGTAACCGGTCAGGTGGAGATCATCGTCCAGCTTGCCCGGCGGGATCTGGCAGAAGGAGGCGGACGCCGGATCGACGAAGCGGATGCCGCCTTCGGCATGGGAGCGGTCGCCGGCGTGGGCGGCGGCGACGTGCTGCACGCCGGTGTGACGGGAGAGGAAACTCCGCGGCAACAAGGCGCCGGTCTGATTCATGATGCCGGCATCGTGGATCACGGCCAGGGCTCCCCCGGCCGCCAGGTACTCGTCCAACCAGGTGGTGAAGGAGGAATGCAGCCGCCGGCACAGTCCGTCCGGCAGGATCAACGCCGGCACCGAGGCGACGAGTTCATCCGGCGACACGTCGCGTAGGTTGTAGAGATCGACGGCCGCGTGGGGAACGCCTTCCTCCTCCAACACGCTGAGGTAGGCCTCGAGTACGTAACCGTGCTCATCGATCAGGGCCGGGTTGTACGCGACCAGCACGCGGAGGGTCGATGCGGCGGACATCCGGGCCGCCTTCCGCTCGGAGACCACGCCGCTGAGCAGGACCGCCAGGCAGGCGAGCAGAGCGAGTGTCAGGAAGAACCAACGCATGACACGCGCCCCCGTCCGTCGGTGAGGACATAGCCGTGCACGACCACGTCGGCGCCCAGCAGGATCTCCTTCTTGCCGATCAGGGACTTGCGCGCGCCGGGGAGCCCCACCCGAGCGCCCGACGCCAGCGTGACCGCGGCCTGGGAAAAGACGTTCCCGTACACCGCCGCGCCCTCCGCCAGGGTCACGTTCCGCTCGGCGATGACGTCGCCCTGGATCGTCGCGCCCTGCTCCAGATGCAGGTCCCCGTACACCCGGGCGGTATAGGCGAGGACCGCGCCGGCGGCGATCGTGAGATCGCCCTTGCACACCAGCGGCCGCTGGAACTCGTCACCGGGCGATACGGTCAGGTCGTCGCGATGGAGGTGGACCAGGTCCTCGATGGTGAGAATCTCGTCGACATCTGGATAGGACGGAGAGCGAACCTGCGCGGCGCCTGGTCCCGGCTGCTCGCCGCCACCGGCGCCGGCGCCGTCCGCCGTGGTCACCGGCAAACCGTAGAGTCGGTTGAATACCACGCCGTCGGCCAGGATCAGGGATCCGCCGGCCGCAGCGCTGACGCCCAGGCTACAGTCCTCTCCCACCGTCACGTCACCGTCGGCATCCAGCCAGCGTTGCATGGTCACGCCCGCCGCCAGCGCCACGTCGGCGTCACCGGCCAGCGTGCGCAGCGTGGCGCCTTCGCCCACCCGCGCCCGACCGCTGGCGAATACCTCGCGGTCGCAGGTGGCGCCGGCGCCGACGGCTAGTTCTCCCCGCACCACCAGGACAGCGGCCTGCGCGGTCCCGGCGGGAAGTTCGAGATCGTCGTGCACTTCGACGGTCTCGGCCTTGGACATCTCCACCTCATGGCTGCCGGGCGCGACGGCGGCGACGTCGAGGGCGCCGGCGAGGATGTCGCGGGCCGCACGGCCGAAAAAGCGGGGATCCTTGGTGTACCCGGTATCCACGGGCAATGGGTAGCGGTCGCGCGGCCAGTAGACCTCGATCAGTCCCGGCACGAAGGGCAACAGGATCAGCAGGGCAAAGGTCAGCAACAGGAGCGTCGCCGCGCCCGGCCGCGCAGCAACGGTGTCGGGCGGGACCTCTTGCAGGGATGGATCCAGCACCAGCGACCCCGTCGTGTCGGCTTCGTTCCCGAACTGCGCATGGACGACGCCCCACGGGCCGAGAGCCGTCAGAGTCAGCACCAGGCAGAACAGGATGACATGTGCCCGGCGCCCCCTCATGCCTGCTCCTCCCGCCGGAACCGGCTGGTCTTCTCCCACTCGGCGCGGCGCCGCAGGAAGCGGTCGCCCAGGGCCTGGACGAAGCCGGACGTGATCGTCCAGATATTCAGCAGGAAGTAGAACATCAGAAAAGGCAACAGCCGGATACGATGCGTGACCCCGTCCAGGAGGCTGGCCGTGGCGATCTGGTAGAAGGGAGCGAAGTTGCCGAAGGCGCTGTAGGTCGCCACGAAGAGAAAGACCAGCACGCTGTCCAGGATCTGCATCTCGCCCAGGAAGAACAGGATCACCGAGTCGATGATGCCGGTGAACAGGAAGACCGGCAGCAGGTAGATGATCAGCAGCAGCAGGCCGTCGAGTTTCTCGGTGCGGGTCAGGAACCGGGAGCGCAGCAAGGCCCCGATATGCTTGAACATGGTGTAGTTGTGGCCGCGGGACCAGCGACGGATCTGGCGCGAACGCACGCTCCAGGTTTCCGGCACCTCCTCGTAGCATTCCACCTTGTTGGCGTAGGCGACCTTCCAGCCGCCGATGTAGAGGCGATAGGTGAGATCGGTGTCCTCGGCCAGGACCCGCGGATCGAAGCCGCCGAAGCTCAGGGCCAGGTCGCGGCGAAAACCGCCCACGGTGCCCCCGTACTGCGGCATCAGATGCAGGTTGTGACGCGCCTGCTGGTCCACCTGGTAGCCGCCGCTGCGCTCGAGATCCAGCAGCCGGGTCAGCAGGTTGGTGCGGGTGTTCACAGGGACGACGCGGCCCATCACGGCGCCCACCTCGGGGTCCTTGAAGGAGATGATCAGGTCCCGGAGGCAGCCCCGGCCGGGTAGATAGTCGGCGTCGAAGACGATGATGATCTCGCCGGCAGCCAACAGCAACGCGTCGTTCAGCGCCGCCGGCTTGCCCCGCAGGCCCTCGTGCCTGTGCAAGGGCCGTATCGCCTGGTGTACGGCGGCCAGCTCGTCGAGGATCTCGGCGGTGCCGTCGTCGGAGTGGTCGTTGACGGGAATGATCTCCAGCAACTCGCGCGGGTATTCGCAGTTCAGGATGGCCTCGAGGGACTGCCGCGCGACCCGCTCCTCGTTGTGCATGGGCACCAGCACGGAGATCCGCGGCAGATCGTCGTCGACGATGTCGTGGTAGCAGAGGCGCTGGTCTCCCGTCAGCCGGTTCACGGTGAACAGGTAATGGCGCACGGCGTAGACCGCCATGATCAGCACGACCAGGATCACGTACAGCTTGAGGATCAGAACGACCATCGCCAGATCTCCGGTTTGTGCCCCAGACGCAGGGCGACGATGTTCACATAGATGGCGTAGATGGCTACCATGTAGACGAAATCGATCAAGGGCCCCAGGGCGAAGAACATCGCGGCCATGTGCAGCACCGTGGTCGCGTCCAGCAGGTAGAGGAACGCGGCGTAGCGCACGGCACCAAATATTGCAGCGTAGCAGACCGTCAGCACGATGATCAGCATCTTCTCCAGCACCGGCGCGTAGATCGGCGCGAGGGCCACCCCCATCACGACCGGCAACAACAGCCACATACCGAACTGCGTCCCCATATACAGCAGCGAGAAATCGAGCACATCGTAGGGAAACAGGTGCGGCGCGAGGACGAAGAACGACGACGACGCCACATTCAGCAGGGCCAGGAAGACCACGTAGACCCGGATGGCCTTGGGCAGAAGGCGTATCCTCGGCATGACCGCCACCAGCAGCACGCTGATCACGAACGCCACCAGGGCGAAGCGGCGTGTAGGAAAGACACCCGCGGCGTCGAGTACGGGCATCTGCGTGACCCAGGTGGGCAGGAAAGTCCAGGACGTCACGGTGGTGGGTATGCCGCACCAGGCCAGGATCCGCGCGACGACGCCCACGAAGCGGCCCAGGATCGGCTCGTGCCAATACGCGATGCAGGCGTCGAGTACGGCCACGAGCAGGAACAGCAGAACGACCGGCCCGCGCCGGATGCGGGCGAGCTTCTTGTAGGCTCGATGAAAGTAGATCCGTTCCTTCATGATTCCGCTTCGGAAGAACGTGAGTCTCGACCGGGATGCAACCGGGGCATCATAGCATCAGACGGGCCTCGCTGGCTACCCGTCACGATCGACCGTGTCCAACCCGCTCACGCGGACCTTGCGGCGTCGCGGGCCGTCGAACTCGCAGAACCAGACGGTCTGCCAGGTACCCAGCGCCAGGCGGCCCGAGACGACCGGCACGATCTGATCGCAACCGAAGAGGCTGGACTTGACATGCGCCGCGGCGTTGCCCTCGGCGTGCCGATAGCCCGCCGTCCAGGGAGCCATGCGGTCCAGGGCGTCGGCCAGATCGCGCACTACGTCCGGGTCGGCCCCCTCGTTGACGGTTACCGCGGCGGTGGTATGGGGCACCCAGACCAGCAGCGCGCCGTCGGTCACGCCCAGTTCCTTCGCGGCGGCCTGGACTTGCCCCGTGATGTCCACGAAATCCGTCCGACCGTTCGTCTTCACCGAGAACTCGATCATGACAACCTCGGAGCGGGGGGGAATAGTGTGTCCGGCGTCTCCGCCCGTGGCGCGTCGGGCGGAGACGCCGGACACAGTATTCCCCACCTCTACCTACAAGTCAAAGTACATCGTGAACTCGTATGGATGCGGGCGCCGGTTGATGGCCTGGATCTCATTGCGCTTTATCTCGAGCCAACGCCTGATCAGGACCTTGGGGAATACATCGTTGCGCAGCAGGAAATCGTGATCCAGTTCCAAGGCGTCCAGGGCGTCGTCCAACGAACGGGGCAGGAACTGCACCTCGCTGCGGGCGTTCGCCGAGGGCGCGTCCTCGGGATGATAGCCTTCGGCTTCGGGATCGATCTCGTTGACGATGCCGTCGATACCCGCCATCAGGACCGCCGACGCGGCCAGATAGGGGTTGCAGGTGAAGTCCGGCGGCCGGTACTCGATACGCCGGTAGGCGGGATCCGTGATGTAGCTGGGAATACGGATGGCCGCGCCGCGGTTGCTGCGTCCGTAGGTGATGGCCGTGGGGGCCTCGAAACCAGGTACCAGACGCTTGTAGGAATTGGTGCTGGGATTGGTCAGGGCACAGAGGGCGGGGCTGTGCTTCAGCACGCCGCCGATGTAGTGCAGCGCGGTCCGGCTCATTCCCGCGTAGCCCTCGGCGTCCTCGAAGATGTTCTCCCCGTTCGCGCCGAGCAGAAGCTGGTGCAGGTGCCAGCCGCTGCCGGCGTTGTCCATGAGCGGCTTGGGCATGAAGGTCACCTTCAGACCGTGCCTGTCGGCCAGGTTGAACAGGATGTACTTGGCGAGCACGGCGTTGTCGGTCATGGTCGGCAGATCCGCGAACCAGCCCTCGATCTCCTGCTGCGCCTTGTCTCCCACTTCATGGTGGTGATAGCGCACCTCCATGTTGAAATCGCGCATCAGGGCACAGGCCTCGTCGCGGAAATCGTCGTAGTGATCGTGCGGGTTGCAGGCGTGGTAGGCGTTCTGGAAGAACTGCTCTTTGCTGGTCATGGCGTAGCTGGACCGTTTGACGTCCGACTCGTACTGGGCTTCCTCGAAGATGTGGAACTCATACTCGGGGATCCAACGCGAGGACTCCGCGATGCCCAGGTCGCGCAGGGCCTGTTCGGCACGGCGGACGATCGTGCGCCCGTCCTGGGCGAAGGGCTTGCGGTCGTTGCCCACATGCTTGACCTCGGCGAACATGGTCAGCGTGGGTCGGTCGCGGAACGGGTCCGTGTGGGCCGTGGACAGGTCCGGTATGAGCACCATGTCGCTGTTTTCGACCTTCAGGAAGCCGTAGCTGGAACCGTCGAAGCCGATACCCTCCCCCATGGTCTCGAGAGTGAAGCGCTCGAAAGGAAAGGTGATGTGGTGCAGTCGACCGACGAGATCGAGCACCTTGAGATCGACGAACTCCACGTTGCGGGCGATGGCATCGTTGCGCACCGCGGCAAAGGTTTCACTGGACATGATCATTCCCCTTAGGCTTCCGGAAGACGTTGAACCCGCGCCGTCAAATATGGCAATCGTATCCCTGGGGCGAAAGGGAAGAAAACGGAGTGCCTGGGCTGAGCCGGACCTGCACCACGTCCGGCAGTCGCTTGCCCTGACATAGAGGGGGGCCGAACACCTCGATCATCACTGGAAAAGTCGTTTGACGTCGCTCCAGGTGGAGGTCTCGTTGGGCAACGGATCGATGTAACTCGCGAGTTCCCAGTCCGTCTCCTTGACGCGGCCCACGCCTTCGGCCACCCAACGACCGTCTTCGCGCACCGCGTCGTCCGGCAGGCGGCGGCCGCAGAGATCGTATGTCAGACCGTCACGAGCGGTCACTGTCCACGGCATGACGAAGACGATGTTCGCCGCGGCGAAGACACCCGCGGGCACGGTCACGTCCGCCAGGGCCGCGACCTCGTAGGCCAGCGTGTGGAAGTCGCCGGGGTTGGCGTCGTCGAGACCGTCAAAGAACTGGGGCGTGCTGGACCAGGTCTTACCCACCGCTAGCGGGGGGGCTACCCAGAGGATGGGAGGCTCATACGACAGCACGAAGCCGCTATCGTTCCAGGCTCCGTGCAGGTACACGTTCCCGTCCACGTCCTTGGTCCAGTAATTGTGATAGACCTGTGGTATGGGAACGGTCTCCACGCAATGGATCTCTGTTGTGAGATGGCCGTGGATCACGAGCTGTCCTGCGACCTGTTCGGACAGATCACCTCCCTGACCGGTGATAAACGTCCACTCCCAGCCGGACAAGAGCGGTTGGTAATCCGGCGCCTGGGCCGAGGCGAGTGTGGCGCAGACCAGCGCCAAGGCTACGAGTCCGCTTGCTCGATGAGTCATATCGTTCCTCCTCGTCCGACAGTCCTCCGGACCGCACGTACTACCTGAGCAGATCGCCCAGAGCGGCCTCGAGATCGCGATACTCGAAGCTGAACCCGTTCGCGCGGAGCACCTTGGGCACGGCCCGGTAACTGGACAGCATCATGTCGGCCATCTCCCCGAGCGCCAGGCGCAGCAGGAACGCCGGCGTGCGGAAACCCGACGGTTTTTCAAGCACGCGTCCCAGGGCCTGCGCGAATTCCTTCTGGTTCGGCGGATCGGGCGCCACCATGTTCACCGGGCCCTCGATTCCCTCGTGGTCGAGCAGGTAGAGGATGGCCCGGACCATGTCCTCGCGGTGGATCCAGGGAAAATAGGCGCGCGGATTGCCGAGCGGGCCGCCGAGGCCGAAACGGTAGGGCAAGGCCAGGCGGGACAGGGCGTCGCCTTCACGCGCCAGGACCACCCCGGTGCGGAGCAGCACCACGCGCGTCTCGCCCGACGCGGCTTCGAGGGCGCAGCCTTCCCATTCGTGAGCCAGGCGGCCGAGGAAATCGCCCCCCGCTTCGCGCTCCTCGTAAAGAGGTTCCCGGCCGCCCTCGGCGTAGTAGCCGACCGCCGAGCCGCTCAGCAGGGTCCGTACGCGCGGGTGGGCGTTGATCGCGTCGACCACGTTGCGGGTCGTCTCCAGCCGGGACCTTCGAAACCGGTGCTTGCGTCGACTCGTCCACCGGCCCGCGGCCAGCGGTTCTCCGGCCAGGTTGACCACCGCATCGCAATCGGCCAGGGCGTCCTGCCAGTCGCCGCCCTCCACGGGATCGCTCTCCACGATCTCGACGGGGCGCGGCAGGCGGGACAGCGCCCGGCGACGATCCCGCGTGACGCAGGCCGCCTCGTCCCCCCGTTCGAGCAGGCGCTGGATCAAGGCCCGTCCGATCAAGCCTGTGCCACCGGTCAAGAACACCTTCATACCCATCTCCCGACGGTCTCGCCGGACCATTCCGGCACAGCCAGCATATGATCGGCCCGGAGCGTTGTCCAGCATCGGACCTACCGGCGTTGACTCTGACGCCTTGGGTATTATCGTGTCCGAAGAGGAGGCGCGGGCGCCACCTCCGATCTGCGACTCAGCCCGGTCAAGGAGCGAGCCATGAACTACGAATTCTTCAATTGCGAAATTGCCGATAGTGTAGCGGCCCTCACGCTGCAGGGCCCTGCGACGCCACAGCTGCGGGATTTCGGTGACGAGTTGGTGGACATTCTGTTGCGCCTGCAGGAGGACCGCGCGGTGCGTGCCATCCTGTTGAGCGATGCGGACGGTTCCTTCGATGCTACCATGGACCTGCAATCGGTCGCGGAGGAGCGTACTCGCGGCGGGGGCTTGGAAAGCATGGCGGCCAGTCTCGACACCGTACGCCGCGTGGTCACGCTCATGCAGGAGATGGGCAAGCCCATCGTGGCCGCGGTCAGCGGTGACGTGCGCGACGCCGGTTTCGGCCTTGTAATGGCCGCCGACGTGCGCATGGCCTGTGCCACGGCCACTTTCACCATGCAGGACATGCGCCACGGGTTGCTGCCGGACTGGGGCTTGACCTTCACGCTGCCGCGTCTCATCGGTCCCAACCGGACCCTGGAGCTTTTCTGGTCGGGACGCGCGATCCCAGCCGACGAGGCGGCGCGCATGGGCCTGATCGACAGGGTGGTGCGGAGCGACATCTGGGACGACGAGGTGGAACGTTTCACCCGACATCTGACCACTATCCCGCAGCCGGCCCTGCAACTCAGCAAGATGGCCGTGCAGCAGTCGCCCCAGTTCGACATGACCACCATGCTTTCCCTGGAATTCGAGGCCCAGCAGCAATGCTGGGATTCCCGCGAAACCGCGACGGGCATGGCCGCGCTGCTTGCTGGCAGCGAACCCGACTTTCGATTCGTAGAAAACGAAGACGATCAATAGAACCTGATCGACACCCCGGAGGATTTATCGTGGGCCTTACACTCATCGAGAAGATCATCGCCAACCACTGCGAAAGCGACGTGGTGCACCCCGGCGAGACGGTGGACATGCGCGTGGACATCCGCGCCGCGCGTGATTTCGGCGGCGCGAGCGTGGTCAAGAACCTGCAGCAGGCCGGACTGGGCATCGACGACGCGTCGAAGACCCTCTTCACCTTCGATTGCAATCCCGGCGGCAGCGACCAGGGTTACGCGGCCAACCAGCAGATCTGCCGCATCTACGCGCGCGAGACGGGCGTCGGCCTGCGCGACATCACCCAGGGCATCGGCACCCACATCGCCATCGACGACGGCATCGTGGGTCCGGGCTCGACCTTCGTCAGCACCGACAGCCACGCCAACATCATGGGCGCCGTGGGCGCCTTCGGGCAGGGCATGGGCGACCAGGACATCGCCTACGCCTGGAGCTCCGGCAAGGTCTGGTTCAAGGTCCCCAAGTCGTGCCGGATCGTCCTGAAGGGCCGCCCCGCGCCGGAGGCCACGGCCAAGGACATCGTCCTGAAGATGCTGCAGACCCTGGGCGCCGGCGGCCTGCTGGGCTACGCCGCAGAGATCACGGGCGATATCGTCGACGAGTTGGACGTGCCCGACCGCGTGACCATCGCCAGCATGTCCACCGAGATGGGAGGCATCATCTCCCTCTTTGCGCCCAACCAGGCCGTGTTGGATTTCTGCCGCGCCGCCGGCGGCCGGGATTTCCAACCCATCGCCGCCGATCCCGACGCCCATTACGAGGCGACGTTCGAGGTGGACCTCGAGGGTTTGCGTCCCATGATCGCACGGCCGGGCCACCCCGAGGACACCATCCCCGTGAGCGAGGTTGCCGGCCGCAAGGTCGACTCGGTCTTCATCGGCTCCTGCACCAACGGTCGTCTGGAGGACTTGCGCCGTGCGGCCAAGGTCCTCGAGGGCCGCACCGTGGCTGCAGGCGTCGTGCTGAAGGTGGTGCCGAGTACCCGCGCGGTGTGGGAGACCTGTCTGGACGAGGGGCTGGTGGACGTGTTCATGAAGGCCGGCGCCCTGGTGGGCAACGCCGGCTGCGGCGGCTGCGCCGCGGGACAGATCGGCCAGAACGGCCCGGGCGAGGTTACGGTCAGCACGGGCAACCGCAACTTCGCCGGCAAGCAGGGCAAGGGCGAGGTCTACCTGGCCAGCCCGGAAACGGCCGCCGCCACCGCCGTGGCGGGCGTCATCTGCACGGTCGACACCATGCCGGCGGAGCCGGTCGCCTTCGAGATCGGCGCTGGCGCCGCGACGACCGCCCAGAGCAACCCCACGGAGGCGGCCGCACATAAACCCACGGTGCTGGTGGGCCGCGCCTGGGTCATCGATGTCGAGAACATCGACACCGACATGATCTTCCACAACCGCTACCTGGCCATCACCGACCCCGCGAAAATGGGCCAGCACACCTTTGACAACCTCGCAGACTGGACCGACTTCGCCACCAGGGCCAAGCCGGGCGACATCGTCGTCACGGCCGGCAACTTCGGCTGCGGCTCGTCGCGCCAGCAGGCCGTAGACTGTTTCAAGGCCCTCGGCGTACAAGCCATCGTGGCCTGCAGCTTCGGCGCCATCTATGAGCGCAACGCCATCAACGCGGGGCTGCCGGTGGTCGTGGCCGACCTGATCGCCGCCGGCGTGAAGAACGGCGACGAGATCACCATCGATCTCGCAACCAGCGAGATCACCTGGAACGGCGACTCCGCCAAGAGCGATCCTTTCAGCGAAGTCCATATGGACATCTACCAGCGCGGGGGGTTGTTGGTCCGCTGACGCGTATGGAAGAAGAGGGCCCGACAAACACGAGGCGAACGACTCGCGTAGCGCCGGAGCCGAGCCTCGTATGTGTGCGACGTTCTGTGGGCGGGCGCTGTTACGAGGGGAACCTGTCACGCCCCAACGTTGTAGGCGTCGTTATCCTAGCGATGGGGGATATCGCTGAACGGGAGGTTCGCCATGAAGAAGATGCCAAAGAAACTCAGCTTCCTCACCATCGCCATGGCGGTCGGGTTGGTCATGACCATGGCCGGCTCCGCCGTGCTGGCGCGCTCGCTGGAACCGCGCGCGGAACTCGATCACGGCGTGATCCTCGCCGGAGACGACAACACCGTCTACGTGCTCATCGACTTCGACGTCGCCAGGTTCATGCCGCCGCCCGGGTACGGGCGGCCCGATCTCAATCTCGCCATGGTGCTGGACCGCTCGGGGTCCATGGAGGACCGCGGCAAGATGGATTACGCGCGCGATGCCGCCAAGATCGTGGTCGACAGGATGCACGCGAGCGACGTGCTGGCCGTCGTGGAATACGACGACGAGATATCGGTGCTCTGGCCGGCCGGGCCGGTCGAAGCCAAGACGCTGATCAAGCGGCGCATCGACGAACTCACGCCGCGCGGCAGCACGAACCTGTGCGGCGGCATGATGTGCGGCGCCGAGCAGGCGATGCGGCATCGCGACGGCTCCGACATCAACCGCGTGATCCTGCTCTCGGACGGCCTCGCCAACCAGGGCGTCACCGATCCCCGCGAGATCTACCGTCTCGTGCGCGAAGCCAAGCGCCGCGGCGTGACCATCTCCACCATGGGGCTCGGCCTCGACTACAACGAGGACCTGATGCAGGGCATCGCCGAACACGGCGGCGGCAACTACTACTACATCGAGAATCCGCGCCAGATGAACCGCATCTTCGGTCGCGAGCTCGAGACCCTGTTCACGACCGTCGCGCGGGACGTCGTGATCCGGTTCCGCGCCTGTGACAAGGTGAACGACGTGGAGGTCTACGGCTACCCGTTCGAGATCGACGGCGACGAGGTCACCATCCCCCTGGAGAACTTCTACTCCGAGGAACAGCGCTCGCTGCTGCTCAAGCTCGAAGTGGATCCCGCCCGCGCGGGCCATCTCGACCTCGGTGAGATCGTCCTCAGCTATCACGACTATCTCGCCGACGAGACCGTGGAGATGGGGCTGGATATCGAGGTGAAGGTCTCGGACGAGGAGCAGGAGGTGGCACGCTCGCACAACGACCGCGTGATCGTGGAATCGACCCTGACCTGCACGGACAAGCGCCAGGACGAGATCGTGCGGTTGTACGAGGCCGGCGACATGGACGCCGCCCAGGCCGAACTGGCTGAACTGACCGCGGAGGTCAACGAGATCCAGCGTAGCGTCGCCAGTCCCATGATCGCCGCCAAGCTGGAGGCCTTGTCGCTGGAGCAGGAGGACATGGTGATGGCGGCAGGCAGCGCCGCCGGCAGCGCCGCCTACATCAAGTGCAACAAGGCCCGCAACTATCAGGGTATCAGGGGCAAACACGCCTACTTCCTGCTCGCCGAAGGCGACCAGGGGCCGGAGGTGGAGAGGCTGCAGGAAGCCCTGCAGTCGCTCGGCATCTTCGCCGGCGACATCGACGGTGAATACACTTCCGAGGTCACCGAGGCGGTCAACGCCTTCCAGCAGCAGAACAGCCTGGAGGTCGACGGCAGGGCGGGCCCCAAAACCATGCGCGCACTGCAACTCTACTGAACCGACGCCGAACCGGACGAGGAGAACCACCCAAGCGGGCGGTCCTCCTCGTCTCTACTCTCGGCGCACTATCTGAACAGCACCTTCACGGCGCCCCAACTCGACATCTCGTTCGCGACGCCGCCTCCCTGGGACAGTCATGCGAAAACGTTCTCCAGATACTGCAGGTTGTCGTAATCAGTGAGACCCGCCGAATCCATCATGTAATACTGGCTCATCCAGACGGCGGCGCCGTCGCCCCGTGCGTCGTTCTCGTAAACAGCGATGGTATCGTAGGTGCCGTTGCTGGCCACTGCGGTGCTGGGCGCCACCACGTCGAGACTGGTGCAATAGATGTATGGGGCTATGCACTTGACTCTCCCCGGTACAAGATGTAGTGTTTCTCGCCGT
>CAYMCR010000014.1:0-44778 GCA_964389015.1 uncultured Fibrobacteraceae bacterium | reverse complement strand
CGTTACGAAATGGGGGTCAGGAAGAGAACCCTGTCCCGTTTAGGACAGCAGTGACAATATCTATATCATCAAATATTGATACAATCGTGATAGAGACGTGAGACTTGCCGGTTATCGTATGTATTGGAAATGAAGATCGGCGCCCGCAGTCGATCTGGAATATCGCCCGCGGATCTTTGCCATCGGATCTCTTGTTCAGGATCGACCCGAAACGTAATAATAGCTTCGTGGATCGACACCTGAGGAATTCCATGATCGAGGATCGATTGCGGGCACATACCGGCCGGATGCGTCTCCTTGACAAAACCGGCGGCGGACTCGGGGTTCTCGGCGGGGGAACCCCGAGTTTTATTTATCCCTGACAAGCAGCATCCGCACGGCCGCTGCGTTTTCGTGCAACAACGAGCGGCCGCTGTCGTTCTTGCACCGGGAACGGCGGCGCACTATGCTCTGCGCTTCGCGACCGGGCTTCACGAAAGGATGCAACTGGTGAGCGCAAAGCAAAGCGGCACGGGTGGGACGATGCTCAGCCTTCGGCACATCCACAAGCGGTACGGCGAGGTCGAAGCCGTGTCCGATTTCTCCCTGGATATTCCTCGTGGTGCAATCTACGGCTTCCTCGGCCCCAACGGCGCCGGCAAGACGACCACCATCCGCAACATCATGAACATCGTGCCCCCCGACGAGGGCGAGATCCTCTTCAACGGTCGGCCCCTGCACCGGGATCTGCTCGATCGCGTCGGATACCTGCCCGAGGAGCGCGGCCTCTACCGCAAGATGAAGTGCGTCGAGCAACTCACGTTCCTGGCCGAACTCAAATCGATTCCCCGGCGTGAGGCGGCGCCACTGGCCGAGCAGTGGCTGGAGCGGCTGGAGCTGGGCGATTGGAAGGACAAGAAGGTCGACGCGCTTTCGAAGGGCATGCAGCAGAAGGTCCAGTTCGCCGCCACGTTCCTGTTCGCGCCGGACCTGGTGATCCTCGACGAGCCCTTCAGCGGTCTCGATCCGCTGAACATCGCCTTGCTGCGCGACATCATCCGCGAGGAGAACGCCCGCGGCTGCACCATAGTCTTATCGACGCACATGCTGGCCGAGGCGGAACAGCTCTGCGACAGTATCTGCCTGATCGAGGGGGGACGAAAGATCCTGGACGGCAGCCTCGACCAGGTTCGCGAGGACTTCCCCCTGCGCTCGGTCAAGGTGGTCTTCAGCAATGGTGAAGAAGTGCCCGACGGTCTGCCCGACGTCACGCGCCGCGAGACCGACGGTGACGGCTGGCGCCTGACCCTGCGCGAGGGCGCCGATCTCGACGCCTTGCTGGACCGGCTGCGCGCCCACGGTTCGCTCTCACTGTTTTCGGCCAACCGGCCCAGCCTGCAGGAGATCTTCCTGACCGCCGTCCGCCGCCAGCGGGTCGCGGCGGGAGAGGAGGTGGCGTCGTGAAGACCTTCGCCATCATCCGTCGCGAGTACCTCGAACGCGTGCGCAGCAAGGGCTTCATCATCAGCACCGTTCTGATCCCGCTGATGATGTCCCTGATGTTGCTGATTCCCATGCTGACCATGGACAAGGTGGACGCCGAGCGCACCGTGGGCGTCGTGGATCCCTCCGGCGAGCACTTTTCGGCCTTGCGGGACATCATGGACGAGCGCGAGAAGCCCCGGGTCGCGCTGATCCCCCTCGACGAGCCCACCCCCGAGGCGGCCATCGCGGAGATGACCGCCCGCATCCGGGACGAGGACCTCGACGCGGGCCTGTTCATCGCGCCGGACTTCGTCACCTCGCGACAGGCGTCCTTCTACAGCAAGTCCGTCTCGGCGGGCATCGTGCGCGAGCTGATCGCGCCGGCGCTCAACCGCGTGCTGCGCGAGAACCGCTTCGCCGAGGCCGGCGTACCCGACAGCCTGCACACCTACCTCTCGGCCTGGACCGACTGGACGACCCTGTCCGTGAGCGAGGAGGGGGAGACCACCTCGCGCGACGAAGACGGAGTGTTCGCCGTCGCCTTCACCCTGATCATGATCCTGTACATGATGGTGCTGGTCTACGGGCAGCAGACGCTCACCGGCGTGATCGAGGAGAAGAGTTCGTGTGTGGTCGAGGTGATCCTCTCCAGCGTGCCCGCCTCACACCTGATGCAGGGCAAGATCCTCGGCATTGGCAGCGCGGGGTTGACGCAAGTGGGCATCTGGACCGTGGCGATCGTCGGTCTCTCCGCCCGCGGCATCGACATCGGCGGCATGAGCATCGACGCGTCCTTCCTTACGCCGATGATGCTCGCCTCCTTCGTGATCTTCTTCGTGCTGGGCTTCATGCTCTTCTCGACCCTCTACGCCGGGGTGGGATCGCTCTGTAACACGGTCCAGGAATCGCAGCAGTTCGCCACGCCCATCGCCATGTTCGTGATCATCCCCATGTTGCTGCTGACGCTGGTGATGATGGATCCGAGCGGGACCCTGGCGACCATCCTGAGCCTGGTGCCCTTCTTCACGCCCATCCTGATGTTCATGCGCGTCTGCCTCGAGACGCCGCCGATCTGGCAGATCGTGTTGTCTTGGGTGTTGATGGTGGTGACTATCTATGGGCTGACGCGGGTGGCGGGGAAGCTATTCCGGGTCGGGATTCTGATGCATGGGGCCGCCCCCTCCTGGGGGACGCTGGTGAAGGTGTTGCGGCAGGCTGATTGAGCGTGGTCGACAGAGAGGTGTGAGGGCCTCGTGAAAATGCGGAGCTTCGCAACGCATTTTCACGAGGCCCTCACACCTTTCCGTCCACAGCGGTCAAGCCTGCCGCAGCTCCTTCACAAGCGTCGTGGGATGTGTTAGGATACTGACTCGCCCGTGACATGAGCCCCGGAGGTTGTCATGCGCGCTATTTCCACTCCCTCGGTCATTCTCGTTATTTCATGTTCGATCTTCATGGCTGTGTCGGCGCTCGCGTGTGTGGACGAGTTGGGCGTGTTCTTCGACGAGGCGGGAACGATCAGCGTCTATGAGACAAATGGTACGGAGACGTACGTCCGGGCCTGGGTCGCCGTCATAGGCATGAGCGCGCCGGATAGCTTCATGGCCATCGAATTCTGGCTGGATGTGGACGGTGTCGGAGTCGATAGCTTCACGTCATTGATCGGTAGTGGCCAATTTCCAGCAGGTTATGGTGGCCTGTTTATGTTGGCGGCGGGGTCGCCGATACCTCCGTGCGATCTCATCCTGATCTTCGAAACCTGGATCTGGATGCCGGACCCAAACGCGCGCAGAGAAATCCACGTCGGACCGATTCCCGCGAGCCCTTACGATTCGCCGGGCTATGGCACAAGTTCGCTTGTTTACTATCACCTCACCCCGACCTCGGGCGCCTATGACCTACCGGTCGCGGTGATCAATCCCGACGCCATGGCGACCGTGACCGGCGCCTGGGGTGATGTGAAGCGGCTCTATCGGTGATGCGGATTATCCTGTCAACAGGTACACTCCAGCGTTCCCGGATGCTATAATCCACCTGTACAACCTGAGACACCCCCGGGAGGACACTGTGTACCGTCGCCTGATCCTGATCGTATGTCTCGCGCTGCTGGTCGCGGCGCCCGTCGCCAACGCCGGCACCGGCGTGCACACCACTTACCTGTGGCACATGCACCAGCCCATCTACTGGCCGGACGCGAGCACCTGGAATCCCGACCGCTACGAGACCGCCTACGAGACCATCACGCTCGGTCACAGCCAGAACGATGTCTTCACCATCTTCAACTCGGACGATCGGGTCGGCGATTACCAGTGGTATCCCAAGGATGCGGTCTCCTCGATCCTGGATCTGCCGGAGGCGGGGGCGCAGGTCTCCTTCGCCGGTGCCTTGATGGAGAACCTCTTCAGCCTGGGTGATGCGGGCTGGAACGGTGGTCGGTATGCGTCTGATTGGTACAGCCACTACCGCACCGCCCGCGGCTGGACCAATAGCGCCGGCAAGCCGCGGCTGGAGCCGGTGCTGGTCGGCTTCCACCACGCTATCGGTCCACTGCTGGACGAGAACGCGCTGAGGATGGAACTGACCCTGGCCCGGCAGATCTACGACGACGCCTGGGGGCCGGGGGAGATCTCGTACGGTTTCTTCCCGGCGGAAATGTGCTTCAGCGAGCGGATGATCCCGCTGCTGGTCGAGGCCGGCGTCACGTGGACCATCGTGCCGGACCTGCACATCGCGCGCGCCTGCGCCGACTACCCTTACAGCGCCAACCTGGACAACTGCGACTCGCCCAACCCGGCCGACCAGATAAACCCGGTCCAGGGCACTTACACCAACCACTTCATCTCCCGCGGCGTCACCCTCAAGGTGCCTTACCCCTACGGCTTCACGCCCCACCGGGCCGAGTACGTGGACCCGGACGGCGGCGGCGTTTCCAACCTGGTGGTGGTGCCCGCGGCCAACGCCATGGGCTGGGAGGAGGGCTACGGTCTGTTCGGGACCGGCGGCATCGACGACATCGCGTCGGCCAACAATCCCGCGCAGCCCATGCTGGTGCTCTTCGCCCACGACGGGGACAACGCCTGGAGCGGCGGCTACAGCTACTACTACGAGAACGTCACCCAGTTCTCGCACGCCGCGGCGGCGCAGGGTTACACGCCGACGACCGTGGCCACGTATCTGCAGCACCATCCCGTGCCCGCCGGCGACGTGGTGCACGTGGAGGACGGCGGTTGGGTCAACGCCGACGGCGACTTCGGCTCGCCCCAGTACATCAACTGGAACTGGCCGCTGGTGGATGCGTCCGGGCAGTTCGACATCCCCGGCGGTTGGGCCGAGGACGAGCGCAACTGGGCCGTGCTCACCGCCGCCCAGAACCGCGTGGAAACCGCCGCCGCCATCGCCGGCGTGGACACGGCCCAGGTGCTGGATCCCGGCGTCGGCGCCGGCGACGCCGCGCGCGCCTGGCACTTCCTGCTGGCCGGCTACGAGAGCGGCTACATGTACTACGGCGCGTCCCTGGACATGGAGATCAAGGCGACCCTGGCCTGCAACGAGGCCGTGGCCCTCGCCGACCCGATCATCGCCGGCGGCGCGGATACCGTGGCGCCGACGATCTGGCTGCCCCAGCGTCTGCCCTGGAACCCCGGCGGCTTCGGCGGCGGGTCGTTGTGGGGCTATCCCGGCGGACAGGGCGAGGCCATGTCGTCCGACTTCCACGTCTGGACCTTCGTGCACGACGTGTCCGGTTTGGCGCGCGTGGACCTGATGGTGCGCGAGGATATCGACGGCGCCAACGATCCGGCCACCCACCACAATGAACTCTACGCCGGGGGCGCCGACGTGGGCGCCTGGACCGCTCTGCCCATGAACCTGCGGGTCATGCCCCTGGGCGAACCGTGGGAGATGGGGGAGATCGACTTCACCGAGTTGCCCCAGGTCATCGCGGACGAGTACTGGCTCGCGTTGACGGGCTACGAGGATGTCCTGCTCGACTACTACGTGGAGGCCGAGGACGATCTGGGCCACGTCAAGCGCAGCCCCCTCCAGCACGTGTGGGTGGGCAGTGGCGGCGGTTCGCAGCCCGACTCGACCGCCTGGACCGTGCCCGCCGAACCGATCGCCGGCGAGACGGTCATCGTCTGGTACGACGCGACTGGACGCCCGCTCGACGGCGCGCTCGAGGTGTGGATCCACCGCGGCCACAGCGGTTGGCAGGGCGTCACGGACGGGCCCATGGCCTACAACGCCGGCGAAGGCGCCTGGTGGGTATCGTTCACCGTTCCGACGACGGCCACGTCCCTGGACTTCGTTTTCCACGACAATGCCGGCACCTGGGACAACAACGGCGGCGCGGACTGGCACGTGGCCGTCACCGGCGGCGGCAGCGGCGAACCGCCCTTCGTCATGGACGGGCTGCTGGACGCCGGTGTCGACCCGCTGGACGGCTGCCTCTGGGCGGCCGAGCAGGACGGCTGGCTCTACGTGGCCACCGAGACCCACACCACCAATCCCGGCGCCGACGTCTTTATCCTGCTGCACGGCGACGGTGGTTTCGTCCCGCAACCCGCACCCTGGACCAAGGCCGGTCAGTCCCTGCCCTGGGATGCCTACCTGGCCCGCGAGGGCGACAACAGCTGGAGCGGGTGGTTCGACGCCGCCGAAGTCACGCCGCCCCCCGGCGACTTCCGCCACGCCACGGGCAGCGTGTTCGAAGGCGTTCTGCTGCTCGACGACCTGTATCCCGGCGGCTGGCCCGCGGAGCTCGACCTGGCCGTGGCGGCCTATGCGACCGCCGACGCCGGCGCGTTGCTGGACCAGTGCCCCGCCGGCGACGGCGATGGTGATCTGACCATGCCCGCGGACTGGGTCTCGGTCTGGGTGCCGGTGGCGGTGGCGGAGACCCCCGCGCCGGTCCTGCGCCTGGCGGCGCACCCGAATCCTTTCAACCCGAGCACGCGGATCGCCTTCTCGCTGGTGGAGCCGGCCCGGGCGAGACTGGAGATCTTCGACGCCCGCGGTCGCCGCGTCCGCCGCCTGTTGGACGAGACGCGCTCGGCCGGCCTCTTTACCGTCGTCTGGGACGGACGCGACGACCACGGTCGCGTCCTGCCCGGTGGGGTCTACCTCCTGCGCATGGAGGCCGAGGAACGGCGGGCAACCCTGAAACTGTCCCTCGTGAAGTAGCTCGTCCCCGCTGTCCGAGTTTGTCGGCCGAGGCCTTGCCGTCGCGGCCGCGCCCTCCTATGATCGACCTCGTGCCGACCCGTTCCCCCATCCGGGATGGATTCACGTGAAGACAGCCGCGCGTATCCTGCTGAGCGCCCTGTTCACCCTCCTGCTGCTGGAGGGTGGCCTGCGCCTGCAGCAGGTCCTGGGCCCCGCCTACGATCTGGAAATGGAGGCGGTGACCACCGAGACCTTCTCCGACGTCCTGAACCACGTGCCTTTGCCGCGCGAGACCTGGACCCTGGGACGGCGCGACGTCTTCGGCGAGCACACCGGGCACGCTTACGTCATCGAGCGCGACAGTCTCGGCGTGCGTGTGGACGGCTGCCCCCCTGCGGGCGATCCGGACGCGGCCCTGCGGGTCCTCTTCCTGGGTGATTCCTTCGTCGAGGGCTACGATCACGCGCATACTCTGCCCCATCTGGCCCGGGAAGCCCTTTGCGACGGTCTCGGGCAGGAGCTGCCGGTTCGCATGCTCAACGCGGGGCATTCCTCCTATTCCCCGGCCATTCTGGCGCCGCAGGCCCGCCTGCTGTTGCCCGCGCTGTCTCCCGATCTCGTGGTGGTGGTCATCGACCAGACCGATCTGGGTGACGACTTCATCCGCTATAGCCAGTTGACCCGTCGGGACGCGGCGGGACGTATTGAAGGCGTGAGCGCGAGTCCCGTGGGCGTGGTCTTCGTGAACGGGCTCCTGGAAGCCAGGCGATCGCCCTTCTACGTCTGGCGCCTGGTACGCAAGTTCGTGCACACCCGTATCTGGATGCCATCCTACCGCAAGGGCTACCACAGCTGGTATCCGCGCCAACCCCTCTTTTTCGCTTGGGACCGCGACGGCAGCGCCGAGAAGTTCCGGCGCGAGATCGCTTGCTTCTCCCGCAATCTCGACGACCTGCTGACGACCGTCGTCGAGGCCGTGGGCGATCCGGGGCGCGTGCTCGTGGTCTGTCATCCCCATCTGCAGCAGCTGGTCCCCGACAGCGACGGCTTTCTCTGGCACGATTTCGTCACGCCCACGGCGGCCGCCGCGACCGCCCGTCGCGGGGCGGTATTCCTGGACGTCCGCGCGGGACTGGTCGACGCCTTCGCCGGCCGTCCGGAAGACTTCTACTGGCCTGGAGACATGCACTTCAACTTCGAGGGTATGCGTCGCTACGGCGCGCTGATCGGGACGGCTCTGGAACCGATGGTCGTCGACCGGCTCCCCGGGCACGCTGTCAGTCGTAGGATATCTCGTTCGGCAGTTCGTTGACGTCGTCGTCCCGGTAGGGGAAGTGCTCCCGCAGTTTCTCGCCGATCTGGAGGATGCCCGCCGCGATGCCTTCGGCGAAATGGTCCTGCGCGAAGTGTTGCTGCATATTCTCCACGACATCCGCCCAAAACCCGTCACCCACCTTGGCGTGCAGCTCCTCGTCGCCGACCACGGCGAACTTGCGCGAGCGCACGGCCATGTAGACCAGCACGCCGTTGCGCGCTTCGGTGCGGTGCATGCCCAGCTTGTCGAAGATGTGGCGCGCCTGCTGGTAGGGATCGCCGCCGATCGGTGGTTTCAGGGGTACGTCGCGTTCCAGGTGGAAGCGGATCTCGCCGCTGGTCCGCAGCTCGGCGGCCGCGATGGTGCTTTCGATACGCGTCCGCTCCGACGCGGCGAAAAAACGCCTGGGGATGTCGCTGCGCTGGTTCGTCATCTCACCAACCTCCGCTGGCGCCGCCGCCGCCCGAGAAGCCGCCGCCGCCGCTGAAACCGCCGCCGCCGCCGAAACCGCCCCCGCCGCCGCGGCGTCCGCCGCCCAGGGCCGAGGCGATGATCAGGGGACCGAGCCAGCGGTTGCGGCCGGCGCGGCCGCCGCCCAGGACGAGGATCAGGATGATCCAGATCAGGAAGCGCGGAATGCCGCGCGAACGCTCCCGGCGGGTGGTGTAGGAGCGGCCGCCTGTGAACTCGCCCGCCGCCAGCGGGTCGTCCGGGGCGATCTCCCCGGCGACACGGATCATGACCAGGGCGAAGCACTGCGCCGCCTGTCCGGCGGGCACCTCCTGCATTTCGCGCAGGATGCGCCCGGACTCCAGGTCCGTGAGGTCGCCTTCGAGACCGTAACCCACTTCGAGGCGCGTACGCTTGTCGTTGGGAAAGACAGCGAACAGCACGCCGCGCTCGGTCTCGCGGTCGCCGATCCGCCACGACTCGTAGATACGGTTGACGGTGTCCTCGAGGTTGCCCTCGAGTGCGGGCAGGATGGCGACCACGAACTGGATGCCCGTGCGCGTCTCGAACGCCTCCAGGGTACGCGCGAAGACGGTCGCCTCGTCCCGCGAGACGAGGCCCACCCGGTCGTCGAAGTGATACCTGGGCGCCGGCGGCAGCGCCGCTTGAGCGACGATGGCCGTCAGCGCCAGCAGGCAGAGCGTGAGGATCATCCGGCGCAAGCGGTCACTCCCCGAAATCCACGGTCGGCGCCTGCTCGGCGCCGGCGGCGGCCTCGAAGTAGGCGCGCGTCTCGAAGCCGAACATGCCGGCGACCACGCTGGCGGGGAAGCGCCTGATCGTCGTGTTGTAGTTGCGCGTCACGTCGTTGAAGCGGCGACGCTCGACGGCGATCCGGTTCTCGGTGCCTTCGAGCTGGTTCTGCAACTCCAGGAAGTTCTGGTTGGCCTTGAGGTCCGGATAGCGCTCGATGACCACCATCAGCCGGCCCAGCGCCTGCGACAATCCGTCCTGTGCCTGCTGGAACTGCTGGAGGAACCGGGGATCGTCCAGCGTCTCGGGTGTGATCTCGGCGTTGATCTGGGTGGCCCTGGCGCGGGCGTTGATCACCGCTTCGAGCGTCTCGCGCTCGTGGGCCGCGTAGCCCCTGACGGTCTCGACCAGATTGGGGATCAGATCGGCGCGGCGCTGGTAGACGCTCTGCACGTTGCCCCACTGCCCGTCGACGTCTTCCTGCAGGCCGACCATGGCATTGTACTTGCCGACCAGGCCCACGACGGCCAGTGCGATGATCGCCAGCACGACGACGGTTATCAGAACACCCTTGGACATGATGACCTCCTGTGGACGGTACGATGGCGCGTCACGGCTCGACGCTCAGTCGGAAAGTGTCGCCCGGTTGTACGGATTCCGCAACCTCCATGCCGTCGACCACCTTGCCGAAGACCGTGTGGCGGCCGTCGAGGTGCGGCTGGGGGGAGAGGGCCACGAAGAACTGGCTGCCGCCGGTGTCCTTGCCGGAATGGGCGATGCCGACGGTGCCGCGCGCATAGGTCGCGCGGCTCCACTCGCTGCGGATCGCGAAGCCGGGCCCGCCCCAGCCGGTGCCCAGGGGATCGCCGCCTTGGATCACGAAGTCGGGTACCACACGGTGGAAGGACAGATCCTCGTAGAAACCGTCGCGCACGAGCGCCAGGAAGGTGGCGCAGGTGTTGGGTGCGAGGCGGCCGTCGAGCGCGATGACGAACGCGCCGCGCCCGGTGTCGCAACGCACGCGCGGTGCGGCGAAAGGGCGTGAGAGAAGTGCCTGGCGAGGATCGCGAACGTGAGCGGGCAGCGTGGCGCGCAGACTGGCCTCGCTGGGGATCAATGCGGGCGCGATCAGGTCGCCGGCGACGGCGGTGGCGCGGGCGGCCAGACGCACGTGCGGCTCGGCGAAGTCGAAACCGGCTTCGATGACGGCGGCCACACGCGGGCGCAGGGTGTCCGCCATGGTGAAGGCGGCATCGGTCTGATAGGTCGTCAAGGTGCCCAGCACGCTGCGGCGCACGTCCACGCCGGGCAGATCGCGGGCGTTTTCGTAGGCCTGTAGCAGCGCGGCCAGGTTCTCGTTGGCGGGGAAGGTCGCGAGCAGGTCGGCGGCGTTAGCCGTGGCGTGGGGGTCGTGCTCGCTCAGGATCCGGCGCAACGCCGACTGCACCGCCTCCGCGACATGTGTCATCTCAGACTCCGGATGAGCTTCATCCTGGAACCGCCGCCAAGCCGCGACGAGTCCCGCGCAGGCGGACATGCGCAGGGTGGCCGGCAGATCCCGGTTGACCGTCGGCGCCCACTGCGCGACCTCCCCAGGCGTCAGGACGTGGCGGCACATGCCGGTCCAGACGGCTTCGCGAACCAGGGCGTGCCGGTCGGACTCGATTCGTAACCAGGACGGATCGCCGGTGACGCCGGCTCCGCGCAGGGCTATGCAGGCCGTCGTGGCGGCGGCGCGCACGACAGGCGCCGGCGCCGGGCCTGCGTCTGCGGGCATCAGCTGCGCGCGCGCCGATTGCAGCAAGCGGATACGCCAGACGGGCAGCAGGCTCTCGCGCGCGGCGGCGGCGGGCGGCAAGGGCAGGTCGGACACGGCGCGGGCCATGGCGGTCAGGGCCGAGCGGGCCACATGTGGATTCTCGTGCCGCGCGCCGGAAGCCAACAGGGCCACCAGGCGGGCGTGGTCGTCATCCGCGGCGAAGGCTTCGCCGGCCAGCGCACCGAGGGCGTTGAGTACGGCGATCCGGATCCTGGCCCGGTCGCGACCCGAGAAACGGCCCTCCCGCTCGCCGCAGTCGATGACCGCCGCCAGGGCCGCAGCGCCGCCTTGGCGGGCAAGGGCGCGGCAGGCGTGAACGCGGACCTGGGAGCCGTCGGACGTGGCGAAGGGCGCGATGTCCGCGACCAGGTCCCGGCCGGGCAGGCGCTCGGCGCAACGCAACACCCGCCAGACGACGTCGGTTTCGGGACGCACCAGCCCCGAGCGCAGGACGTCGGCGAGCAGGGTCGAATCGACATCCGCGGCGCGGTCACGCAGGGCGTTCCAGGCCATGATCGCTTCGCGTTCGGGGCCGTGTAGAGCGGTTTCCAACAGGGGCGTTCCGTCGTGGGGGAGTCGGGCCAGGGCGAAAAGGGCGGCCTCGCGCAGGCGCGTGTTCGCCGTCTGCAAGGTGCCGGCCAGCGGCGCCACGGCCGTCTCGTCGCCGAGCCAGCCCAGGGCTTCGGCCGCGGCGAGGCGCACGGCGTCGCTGGGGTCGTCCAGTGCCGCGATCGTCTCGCGTATCACGTCCGTCCGGCCGATGCGTCCGGCGGTGCGCACGGCGGCGCGCCGGATGTGGGCGTCGTCGTCGGACAGCATCACCACCAGCGAATCGGTGTCGGCCAGACGCCGGTCTTCCCAGCGGGCGAGGGCCTCGCTGGACGACCGTCTCCGTTCCGACGGAGCGCAGCCGGTCGCGAACAGCGAGCCAATCGTCGCGACGGCCAGCGCACCTACCATGATGACCTTGACCGGTTTATTGACATTCATCGGGCCCTCTCCCCATTGGACGTGTCCGGGACCATATCATCGCCCGTCTACGCTGTCCACGCGCAGGCTTTGACCACCCGCCGCGCCGCTGTTACACTGGCCGCGACAGTTCAACCGAACGCACAAGAGGACGGGGGACGGCGATGCGGACCGCGATACTCGGCGCCACGGGACTCGTGGGCCGGGCCATGCTGGAACTCCTGGAGACCCGCGCCTGGGTCGACGAACCGCCGCTGCTGCTGGTCAGCGAGCGTTCCGCCGGCAAGCAGCTCTTTTTCCGGGGGGAAACGCTCACCTGCCGGGATGCGGCCACCGCCAAGCTGGACGGTCTGTCCGTGGCCCTCTTCAGCGCCGGGGCCGCGCCCAGCCGCGAATACGCCCCCCGCTTCACCGCGCAGGGCGCCTGGGTAGTCGACAACTCGACCGCCTTCCGCATGGACGACGACGTCCCGCTGGTCGTGCCCGAGATCAACGCCCGCGAGCTGCCACCGCCCGGGCGCATCGTCGCCAATCCCAACTGCTCGACCATCCAGGTGGTCATGGCCCTGGCTCCCCTGCACGAAACCTTCGGGCTGAAGGCCTGCCACGTGACCACCATGCAGTCCGTCTCGGGCGCCGGCGGGCGTGCCCGCAGCGCCCTCGAGGAACAACTGCGCATCTGTCTGCCCAAGCTGCATAGTGTCTCCGGGCCGTGCCGGGAAGCGGACGTCACCGGCAGCCTCTTTCCCCGCCAGATAGCCTTCAACATCATCCCGGAGATCGGCGCTCCTGTGCCGGACGGCTCCTTCGTCGAGGAGGAGAAGGTAGTGCGCGAGATGCGCAAGATCCTCGGCCGACCGGATCTGACCGTGACCTGCCTGGCGACGCGGGTGCCCGTCTGGAACAGCCACTCGGCGTCGATCCGCGCCGTGTTCGAGCGCCCGGTGGACCGTGAGAAAGCCCTGGCGGCCCTGCGCGAGATGCCCGGCGTCCAGGTGGCGGACTCGCCGCACGAGTACCGCACGGCCCTCGGCGCGAGCGGGGAGGACGATGTCTTCGTGGGACGCGTACGCACCGAGCCGGGACGCGACGATGTGTTGTTGCTGTGGGTCGTGGCCGACAACCTGCGCAAGGGCGCGGCCCTGAACACTGTGCAGATTGCCGACCGACTGGTCGCCATGGGCGAGGCGGCACGCTGAGATGTCCCGTAACGTACGCATCGACCTGGCCTACGACGGGACCGACTTCCACGGCTGGCAGGTCCAGCCGGGATTGCGCACCGTCCAGGGTGAGCTGTCGCGGTTGCTCACGAAACTTCTGGCCCGCGCGGCCGTCCCCACCGGCGCGGGGCGCACCGATGCCGGCGTGCACGCCCTCGGTCAGGTAGCCCACCTGGCCGGTCTGAACCTCGACGAGGTGGAGCGCATCCGCGGTGCCCTGCCCGACATGACGCCCCCGGACCTGGACATCCGCTCGGTGCGCGAGGTGTCGCCGTCCTTCGACGCCCGTTTCTCCGCGCGTGGGCGACATTACGAGTACCGGCTGGGATTTCGCCGGGACATCTTCCGCCGTCGTGTCGAATGGCAGGTGATCCGGGACCTCGACCGCGCGGCCATGGACATCGCCGCGGCGCACGTGGCCGGCGCTCAGGATTTCAGCAGCTTCTGCAAGACCGCCTCCCTGAGGGAGAACACCTGCTGCGATGTGCGGCATTGCCGCTTTGAATGGGCCGAAGACTCGGCTATCTTCCAGATCCAGGCCGACCGCTTCCTGCACCACATGGTGCGGATACTGGTCGGCACCCTCGTGGAGATCGGGCGCGGGCACCGGCCCCCCGCGGACATGAGCGCCATCCTGGCGGCGGGCGACCGGCGCGCCGCAGGCAACATGGCGCCGCCCCACGGGCTCTACCTCGCGGCGGTGGGTTATCCGCAACAGCTGGACGACCCCGCCTACATCGACCCGGGCAACGACCACGGCACCGAACTCAAGGAGACGCCATGAAGTTCTTCATCGATACCGCCGACCTGGACGAGATCCGCGACGCCATGTCCATGGGCGTGCTCGATGGTGTGACCACCAATCCCAGCCTGATGGCCAAGGCCGGGCGCCAGGACACCGACGCCCTGCTCAAGGAGATCTGCGACATCGTACAGGGGCCGGTCAGCGGCGAGGTCGTGGCCATGGACGCCGACGGCATGATCGAGGAGGGCCGGCGCCTGGCCAAAATCAGCGAGCACATGGTCGTCAAGATCCCCACCACGCGTGAGGGCTTGAAGGCGACCCGCGCCCTGAGCGACGAGGGCATCCCGGTCAACGCCACGCTTTGTTTTTCGTCCAGCCAGGCGCTGCTGATGGCCAAGGCCGGCGCCGCCTACATCTCGCCCTTCGTGGGCCGGCTCGACGACATCAGCCAGAACGGCATGGGGCTCATCGAGGACATCGTGGAGATCTACGAGAACTACGAATATCCCACCGAGGTCATCGTGGCCAGCGTGCGCCATCCCGAGCACGTGGTGCAGTCGGCGCTGCTGGGCGCGGACATCGCGACCATTCCCCACAAGGTCATCAAGCAGCTCGTGGGTCATCCGCTGACGGATAAGGGCATGGATGCTTTCCTGGCGGACTGGAACAAGCTCCAGGGCTGATTTGTAGGAGGATGCCGGCCGCGCGCTGCGGCCCTTTCCGGCTGACTCTGGAGGATCGTGATGAGTAGAGCTCCCGTCTGGACCGGCATCGTCATCGGCGTGCTCTTCGGCATGCTGCTGGGTGCGGCGTACATTATCGGCTGGCGCGCGGCGCCCCGCGCCGCCGCGACCGGCGGCGGCGTCCGTGACACCATCGTCATCAGGGAGGTGATGGAGCCCGGTTCGTCGGCAGCCGTCGCTTCCGGCCGGCGCAACGCCATCGTGCGCGCCACCGAGCGGATCTCGCCGGCGGTGGTCAGCATCAACGCCATCCAGCACCGCACCGTCACGCGCAGCCTCGTGCCGCGCGGCTGGGAGTACTTCGAGCGCTTCTACCCGGGGATGTTCCCCCGGCGCGCCTTCCGGCAGGACGTGGCCAGCCTGGGCTCCGGCGTGATCGTATCCGACGACGGTTTCATCCTGACCAACGTGCACGTGGTCGAGAACGCCGACGAACTGGTGGTGGCGCTGAACGACGGTCGCCAGTTCGGCGCCCGCGTGCTGGAGATGGTGCCGACCTGGGATCTGGCCCTGATCCAGCTCGATGAATCGCCCCCGGACCTGCCCGTGGCGACCCTGGCCGGTCCCGAAGACGAGTTGTACATCGGCGAGTGGTCGATCGCCATCGGTTCGCCCTTCGGCTACCTGCTGGCCGACACCCAGCCCACGGTCACCATCGGCGTGATCAGCGCCTTGAACCGCGACATCAAGAACACCAACAGCGAGGGGCAGGCCTTCCTGGGCATGATCCAGACCGACGCCGCCATCAATCCCGGCAACAGCGGCGGCCCCCTGGTCAACAGCCACGGCGAGGTGATCGGGATCAACACCTTCATCTTCACCGAGAGCGGCGGCAGCATCGGTCTGGGCTTCGCCGTGCCCATCGCGCGGGCGCAGTGGATCATCCGCGAAGTGCGCGACTTCGGCTACTTCCGCCGCGCCTACGTCGGCTTCGGTATCGTGGAAGTGAACGAGCTGATCGCCCAGTCGCTCAACCTGCCGAGCACCGACGGTTTCGTGGTACGCGACGTGATCACCGGCTCGCCCGCCGACAAGTCGGGTCTGCAGCCCTACGACGTGATCATCAGCATCAACGGCGTGCCGCTCGACGACGCCGACACCTTCAATCGCCTGGTCTACGAGGCCAAGGTGGGCACCCGACTCGAGTATACGGCCTACCGCGAGGGGGAGGAGTTCGCGGGGACGATCGAGCTGGAGGAGGTTCCGCGGCGGCGGGAGTAGGGGCCGCCGGCGCCGTTAAGTGAGGCTTTATTTCTGCACCGATCTGGGCTATGTTGTTTCGCGTCCGGACCACCTGCCTCGCGTCCCCCGCCCGCTCTGGGCGGCAGGGGCTGGAAGATGTTGAAATACAGATAGATACCAACGAGCCGTTCGCCGAGGTGCTCCCGTGATCACGCGTTACGAAACCCCCGAGATGCGGTCCATCTGGTCGTACCGCCGCAAGCTCGAGATCTGGCAGGAGATCGAGATCCTCGTCTGCGAGGTGCGGGCGGAGCGCGGGGAGATTCCCGCCGAGGCCGCCCGCGTGATCCGCGCCAAGGCGGCCTTCGACGAGCAGCGCGTGCTGGAGATCGAGGAGACGGTCCATCACGACGTCATCGCGTTCCTGACCAACCTGGGCGAGAACATCGGCCCCGAGGCGCGTTATGTGCACGAGGGCATGACCAGCAGCGATCTGGGCGACACCGCCTTCGCCCTGCAGATGAGCGAGGCGGGGGAGGTGCTGCGCGAGCAGCTGCTGAAACTCCTGGACGCGGTCAAGGCCCGCGCCCTCGAGCACCAGCACACACCCATGGTGGGGCGCAGCCACGGCATCCACGCCGAGCCCACGACCTTCGGTCTCAAGCTGCTGGTCTACTGGGCGGCGCTGCGGCGCGGCCTGCACCGGCTTGACGCGGCCATCGCCGAAGTGAAGGTCGGACAGATCTCCGGCGCCGTCGGCACCATGGTCCACCTGGATCCCGAGATCGAATCCGAGACCATGCGTCGCCTCGGCCTGGCAGCCGCGCCCGTCGCGA
This sequence comes from uncultured Fibrobacteraceae bacterium, assembly GCA_964389015.1. Lineage (GTDB taxonomy): Bacteria > Krumholzibacteriota > Krumholzibacteriia > LZORAL124-64-63 > LZORAL124-64-63 > JAHIYU01. Next base: position 28,119 of record CAYMCR010000014.1, on the reverse strand, counting down.
CCCAGGTGCTGCAGCGCGACCGTCACGCGTCCTTCCTGTCGAGTGTGGCCTTGATCGGCGCCACGCTGGAACAGATGGCCGTGGAGATCCGCAACCTGCAGCGGACCGACGTCCACGAGGTCGAGGAGCCGTTCGCCAAGGGACAGAAGGGCAGCTCGGCCATGCCCCACAAGAAGAATCCCATCATCAGCGAGCGCATCACCGGCATGGCGCGCGTGCTGCGCGGCTACGCCCACACGGCCACCGAAAACGTGGCCCTGTGGCACGAGCGCGACATCAGCCACAGCGGCGCCGAGCGCATCATCTTTCCCGACGGGTGCCACCTGCTGCACTACATGCTGGGCAAGATGACCTGGCTGATCGAGGGCCTGGTGGTCTTCCCCGCGCGCATGCTCGAGAACATGGACCGTGTGCGGGGGATGATCTTTTCCCAGACCGTGCTGCTGGCGCTGGTGGCCGCCGACGTCTCGCGTGAGGACGCCTACACGGCGGTGCAGCGCTGCGCCATGCGCGTGTGGGAGGAGAACGTCGACTTCCGTGAGAGCCTGCGCGCCGACACGGTTGTCATGGACACCCTCGGCGAGGCGGGTCTCGAGCGCTGCTTCGACTTCGCCCATCATCAACGCAATCTCGACCGGATCTTCGCGCGCACGCTCACGCTGGAGCGGCCATGACCCACGACCCATCCTTCGACACCCTCGACGCCGCGTCCCTGGGCGACGACGAGCTGCGCGCCGCGCTCAAGACCCACGCCCTGACCCTCTCGCCCGCCGAGGCGCGCCGCGTTCAGGAATTGCTCGCGCGCGCCCCGACGCTCACCGAACTGACCCTCTTCGACACCATGTGGAGCGAGCACTGCTCCTACAAGAGCAGCCGTCCCACCCTCAAGGAATTCCTGCCCACCGACGCGAGCAACGTCGTCGTGGGGCCGGTGGAGGATGCGGGCATCGTCGATTTCGGTACCGTGGACGGCGTGCGCTACGGCATCGTGATCGCCCACGAGAGCCACAACCACCCCAGTCAGGTGATGCCGGTGGAGGGCGCGGCCACGGGCATCGGCGGCATCGTGCGCGACGTATACTGCATGGGCGGCGAGGTGATCGGCACCCTCGATCCTCTCCGGTTCGGCTGGCCTCTCGGACCGGGCGCCGACCACCGTCTGGACATCGCCCGCCAGGTGGTTACCGGCATCTGGGAGTACGGCAACGCGCTGGGTGTGCCCAACCTGGGCGGCGACGTCTATTTCGATCCGTCCTTCGACGACAACTGCCTGGTCAACGTCGTGGCCGTCGGGCTGGTGCCCGTGGCTCACATCACCCACTCGGCCGTGCCGTCGCAGGCCGCGAACGAACCGTACGACCTGGTGCTCGTGGGCAAGCCCACCGACTGGTCGGGCATGGGCGGGGCGGCCTTCGCCTCGGCCACCCTGGACGCCGACGCCGCCACCGAGAACAAGGGCAGCGTGCAGGTGCCCGATCCCTTCCTCAAGCGCGTACTCACCGTGGCGAACCGGGAGGTACTGCGCCAGGCGCGGGAGACCGGTATCGCCGTGGGCTTCAAGGATCTCGGCGCGGGCGGCGTGAGCTGCGTTACCAGCGAACTGGCCGACGCCGGCGGCTGCGGCTGCGACGTGGATCTCGCCCTGGTGCACACCGCGGGCGACGACGTGCCGGCGCGGGTGGTGGCCTGTTCCGAGACCCAGGAGCGGTACTGCCTGGCCGTCCCCGCACGCTTCACCGACGAGGTGCTGCGCATCTACAACGAGGAATTCGCGCTGCCGACCCTGTACGAAGGCGCCTGCGCGTGCAAGATCGGTGTCGTGACCAATGACGACACCTACCGCCTGCGCCACGGCGACCGTCTGTTGAGCGAGTCGCCCGTCGCCACCGTGACCTGCGGCGTGAGCTACGAACGCGAGGAGGCCCCCGCCCCGTCGCCCGCGACCCCGGGACCGAAAGCGCCCGAGGCCTCTGTCGCGGAGATCGCCGGGGAGTGGCTGCGGCTGATGGGCCACGTGAACGTCGCTTCGCGCGAGCATCTCTACCGGCACTATGACCCCGAGGTTCGCGGTTGCACCGTTCTGAGACCGGGCGAGGCCGACGCCGGCGTGGTGGCGCCGGTTCCCGGCAGCGACCTGGGCGTGGCGGTCAGCGCCGACGGCAATCCCCTGCTGGGCCTGGCGGATCCCTATCTGGCCGGGGCGCGCGCGGTGACCGAGGCCGCCCGCAACGTGGCCTGCGTGGGCGGGCGTCCCGCGGCGGTGACCGACTGTTTGAATTTCGGCAATCCGGAAATGCCGGCGGTCTTTCGTCAGTTCCGCGAGGCGGTGCGCGGTGTCGGCGACGCCTGTCGCGGCGTCACCCTGCACGCCCGCGGCGCCGAGCCGCTGCCCGTGGTGTCCGGCAACGTCTCCTTCTACAACCAGAGCGCCAAGGGCAAGACCGTGGCGCCGTCGCCGATCGTGGCCTGCGTGGGCAACGTGGCCGACGTCTCGCACTGCCGGAGCATGCACTTCAAGGACGCCGGCAACCGGCTCTACCTGGTGGGCTTGCCGGACGACCGGATGCAGGCTTCGCTGGCGCGCGCGGCCGGCCTGGCCGTCGGCGTGGATCTGTCGCCGGGCCTCGATCTGGACGCGGTTCGCGCGGAGATCGACGCGGTCTGCTCGCTCCACGAGGCGGGACTGGTCCAGTCGGCCCACGACGTCAGCGACGGCGGGCTGGCGGTCTGCGCGGCCGAGATGGCCCTGGGGCTGGCAGGGCAGGCTGGTCTGGGCGCGGATCTCGCCGTGCCGCAGTCGTGCGCCCACCTGACGCCGCGCGAATTCCTCTACAACGAGCACGGCGGTTTCGTGGTGGAGGCGAGGCGCGCCGACGCCGCGCATGTCGAACGCATCCTCGACACCGCCGGCGCGGATTGGGCGGCGCTGGGCGAGGTGACCGCGGGTGAGACCTTGACCCTGCGCGACGTCTCGGGCGAACTCGTCTGTACCGTGGCCCTGGACGAGCTGGAACTCGCCTGGCGCGAGGGGTTGACCAGTCTGCTGGCCACGCGCGACCTGCCGGACCCCGCCGATCGTCGCCGTCCCAGCCACGCCTCCGACGAGGAAGTCCCCACAACACCGGCGATCATGACCGGCGTCAAACCCCGGATCGCGGTGCTGCAGCTACCCGGCATGAACTGCGAGGACGAGTCCGCGCGGGCGCTCGCCGACGCCGGGGCTTCCCCCGAGATCTTCCGCTGGACCCGTCCCGCCCGGGACTTCGCGGTCTTCGACGGTTTCCTCGTCCCCGGCGGTTTTTCCTACCAGGATCGTGTTCGTGCCGGCGCCGTGGCGGCCAAGGATCCCCTGGTCGCGGCGCTGCTGGACGCCGAGGCCGCCGGCAAGCCCATCCTGGGCATATGCAACGGCTGCCAGGTCCTGATCGAGGCGGGGCTCGTGCCGGGACGCGAGCCCGGCCGGCTGGAGGTGGCGCTGGCGCCCAACCGCCATCCGGGACGGCGCGGCTATTTCTCCCGCTGGACCGTGCTGGAGCAGGTCGCGGGCACGCGCAGCCGTTTCCTGGACGGCCTGCCCGTCGCGATGCCGTTGCCCATCGCGCACGCCGAGGGGCGTTTCACCCACGAAGATCCGGACCATTTCGACGTCCTGTCCGCCGAGGGCCTGCTGGCCTTGCGCTACGCGGGCGCCGACGAGAACGGCTGCGGGCCGGCCAATCCCAACGGCTCGCTGCGGGCGGCGGCGGCCCTGACCAACCCGGCCGGCAACGTGCTGGCCATGATGCCCCATCCCGAACGCGCGGCCTGGCTTTTCCAGGTTCCCGAGGATCTGGACCATCCCTGGGGACGCCGGCGACGGGAGGCGACAGGCGACGGCCCAGCCCTGCGGGGAGACGGGCCGGGCATGGTCCTGCTGCGCAGGCTTGTGGAACTCTGCTGATGGCACCCGCTTCCCGGGCTCGCGGTCCGGGAGAGCGCCTTGCCATCCGGAAGGCGATCTATGATCATTCAGGTTACCTTGATGACTTGCCACAAGGGCGTGGACCTGCACGCGGAGACGGCCGAGCGTGTCATGCGCAACGTTCTACCCGGCGGTGCGGCCCTGGCGGGCCTTTTCCGCGCCGAATTCCATACCTTCTGGCAGGCACGAGGCGAACCGGCGCCGGAGTCCGTGGAGCGGTTGCTCAACGTGGGGCGTTTTTTCAACCCCAACAAGCACCACTACGCGCATTTCAGACGCGAGCGCGCCGCCGAAACCTGGTTCACCGCGGACGTGCGCGGCGGCGTTCTTCCCGGCGACTGGCCGGGCGAACCAATCGCCACCGACTTGCCCGGACCTCTCGACGGTCCCTACGACCGGTTGCTGGGCGGCGTTACCGGACCGGACGCGACGGCCGTCGTTGTCTGCTCGTTTCCGCTGGGCGAGACCGGGCCGCTGCTTTCGGGTGTCGTGTGGAGGATGGTCTTTGCGCCCGGCACGCCGGATCCGGAAGCGCTGGCCGCCCGGTTAACCGAGGCGCGCGGAGCCGGCAAGGGCCTGCTGGTCAATCCTCACATGCAGGGTTGGTTGAGCGCGAGCGCCGGGTCGGGACAGTATATGATCGGTAGTTCGGATTAAAGGAGGCGGCATGGCCGAGGCAGGACATCACTGGCGAGACGAATGCGGCGTGGTCGGCTTTGCCGGCTGCCCCGGCGCCGGCGAGCTGTCCGCCCTGGCCCTGCATGCGCTCCAGCACCGTGGACAGGAGAGCGCCGGCGTCTCCGTCTCCGACCGGCACGCCGTGTCCACCTACCGTCGCATGGGTCTGGTGGCCGACATCTTCACCGAGGACGTGGTCAAGAAGCTGGACGGCACCTTCAGCATCGGACACGTGCGCTATTCGACGACGGGAACGTCCCGGGTGGAGAACGCGCAGCCCATGCAGGTCACCTGCCATCGCGGCGCCGTCGCGGTGGCTCACAACGGAAACCTCGTCAACGCCCACGTGCTGCGCAGGGAGATGGAGCTGGACGGCTCGATCTTCAGCACCACCTGCGACACCGAGGTCTTCCTGCATCTGATCGCCCGCAGCCGCGCCGCGACCTTCGAGGATGCGGTGGCCGAGGCCCTGCAGCAAGTGGAAGGCGCCTACAGCCTGCTGGTCCTCACGCGCGACAAAATGATCGCGGCGCGTGATCCCCTGGGTTTCCGTCCCCTGTGCCTTGGTCGTTTCAAGGACAGCTACATGGTCGCCTCGGAGAGCTGCGCCTTCGACATCGTCGGCGGCACCTACCTGCGTGAAGTAGAACCCGGTGAGATGGTCATCCTGGACGGGAATGGCCTGATCAGCCGGCGTCTGGCCCCCAAGGACCGCGTGTTCCAGTGCGTCTTCGAGCACATCTACTTCTCGCGTCCCGACAGCACCGTTTTCGGCGAGAGCGTCGACGAGATCCGCCGCCGCTGCGGCGCGGTCCTGGGCCAGGAGAGCCCGGTCGACGCCGACTTCGTCTGTTCCGTGCCCGACTCAAGTAACACGGCGACCCTCGGCTATGCCCAGGAGACGGGTCTGCCCTTCGAGCTCGGCCTGATCCGCAACCACTACGTGGGCCGGACCTTCATCTCACCAGCCCAGAAGGTCCGGGACATGTCGGTGCGCATCAAGTTCAATCCCGTCCAGAGGATCATCGCCGGGAAGCGTGTCGTCATGGTCGACGACTCGATCGTGCGCGGCACTACCATGCGCAAGCTGGTCAAGCTGATCCGCGCCGCGGGCGCGGCCGAGGTGCATCTGCGCATCGCGTCGCCCCCGATCACGCATCCCTGCTACTACGGTATCGACACGCCCGTACGCAACGAGCTGATCGCGTCCAGCCATTCGGTCGACGAGATCGCCACCTATCTGCGTGTCGATTCCCTGGCATATCTGTCCATCGAGGGCCTCCTGCGGGCGACCGGCGAGCCGGAGCTGTATTGCTCGGCCTGTTTCGACGGCCGGTACCCCGTGCCCTTCGAGTCGGACTTCACCAAGGAGATCATGGACCGGAGCGTGGATATCCCGGAAGTGGGCTTTCCGGGTGGGCGGTAGCGCCCGGTCGCGATCGGAATAGAGGCCTTTTGCAGGCAACCGCCCCGGGCGGCGCCGGCCGTCCCGTACCCTGGCACGACGATCCGCTGCAGCTCGACAAGGTGCTGCGGCGGCGGATCCTGCCGCTTGTCACCAAGCCCGCCCGCTATCTCGGCGGTGAGCTCGGTGCCGTGCGCGTGCCGTGGCGCGATGACCGGGCCAATCTCCTGCTGACCTTCCCGGACGCCTACGAAGTAGGTATCTCCAACAACGGCCTGCGTATCCTCTACGCCGGTCTGAACGCTGCCCCGGACACCTACGCCGACATCGCCTTCGCCCCTTGGCTGGACATGGAGGAGCGCCTGCGTACCAACGGCGTACCGCTCTTCGGCTTGGCAACCCGTAAGTCGGCCCGCTGCTTCGATGTGCTTGGATTCTCACTAGGTTACGAGCTTTGCTACACAAACGTCTTGAATGTGATCGACCTGGCGGGCATCCCCCTGCGCGCCGCCGACCGCGGCGACGGCGATCCCGTGGTGGTGGCCGGCGGTCACTGCGCCGCCAACCCGAACGTGCTGGGGGCCTTCGTGGACCTGTTCTGCCTCGGCGACGGGGAGGACGTGGTGCTGGACATCGCCGCCGCGGTGCGCATCTGGAAGCGCGAGCGCGGATCCCGCGCCGACCTGCTGGCGAGACTGCGTCGCATACCGGGCACCTGGTGGGAGGGCAAGCAGGAGCGCACGGAAGCCAGGGTGGTGAGCGATCTCAACGATTATCCGCCGCCGGCGACCCTGGTGCCGGGCATCGAAGCGGTGCACGATCGCCTCGCTCTGGAGGTGATGCGCGGCTGCGTCCGCGGTTGTCGATTCTGCCAGGCCGGCATGATTACGCGACCGGTGCGCGAACGCGACGTGACAAAGGTGGTCGCCGCGGCCGTCAGCGGCGCGCGCGAACTCGGCTGGGACGAGATCTCCCTGCTGTCCCTGTCCACCTGCGACTACAGCGGTCTGGGCGAGGCAATGGCCGCGATTCTCGCGCAGACAGCGGCCTCCCGGACGAGTCTGGAATTGCCGAGCCTGCGCGTCGACGCCCTCGACGAATCCGTCTACGATCTGATCCGCCGGGAGAAGCCGGCCTCCTTCACTTTCGCGCCGGAAGCGGGCAGCCAGCGCCTGCGCGACGTCATCAACAAGAACGTCACCGAGCGTGACGTGCTCGACAGCGTGCGCCGGGCCTGCGACGCCGGCGCCAAGCGCATCAAGCTCTACTTCATGATCGGCCTGCCGACCGAGACCGACGCCGACCTGGACGCCATCGTCGACCTGGTGGGCAAGGTGGTCGCCGCGGTCCCGCGCGGCGGCTCCCAGATCACCGTCTCGATTTCGCCGTTGTCGCCCAAGGCCCACACGCCCTTCCAGTGGGCGGGACAGATCGGCCGCGACGAGATGGCGAGGCGCAACCGGCGCTTGCGCGACGGGCTGCGTCCGCTGAAGGTCAAGGTGAGTCTGCGCGATCCCGACGTGTCCAGACTCGAGGCGGTGCTGGGATTGGGCGACGGACGGCTCGGCGCCGTGGTCGAGCGCGCCTGGGCGGCCGGTGCCCGCTTCGACGGTTGGGACGAGCAATTCGACGCGACTCTCTGGGAGGACGCCTTCGCCGCCGCGGGCGTCGCTCCGGATGCGTACCTCGAGCCGCGCGATCCCGTCGCACCTTTGCCCTGGGACGGGATCTTCGCCCAGATAGATGGGGACTTCCTGCGCCGGGACTGGTCAGCGGCACAGCGCGGCGAGATGGTCGCGGACTGCCGTCTCGACGGCGAGTGCTACCTGTGCGAGGCCTGTGACGGCGAGCTGCAGCATGTCTTCGCCGTCCCTGGTGAGGAGGGGGCTGTCGGCGGCGGCCGGCCGGTCCCGGTCCCGCCGGGCGACGTCGCACCGGATTTCGACCCCCGTAACGCCGACCCCGCGGATCCCACCCGGGAACGCAACTGCTGGCGCAAGTGGCGCGACCGCTCCCCGGGCAAGTGCTGGCACCGCGTCGTCTACGCCAAGACTGGTGATGCCGCGTTCTGGGGTCATCTCGATTTCCAGCGGCAGATTCGTCTCGCGCTGCGCCGCGCCGAGCTGCCGGCGGCGTACAGCCAGGGCTTCAATCCCAAACCGTTGCTCAAATTCGGTCCGCCCCTGCCGCTGGGTGTCGCCGGGGACGCCGAGATGCTGGATCTGGCCTTCACGCACCACGTGCCGGCCTGGGCGGAGCTCCTCAACAGGCATCTTCCCGACGGCGTGCGGGTGCTGGCCAGCGCGAAAGTCGGGCCGGTTTTGCCGGGTGCCATAGACAAGGACGTCGATAGGTACGATTATAGGGCTGTCCTGCCGCCACCAGGGGAGGGCGGGCCCGAGCCGGACGCATCGCGGCGAGCGATCGCGTCGTTTCTCGCCGCCACCTCGTGGCCCTACTTGCGGCGTCGGCCCAAGGGCGACATCGAAGTGGACGTGCGCCCCCTGGTCTGCGGCGATCACCTGATCGTCGATGATTCGGTCTGCCCGGAGACGGGCGGTTCCGTCCTGGAGTTTTCATTGCAGCGCCCGCCCGGCGAGGCCGGCCTGCCCGTGTACGATTTTCTCGCCGCAGTCTACGGCGACCTCCTGCCCGAACCGCGCCTGGCGCGCGTACGCCGCACGGCGTTGCTGTCGCGCCGCAGGGATGGTGGGTGGACGTCGCCCCTGGTGAGAATACGTGAACTGAACTTGCGGCGCTGGCTGCGCAAGCATTTGTCGGCCTGACCGCTCAGAAGGGATACAACTCGAAATGCGCAAGGAAATCATCATCAACTCGAATCCCCACGAGATTCGAATCGGCATCCTGGAGGATGGCGATCTCGTCGAGCTGCTCATCGAGCGCGCCGACGCCAAGCGAATCGTGGGCAATCTCTACCGGGGCGTGGTCACGTCGGTGAAACCGGGCCTCCAGGCGGCCTTCGTGGACATCGGGCTCGAGCGCGCCGGCTTCCTGCACGCTTCGGATCTGGTCCACGAGGATCCCGATTCTGCCGAAGCTGTGGACGGCCCCGGCCCCGCCAGCCGCGGCCGCTCCCGCTCCTACCGGGACGTGCCGAACATCGGTGACGCGCTGAAGGTCGGCGACGAGATACTCGTCCAGGTCACCAAGGAACCCATCAGTACCAAGGGGCCCCGCCTCACCGCCGACATCAGCCTGCCCGGGCGCTTCCTGGTGCACATGCCGCAGGGCACGCACGTGGGCGTGTCGCGCAAGATCGAGGACCGGCGCGAGCGGGTGAGGCTGAAGAAGGCCCTGCAGGAATCGCGGCCCGACACGGGCGCCTTCATCATCCGCACCGTCGCCGAGGGGGCCGACGACAAGGCCATCAGCAACGACGTGAAGTACCTCTCGAACGTCTGGCAGGAGATCACCCAGAGCGACCGCGAGGCCGGTGCAGCTCCCTGCCTGGTACACGAGGACGTGGGCATGGTGGTGGGGTTGATCCGCGACATCTTCAAGGACAACGTGGAGCGCCTGATCATCGACGACAAGGACGACCACAAGCGGCTCATGAAATACGTGCAGATCTTCGCGCCGGATCTCAAGAACCGCGTTCAGCACTACCGCGAGTCGCAGGGCATCTTCGAGCGCTTCGGCATCGAACAGGAGATCCGCAAGAGCACCGAGCCGCGCGTCTGGTTGAAGAAGGGCGGCTACATCATCATCGAGCAGACCGAGGCGCTGGTGTCGGTGGACGTGAATACCGGCCGCTTCACGGGCCGCCGCAGCCAGGAGGAGACCATCGTCGAGACGAACATGCTGGCCGCGCGCGAGGTGGCCCGCCAGCTGCGGCTCCGCGACATCGGCGGCATCATCGTCATCGACTTCATCGACATGGAGAGCGAGGGCAACAAACGCCGCGTGCAGAACGAACTGCGTGGCGTGCTCAGGCGAGACCGCGCGCGCACCAAGATCTTCCCCGTCAGCAACCTGGGACTGATCGAGATGAGCCGCCAGCGGGTGCGGCCTTCGTTGGTGAGTTTTCTCAGCGACGATTGTCCCTACTGCAAGGGTGGGGGCAAGGTGCTCAGCCTGGCGACCTTGGCCAACCGCATCGAGCGGGAGGTACACCGTGTCCATCACAAGACGCGGGAGAAGCAGATCCAGATCCAGACCAACCCGTTGCTGGCACTCTACCTGCTCAGTGAGCGGTCGGGACAACTCGAAGACCTGTCGCACGAACACGATCTGACCATCGACGTCATGGACGATCCCACCCGTCACCGCGAATCCTTCCAGGTGATGTCCCTGCGCACGGACAAGGATCTGATCGCCGAAGCCGATCGCAAGTCCAAGCCCCGGGGCCGCGGCAGTCGCGGTCGGGAACGCACCCGCCCCCAGCCCGCGGCGAGGGAGCGCGAACGCGAGGTCAAGAGCGACGGCGCCGAGGCGGGCGCTCGTCCCCGCCGGCGTGGTCGCCGCGGCGGACGCCGGCGCCGGACGTCGGCCAAGAGTAGCTCCGGCGATCAGAACTGACGAGTTGTGCCCACGTAATTGTGTTTCCTTGAGGCGGCTCTTCTGAGCCGCCTCACATCTCTCGTTTCTCAGTATGCGTACTTCAGCTCATGCCTACGATTCACAGGCAAAGCCCGCGTTTCAACCAACGAGTCGTAGTAGTCCGCCCATCTTCCCGGCAGATCTTGCCGTGTCCTGAATAACCTCCGCTCCAGCACCTCCATCACGGTCATCATTCGCAACGAGATCCCCCTGAGCATTCCCGGGCTCTCGCGCTTCCCCTTCTCCCACCTCTTGCGCACATAGTTCCACCAGACCAGGAATACGGCCAGCCGTTCCGCGGCCCGCTGACGTCGCTTCGGCCACGCCAGCGTTTCGCGGGTGTGACCAGCCTGGCTGTGACGGATCATCCGGTCGGCCCGGTTGATCTCCCACAGGATGTTGTTGCGATCCCGATGATCGTGCGAGGAGACGGTCAGGTGGCGGATCTCGCAGTCGAGCTTCCTGAAGGCCCGTGGATAGGCCTTGTGCAAATCGCTGCGGACGGTTGTGGCCCGGGCGCCGTCGAGAGACGTCACCATCAACTCGGTGACGTCCTTTCGGACAGCTTTGGGATCGGGCCGGCCATGGCGTTCCTCGAGTTGATGGCGGTGTTTCTTCTGCCGGTCGGTCATCCGGCCCTTACGGCGCAACTCGCTGTCGGTGAAGTGGTTGAAGAAGCTCGTCTGAGGCTCGACCGCCAGGTGGAATTCGGTCGGGTAGTACTGGCTGAGTTCGTATGTTTCGAAGCCGTCGATGGCGATCTCAGTGGGCGGCGGTTGTTTCTCCAGTAACTTCCTGTGCAGCAGCAGACAATGACGACCCAAGCGGGATATCTGGCGATCTACGGCGGAAGGTGCGGCGTTGAGATCCCGGGCGATCTGGCGATTGGCCATCCCGCCGACGACCTTCATGAACAGAGCCGACAGGATGTCGGGGCGCTTGAGCCAGTAGGTAGTTGAGAAGGTCTGTGAACTGAAGGACCGGCCACAGTGGAGGCATGTGAACCTCTGGATACGGCGTGGGGCGATGCGACGCAGGTAGAAACCGTGTTTGCGGTAGGGCCAGTCGGGGTCTACCTGGTTGTGGTATTTGCAGTTGGGGTTAGGGCAGTGAGGGGGGTGCCAGCCCGGTCGATGAGTGTTCATGACCGCGCTCGGGCAGTACTTAAGCCAAACACATTTTCAAGGGCACAACCGATTGTATGCGGGCTCCGGGGAACCGGAGCCCGCCGTTCATGCCGGAGGCGTGGCCTCGATCTTGCGCCGCAGTTGCAGGGCGGCCCGTCGCAGGTGGTCGTGGGCGAGGGCGGCGTGGCGCTCGCGGTCGGCCGGATCCAGCAACGCCAGCAGCCGCCGCACCATCCCCTTGAGACCGTACTCCAGGAATTGCACCAACCGGTAGAGCGGCACCCGGCCCCGGCCGTAGTGCTTGGCCACGAAGAGCCGATAGCTCTTCTGGAACTGGGCCAGGGCGAAGTCGCTGGCGCGGGCGGCGGCGCGACCCTCGTAGTGGGCGACGTCCGCGTCGGCGATGTGGTAGCTGCGGTAGCCGGCCCGTCTGGCGCGCAGGCACCAGTCGGTCTCCTCGAAGTACATGAAGAAGCGCTCGTCCAGGGCGCCGAGCTCCTCGATTACCCGCCGCTTGATCATCATGCAGGCTCCGGCGACGTAGTCCACCGCGCGGGTGGGATCGCCGCGTGCGGGGATCCTGACGAAACTGATGCCCCGCAGGACCGTGGGCCAACGGGAATCGTGCGCCCCCAGCAGCTCCAGCAGATGGTACCGCCAGGCGGGGAAGTTCCCGTAGGTAATGGTGGGCTCGCCCGTTTCGTCGATCAGGGTGGGGCCCACGGCGGCAGCGTCCGCGCGGGTCGCGAGTTCCCGGTGCAGGTGGGCCAGGGAGTGCGGGGTGCAAGCCGTGTCGGGGTTCAGCAGCAGGACCGCCTCGCCCGTGGTCTGCGGCAACGCCAGGTTGTTGGCGCGGGCGAAGCCGAGGTTGCCGTCCGCCGCGATCGTCAGTACCGCGGGGAACTCGTCGCGGACCATTTCCAGCGAACCGTCCCGCGATCCGTTGTCGACGACCACGACCTCGTGCGTCAGGTCGCCGACCGCCGCCGGCAGGGAGGCGAGGCAGTCGCGCAGGAGATCCCGCGTGTTCCAGCTGACGACGATCACCGAAAGGTCCATGGCTCAGTCGTCCCCGTCGTCGCCCGCCGCGCGTGCGATGGGCTTGCGCGCCACGGCGATCAGGAAAATGCCCTCCGTCGATTCCGTCGTCGCCGCTTCCGCGGCGTATAGCCGCTGCGTCAGGCGGCGCGTGCGCAGGCGGCCGAAGTTGAAGCCCTCCCGGATGCCCTGTGTGAACAGTTCACGGGCCAGTTCGCTACGGAAGAGGGGACGGACCTCGACGTCGACGAAGCCAGTGCCCACGAGCAACTCGTGGAGTTCGTCCGCCCGGTAGTAGTGCTGGACGTGGTGTTCCCGTTGGTGGCGCGCCACGAGGTCGCGGTCGGTGATGGCCGCGAGCGTGTCCACTGAGAAGATCATCTCGCCACCGGGTTTCAGGGTTCGGAGGGCCTCCCGCAGGATGGCCTCGTGGTCGGGGATGTGCTCGATGACGCAGATGCTGAAGATGCGATCGAAGGTCCCGTCGGCGAAACCGGCCTTCGCCAGGGGGAGGTCGGTGAAGTCGGCCCGGACCCCGCCCGGCATGTGTCGCGCGAACCAGCGCGCGCGGGCGACGAAGGCCGGCTCTGTGTCGAGTCCGGTGACATGGCCGCAGTGCCGGCCGAGCAGCAGGGTGTGGTTGCCCTCGCCGCAGCCGATGTCCAGCACGCGCTCGTCCCCGCGCCAGGCCAGACCACTGGTCAGTCTGTCGAACTCCATGATCTTGAAGGGGCTGTACGTGAAGTAGATATGCGGGAACAACCTCAACTTGAGCAGCACCCACCACGCGAGCTTTCTCATCATCGTGTCCTCAGGCATGTGTCGCGGGTCAGTGTTTACGGCTGGCCCGTCGGAGGATCTCCTGCTCCTCGGACGTCAGGCTGTCCAGGCCCTTGCGGGAGATCTTCTCGAGGATGCGGTCCACCTGTTCGCGGGGAACCGAGCCGCTGTTCGTATCGTCGTCGACCACGCGGAAGCGGGAACCGGCCTTGCGCCGGCGTCGTCCGCGCCGCAGGCCGTCCAGCCATTTCTTGCCGCCGCGCAGGTAGAGGTAGCCGAAGAGCAGGCCGCCCAGATGGGCCAGGTGACCAATGCTGTCCGACCGCCACATGGACATCAGCTCGAACAGGCCGATGCCCAGCACGAACCACTTGACCTTGATGGGGATCAGGAACCAGAGCATGATCCGGCGCTCGGGAAAGAGCAGTCCGTAGGCCATGAGCAGCCCGAAACAGGCGCCCGAGGCGCCGATCAGCGGGCTGTCGGCTGCGGCGGGCTCGATCAGCGGCATCAGCAGGAAGTAGACGAGCCCGGCGCCGATGCCGGTGATGAAGTAGTACTGCAGAAAACCCCTTCGCCCCCACAAGGAGTCGAGTTCGGAACCGAACATCCACAGGATGAACATGTTCCAGAAGAGGTGCATGAAGTTCAGGTGCAGGAACATGTAGGTGGCGAACTGCCAGACGTGCAGACCGGCGAGCGCCTTGCGGGGGACCAGTCCGAAGAACTGGTCGAACCAGATGCGCGCCTGCGCGTTGCCGAGCAGGTGCTGCAGCACGAACACCGTGATGTTGACGGCGAGCAGGACCTTGACGGTCGGCGTGAGCGTCGGTCCGAAACCGCCCAGCGATGTGCGGTAGCCTTGGCGCAACGTGAAGCCTCCTGCGGGGTGGTGCGATGACGTTGCCAACGTACATGAGATGCGCGGCGATGGCACGCTCGAATTGGCGAAAAAGGACGGGGCCGTGTGACCCCGCCCTGGCGGTCAGGTGAGTGGTTTGAACGTCAACGGAAGATCGCGTCCATGGCGGCAGCCGCTTCCGGGGTGACCAGGGGGCCCTCCCGCTTCGCCAGCATGCCGTAGGTCGGGTCCCAGGTGAGGCCGTCGATGTCGACCTGCGGCAGGTCGGTGCCCAGCGCGGCGTTGATGACGTCGATGAAGCCGTTGGCCACCAGACCGTAGCCGCGGTTGTTGGGGTGGATGCCGTCCAGCGAGAAGTAGGTCGTCGCCGCGGCGCCCTCGACGCCCAGCGTGGGCGTCAGCGCCAGGAAGTGGGAGGCCTCGGGCGTGCCCGCGATGTCCGCCAGCGCGGTGTTGGCGTCGTAGAGCCACACGTTGTCCCGCGCGGCCACGGCCGCCGCGATGACGTCGTTGAATTCGGCCACCGCGGTCTCGACCACGTCCACCTCGCCGGCGTCCAGCGTGTACTCCGCCGGCAAGGGCAGCGTACCGCCGTCGATGAAGTAGCTCAGAGCGGGCAGACGCACGTAGACGACGTCGGTCTCCTCGGTGGTGGTCGCGACGCCGAACCAGTCGTTGTCGAAGTCGTCCTTGGGAATGAAGTACGGTGCACTGCCGATGCCGGGGATGTTGCCCACGAAGATGGCGGGCTCGTAGCCGTACCGGTCGACGACACCGGCGCTCAGATCGTCCAGGAGCGCCGTGAACAGGTCCTCGAACTCCGGCGTCGGCGTGACATCGACTCCGACCTCGGGCTCGCCGCCGGTGGCGCCGCCCAGGATATCGTTGTTGCCGATCCAGCATGTGATCAGCTTCGGGCCCAGGGCGATGGCCTGGTCGCGCATCACCACGTCCCCGAAGGTCGGGTTGCGCAGGATGGCGTCGAAGAGGGGATTCTCGCCGGATTCGCTCGTCCCGGAGTCCAGGGCGTTGCCGACGTCCCAGGTCATCGCCCCGGGCACCGCCAGGTTGCCGTACGGGATCGGGTGCTGGCTGTCGAGCAGTAGATCTTCCGCGTCGTCCTCGTGCGTCGGTCCCGCCACGTCGAGACCCATGCCGTCGTAGTAGATCACGCCGGCGATCTGTTCCGGGTCGTCCGTCTCGCTGCTGCCCACGCCGGGGAAGGCGACCAGCGGTTGGTGGAACTCGCCTGCGGCGTAGCCCATCATCGAGGCCATGAGCCGCGGGTAGCTGTCGTCCTGCCCGTTCTTCACCAGGCCGCCGTCCATAAACCCGGCCGTCAGGCTGTTGCCGATGGCCACGTAGTCGGAGAAGCGCTCGGCGCCCACGGGCGCGCGGTCGAGGGTCGCCGGGTCCGGCGTGTCGAGGCTGCAGCCCGGCGCCAGGAGGGCCGGCAGGACCACACCGCAGATCAGGATCATGTCGAGCTTGGTCATGGCAGTTCTCCTTTCCTAGAAGCGGTAGGTCAGTCCGACGCCGAGGATGTCGGCGTAGGAGTCGTAGCTACCCGCGGGATTGGGATAGGGGCCGATGCCGTATTCGGCGACCTCCTCGGGGAAGACGACCTGCCGGCCGTCCACCACGTTGCCGCGCTCCTTGAAGTTCACGCTCATGTAGGTGCCGGTCAGCGTCACCCGTTCGCTCAGGTCGTACTGGACACCCACGCTGAAGTCGTCGCGGTCGGAGTCGGGCAGCAGGGGACTCATGGCTTCGACCGGCTGCGGCGACTTGTCGCGTATGTAGCCGCCCATCAGGGTCAGCTTCTCGTTGACGTCGTAGGCGGCGCCGAAGCGCAGTTGCCAGACGTCCTTGTAGGCCTCGGGGATGGTCTGGTTGAGAGCCTCGTCGCCGAAGTCCAGGGTGATCTCGTCGAAGTGGCTCCAGCCGAAGTGGACCGCGTCGAATTCCACGCGGAACCGCTCGCTCAGCTGGTAGGCCACGGCCAGGCTGAGGATGTGGGGCAGCTTCAGCTCCGTGCGGCCGGTATGGGTGCCACCGCCGAGGTCGGCGATCATGGTGTCGACGTCGGCGGCGAACTGGTCCGGCGCGACGTTCGTCAGCGTGAGGGTGCCCTCGTCGATGGCCATCGTCTTCTGGTGGTGGTACATCACGCCGAAGGTCAGCCTGTCGCTGGCCTTGATCAGGGCGCCCGCCGAGGGCGTGAAGTTCAGCCTGCTGCCGCCCGCGATCTCCACGTCCACGGCCTCGAACTCGATCACGTCGCCGTAGGCCTCCGAGAACATGCGGCGCTGCAGCGTGATGTCGGAGTGGGCCACGTCCATGCCGACCGACAGGGCCACATCCTCGCTCACTTTCCAGGCGACCACGGGGGTCACGTAGACGGTGGCCAGATGTACGTCGTAGCTGATCTCGCGCCCGACCCACGCGTCGGGATCGACCCACTCCACGCCCAGGCCGAAGGGGGCGTAGAAGCCGATGCCGTAGGTGATGTTGCCGTCGTTCTTGTAGAAGTAGGCGCCGGGGATCGGGAAGGTCTGCTCGGTCGTCCGGCCGGTAGGGTAGGTCACGCCGTCGAGCGTGTAGGCGCCCGTGAATTCGGCCGAGGGCAGGACCGGCATCAGGTTCAGGTCGAGCTCGGTGCCCTCGAGGAAGGCAAGTCCGGCCGGATTGTAGAAGATCGCCGAACCGTCGTCGGCGGTTGCCGTGAAGGCGCCCCCGAGGGCGGTCCCCTTGACGCCGGCCTCGTAGAGGCTGAAACCCGCGCCCAGCGCCGCGCCGGTCCAGAGCAGGCATAGTACGCTCGCGAGCAGGAGCCGTTTCTTGATCCCTTCCATCGCGCCTCCTATTGCTAGCGCAGTCGACCGCGACGGTGCCCGGTACACATCGTCCACAGCCATGACAGTCGAGTGGGCGGACCCTAGCACAGGTGTGCGAAGCCTTGAAATCGGTATTTCCGGTGCCCGCTATGCGAAGGGGCCCCGCATCTTGGATGCGAGGCCCCGCAGCGGTGAAAGTGCGCGCGTCAGTTCTCCCGAGGCTCCCAGACACGGGCCCGGTCGACGATCCAGGCCAGGACGATCAAGGCGAACATACCGGCTGAAATGAGGTAGACCCAAGCCGGTACGCTGATCGCGTCGCCCTGGGCGTAGGAATGCAGACCGCTGAGGAAGTAGTTGACGCCGAAGTAGGTCATCACCACCGAAGCGATACCCGCTAAGCCGCCGGCGGCCAGCACCAGGGGGCGGTTCAGGTTCGGCAGCCAGCGGAAGTGGATCACCACCGCGTAGACCAGTATCGTCACCAGGCTCCAGGTCTCCTTGGGATCCCAGCCCCAGTAGCGGCCCCACGATTCGTTGGCCCAGACGCCGCCCAGGAAGGTGCCGATGCTCAGCAGCGCCAGCCCGGTCACCAGCACGCGAAACTGCAGGCGGTCCAGTTTGTGGATGGCGTCGCGCACCGACCGGCGGCCCGGTCCCTTGAACAGGTAGAGTACCAGTACCAAGCCCCCCAGCAACGAGCCGAGGCCCAGAAAACCATAGCTGCCGGTGATGACCGTGACGTGGATGATGAGCCAGTAGGAGGCCAGTACGGGTACCAGCGGTCCGATGGCCGGGTCGAAGGTCGAGAGCATGGCCACCGACAGGATCACCGTGGTCAGCAGGGCCGACACGGCGGCCGCGGAACCGTGCCGGTCGCGGAACTCGAAGATCACGCCGGCGATGGCCGTGGCCAGGGCGATGAAGATGAGCGATTCGTAGCCGTTGCTCAACGGCGCCCGCCCCGAAGCGATCCAGCGCAGCACGAAGGCGAACAGGTGGTAGCCCGTGGCCGCCCAGTAGACCAGGAGGCCCACGGCGTACAGGGGATGGCGCCAGCGGTAGGCCTCGCCGCCCCGGCGCCCCAGGCTCCAGCCAAAGGCGGTGATCAGTACCAGGAACGCGCCCAGGTAGGGCAGCGTGACGTCGCGGAAAGGGTGCTTGTCGTTGAGCCACAGCTCCGCCGCGAGGGAAGCGCCGGACGGCAGTACTTCCGCGCCGTATTTCTCCTGCAGGCGCCGCGTGTCTGCCAGGGCGGTCCTGATGAGTACGTTGTCCATCTCGTGCAGTCCGGACACGAGCGCATCCATGACGTCGGTGATCTCCGCGTCCGCTGCCAGCTCGCGGACTTCGTTGAAGTCCGCCCAGGTGTGATTGGCGTCGTCGGGTATGGGAAAGAGCTTCAGGCCCCCGCCGTTGATCACGTTCCAGAAGATGTTGAAGCGCTCGTCGAATTTGAGGAGCTTGCGCTGCGTCTTGGTGCGCCGGGCGTCGGGCGTGCGCAGCGCCTCGCGCACGACCTCGCCGAGGACGTACTGGTTGTCCTTGATCAGGCTGGCGGCGCTCACCCAGGCGGTCCGGCCCGGCGCGCCGAAATGGGCCTCACCCACGTCCTCGGGGACACCCAGCATCGCCTTCACGCCGGGATGCTTGACGTAGATCAACTCATGGTCGAACCAGAACGTGGGATTGGTCAGCCAGCTCAGGTAGAGGTCCAGCGGCTCCCAGCCCGCGAAGTGCTCGCGTTTGGTGATCTTCATGACGATCGCGCGCGCGTGGGTGTCCAGGGGCTTCATGCGCCCGCGGAAGTCCTGCATGGCCAGGGTGCTGGCCGACGCGCGGTTCGACGCGTCCAGGTAGTTGAATCTGGGGCCGTGGCCGGGATCGTCGGGTTGGGCCTGGACCGGGCCGATAACGGACAGCAGGAGCAGGACGGTTGTGACCAGGGCCTGTATCGTGAAGTTGCGCTTCATGCCGTGCTCCTTTCGCCTTCGTCCTTGCGCACCGGCCAGAGCAGGCTGCGGACCAGGAGCATCAGGAAGCCGAGAGTCAGCAGCCCGTAGCCCAGGTAGGTCGGGATCTTGCCGGGATCGTAGTTCACCGACAGGACGGTGCCGAGTTCGTCGGGATCGTACGACGACTGGAAATGCTTGAAGCCGCGGTGGGCCAGCGGGTGGTTCATGTAGATCCGCACCGGCCGCCCGTCGATGCCCTGCGCTTCGTCGGTGAGGCGCACGTGACTCTCGTAGCTGGCCGGATTGCGGCTGCCCGGGTAGTTGAGCAGCAGGAAGTCGTCCAGATGAATGTTGTAGGGCAGATCGATGACGATCGAGCCCAGGCGCAGGATCGCTTCG
This sequence comes from uncultured Fibrobacteraceae bacterium, assembly GCA_964389015.1. Classification (GTDB taxonomy): domain Bacteria; phylum Krumholzibacteriota; class Krumholzibacteriia; order LZORAL124-64-63; family LZORAL124-64-63; genus JAHIYU01. The sequence continues at coordinate 8,517 of CAYMCR010000014.1, read as the reverse complement.
GTGTCGCCGATGCGCACCGCCCCGCCGCGATCGTCGTCCTTGACGACGAGGGCCTCGCCGCGCGCGCCGCTCTCGTCGACCACCGAGATCCGCGCGGCCGCCGGGGCGCGTTCATCGTCGCTCATGGCCGGCAGCAACTGGACGTGGGGCAACTCCTCGCGCAGCATGAAGGCCAGGCCGCCGCCCTCGCTCTGGTAGACCGTCGCGGCCTCGACCGGGAAAGGGACCTCCTCCGCCAGGTCCATGGCCTCCGCATCATCCGCCATGCCCATGGCCGCCAGGGATACCGAGGCGCGCGCGAGTAGCATCCCGGCGCCGTCACGCCCGAAGGTCAGGCCACGCTCGAACTGGTAGAGGATGTCCAGATCGGGGAAATCTTCCTCACCGCCGCTATGCCCCATGGAGAAGTCGGGGTGGTAGGAGAAGAGGATCTTCTCGCCAGCGCGACCGTCCGGAGCGGTGATCGCCACCCGGACCATGGGATTAGCGAGATCGCCCGTGTAGTCGGTTCCCCGGCCCACCTTGAAGTCGGCCTGGAATTCCGTGATCTCGAAGCGCCAGCCGGCGTCGGTGAACGTGGCCGGGAGGGTGTCTGGCACGTCGAAGCCAAGGGCTTCGCCGTCCATATGCATGCGCAGGCGTCCCCAGCGAGATCCGTCCGTCGCAGCGGGCAGCGGCCCGTTCACGTAGCGCAACTGGATACCGCCGTGCATGCGGCGCTCGTTCTCCACCAGGAACAGGTCCTGCGGCTCCGCCCCGCCGACAACCGTCAACCGCAGGGCCGCCGGGCCACTGTCTGCGACCTGCAACGTCTCCGTGAACCGCGGCCAGTACTGCTCGACCGTCACTCGGTAGTCGCGATCCCCGCAGGTCAGGACGCCGCCGACGTCGTGGGCGCCCGGCCGGTAGAGACGCACGGGAAAGGACTGTACGTCACCGTCCACCTCGAGCTGTATGTGGGGCTGTCGCGAGTACATGTAGTCGACAGACCGGCCCTCGCGGATGGGCATGATACCCTCGTAGCCGAAATACCGCGTGATCCCGGCGGCGACGAGGATCCATATGATGGCCACGTGGACCACCACCGCACCGTACTGCCGGGGCCGGTATGGCGCCCTGGCGAACAGCACCACGGTGAGGTTGACGACAAGCAGGATCAGGACGGCCTCGAACCAGCGAGCGTTGTAGACCAGGTCGCGGGCGCCCACGGCGCCGTACTGCGATTCGAGAAAAGTCGCCTTGGCGATGGCGACCGCGAAGATCACCAGCAGGATCACGCTCAGCTTGAGCGAAGCCAGGGCCCGGCACGGGGGATAGCGTAGGAAGTCTCGCACGTTCACCTTCCGTGTTGCGCACAAACGGTAAATGCGGTGCAGGATCAGTTCCGGTCTCCGGTCACTGGCCGCGTATCCGACCATGATAAACAATCTTCGTCGTCTAACAAGAGTACTCTTGTTGTCCTTGAGATCGCCGGCTTGACGAGGCGCCCATAGATTATTATCAATCGGTATAGAATTCAGACGAGATGTGGTACCGACCGGGAGTGTAACCGGCATGTTCAAGACCGAGACGCGCTACGCGCTGCACGCTGTCACCGTGCTGGCCCGGTCCGCCGGCCTCGTGCGCAATTCGGTGCTGGCTGAGCACCTGAACATCTCCCTGCCCATGGTGGCGAAGATCCAGAACCGCCTCGTCCAGGCCGGGCTGGTCGTCAGCCGTCCCGGTCCCGGCGGTGGCTACGCCCTGGCCCGCCCGGCGGCCGATATCCGTCTGCGGGAAGTCGTGGCGCCCACCGAGGGGGAGGACTGGGGGCAGGGTTGCATCATGGGCCTACCGAGTTGCGACGACGAGAATCCCTGCGCCATGCACACCACCTGGCTGAAGCTGCGCACCCACATCATGTCCATGCTGAACGATCATACGGTTGCCGAGATGGCCGCCGGCACAATTGACCTCGACCTGCAAGTCGATGACGCCCATGACCTCCCACAAGCCTGAGCCCACCGAACGCCTCGCCCGCGCGCGCTCGAAAGACGAGCGCCACGCGCTCGTCTTTCGAGCGCGCCAGCGGCGGCCGTTGTTCGTCCGCCAAGCGGCGCAATTTCTCACGTTGGGCGTGGTGATCGTGATCGGGCTGCAGTTCGCGCATTGGGTGGACGGCCTGACGCGCGGTGTTGTTGCCGGCGTGCGCCCGCCCGGCGTCGAGGGTTTTCTACCCATCTCCGCCCTGATCAGCCTGCATCACTGGTTGGCCAGCGGCGAGTACTCCATGATCCATCCCGCAGCCCTGGTGATCTTCGGTCTGGCCTGCCTCTCGGCTCTCTTGCTGAAGAAGGCTTTCTGTGCCTGGCTCTGCCCCGTAGGCACGATCGCCGAGTACCTGGCCCGCCTGTCCCACCTCGTGTTCCGCCGCCGTCTCAAGCTGCCGGTCTGGCTGGACCGGCCCCTGCGGTCCTTGAAATACCTGCTGGTGTTCTACTTCATCTTTGCGGTCTTCGTGCAGATGACGCCGCGGGAGGTCGCGGTCTTCCTGAATTCCCCCTACAACAGGGTCGCCGACGTCAAGATGCTGCTCTTCTTCACGCAGATGTCGCCCCTGACCGCCAAGGTGCTCGCGACGCTGGTGGCGCTGTCTTTCGTGATCCCCTATTTCTGGTGCCGCTATCTCTGCCCCTACGGCGCGTTCCTGGGGCTGTTGTCCCTGCTGTCCCCCTTGAAGGTCGTGCGCCGGGTTCCCGACTGCACCGCTTGCGGCCGTTGCGCCGCGGTTTGTCCCTCGTTCCTCGACGTGGACCGCAAGGAACGCGTCACCGACGCCGAATGCACCGGTTGTCTGGAGTGCGTGGCCCAGTGTCCCGCTCCCGAGGCGCTGGCAGTGCGCGCGGTGGGCGGCTGGCGCGGTAAGGTCCGCCCGGTCGTTTTCGCGGCCGCGGTCCTGCTGGTGTTCTTTGGTGGGATCGGTGTCGCCAAGCTGGCGGCTCGGTGGCGGACCGAGATCACTCAGGAGGAGTTTCTGCTGCGCGTGCAGGAGCTGGACAGTCCCAAGTACTACCACGCCCGGGGACAGGTGCCGGAATACGGCCCGGGCGACTGATATCGCTCATGGATCTCGGACTGTTGGTGTGGTGCGGAATCCGTGCCTGGACGCCACCGAGGATGTTCGGGTCGACCTGGGCGCTTGGGATCAGTCGCTACCTGGTCGTTGTTTCAACAGCCGCTCCCGACCAATGTACTCACCAGTCCGATCCCGATCACAGGCCAAGCCAATCCCGAGATGATGCTCCACAAAAGACAGAAATAGAAACGGAATGATTGCTCTTTCTGGTAGCGGATGACGAGTAGCAAGGCGATGGGGAAGCTCAAGAGGAACACGATGATTCCTGCCAGAGCAAGCCCGACGCTCCAAAAAAAGCCGAAGATATCGGTCATGAAATACACCAACCCCTGTCCAGCGACTTGGCGATGATGACGAGGTGGCGCGCGCGCCTGCTTCAGTCGCGCCGTGTACTAAGTTCTTTCCTGATGCGTCTCAACGTCACCGTGATCACGAACAGCAGCATGATGGCCGCGAATTCCAGCAGCCGGCCGGGTTCGTAGTTGATGAAGGACAAGGTCTGGCCGTTCAGGTTGGCGAGCTTCTCGAAGACGGCCAGGAAGAAGCACACCACCGCCGCGATGAACATGATGCGGCTGAACACGCTCATCCAGGTCTCGATTCTCATGACCCACCTCCCACATCACTCAACAGGGCGGACAAGGTCTCGCCGCGTGGCAAGGTGCGCACGCGGTCCAGCTTGATCTGCCAGGTCACTCGGTACAGCGGCACATGGGTCAGGGAGCCGGTTTCCGGGTTGCTGAACCAGAGTTCGTAATAGCCGGAATCCTGGTATTCGGTCACGGCGACGAGGTGTCCCCAGTCCGCGGGTATGTCCGTGAAGTCGACCAGGCCTTCCTTCTCTTCGACGAGGGGAGCGCACGAGATGACGGCTACCAGGAGTAGCATCAGAAGCGGCATGAACCAGCGCATGACCTCTCCTTTGGCAAGGGTGGAGGTATCACAGGCGACTTTTTGATGATATCCTATTTCAAGACGCGGGTAAACAGCTATCGCACCGGCCGGTTTGCATTCTGAGTCGAAGCGCCCGGGCCGGGCGCCTTACTCCACCCACTTGGTGACGAAGATGTTGGTGTCGCGCGGCCCGGAGTTGTGTCGGTTGCTGCCGAAAACGAAGGTCTCGCCGTCGGGCGCCCACATGGGGAAGCCGTCGAAACCCTCGCTGTAGGTGATGCGCTCGAGGTTCGCGCCGTCCAGATCGACCATCCACAGCTCGAACTCGCGTCCCCGCGGCTCGGGATGGTTGCTGGCGAAGATGATCTTCTCGCCCGCGGGATGGAAGAACGGGCCGAAGGAGGCGCAACCGAGGTTGGTGATCTGTCGCTGGTTGGCGCCGTCGGCGTCCATGACCCAGATTTCCATCACCGACGGCCGCACCTTCTCGTCGGCCAGCAGGCGTCGGTAGTCGTCCAGCGCCGGACCGGGCTCGGGATGGTGGCTGCGGTAGACGATCCGCGTGCCGTCGGGTGAGTAGAAGGGGCCGCCGTCGTAGCCCGGCGTCCGGGTGAGGCGGCGCAGGTTGCCGCCGTCGAGGTCCATGGTATAGATCTCCAGATCGCCGTCGCGGGCGGAGGTGAAGACGATGGTCCCGCCGTCGGGGGAGATGGTGGCTTCGGCGTCGTAGCCCGGCGTGTCGGTCAGGCGGACCAGGTCTCCGGTCTCGAGGTCCAGCTTGACGATGTCGTAGCCCGCGAAGAGGCCCCAGACGTAGCCCTGGCTCATGTCCGGCGGCGTGGGGCATTCGTCGCCGGCGAGATGGGTGGTGGCGTAGACCACGTGACGGTCGTCACCGGTGAAGTAGGCGCAAGTGGTGCGCCCGGAGCCCGTGGACAGCAACTCGGGGTTGCCGCCCCCGGTGGGCATGACCATGATCTGGTCGCACGCGAAGGGCGGCCGCGTGGTCTGGAAGACCAGGCGCTGCGAGTCGTAACTGAAGTAGGCCTCGGCGTTCTCGCCGCCGTCGGTGAGCATGTGCAGCACCGAGAAATGCGTCTCGCGGGGGTCGGGCAGATAGTGACGGGGCAGCGGTTTGTCGCTCGCCTGCGCCAAGGGGACGCCCAACAGGAGGCAAACGGTCGTCAGGGCGAGGGTCGCGGCGGTGTGGCGAGTTGGCATCTCGGCTCTTTCGGATTAAAATAGTCTCGATTATGACACATCGGGCAACAATGTAGTATAAAGCGTGTAGCGGGACAAATCAGCACCATCGGATCGACACGTGGGCCGACCGATCGATGAGGGGGAGTCGCACATGATCGTTGGAGTTCCCAGGGAATCGTACGCCGACGAGAGGCGCGTGTCTCTCGTGCCCTCCTCGGTCCAGGCGCTGGCCAAGGCGGGGCTGGAGGTTCTGGTCGAGACGGGCGCCGGGGAGGCGGCCGGTTTTCCCGACCAGGCATTCGCGGACCGGGGGGCCTCGCTCGTCTCCCGCGAGGACGTCTTCGCCCGGGCGGACGTCCTGGTGCAGGTGCGCGGACCGGATACCGGCACCGATGAGGCCGCGCCGGACCTGGCCATGTACAGGCCGGGACAGGCCGTGATCGCCATGCACGATCCTCTCGGCGAGCCGGAGAGGATCAAGGCCCTGGCCGCGCGAGGCGTGACGGCCTTCTCGCTCGAACTCGTGCCGCGCATCACGCGCGCCCAGAGCATGGACGTGCTGTCGTCCATGGCGACCATCGCCGGCTATCAGGCCGTACTCACAGCCGCGGAGGTCCTGCCCCAGCTCTTTCCCATGTTGATGACCGCCGCCGGTACCCTGGCACCGGCCAAGGTTTTCGTCGTCGGCGTGGGCGTGGCCGGTCTGCAGGCCATCGCCACCGCCAAGCGTCTCGGCGCGGTCGTCGAGGCCTACGACGTGCGGCCCGCCGTCAAGGATCAGGTGATGAGCGTCGGCGCCAAGTTCGTCGAGTTCGACCTGGCGACCGAGGATGCCGAGGATCAGGGCGGTTATGCCAAAGAGCAGAGTGAGGATTTCATCCGGCGCCAACAGGCGCAGATGAAGGACGTGGTCGCCCGTAACGACGTGGTGATCACCACGGCCGCCATTCCCGGCAAGACGTCGCCGGTGCTGGTGACGGCGGAGATGGTCGCGGCCATGGCGCCGGGTTCGGTGATCGTGGACCTGGCCGCCGAGCGCGGTGGCAACTGCGCCCTCACGAAAGCCGACGAGACGGTCGTGGCCCACGGCGTGACCATCCTCGGGCCCACCAATCTGGTGTCGCGCAAGCCGCGCCACGCCAGCCAGATGTTCGCCAAGAACGTGGAGACCTACCTGTTGGCCATGATCGACGAGGGCGCCCTGACCTTCGACATGGCGGACGAAGTGGTCGCCGAGACGCTGTTGACGCGGGACGGTGAGGTCGTGCATCCGCGCCTGCGCGGTCTGCTCGGCCTCGAGGTCGCCGATACGGAAGGAGGAGAGGCCTGATGGACGCTCTAGTCGCTGCGATCACCGTGCTCGTGCTGGCGGTGTTTGTCGGTTTCGAGATCATCACCAAGGTGCCGCCCACCCTGCATACGCCGTTGATGTCGGGTTCGAACGCCATCTCCGGCATCGCCCTCATCGGCGCGATCATCTCGTCGCGCGCCGACAATTCGCAACTCGCCACCATCCTGGCCGTGTGCGCGGTCGCCTTCGCCACCATCAATGTGATCGGCGGCTACATGGTGACCCACCGCATGCTCGACATGTTCAAGAGGAAGTAGGTGAGAACGTGAACGAATTCAGGATCGACGCCGGTTGGGTGAATCTCGTCTACGTGATCGCCTCGATTCTCTTCATCTCGGGCTTGAAAGGGCTCACCCATCCGCGCACGGCGGTGCGCGGCAACCTGACCAGCGCGCTCGGCATGCTGCTGGCGGTCGTCGTGACCCTGCTGGCCAACGGTTTGAGCTACCAGTACATCCTGCTCGGCTTTGCCATCGGTGCCCTGATCGGCGCCGTGGCGGCCACGCGCGTGCAGATGACGCAGATGCCCGAGATGGTGGCGCTGTTCAACGGCTTCGGCGGTGGCGCTTCCGCCCTGGTCGCCGGGGCGGCCTTCGTGATCGCCCTGTCGCGGGGGCAGGTGCCGGACCTGCAGATGACCGTCTCTACCGGCCTCTCCGGTCTGATCGGCGCCGTGACCCTGACCGGTTCCCTGATCGCCTTCGGCAAGCTGGCCGGCAAACTGCCCGGCGGACAGATCACCTTTCCGGGCCACAAGGTCTTCAATCTGCTGCTGGCCGCCGGTGCCGTTACGGCCGTTGTCTGGCTGTCCCTCGACCCGTCGCAACTGACGGCCTACTGGCTCGTGGTGGGCATCGCGGCGGTGCTGGGCGCGAGCCTGACGCTACCCATCGGCGGCGCGGACATGCCGGTGGTGATCTCCCTGCTGAACTCCTATTCGGGCCTGGCGGCCGCCGCCACGGGCTTCGTGCTCATGAACAACGTGCTGATCATCGCCGGCTCGCTGGTGGGCGCTTCGGGCATCATCCTCACGCGCATCATGTGCGTGGCCATGAACCGTTCGCTGGCCAACGTGCTCTTCGGCACCCTGGCGCCGACGGAGGGCTCGGCCACCGCCGACGAGGTCTATGCCGGCAAGGTCAAGGCGACCTCGCCGGAGGAAGTGGCCATGCTCTTCGACACCGCGCAGCGCGTCTGCGTAGTGCCGGGATACGGTCTGGCCGCGGCCCAGGCCCAGCATACCGTGCGCGACCTGGCCAACATCCTCGAGGCTCGCGGCATCACCGTGGAGTACGGCATCCATCCGGTGGCCGGACGCATGCCGGGACACATGAACGTGCTGCTGGCCGAGGCCGACGTGTCCTACGACATGTTGCTGGAGATGGACCAGATCAACCCGGAGATGTCCCAGGTGGACGTCTGCCTGGTCGTGGGCGCCAACGACGTGGTCAACCCGGTCGCGCGCACCGATCCCCAGAGTCCTATCGCCGGGATGCCCATCATCGACGTGGACAAGGCGCGCACGGTAGTCGTGGTGAAGCGCTCGCTCAGCCCCGGCTTCGCGGGCATCCCCAATCCGCTCTTCGCCGCCGACAACTGCCTGATGATGTTCGGCGATGGGAAGAGGGCGCTGATGGAGTTGAACGAGGCACTCAAAGCGGGCTGAGCGGTCCCTGTTCCGGGGGGCGCTCGCCTGTCACTTCCTGTGACAGGCTCGCTCGACCTCCGGGGCCCTCCGCCCTCCTGGCTCCGGGCCCCTTCGGACGCCCCGGAACAGGGACCGCTCAGCCCAGGTTGGTTTTTTCCAGGCATGGGTGGGAATGGGTGCGAAGAACATCCGTTTCGTTGCGGCGCGACTTCTGCAATGCGCGTGTAACTTATGTCCCTGAAATAAGACATACCTAAATTGAGCGATTCCGATGGGTTTTTCCTCGGCGCTGTCCCTTGATGTCCA
>CAYMCR010000013.1:0-45138 GCA_964389015.1 uncultured Fibrobacteraceae bacterium | reverse complement strand
TACTTTAGCTCAGCAGGTGGGGTCTTTCAAGCTTTGGTATCGCTCAATTTAGGACATAATATATCTGCATTAAAACCGGAGTCGATTATTACCTTTTCTCGGAGAGTTGGGTTCGTGTCGGGGGACAGTAATAGTCTCCTCGCCACTCATTGTGAATCATGCTTGTAACATGTTGATATTATAGATGAAACACGCTTCCAGCGCAACGTGAACTGCTCTCATGGAAATCATAACCATTTCACTACTTGTTATGGCGAGATGGAGTATTCATGATCCCGCCAGATTTGTCCGCCGACTGTGTCGGCGTGGCGGAGTTGTTTCGCATGAGTAGGGGGACTGCCTCCCGTGAGAAAGCGCAGAACAACGAAAGAAGGTACCGATGAAGCTGAGAATTCTCGTTCCCATCATGCTGCTCTTTGCATTGGGGTTGACCTCATGCACCCAGCAGCAAATCGCCGTGGCACCGGATCCCGCGGCGCCACCTCCTGTCACTGCACCTATAGCCGCTGATCATGTCGACCTGGATGAGCAGGAGATGCTCACGCCCTGTGCGGATTGCCACAGCGTAGAGACTCCGGAAATCGTCGATGTCTGGTTCAACTCGACCCACGGCATCGCCAACGTGAAGTGCTATCAGTGCCACGGTACCTATGAGGACATGGAGCGTGTGCCGGACATGGCCCGCTGCGAGTCCTGTCACACGGACAAGATCGCCAACTGCGGTGATGGCATGGCCTGCTGGCAATGCCACCCCGCTCACCGTTTCACCGGACACAAGTAGGGAGGTTGACCATGGGGATGACACGTCGTGAATTCATCAAGAAGACGGCAGCTCTGACGGCGGCCTCCTATGTGGGGATGAGCTTGCCGTTCGCGTCCCAGATCGGGAAGGCGAACGCCGCCGACGCCGACAAGTGGGTACGCGGCAGCTGTCGCTTGTGCGGACTTGGTTGCCGCGTCGAACTGGGCCTGCAGGGCGGCCGTCCCGTGGCCATCCGGGGCGTACCAGAGTCGCGCACCAACTTCGGCTATCTCTGCATGAAGGGCATGCTCTTCTACAAGGTCATGGAGCACCCTGACCGTCTGAAGATGCCGCTCTACCGCGAGCGCAAGGACCAGCCGTTCAAGGAGATTTCCTGGGATCAGGCGCTGGACATAGCCGCGAAGAAGTTCGCCGCAGCCAAGCAGGAGCACGGCGGCGACGCCTGCGCCTACTACGGTTCGGGCCAGGCGCTGACCGAAGAGACCTATCTCTTCCAGAAGGTCATGCGCGGCGGCCTGCAGACCAATAACGTGGAAGGCAACCCGCGACTCTGCATGGCCAGCGCCGTGGGCGGCTACCTGACCAGCTTCGGCGCCGACGAGCCCATCGGCGGCTACGACAACGTGGAGAAGAGTTCCTGCCTGTTCATCATCGGCAGCAACATGGCCGAGGCCCATCCGGTCTTCTTCCGGCGCATCATGCGTCACAAGCTGGACAACGGCGACAACGTGAAGGTGATCAACGCCGATCCGCGCGTCTCACCCACCTCGCGCATCGCCGACATGCACATGCAGTTCCGTCCGGGAACCGACCTGGCGATGCTCAACGCGATGGCCTACGTGATCATCGAAGAGAAGCTGTACGACGGGAAGTTCCTGACGGATTACGCGGTCTTCAAGAACGCCGACGGGGTCATCGATCTCGACACGTTCTTTGCGAGCCTGCAGGATTACGCACCCGAGAAGGCAGCGAAGATCTGCGGCGGCAACATCACCGCCGACATGATCCGCAAGGCGGCCCGCTGGTTCGCCAAAAGCAACGGCACCGTCAGCTGCTGGTGCATGGGCATCAACCAGCGCAAGCGCGGCGTGTGGGCCAACAACCTGATCAACAACCTGCACATCCTCACCGGCCAGCTCTGCAAGCCGGGCGCCGACAGCTTCTCGCTGACCGGTCAGCCCAACGCCTGCGGCGGCGTGCGTGAGGGCGGCGGACTCTGCCACATCCTGCCGGGCCACCGCCTGGTCAAGAAGGAGAAGCTGCGCAAGCAGGTCGAGAACGCGTGGGGCATCCCGGAGGGGCGCATCCCGCCCAAGCCCGGCTACCACACGATCGCCATGTTCCAGGCCGTGAACGAAGGCAAGATCAAGGCGATCTGGATCAACTGCACCAGTCCGGCGCAGTCGTTGCCCAACGTGGACCTGTACCGCAAGGGCATGGCCCGCGAGGACGTGTTCATGGTGTGCACGGACATCTTCCCGACGCGCACCACCGAACTGGCCAACCTGATCCTGCCCACGGCCTTCCACTTCGAGAAGACCGGCGTCTACGGTTGCACCGAGCGACGTTCCCAGATCACGCCCAAGTGCTGCGACGCTCCGGGCGAGGCCCATGCCGAGGTCTGGATCGTGCGCGAATGGGCCCTGCGCATGGCTCGCGAACTGAACGATCCCGTGGTCGAGCAGTGCGTGAAACCGTTCGTGGGTCTGGACGAGGATCGCGACCTGCCCAAGGCCATCTGGGACGAATACACCCAGAAGCTGACTAAGGGACGCGACAGCGACCTCACGGGAGCCACCTACGAGGTGCTCGACCAGATGTACGACGGCGTGCAGTGGCCGGCACCGACCGAGGAATACGCTCTGACCGGCGGCACGGTCATCAAGTTCGTGCGTGGCATCGACCCCATGGCCGATACCCACGCCAAGGACGACAAGCCGCTGCAGTTCTACGGTCCGGCTCATCCGGACAAGAAACTGTGGGTCTGGAGCCGTCCCTACAAGGGCGCCGATGAGGAACCGGACGCGGAGTACCCCATGTACCTCTCGACCGGCCGCATCATCGACCACTGGCACACCACCAGCATGACCGGACGCGTTCCGGAGCTGCTGCGGGCCAACCCGTACTCCTACGTCGAGATCAATCCCGCCGATGCTGCCCGTATGGGTATCCAGCCGGGGGACATGGTCGAGATCGAGTCGCGGCGCGGGCGTGTGGAGATGCCGGCCAAGGTGGTCGAAGGTCCCATGGCGGGCATGGTCTTCGCCTACTGGCACGACATGCACGAGGACCGCATGATCAACAAGGTAGTCAAGGACTCCTTCGACCCCGGCTCCAAGGAGCCGGAGTTCAAGATCTGCGCCGTTCGCGTGAAGCGGCTGTCCGGCCCGAAGCGCCTGACGCCGCATATTGTCGAGCTCTAGATATGGTGAGGGGTGGACGGTCAGTCCGTCCACCCCACGCCTCGGAGGTGAGAACGCATGCCCATCGGTGGCTTCGTCATCAGTGTCGCACCGGCCGATCGGGACGAGATCGTGGCTATGCTGAAAGAGCGGGCCGGGATCGAAGTCCACGGCGCCGACCAAGCTGGCAACATCGTGGCGGTGATGGAAACCGAAACCTCCGACGTGATGGATTCGCTCGTCCTGGAACTGGAAAAGGACGAGCGCATCCTCTCGGTCGGTCTGGCTTACCTGAATGCAGAAGATGAAATCGAGAAGATCGCCAGTGGAGAACTCCGCCCCAGCTTCCCTTTCGGACGCAACAAGAAAAATCGCTCGTAGGGACCTGTTGCGGATCCTGGCCGGCGCGTCGATCCTGGCGCCCGCGGCGGGCGCCGGCGCGCATCCCCTGCGTTCGCCGGTGGGCGTGAATCGCCTGCGTCCTCCGGGCGCCGTGGACGAGAAGACCTTCACGGGTCGATGCATACGGTGCGGCCGCTGCGCCGAAGTCTGTCCCTACCGTGCCATCCTGCCTCTCGACGCGACCGACGGCGTGCACGCCGGGACCCCGTTGATCCAGGTGGACGAGATCCCCTGCTATCTGTGCATGGAATGTGTCGAGGTCTGTCCCACCGGCGCGCTGCAGCGGATCGAGCTGGCGGAGACGCGCATGGGGACGGCCGTGATCAACCGTCATACCTGCATGGCCTGGACCGATGATACCCTTTGCCGGACCTGCTACAGCGTCTGCCCGCTGCGTGACACGGCCATCCACCTGACCGAATTCAAGCCCCACGTGAACCCGGCGGCCTGCACCGGCTGCGGCATCTGCGCCCATGCCTGCCCGGTCGTGGGCAGTGACGGCAGCCGGCCGATCGTGGTCGATCCGGCCTACGATCCACTCGAGTCCGCGGAGGCGGCGCCGTGATCGGCCGCTGGCGCAGCGCGTCCCAGACGGCGGCCATGCTGCTGCTGGTGATCACGCCGATCCTGAACTATCAGGGCATCACTTTCGTGCAGGGCTGGTTCCAGTCCCTCGCGGTCGGCCGTCTCTGGCTCGTGTCGCCCCTGGAGGGGCTGGAATGCATCCTGGTGTCGCATAGCCTCTACGGCCCCCAGATCGTGGGCATGTTGCTGCCCGTCCTGTCGGCGTCGTTGCTGGGGACGGTGTTCTGCTCGTGGATCTGTCCCGTCAACACGTTGCAGGTCTGGAGCGATCGCCTGCTGTCGCCTTGGCTGCGGCGCCGCGGCGAAGGCTGGGCCGTGCCGCGCACCCTGTTGTGGTACGTACTGGCGGCTGAACTGGTCTTGGCGCTTGTGCTCGGTACGCCCCTGTTCGTCTTCCTCTCGCCACCGGGCCTCGTGGGTCGCGAACTCATGATGCTGGTCTTCTTCCGGACCCTGGCGGTGGAAGGCCTGCTGCTGTTGGTGATCCTGGGCCTGAACCTGATCACCAAGCGACTGTTCTGCCGGGCGTTCTGCCCGTTGCGGGGCCTGCTCGCCCTGCTGGGGGCCAAGCGCCGCCTGATCGTGGCGCGTGTCGAGGAAGCCGGACCGGGAGGTCAGCATTGCGACGACGTCTGCCCGCTGGGGCTTGCGCCCAGCATGGGCGAGGGAACGTCGCTTCACTGCTGGAACTGCGGTCGTTGCGTAGACGCCTGCACGGACAACGGGTTGAAGATGGTCTGGAGACGTGCGGATCTGCAACGCCACGATCCCTGTCTCGAAAAGGCACCGCGCGTGACGCAGATCGGGAACATGGGGGGAAAGCGATGACGCGGCGCCCCCCGGCCGTGGCCTTCGTGGCGCGTTCGGGCACCGGCAAGACGACCTTGCTGGAGCATGTCATCGCGGAGTTGAAACGACGGGGAAGGCGCGTGGGCGCGCTGAAACACGACGCGCACGACTTCGACATCGACCATCCCGGCAAGGACAGCCACCGGCTCACGACCGCCGGAGCCGAAGTGACGGCCATCGCCTCGGACACCCGCTTCGCCGTGACGGCGAGGCTGACGGCAGCGCAGTCGCTGGACAGCATCCTGTCGCTGTGGTTCAATGGTGTGGAACTCGTGCTCGTGGAGGGCTACAAGACGAGCACCTTGCCCAAGCTGGAAGTGCACAGGGCGGGCCTGGGGTCGTCTTTGTTGATGTGCGACGACCCTCATCTCGTGGCTGTCGTCAGCGACGAGAAGCTGACGTTGAACGTCCCGTGTCTGGACTTGAACCGCCCGGCGGAAGTGGCGGATTTCCTGGAGGCTCGATTCCTGGGCGGCTAGATCCGCCCCTTCAACAAACCAATGATGTTTTCCCAGCCCGGCTGCCTAAATCCCCAGCGGGGGACACGGCGAAGGGCCGCTACGGTCGCGCGGGAAACGGCGCGATCAGCTCCCGTTCTTGGAAGGAAGACATGTCCGTACCGCATCCCGGGCGAATCGGCGTCACAACGTCGGCGTGCGCCCCATCTCCTACCCCGATCCGCGATCCCCAAGGCCGCACGTTGGATTACCTGCGCCTGTCGGTCACCGATCGCTGCAACCTGCGCTGCAGATACTGCATGCCCGGCGACGGCATCCCGCTGGTGCGTCACGAAGACGTGTTGTCCCTGGAGACGCTGCATCGTCTGGCTGCCCTGCTCGCGGGGCTGGGGATGCGCAAGATACGCATCACCGGTGGCGAGCCCCTGGTCCGCAAGGGCGTGCTGGGGCTGATGGCGCGACTGGCGAAATTGCCGTCGCGGCCCGAGATCCTGCTCACCACCAACGGCGTGTTGCTCGCGGATCGTCTCGACGATCTGCGCACGGCGGGCGTCCGCCGCGTGAATCTCAGCCTCGATTCCCTGGACCGCGACACCTACCGGCGCATTACCCGTCGCGACGAACTGGCGCGGGTTCTGCCCCTGCTGGACGCGATCCCCGCGGCGGGGCTGGGCCTGAAGATCAACGTGGTGGTGATGCCCGGCGTCAACGACGGCGAACTCCGGGATTTCGCCGCCCTGACCCGCGATCGCGACCTGACCGTCCGCTTCATCGAACCCATGCCTTTCGCGGGAGACGGCGGGAGTGTTTGTCCGGAGATCAGCGGCGACGAGTTGAGTGTCCGCCTGCGCGGGCATTTCGATCTGCGCGCCATGCCCGGAGCGCCGGCGTCCGTCGACGAGATCTATACGATCCCCGGGCATAGGGGCCGCATCGGGTTCATCAAGGGGCACAGCCGGACCTTCTGTACCGATTGCAACCGCTTGCGCCTGGATGCGCGCGGCCGACTGCGCACATGTCTCTATGGCGCCGCCGCAGCCGATCTGGGCCGCCTGCTGCGCGACGGCGCCGGCGACGATCAAATCACAAGTGTCGTTCGCACAACGGTCGGGCAGAGGCTGCCGGATGGGCGGGCCGCCGAGCGGGCGCGCGCCGTCGAGACGTTCGACAGCATGGCGCAGATCGGAGGGTGACGTGAAGACCGTTGACGATCATCGACCGAGCTGGAGCTGGTGGGGGGAGATGGGTGGTGCCGTCGGTGATCTGGGTCTGATGGTGCCACTGGCTTTCGCCCTGGTGGCGACCAATGGCGTGCCGGCGCCGCGCTTGGCGTTTCTCTGGGGCTTGGCCTACGTAGTAACGGGGCTGTTCTTCCGCGTGCCGGTCAGTGTCCAGCCCCTGAAGGCCATGGCCGTGATCGCGTTGGCCGCCGGCTACGGTCTGGACATGCTGACGACGGCCGCTTTCGGCTATGGAGTGCTCTTCATAGTGCTGGCCTGGACAGGGCTCGTCACACACCTGAAACGACTCTTCACGCCCGGCCTGGTGCGGGGTGTGCAACTGGGCATCGGTCTCATGCTGGCCCGCAAAGCGATCGATCTGCTGCTGGGATCTCCTTTCTTCCTGGCGACCGACGGTACGGGCGGGGCGATCGTCGTCGTCGCCTGCGTCCTGGCTCTGGTCGTGCTTCTGGTCGGCGGCCGACTGATCCGGCGGCCGTTGGCCCTGCCCATGCTAGTCATCGGCATGGCGGCCGGGTGGCTTGCCGGAGTGCGTCCCGATCCCGCCGTCGCCGCCGGGGCGCCCCTGCAGTTCACTCTGCCCGTCTGGCACCTGTTGCCCAACGCGGCCTTGTTGTTGATGTTGCCCCAGCTCCCCTTGACGCTCGGCAACGCGGTGATCGCCGCTGACGACGCTTGCCATCTCTACTGGCGGGAACGCTCGGCGCGTGTGTCGGTGAAACGGTTGGCCGCCTCGATCGGTCTTGGCAATGTCGTGATCGGCCTGGCCGGCGGATTCCCCGTCTGCCATGGCGCCGGCGGTATCGCGGCCCACGCGCGGTTCGGCGGACGCACCGGGCGCACGACGGTGATTCTGGGCAGCGTCATGATAGCCGTGGCCCTGATCCCCGGCGGGACATCCGTGCTCTTCATGATTCCCGTGCCCATCCTGGGGGCCCTGCTGCTCGTGGTGAGCTGGGAGATGGTGCGTCTGCTGGGGAAACTGCCGCGGCGCCGGGATCTGGCGGTCGCACTGGTCACCGGTGTCGTCGCCTTCGTGACGAGGAATCTGGCCATAGCCTTGGCATCGGGATGGGTTTTCGAACGACTGCAGTCCCGCGCGCTGTCATCAGGCGCACATGCGTGAGCGGAGAGGAAGAACCATGGCGCGATTGGAAGCGATCTGCATCAGCGAGCAGAAAGGTACCACCAAGACGGCCGTGCCGGCGGCCTCCATGCGGACCGGGCACGGCATCGAGGGCGACGCCCACGCCGGCCCCTGGCATCGGCAGGTCTCGCTGCTGGCGCAGGAAAGCATCGAGCGCATGCGGGTCCTGTACAGCGAGATCGAAGACGGCGCCTTCGCCGAGAACCTGATCACCAGCGGTATCGACTGGCGGAAAACGGTCTTGGGCGATCGCGTACGCATCGGCGCCGAGATCCTGCTGGAGGTCACCCAGATCGGCAAGGAATGCCATCAAGGTTGCATCATTCGCGAGAAGACCGGCGATTGCATCATGCCGCGGGAAGGCATCTTCTGCCGCGTGCTCCAAGGCGGGGATCTGAAGCCCGGCGCCGAGGTCATCCGCCTGGCGGCCGCGGGAGGGGAGGCCTGAGCGGTGACTGGACAACCGACAGCGGGAAGTGTCGGCGCCGTGATCCTGGCCGGTGGCCGATCGCGGCGCTTCGGTGCCGTCAAGGCCGACGCGCTTTGGCGGGGGCACGAATTGTTGGCTCACGTGCTGCGGGCGTTTCCGCCCGAATGCGCTCACAAACTGCTGGTCACGCGTCCGGAACAGGTCGCGCCGGCGGCGGCCGCGAGGTTCGATGCGGTCGTGTCGGATGATCCCGGCGATCCGGCGGGCCCCCTGCGCGGCGTCATCCGTGGTCTGCGCGCCTGCCCTACCGACTGGGCCTGGGTGGTCGCGTGCGACCTGCCGTTGGTACGGCCCGGGTTGCTGCGCCTGTTGTTGAGCCGGGCGGACGCCGACGACCTGGCGGTCGTGCCGGAATGGGCGGGCCGGCTCCAGCCCCTCTGCGCGCTCTATGCGTGCGCGTCTGCGGATAACTTGGCAGCTTGTCTGACCGCCGGCGAACGTAGACTGCGCGGCGCCGTCGCCACGATCGGGTTTCGCACCGTTGCGGAGACCGATCTGTGCGAAGTCGATCCCCACGGACTGAGTTTCGTCAACGTCAACACGCCGCAGGATCTGGCGGACCTGGAGTCCGTCGCGCGCGGCCCATCCGAAACGGAGAGAACGTAGTGTTCAACATCAATCGCAAGGGGACCAGCCTACGCACGGCCACCGCGCGCTCTGTCCTGCATCTCTCGCCCGCAACGGTGGCCATCATCGCGGCCGGCGAGGTGCCGAAAGGGAATCCCCTGGAGGTGGCCAAGGTGGCCACGATACAGGCGGTCAAGAATACCCCACAGATCATTCCCTATTGCCATCCCATCCGTGTCGACGGCGTGGAGGTGGACTTCGAGCAGGGTGCAGAGACTATCGTCGCCGACGTGACAGTGACGGGCGTCGACCGCACGGGCGTGGAGGTCGAGGCCATGACCGGCGCCGCGGTCGCGGCGCTCACGCTCTACGACATGCTGAAGATGGTGGACGACGACCTGCGCATCGGCGAGGTCCGTCTCCTGCAGAAAAGGGGCGGCAAGAGCGACTTCCGCAAGTTCGACCACTCGCGGCTGCGCGCCGCGGTCCTGGTACTTTCCGACTCCATCGCCGCGGGGAAGAAGCAGGACCTTTCCGGCTTGATGATCCGCGAGCGTCTAGAGACCGAGGGCCTGCAGGTGGCCGACTACGCGATCGTCTCGGACGACCCCGCGGGCATCGAGGAGCGGCTGTGCCGTTATGCCGACGAGGATCGTCTGGACCTGGTGATCACCACCGGCGGCACCGGTTTTGGCCCGCGCGACAACGCGCCCGAGGTCATGTCGCGCGTGATCGAACGGGAAGCGCCCGGCATCACCGAGGCCGCGCGCGCCCACGGGCAGGCCCGCACGCCGTTGTCCATGCTCTCGCGCGCCCGGGCCGGCATCCGCGGCCATACGCTGATCGTGAACCTGCCGGGCTCCCGCGGCGGCGTGAGCGACTCCCTGGACGCCCTGTTCCCGGGTCTGCCCCATGCCTTCAAGATGCTGTGGGGCGGTGGTCACGAGGACGACGCCCGCCCGGAGGTGAAGTCATGATCGCCTATGATGATGCCATCAGCTCGATCCGGGGCGCGGTTCGCCCCCTGCCTCCGGAGACGATTCCGCTCGCCGAGGCGGACGGGTGCGTCCTGGCGTGCGACGTGCGCGCCCGCCTGGATCTGCCCCGTTTCGACCAGTCCGCCATGGACGGCTTTGCCGTGCGGCTGGCCGATACGCGCCAGGCCGGCCGCAAGCCTGCGACCTTGTGCCTGACGGGGGAGATGCCGGCCGGTTGCAGCCGCCGCCTGCCCCTGCGGTCCGGCTGTGCCGTGAAGGTCTTTACGGGGTCCATGTTGCCACGCGCTGCCGAAGCGGTGGTCATGAAGGAATACACCACCGAGACCGACGGCGCCGTCGTTGTCCACCGCACCGCCAAACCCGGCGAACACATCCGCTACCGCGGCGAGGAGCTGCGCCGGGGGAGCCCCCTCCTGGCGGCCGGAACGATCGTCACGCCGCCGGTCCTGGGTCTGCTGGCCGCCAACGGCATCGAACGGGTACGCGTCCATCGCCGTCCGGACGTGGCCCTGCTCACCCTCGGCGACGAGTTGGTCGCACCGGGGACGCAGTTGCAGGCGGGTCAGATCCGCGACGCCAACGGTCCGGCCCTGGCCGCGGCGATGGTTCGCCTGGGTGTGGGTCGTATCCGGCGCGCGACCGTCGGCGACGACCCGCGGGCCCTGCGGAGCGTCATGGTGCGGGAGATGCGACGGTGCGAGGTGGTAATCACCGTGGGGGGGGCCTCGGTGGGTGACCACGACCACGTGGAGGCGGTGCGCGCGGAACTGGGCGTGCGTGAACACTTCAATCGCGTGGCCATCAAACCCGGGAAACCCAATGTCTTCGGCGTGTCGCCCGCAGGCTGTTTCATGTTCGCCCTGCCCGGCAATCCGGTCTCGGCGCTGGTGTCCTTCCATCAGTTCGTGGCGCCCGCCCTGCGGTGTCTGCGCGGCGAGGCGACCAGTGATGCCTGGCATCTGATGGCGACCTTGGCCACGCCGCTCGCCAAGAGGACCGATCGTCTGGAATGGGTTCGCGGCATCGTGGAACTCGTCGACGGCCGGTTCGTCGCCCGCTCGACGCGCGGGCAGGGTTCTCACATGCTCAGCGGTCTCGCGGCGGCCAACGCCCTGCTCGAGATACCTCGCGATGTGAAAACCCTGCCTAAAGGTGCCGAGGTGAGGGTGCGGCTCCTGCAGTGGTGATACGCACGGCAGGGCAATGCAATTGAAAAGAGGCGGCTCCCTTGAGCCGCCTCTTTGAATTACGATTCTACGGACACAACCTACTGATTGTACCGCTCCTCGTATTCCTGTCGTAACGCCTCGGCTTCTGCAGCGCTCAGACCCTTGAGCCAGGCGTGCTCCGGTGCGGTCAGCAACACATCCACCTTGCGGTGCCATTTGACGCCCAGGGCGTGACTGGTTTCCTCGGCCGCCTCGATCGCCGCCGGCAGGAACTCGTCGTAGAAGTGCTTGCTGACCTCGTACATGCCGTGCCAATGGGTGTAGTCGGGGCCCATCATGCTGGCGCCGTGACGGGCGCGACGCCCCTCGTGGTGCCACAGCTCGAAGTAGATCCACTGCACCGATTTCTCGAACGGCGAATCCGGGTTCAGGATGCCGTCGGCGACCAGCTCGTCCATGATCTTCTTGGCGGGCACGCCGAACTTCTCGTTGTACAGGTCCACTAGGCCGTCGAACTGCACGTAGAAGTTGTCCACGTAGGTATCGTTATGGCAGCTGAGGCAGGCGCCCTTCATGGCGGCGCGGCGCTCCTGCCAGGTGATGATCTTGGCCACGGTCCGGTCGATCGTCCGGCTGACGAGCTCGTAGTCCTCCACGACCTTGTCCACGGTCGGGATCACGTCGCCCACCGCGGGGAGATCGCGCGTGTGCGGGTAGTCTTCCTTGTAGCCGTCCTCGTAGACGATCCGGTTGAGCTTGTGGCTGACCTTGGGACGCAGTGTCCAGCTGATGCGATTGCCGACGTCGTGGTTGTTGGCCGCGACGACCCCCTGTGTCGACATGTAGGCCGACATGTGGCAGGTGGCGCAGGTCGGCGCCGCGGAGTAGTCCTGGCCGAGAACCCACTCGCCTTCCTTGTCCAGCGCCATGATGTCGCGGTTGGCGTGGAAGGCGATGCCGTGCTTGGACTCGTTGTAGATCTCGATCTGCGGATGGTCCGGGCCCATGTGACACTTGCCGCAGTTCTCGGGTGACCGGGACAGTTTCGCCTCGAAGGCGTGACGGGAATGGCAAGCGTGGCAGGAACCGGCCGAGCCGTCGGGATTGAGACGTCCCATGCCGCTGTTGGGCCAGGTGGTCGGATCGATGACCGGCTTGTTCTCCTTGCCCGTGCGCAAGATCCCGCCGTCCTCGTCCTCGAGGAACTTGATGATGGTGCCGTGGCATTGCCAGCAACCGTTGATGGCGTCGGCCTTGTTGTCGGGTGTGCCCGCGACCTTCTCGGCCAGCACGTTGTCCAGGCTGGCCAGGATGTGGCCCGCCTTGGAGTGATGGCTGTGATTGAATTCCTCGTATTCGCGGGCGTGGCAGCGGGCGCAGTCCAGGGGCGTGACCAGGGCGGAGATCATGGCGCCCTCGTGGGTCCAGGCGTCGACATCACCTTCTTCCGCCTGGTGGCAGTCGTAGCAGCCGACGCCGTATTTGGCGTGGGACGAACGCTCCCATTCCATGGTCAGGGCCGCCGAATCGGTGCGGTGGCACTCCACGCAGCTCTTGTTGGCCGCAGTGACCACGGCCTCCAGCCCCTCCTCCTGACGGTGTCGCTTGGACTCCTGGTTGGCCACCACCAACAGAGCCGCAAGGAGAAAGAGGGAAAGCACCGCCACTATGTAGCGCTTGACTGTCAAACTCATCGTCGTCTCCTTCGCGTAGGACGAACCGTGCCGTCAGGCGGCGCAGGCTTCCCAGATGGTGAAGGCCAGGAACAACAGGAAGAACGCCACGCCAATGAAGGTGACGATCTTGTCCACGTGCTTGGTGCGCTCCTCCAACCAGCCGTCGATGAAGGGCCAGAAGAGCATCGCGGCGCCCAGCAGCCCGGTCAGGGCAACGCTTATATTCAGGGACGTCAGCTTCAACAGGCGGAACTGGAAGTAGAAATACCACTCCGGTTTTATGTGCGCGGGCGTCACGGCCGGGTTCGCCCTGGGCCCCATTTCCGCCGGGAAGATAAGGGAGACGATCGTCAGCACGTACAGCAGCAACAAGGCGATGATCATCTCGGTCATCACATGGTCGGGCCAGAAGCGGAAGAAGCGCCTGTCCTCCGGGACCACCTCGTCCTTGAACTCCATCTCGGTCACACCGTGAGAGCGGATGAAGAAGACGTGGAGGCCGATCAGGGCGATGGTCGCCAGCGGCAGGAATCCGGCGTGGAGGGCGAAGAGTCGCGTCAGGGTCGCCGCGCCGATCTCGGGGCCGCCGCGCAGGAAATCCGCCATCAGGGGGCCCACCAGCGGCACCGTGTTGGCCAGGTTCGTGGCGACGGTGGCGCCCCAGTAGCTGAGTTGCTCGTACACGAGGGAATAGCCGGTGAAACCGAACACCAGGGTCATGCCCAGCAGCCCGAATCCCGCCAGCCAGTTGAGCTGTCGCGGATGACGGTAGGCGCGAGTAAAGAAGACGCGCAGCATGTGGATCATGACCGCCACGATCATGAAGTTCGACGACCACTTGTGCAGCGAGCGGATGAACCAGCCGAACCTGACGTCCGAGGTAATCCTGGCCACACTGTCGTAGGCCTGATCCGCCGCCGGCACGTAATGGAAGGCCAACATGGCGCCGGTGAAGACCTGGATGATGAACAGGATCAGGGGCGTGCCGCCCAGACAGAACCACCATTTCTTGATGTGGTGCGGAATGGGTTCGTCGCCAGCCTCCTGCAGCTTGCTCCAATCCACGGGGATCAGCTCGTCGACTCTCCCGCGTAAGCCTGTGGCGGGTGGCTTGAAAGTTTTCTCGTTCTCGCTCATGCATGCCCTCCTTTCGCCACCTTGACTTCGAGGTAGAGCACTCCGGCCACTTGATCGACCTTCAACGGCACTTCTTCCAGACGCTGTCCGGCGTCGGCGGGCGGACCGGCGATGGCGATACCCTGCGGGTCGAAGACGCCGCTGTGGCACGGACAGAAGAAACGGTTGTTCTCCTGCTCCCATTTCACCTTACAGCCCAGGTGGGGGCAGGTGGAATTGAGAGCCATGAAGCCTTCCTCGGTACGCTTGATCAGCACCACCTTGCCGTCCGGCCCCACGTAGTCGCGGACCTGGCCGACCTCGTACTCGGAAGCTTGTCCGATGTAGAGGAAGCGGGTCTTGGGCCGTAATCGTTCCGGAAGCAGGAAAAGCATGCCCTGGAATCCCAGTGTCCCATAGGCCAGAGCCATTCCTCCCCACATGCCGACGCGGGAAAAGAAGTCCCTGCGGTCCAGCTTCTGTTCTTCCGCCATGTATCCTCCTCGCACAGTCTCAGCTTCGAGGACGGCTAGGCGGGGCTCTGACCGTCCATCACTCTACGGATGAACGGAAGAGCCCCGCGCGTTCGTCACACCCCGACTAGAACTTCAGGGTGATCATGGTCTTGTGTTCCCACGCCTTCTCGAGGTTCGTGGTGTTGCCGTTGATCAGGTAGCCGGCCGCGTTGCCGGGTGTGAAAATGCCGCCACGGAAGGCGAAGATCAGGTTCGGCTGGATCTTCCAGACCAGCTTCCAGTCGATCTCCGTACCGATGTCGGTGGCGCTGGCCGCGCCGACGATAGTCTCGTTGTAGTCGTCCGTATCGTCGGCGGGTGTGCCGTTGTCATTGGTCACGACCATCCACTCGTGGATGGCCTCGGTGGCGTTGATCTTCGTGAAGGAGCCGAAGAGGCTGACCTTGGGGCTGAACTTGTACTTGCCGTTGATCTGGAACAGCGTCGTGTTCTCCAGCTCGCGGTAGGCCCGCACGTTGGGAGCGCCGAGGCCCTGGGGCGTGATGCCCTCTTCGTCCGGCATGATGGAGTCTTCCCAGATCTCGGTGACGTAGAAGAAGCCCGAGGTGCGCAGCTTGTTGACGTTACCGCCGCCCTGGGTCCAGTCGTCGTCGCCCGAGCCCATGCCGAAGACACCGCCCACGTCGAACTTGGGTGTGACGCCCTTGTTGGCCTTCAGGTACAGGTTGTAGCCCGAAATGTCGCCGTCGTTCATGTCGGTGAGCTGGATGGCGTTGATGTTGGCGTTGACCACATCATCCTTGCCGCTCAGGACGTTGAATTCACTGTCCAGGGTGAAGTTGCCGCTCTTGTACTTGGTGGCGGCGCCGAAGATGTTCAGCTCGCTGATGTTCGGCGTGAAGCGTGAGCGGAAGTAGTTGATGTCGTTCGGCATGTAGGTGGTGCCGTCGTCGTCGCCGGCGTCCTTGTAGAGCAGGCCGAACAGTTCGTACTTCAGGCTCGAGGTCGCGCCCTTGTACTGGGCCGTGAAGAGGTTGGCGTCGTTGCCGTCGTCGCCGCCGGTGGAGGAATAATCCTCGTCGGTGAGTCCGTCCACGCCTTCGGAGACCTTGGCGTAGCCCAGGTGGAACTTGTTCTTGATGGTGAACTGGACACCGTCGAGATTGTTGTCGAGGACCAGCTTGTTGCCCAGTCCGTACCACATGCGGCCGACCTTGGCCTGGATGGGCGTGTCGGGAATATCGAAGACGATGTAGGCCTGATCGACGTGGAAGAGGAAGTTGGTGTCCTTGTAGTCGAAGAGGCTGCTGCCGCCGGTGGCGCCGGTGCGGTTGAAGCCGCGGTCGGCGTTATCGACGCCCCACCAGCCCTGAGCCATGTCGAAGCGGGTTACGGCGTGCACGCCTTCCGTGGCCTCGAAGTCCAGCATCATGCGTAGCATCTGCACTGCGTAATTGTCGTTGTAGTCGCCGTTGCCAAGCTTGAAGTCTTGCTGGGACTGGGCCCAAGCAGTGTACACTCCCTTGTAGTTGAGTTTCGTGTCGCCGCCGGCGATGGCGACGGACGCGATGGAAACCACGCACAACATCGCAACGAAGAGCATGAAAATCCTACGTCCCATGACTCGATCCCCCTTCCGTGTGAAGAACCCTTGTAGTTCTGCCTGTGACCCACGATCCCGTCTGCTGGTATCCAGTTGGACGGGTCTCTACAGTAGATTCGAGAAAGCAGACTAGATTAGTTGTGAACGGATTGTCAACCATTAACTTGGTGATAATAAAAGCGTTAAATAGGACAGCGGTTATCCTGTTAGGCGGCCGCCGAGAAGCACGATATTAGTGGGCCAACCCGCACATCCTGGGTTGAATCCTATCTGACAAGGTGTTATTCATTCCTGATCAATCCATGCATCTCCATGGCCACCAGCGCTGGAGCCTGTCAATGTCCACCAACCAAACCACAGTATGGTCGTCGGTCGGCAAGAAGTACCTCAACGGTCTGACGGGACTGATGCTCGTCGGCTTCATCACCGTCCATCTGATCGGCAATCTCACCCTCTTCATCGGGGCACCGGCCTTCAACGGCTACGCGCATTTCCTCGAGACCGCCCTGCACGGCTGGTTGATCTATGCCTTCGAGATCGCGATGCTGGCGATCTTCGCCGTCCACATCCTGACCGGGGTGATGGTCGCCTGGATCGACAAGCAGCGGGCCCGCCCGGTGAAGTACGAGATGCAGCGCAACGCGGGCGGCGCCAGCAAGAAGACGCTGTCGTCGCGGACGATGATCATCACGGGGATCATCCTGGGCGCCTTCGTCGTCCTGCACATCAGGATGTTCAAGTTCGGTGACCCCGCGCTGCTGCCACTACCCGACGGTCACTACCTGAAGGACCTCTACGGCGTGGTGCTGGCGGCGTTCAAGCAACCGATCTGGGCGTTCGGCTTCCCGGCGCTGATGATCCTGCTGGGCTTCCACCTGCGCCACGGTTTCTGGAGCATGTTCCAGTCGCTGGGTTGGAACAACGATCGGGTCATGCCGGTGTTGAACCGTGTCGCCCTGGTCTTCGCCCTGCTGATGGCGGCCGGCTACATTGCGTTGCCCCTGTACCTCTATTTCCTCGTCGACCCAGCCGCTGGCCACGCGGCCTTGCCGGGAGGTCACTGATGAGCAGAATCCTCGACGCCAAGATCCCGAGCGGACCGCTGGCGGAAAAATGGGACCAGCACGCCATGGACACGCCGCTCGTGGCGCCGGCCAACCGGCGCAAGTACAGCGTGATCGTGGTGGGTACCGGACTGGCCGGCGGCGGCGCCGCGGCTACCCTGGGCGAACTGGGCTACAAAGTACTCAACTTCTGCATCCAGGACACGTCGCGCCGTGCCCATAGCGTGGCCGCCCAGGGCGGCATCAACGCCGCCAAGAATTACCAGTACGACAGCGACAACGTGTATCGCCTGTTCTACGACACCATCAAGGGCGGCGACTACAGGTCCAGGGAGGCCAACGTCTACCGCCTGGCCCAGCTGTCCACGAACATCATCGACCAGAGCGTGGCCCAAGGCGTGCCCTTCGCCCGCGAGTACGGCGGTACTCTGGCCAACAGGTCGTTTGGCGGCGTGCAGGTCTCGCGCACCTTCTACGCCCGCGGCGTGACCGGGCAGCAGCTCCTGCTGGGCGTCTACTCGGCGCTCTCGCGACAGGTGGGCGCCGGCACCGTGAAGATGTTCCCGCGGCACGAGATGCTGGACCTGGTGATGGTCGACGGCAGCGCCCGCGGCATCATCTGCCGTGACCTGGTCAGCGGCGAACTCAAGCGCTACGTGGCCGACGCCGTGGTCCTGGCCACCGGCGGCTACTCGCCGGTCTACTACCTGTCGACCAACGCGGTGAACTGCAACGCCACCGCCGCCTGGCGCGCGTACCGGCGGGGGGCGCTCTTCGCCAATCCCTGCTATACGCAGATCCATCCCACGGCCGTGCCGCAGATGGGGGACTACCAGTCCAAGCTCTCGCTGATGAGCGAATCCCTGCGCAACGACGGTCGCGTCTGGGTGCCCAAGGCCCCCGGCGACAAGCGCCCGCCCAACGATATTCCCGAGGACGAGCGCGACTACTACCTGGAGCGCCGCTATCCCGCCTTCGGCAACCTGGTGCCGCGCGACATCGCGGCCCGTGCCGCCAAGGTCGAGTGCGACGCCGGCAAGAGCGCCTACATGTCCCCCAATTCCGTGTACCTGGACTTCGCGGAAGCGATCGAGCGCCTGGGCCGGGACGTGGTGGCCGACCGCTACGGCAACCTCTTCGACATGTACGAGGAGATCACCGCCGACGACCCCTACCACTCGCCGATGATGATCTACCCCGCGCCCCACTACACCATGGGCGGGCTGTGGGTGGACTACAACCTGGAGAGCACCATTCCCGGCCTGTTCGTGGCCGGCGAAGCGAACTTCTCCGACCACGGCGCCAATCGATTAGGCGCCTCGGCGCTGATGCAGGGCTGCGCTGACGGCTATTTCGTGGTGCCGCGCGTGGTGGCTGGCTACCTGGCCCGGGGCGGTTTCGACAAGGTGGGCACCGATCACGAAGCCTTCGCCGCGGCGGAGAACGACGTGCGCAACCGCTACGACGCCCTGCTCAAGGTGAACGGCTCGCGCACGGTGCGCGATTTCCACTGGGAGCTGGGACGCATCATGTGGGACGAGGTCGGCATGGCGCGCAACCGGGCCGGTCTGGAGGGCGCCGTGGCGCGGATCTCCGCCCTGCGCGAGGCCTACTGGCAGGACGTCAAGGTGCCCGGCGAAGCCGCCGACTTCAACAAGCAGCTCGAGCAGGCTGGCCGCGTCGCCGACTTCCTCGAACTGGGCGAACTCATGGCCCGCGACGCCCTGGACCGCGAGGAATCCTGCGGCGGCCACTTCCGCGACGAGCACCGGACCGAGGAAGGGGAGGCCAAGCGCGACGACAAGAACTACATGTACGTCTCGGCTTGGGAGTTCAAGGGCGACGGTGAAACCCCCGAGCTGCACAAGGAAGCTCTGGATTACGAGAACATCGAGGTCAAGACCCGCAGCTACAAGTAGGGAAGGAAGCGAGATGAGCGAGACGATGACCATCCACCTGAAGATCTGGCGCCAGGCGCGGGGAGCCGCGAAGGGCGAATTCGCCAGGTATACGGTCGAGGACGTTTTGCCTGAGATGTCCCTGCTCGAGGTGCTCGATCTGATGAACGAGCAGCTCGCCAGGGCGGGCGAGCTGCCGGTGGAGTTCGACAGCGACTGTCGCGAGGGTATCTGCGGCACCTGCGGCCTGGTGATCCAGGGCATCGCCCACGGTCCCAATCCCGCCACGACCACCTGTGAAGTGCGCATGCGCCACTTCAAGGACGGCCAGACCATCACCGTCGAACCGTTCCGCGCCCGACCCTTCCCGATCATCAAGGATCTCGTGGTGGACCGGGCGGCTTACGACCGCATCCAGCAGGAGGGCGGCTTCGTCACGGCCAACGTGGGTTCGGCGCCCGACGCCAATGCGGTGCCTATTCCCAAGGCCGACGTGGACAAGGCCATGGACGCGGCGCTTTGCATCGGCTGCGGCGCCTGTGTGGCGGCTTGTCCCAACGCCTCGGCCTCGCTCTTCGTGAGCGCCAAGATCAGCCAGCTCTCGTACCTGCCCCAGGGCAGGCCCGAACGCGGCCGGCGCGCTCTGGCCATGGTGGGGCAGATGGACGCGGAGGGTTTCGGCAACTGTTCCAATCACGGCGAGTGTGAGGCGGTCTGTCCCAAGGAAGTGTCAATCGAGAACATCGCCCGTATGCGGCGCGAGTTCTTCAAGGGTGCCTTGAGCGGCAAGTAGCGAGGTACGCGAGCAGCGGCGCCGGGTCGGGTCCCCGAGGGGATCCCCGGCGCCGTTTTTCAGCATGATGTCTAGCGTGAAGGTGGCGGAGCAACTCATGAGTAGATATGCGGTTATGGACATCGGTTCTAACTCCCTGAAGCTGTACGTGGGGAGGGTGGTGCACGGCCGCATCACCGACATCGACGATCGGACCACGGTCAACCGCCTAGCCGAGGGGCTGGCGGAGACGGGTGAGTTGTCCGAGGCGGCCATCGACCGCACGATCGCCGCCATCAAGGAATTCAAGGCCCACGCGGAGGGTCTCGACGCCGAGAAGATCGTCGTCGTCGGCACCCAGGCCCTGCGACAGGCCACCAATGCCCGCGAGTTCAAGACCCTGGTGCGCAACCGCTGCCGGATCGGCGTGAAGGTGTTGTCGGGAGAGGAGGAGGCCCGCCTGGCTTTTCTGGCCGCCGCGACGTCGCTGGATCTCGGCGAGGGCCTGGTCACCGTCTTTGACGCGGGCGGCGCCAGCACCGAGGTCGTTATCGGGCGGGAGGGTCGTCTTCAAGACGTGCTCAGTCTGCCGGTGGGCTCGCGGGTCCTGACCGACCGCCACTGCCGGCGAGATCCCGTCACGGATGAGGAGTTCGAGGCTCTGGCGGCCGACCTGAAGGGGATCATGGCGGGTGCGCCGGTCTGCGGCGGCGGGCTCATAGGCATCGGCTCGACGGCCGTCAGCCTGGCCACCGTCCATTACCAGGTAACCGACGGGCAGACGGAGACGGTGCATGGCCGACCGTTGTCGCGGCAAGTGGTGGAAAACGCGGTGGCGAGCCTGCGCGGGATGAACATCGCCGCGAAGCGCCGCATACCCGGCCTGAACCCGGCACGCGCCGACGTGATGCTCGCCGGCGCCGCCATCGTCGTCTCGCTCATGTCGCGGTTGGGCGTGGACGAGATGACCGTCTGCAATCGGGGCCTGCGCCACGGTGTCTTCCACGACCACTTCTGTAGTTGACCCGCCTCTATTCCATCCGGACCTGTGGCTCGTCCTGCAACATGCGCACCAGGCCGCCCCACCGCTTGTCCAGATTGAACCCGTGCCGTTCGAAGAAGGGGCGCAACACGAAAAGCGTCTTGACGGCTTCGTACCCCATGTCGGCCAGTCGGGCGCAGAAATCCTCGATCAGGGAGCTGCTGATGCCGCGACCCAGGAGTGAGCCGACGACCACGATGCCGTTGAGATGCACGATCTCCGGGTCCACCTCGTTCCAGCTGATGCCCCCGATGATCTGTTCCTGCTCGTCGTAGGCGATGAAGAAACGGTCCTTTTCGGAGATGGACTTGTAGTAGCCGGCCTTGAAGAACAGCCGGTAGAGGTGGCCGTATTCGGCCGGTGTCAAGGGATCGCGCACCGTGTATTCGGCGCCGGTCTTGTCGCTGACGCGCGTCGCGACGACGATATGACGATCTTCCTCCACACCCACCGTCAGGAGTTCCGGACGCTGTGTGGTGCGGGAATGGGGGAACACCATGCGCTGGAAGGTGCGCCTGTCCTCGGGAGCTTCGAGCAGCGCCTGGAGGTCCGAGATTTCCACCATATTCGTGGGCGGGCGGCCGGGATTCGCGTGCAGGACCCGCAACAAGGCGTCGAAGGCCTCGCCGATCTCCGCGGAGGCCGACCCGAACCACGTGTGCCGGTAGAGCATGTAGCGCACGATAGCGGACTGGTGCGTCATCCCGTACAGGTTCAGCATCTCGTCGATGAGTTGCTCGCGCGCGGTCGCCGACGCACCCGGATTGGAACGCTCCCACCTCTGGTAGCGCTCGATTGCGCCGCGCAGGGCGCAACTCAGGTAGGGCTCGATCTTCATCCGCTCGCGGTAGTCCGCCAGTTCCCGCGACAGCCGGCCGCGGTAGCCCTTTCGTGGATGATCCGCCAGCAGATCCTGCAACTCCGCCAGGAATCTCTCCGCCCGGTCCCGGCCCATGGCCTCCAGGCACGCATCGCAGATCCACGTCAGATCCAGGTGACGTTTGAGCCAGGGATACGTCACGCTCGTCTGCTTGAAGAAGTTGTGCAGGAAGGGTTGCACCAGGCTCAAGGGGTTTTCGTACGGGCGCCAGCCGGTCATGGACAGCACGCGCGCGCCTTCGCGGTAGTCGGGAGCGGGCACCGCCACGTTGGTTGGTGTGACCATGCCCGGTACGACCCTCTCGCCGCTGATCCGCCAGCCCCGGAAAAAGGTGGCGAAGGCCATCACGAAGAGACGGCGCCAGGCGAGGGCCCGCTCGGTATCCGGCGTCTCACTGCGGTCGCCGGCGTATTCCCGGATGCGCTCCCATACGCTCAGGTCGCTCACGAAAGCCATGGACAGAGCGCCCATGGCGGGTCGGAAGCAGCCGAAGCGCGGCAGCACGGGCGTGCCGTGGGGATGGCCGCTGAGGGCGATCAGCCAGTAGATGGTGGCCAGCAGGTCGTCCCTGTCCCGTGACAGGATCTCCTTGTCCCAGACCACCACCAACAGATTGTAGTGCTTGCCCGTGTCGGTGTTGACGCTGATGCGGTAGATGCGCTGGTGATGGCGCACCGCCGTACGCCCGATCCAGATGCCGCCCTGCGGCACTTCGTGCATGTCCAGTACTTCGCCGCCGGTGATCAGACGGACAGATTGCTGCAGGAAGGTCGTGCCGACGAACGTCTTGTTGAGACGATCGATCTCATCGCGCGACAAGCCGTCCTGGAAGAGGATCTTGTCCTGCCAGGCCGAGGCGTCGCGGTGCGGCTGGTTCTCGTCGAGCCACGCCTCGTACCAGCTGCCCAGGGACATGGCCGTGCGCTCGGCCAGGCCGGAGATGAAAGGGTCGTCCTTCAGGAGTATCCAGCTGATGAGTTCGTCCCGGACCGCCACGTAATACGCGGGATTCGTGCGCACGAAATCGGCAAGCAGGGTGAAGATGCCTTCGAACTGGGAATGCATCACATCGTTGGCGGGCCAGGCGAGGTGGAGACGGTAGGTGTGCAGGCGGCGGCGGAACGAATCCAGACGCCGCCCCTCCAGGCTGTCGTGGGTGACGGCTTCGATGGTCTCCCGGTCCAGAAAAGGCAGGCCCGAGTTGAGAAACTTGGGACGCACTTCGCTGTAGTCCGGAGAAGGCTCGTCCAGCAACAGCACGCGATAGGCGGCGCAGCGCACCTTCAAGTCCGGATGGCGAGCGAGAGCCTCCAGACGGCGCCGGATGAGTTCCGAGGTACGGTGGTCGCCGATGTCCAGGGCTTTCCCCAGCTCGGTCACGGCTTTCAGCGCACGTTCCCCGCCGGCGAACAGCGCCTCGCGGCTGAGATCGTGGAGCCTGGGCAGTCGATTGTCGGACAGGGGCGCCGTCGCGACGGCCGGCGGCGGTTCGCCGCCGTCGTCGCGCCAGGGCAGGTAGACGTGCGGCGTGAGGGTGCCGTAGGGCGTATCCCAGCCGTCGCGCACGGGACAGAAGGCGGCGAGTTGCGGATTGCCCACCCACAGCCCGGGCTGTCGCGCCAGATGACCCAGGTCGACGGTGTCTGTTTCGAGTTCGTAGAGCAGGTCCCCCACGCGCACCTTGCCGGCTTCCACGCGGCTCACCTCGAGTTCGCGGCCGTCCTCCTGGTTGTGCAGACGATCCTGCCCCGCGGTGATTTCGGTCTCCAGGACGCCCAGATCGCGGTGGAACCACCGGGGCACGCGCAGGGTGAGACCGCCCACCTCCAGATCCACGGTATCGCTGAGGTAGAGATCGTCCACGACCGCCTGGAAGTTCTCCTCGATGGCCTTGCGACGGTACGTGCCCTTCGGCGTCAGCTCCCCGTGATCGGCGCTGAAGTCCCGGTCCAGCACCGCGAAATTGATGACCCGCTCGTAGGGTTGCAGGTCCTGGTTGGCCGCCGTGACGATACGGCGGAAGTAGTCCCGGGCTTCCTGGCCCTGGGGATCGCCCCGCAGCACGGGGTCCGCGGAGTCCGGCACGATCAGCAGGACGTTGTAGACGCGGTGATCACCTACCAGGAAAACGCGCTGGATGCCCGGCACCTCCACGAAACGCTGCTCGACGCGTCGCGGCGCGATCGTTTGTCCCCGGGCGTTCTTGTAGATGTCCTTGATGCGGTCGACGATCTGCAGGTGGCCGTTCTCGTGCCGATGGAAGAGATCGCCGGTGGACAGCCAACTGCCGTCGCCGGGCCGGGTGTCCTGATCGAGGTAGCTGGCGATATAGGGGCCGGAGATCCGCATCTCGCCCTGGTCGGTCAGTTGGATATCGACGCCGGGCAGGGGCCGACCGACCGAGTCGTCCTGGTAATCGCCGGGAGGCGTCATGGTGATGCCGCCGGTGGCCTCGGTCATCCCGAAACCGCTGCACAGATCGACGCCGTGACGCTGGAAGAACCGGAAAACCCGGGGATCGAGATAGCCGGCCGCGGACAGTCCCCAGCGCAGGCGGCTGCCCGTGACGGCGCGGAAATCCTCGTCGCGGAGAGAGCCCGCGCCCGTTTCGTCGAGACGGGCCAGGCAGCTCTCGCGGATATCGGTCCAGCGCAGCGGGATGCCGATCAGTCCCGTGGGTTCGACCTGCTGGAGCAGTGTCAGCAGCGTCGCGCGCGAGTTGTTGCCGACGAAGACGTACTCGCCGCCCCAGAACATCGAACCCAGCAGTTCCAGGCAGCGTCCGAAGGTGTGAAACAGGGGCAGGTAACAGAGCATCACCTCGTCGCGGCCCACCGCCGGCAGCGCCGCGGCCCGCGCGAAGCGCTTGCTGACCAGGTTGAAGAGGGAAAATTCCACGCCCTTGGGTCGACCGGTGCTGCCGGACGTGAACATCACGGTCGCCACCTCGTCCAGGTCGAAGCGTGGATGCGCCGCCAGAGCCTCGTCGATCCCGGACCGGGTCAACGAAGCACAGTATTCCTCGAGCGAACGGGCGTTGCAGGCGGGCGGCGGTTCGTCCTCCAGGCTGAAGTGGCTGATGTCGTCCGTCGATCCCTCGCAGACCGTCGCGGCCAGGGCCGCCTGATCCGCGCCGCCGGTGACGATGATGTTGATGTCCAGGATGTCGCAGATCCAGGCCAGAGTCTCAGCATCCGTGTGAGAGGAGAGTGGCGTGACGAGGATGCCGTGCAACAGGCAAGCGAGGTCGCAAAAGGCGCCGCGGGGACGGTTCGGCGTGATCAGGGCCACACGGGGTGTGGGCGTCGCGGCGAGGAAAGCCGCGGCGTAGGCTCGTGCCTTGGTCCGGACCCGGGCATAGCTCCAGAACGCGCCGCCGTCCAGCGAGCTCTCCCGCAACCAGGTCCGGTCCGGATGCTCTTCGGCACGTTGGTCGAGCAGATCCTCGAGCGTGAAACCGGTGCGCTTGACGGCTGCGATCGCGACGTCGGCCCAGCGCCGCCTATCCTCGTCGTCGGGCAATGCCTGCAGGAAATCCGGCTTGCGTGTGATGTCGAGGAAAGTACGCCAGGTCGAGACGGAGAGGGCTTCGCCGGTGACGAGTTGCTCGGCCTCCTGCACCAGAAGCAACGCGTCCGGGGCTTCGTCCGCCCCGGCGCGCCAGGTTTCAAGATCACGCAGCATCGCTTCGTTGTTTCGGCTCATGATCACCACGATGTTCGGGGATGGTCTACTCTATCGCGGGACAATAGACCATCGCCAACCGCGCGGGAACAGGAAAACGCGGCTCGATCCAGTCGCCATGACCGAATTCACAGCTCTAACGTCCACGATGTTCGTGACTTGTGATGACGATCCTGCTGAGCTAGCATAGCCGGGAAAGCGCACGTGAGAGAGGTCCGCACTCCGGAAGGCAAGAAACGTGGATTGCTGCGGCACACCCATGAGCGAAGCGACCATGCCCTTCGAATTCGTGCTGCTGGTCGGCACCGGCCTGGCCATCAGTCTCGGCCATTGCATCGGCATGTGCGGGCCGCTGGTGGGGGCGGTGTCCGTCGCCCAGCGCCGTGACGGCGCCGGCGCCTGGATCCTGTTCTGGCGTCTGGCGATCTACCACGCCGGACGCCTGTCGAGCTACATGCTGATCGGCGCGGGTCTCGGTTTGCTCGGTTCCGCCACCCTGCTGACCGGCGACGGCAAGGCGGTCCAGGGCGGCCTGTCCGTTTTCGTCGGCTTGCTGATGTTGCTGCTGGGTGTCGGCTTGCTCGGTTGGTTGCCGACCCAGCGCTGGCTGGAGAGCGGCCGGATACAGCGCATGGTCGCCGGCCGTCTCCAGGGCTTGCTGACCGCGCAATCGATCCCACGGCGATGGGCGCTGGGGATGGCGAACGGCTTTCTGCCCTGTGGACCGGTCTATACCGTGGCCATGACCGCCGCCGCTACCGGCCATGTGTTCAAGGGCGCCCTCGCCATGCTCTTCTTCGGCCTGGGGACCGTGCCGGTCCTGCTGGCCCTGGGGTTGGGCGCCGCCCGTCTGAGCGTCACCCGCCGTCGTTTTTTCAACCGTCTGGGCGCCATCCTGGTGCTCGCCATGGCTCTGCAACTCGTCCTGCGCGGGCTGGCGGCCTGGGGGCTTGTGGCGCATCTTCGATACGGTGAACTTGTTATATGGTAATAGGTTGCTGCCGACCTGCCTGCATGTGACCATTCCTTGTTCAGGGGTTAGTTTAATAAATTCTGATATTCTAAACAATATGAGACAAGTTTGCTTTGAAATGAACCCTGTTGTGCTGTAATGTATTGGCATTGTCAACAAGACAATATCACTCCT
Organism: uncultured Fibrobacteraceae bacterium; assembly: GCA_964389015.1. Lineage (GTDB taxonomy): Bacteria > Krumholzibacteriota > Krumholzibacteriia > LZORAL124-64-63 > LZORAL124-64-63 > JAHIYU01. Next base: position 18,709 of record CAYMCR010000013.1, on the reverse strand, counting down.
TAAACATTCCGTGCGGCCACTAAGGCGAGTAGGAGTCACAATCTGATGGGCAGACCGGATCCTATTCCGCCCCCGATGACTTCGCTGGAGGAGCCTGCTGCCGGGCGAGCCGCGCCACCACCCATCTTGACGGGCAAGTGCATCCACTGCGGTCTGGACCTCGGCGCCGCCCACGATTCCGGGCTGGGGCCCTTCTGCTGCCAAGGCTGCCGTACGGTCTATCAGCTGATCAACGACACTGGTCTGGAACGGTTCTACGACCTGCGCCCCGGCTCCATCACGCCCCCGGCAGACCTCCGTCCCGACAACCTGGCGTGGCTGGAAATCATGCTTGCCGATCCCGACAACCTCCTCGGCGAAGGACTTGTGAGGCTGCGCCTGGATCTGCAGGGTGTCCACTGCGCCGCGTGTGTCTGGCTCCTGGAGCAACTATTTGCCCGCCGGTCCGCCGGTCGGTCGTTGATCATCAACCCGGCCCTCGGCACGGTCGAGCTGATATGGGACACCCGACACGGCGATCTGGGCGAGTATCTCACCGAGGCGGAGCGTTTCGGCTACCGCTTCGGGCCGCCGCGCAAGTCGCGCCGCCGTCGCTCGCGTTCCCTGCAGATCCGCATGGGCATCGCCATCGCGGTGGCGCTGAACGTGATGATGTACAGCCTCGGCTACTACTTCGGGCTTTCTCCGCAAGACGGCGGCCCCGCCTACGTGCTGTTCGGCCGGCTGAGCTTCGTGCTCGCGGGACTGGTGGTGATCATCGGCGGTTGGCCCTTCTTCACCTCCGCCTGGCACGGCCTGCGGCGGCGTGTGATCCATCTGGATCTGCCCATCGCCCTGGGCATGTTGTTCGGCTACGCGGGCTCCGTCGTCGTGTACTTCAGTGAAGGCCCCGAAGCCGCCTATTTCGACACGATCAGCATCTTTGTGGCCCTGATGCTGGTCGGGCGCTGGCTCCAGGAGTGGGTGCTGGAGAAGAACCGCAACGCCCTGCTGGAATCGGGCGGCATCGCCGATCTCTACGCCAGACGTTTCCAGGACGGATGTCTCCGGGCCGTGCCAGCCGCCGAGATCGTCAGCGGCGACGAGCTCTGGATCGCCCCGGGAGACCTCGTACCCGTTGCCAGTGTGCTGATGCAGCGCGACGCGGTCATTTCCCTCGACTGGATCACGGGCGAGTCCGACACCCAGGCCCGCGAACCGGGCGAGAAGATGCCGGCCGGAGCTTTCAACGCCGGCGAGCAGGGCTTCCGGACCGCGGCCGTGGAGGATTTCTCCGATTCCCGGCTGCACGAGCTGTTGAGGGTCGGCACAGGGCAGCGGGAAGAGGGGCGGGGCTGGTGGCACAAGGTCTCCACCGTCTACGTGGTCGCGGTGTTCTTGCTGGCCCTATGCGGTTTCCTGGTCTGGAGCGGCGCCGGTCTTCGCAAGGCCACGGAGGTCGCGGTGGCCGTGCTTGTGGTCACCTGTCCCTGCGCCCTCGGCCTGGCCGTTCCGCTGGCGCGAGAACTCGTGCACGTGGCCCTGCGACGGCACGGCGTGCTGCTGCGCAGCGAGAGTTACCTGGACCGGGCCCTGCAGATCCGCAAGATCCTCTTCGACAAGACCGGCACCCTGACGTGCGGCAAGCTGACGCTCACCGAGGCCTCTCGCCGTGCCCTGCTGGCCCTGCCCCCCGTTCAACGCGCGGTCCTCTGGAACATGACCAGCCGCAGCAACCATTCCGTCAGCCGTTGCGTGGCCGCCGCGCTTGGCGTGGCCGGTGGGGCGACGGATCCAGACGGTGCCGAGCTTGACCCGCAGGCCGACGGCGTGCGGGAGATCGGCGGCCACGGGCTGCGCTGGGCAGACGAAACGGGCGTCTGGCGCTTCGGTCGCGCGGCTTTCGCCCTGAACGGCGTACCTGTCCAGGAAAAGCCAACCGAACAGACCTTTTTTAGCCTCGACGGTCACAGCTTGCTCGGATTAAGTTTTGCCGAAGAGATGAAAAGCGACGCGCGGGAGGAAGTGGGTTCCCTTGCCGACGCCGCCTACGAGGTGCATCTGCTCAGCGGCGATGCGCCCGAGCGCGTGCTCAGGGCGGCCGCTGAACTGGGCTTGCCGACGGCGAGAGCCAGGGGCGGCTTGACGCCCGAGTCGAAAGCCGAGGCCGTGAAGGAACTCGATGCGGACGACACCTTGATGATCGGCGACGGACTGAACGACAGCCTCAGTTTCGATGCGGCCTGGTGTGCGGCGACGCCCGCCGTCGATCGTGCCGTGCTGCCCCACAAGGCGGATTTCTATTATCTGGGGAACGGCGTATCGGCCGTGCGGCGCACGCTCCGGGCCGCGGGGCGCCTACGCACCGTCCAGCGGGGCAATCTGGTCTTCGCAGTCGTCTACAACGCGGCGGCCGTGGCCTTGTGCCTGGGCGGATTGGTGACGCCCGTCGTCGCCGCCGTGCTGATGCCTTTGAGCTCGGTGATCGTCGTGAGCATGACGACCGCGCGCTTGGCGGGCGGGAGGTCCGCGTGGATGTCCTGACCGCGACCATTTTTGTCAGCCTGCTGCTCGTGGCCGGCGGACTGGTGCTTTTCGTTTCGCGCCTCAGGAGCGGCGACTTCGAGCACGGCGACCGTCTGTCGTTGCTGCCGCTGGAAGACGACGACGGAACCGGCGCGAATGATCAGGAAGACGAAAAGACTCAAGAGGGATTCTAACCTATCACCCCCAGGAGAGGAGGCTACGCGCAATCATGCAAGCCACAACTCCCGTGACCCGGCAGGTCGTCTACGATGACGGCATCGTCAGGGCCTTTTCCATCGCGACCATCTTGTGGGCCGCGGTGGGATTGCTCGTCGGTGTCATCGTCGCGACCCAGTTGTCCTTCTGGCAGGCCAATCTAGGCCTGCAGTGGACCTCGTTCGGCCGGCTGCGTCAACTGCACACCAACGCGGCCATCTTCGCGTTCGTCGGCAACATGGTGTTCGCCGGTGTCTACTACTCGACGCAACGCTTGGTGAAGGCGCGTCTCGCCTCGGATACCCTCAGTTGGATCCACTTCTGGGGTTGGCAGCTGATCATCGTCGCCGCTGCGGTGACCTACCCGCTGGGCATCACCCAGGGCAAGGAATACGCGGAACTGATCTGGCCCATCGATCTTGCGGTGGTGCTGGTCTGGGTCGCTTTCGCGGTCAATTTCTTCTGGACCCTGGGCAAACGCAACGAGCGCAACCTCTACGTGGCGATCTGGTTCTATATAGCCACGATCATCACCATTGCGGTCCTCTACATCGTCAACAACCTGCAGATACCCACCAGCTGGACCCACAGCTACTCCATATTCTCCGGGGTCCAGGACGCGCTGGTGCAGTGGTGGTACGGCCACAACGCCGTGGCCTTCTTCCTGACCACGCCGATCCTGGGCATCATGTACTACTTCCTGCCCAAGGCGGCGGGCCGGCCGGTCTATTCCTACCGGCTGTCCATCATCCACTTCTGGTCCCTGATCTTCCTTTACATCTGGGCCGGGCCGCACCACCTGCTCAACACCGCGTTGCCCGACTGGGCCCAGACCATGGGCATGATCTTCAGCGTCATGCTGTGGGCGCCCTCCTGGGGCGGCATGCTCAACGGCCTGCTGACACTGCGCGGCGCCTGGGACAAGCTGCGCACCGATCCGGTCATCAAGTTCTTCATCGTGGCGGTAACCTTCTACGGCATGTCCACCTTCGAAGGCCCGCTGTTGTCCATCAAGAGCGTCAACGCCCTGGGCCACTACACGGACTGGATCATCGGCCACGTGCACGGCGGCGCCCTGGGCTGGAACGGCTTCATGGCCTTCGGCATGCTCTATTGGATGGTGCCGCGCCTGTGGAAGACCAAGCTCTGGTCGGTGAAACTGGCCGAAACCCACTTCTGGATCGCCACCCTGGGCATCATGCTCTACATGGTCGCCATGTGGATCTCCGGCGTGAGCCAGGGCCTCTTCTGGCGCGCGCTGGATGCCGACGCCTTCCTCAAGTACCCCGACTTCATCGAGGGTCTGCTGGCCTCGCGCATCATGTACCATATGCGCCTGTTCGGCGGCCTGGCCTTCTTCACGGGCGCCATCATGATGGTCGTCAACCTCTGGGCGACGATCCGTAGCGGCAAGGCGCACGACGTCGAGGTCGAGGTGCAGAGCTTTGCCAAGGACGGCCCCGGGTTCAGGAAGATCCTGAGCGGCGCGCCGGTGCTCTACTCGATCGTGCTCGTGCTGCTGTCCCTGGTCCTCTTCGCCACCGACGTGCTCGGCAGCGCCATCGTCGTCGCCGGCTTCATCGTCGTGGCCATCGCCGGGGGTATGTCCATCGGTTTCAAGCGGACCGGCAAGAGCTGGCACGACCTGGTGGAAGGACATTCGATGGCCTTCACCGTGCTGGTGCTGCTGGCGGTCCTGGTCGGCGGACTGGTGGAGATCATTCCCCTGGTGGTAGCCAAGAAGGACATGACCGCCAAGGTCGCCATGGCCGACTCGGCCTGGGCCGAGAGCGGCGAATACGTTTTCGTGCAGATGCCCTACAGTCCCCTCGAACTCGAGGGCCGCGACCTGTACGTAAACGAAGGCTGCTACGTCTGCCACAGCCAGATGATCAGACCCTTCCGCCATGAGACGTTGCGCTACGGCGAGTACTCCCGGGCCGAGGAATTCATCTACGACACGCCCTTCCAGTGGGGGTCGAAGCGAACCGGACCGGACCTGCACCGCGTGGGCGGCAAGTATGCCGGTCTGTGGCACTACCTGCACATGATGGACCCGCGCAATACTTCGCCGGGCTCCAACATGCCGATGTATCAGCATCTGAAGGACCAGACCGTGAAATTCGCGGGTACGGCCAAGAAGATGGAGGTGCTGCGCACCCTGGGCGTTCCCTACGATGACGATCAGATCGCCGCGGCGAGCGAAACGGCGCTCAGCCAGGGCAGGCTCATCACGGACGAACTGGCCGACATGGACATCATGGTCGAGCCGGACAGCAAGCTGACCGCCCTGATCGCCTACCTGCAGCGCCTCGGCCGCGGGCCCCAGCCCACGGGACCCGTGACCGCGGGCGCCGTAGCGGCCCGGGGGGAGGACTGACATGTTCCAGTGGTTTTTCCAGGGCAACGAATACCTGGCCTGGCCGCTGGTTGGCTTGGTGATCTTCACCATCGCGTTCTTGGCGGTGCTGTTCTACGTGTTCGTCGTGCTTCGTAACGACAGGAACGTGGAACGGATGGCCTCGCTGCCGCTCGATGACGAAGCCGACGCAGCGCCCGCAGAAGAGGGAGTACAGGAATGAGCGAATACAAGCCCGACGTTCTACGCAGGCACGAATACGACGGAATAGAGGAGTACGACAACCGCTTGCCGAACTGGTGGTTGTTCATCCTCTACGGTACCTGCATCTTCGCCCTCGGCTACTGGCTGGTCTTTCACACTTTCAAGGTGGTGGACCTGCCGTTGACCAGGTACGACCAGGAAATGGTCGCCGCCGCCGAGGCCCAGCTGGCCATGATGGTCGAGGGCGGTATCACCGACGAGAGTCTGGCCCTGATGGCCGCCATGCCGGAAACCGTGGCCAAGGGGCGTGAACTCTTCACGGCCTACTGCGTGGTCTGTCACCTGGATCAAGGACAGGGCCTGGTCGGTCCCAACCTGACCGACGGCTACTGGCTGAACGGCGGCACGCCCACTGCCATTCACACGACCGTGACCGACGGCGTCCCGGCCAAGGGCATGGCGGCCTGGGGTGGGCAGCTGGGCCCGAGACGCGTACAGGACGTGGTCTCGTTCGTGATCAGCATCAAGAACACGAACGTGCCCGGCAAGGCTCCCGAAGGGGAGCCCGAGACGGCGGGCACGGAAGCCGCACCGGAGGGTGTGCCGGACAATGGCTGAAAAAAATGGGAGCAGGGCGTCGCGCAAGCGGCGCCCTGACCTGGACACCGTCTACAGCATCAACAGCGACGGTTCGCGCAACTTCCTCCATCCCGCCGACGTACAGGGTCGCTGGCAGGTGCTCAAGAACCTGCTGTTCCCGCTGCTGATCATGGTCTACGCGCTGATGCCGTGGATCCGGGTGAGCGGCCACCCCCTGATCCATGTGGATTTGCCGGGGCGCGCCGCGCATCTGTTCGGCATCAGCTTCACGAATCAGGACTTCTACCTGATGTTCTTCGTGCTCACCGGCATCGGTTTCGGCCTGTTCGTGGTAGCGGCGCTGTGGGGGCGGATCTGGTGCGGCTACGCTTGTCCACAGACGGTCTTCATGGAGGGTGTCTTCCGCAAGCTGGATCGCCTGATCGAGGGCCCGCGCGTGGTGCGTATCAGGCGCAACCTGGGGCCGTGGACCGCCGGCAAGTGCCTGCGCAAGCTGGTAAAGCATGCGCTCATACTCGTCGGCTCGTCGCTGATCGCGCACATCTTCCTGTCCTACTTCCTGCCGGCCCGCGAGCTGATCCAGGCGGTGTGGGATGATCCGGGCAACCACCGGGCGGCCTTCGGCTGGACTACCTTCTGGACCCTGCTCATGTACTTCAACTACAGCTGGTTCCGCGAGCAGACCTGCATCGTCATCTGCCCGTACGGCCGTTTGCAGTCGGCGCTGATCGACGAGGACACGATCATCATCGGCTACGACGAGCAGCGGGGCGAGCCCCGGCACAAGGGTGTGGAGGAAGGCGGTCACTGTGTGGACTGCTACCGCTGCGTCGAGGTCTGTCCCACCGGCATCGACATCCGCAACGGCCTGCAGATGGAGTGCATCGGCTGTGCCAACTGCATCGACGCCTGCGACGACATCATGGACAAGGTCGGCAAGCCGCAGGGGCTGGTGCGATACGATTCCCAGCGCTCATTCAATGGCGAAGGGCGCAGGAATCTCCTGCGACCGCGCTTCTTCATCTATGCCTTCATGGGTCTGCTGGGACTGACCGTGGCCACGCTCTCGATCTCCAGTCGCGACACTTTCCATGCCAACGCCCTGCGGGCGAAGGGAATGCCCTACGTCATCGACGGCGAACGCATCCGGAATCTCATCAGCCTGCACATCCAGAACAAGACCGATGAAGTGGGCACGTACATGATCGAGGTAGAGGACGGTGACGGCCCGTCGATCGACGCGATCGTCTCACAGCCATCGCTCTATCTGGCAGGTCTGGACGACGGTCAGACGCCCGTCTTCCTCTACGTGGCGAAGCAGGAGTTCAGTGGGCCGTTCCCGGTCTTCATTTCGGTAACCGATTCGCTGACCGGTCAGAGCAAGCGGTTGGCCGTCAACTTTCGGGGGCCGTGACCATGTGGCGCTGGGTGAAGCATAATCCGTGGATTTGGATCGTCGTCTTCTTCCTGTTCGTCCTGGGCATAAACCTGGCGTTCGTGATGATCGCGGTCTACCAGAGACCGATCATCGTGGACTGAACCGCCGCTGCGGACGATACCGCCTACTGGTACTCGGCGCCCAGGATGACGCTCACGATGATCGCGCCCACCACCAGCGGCGCCACGAAGCGGACCAGGACCCGCCAGCCGGCGAACAGGCCGAACGGTCCGTGCCCCTGTTCCAGCTCCTGACGGGTATCCTTGCCCAGCAGCACCCAGCCCGTGAACAGCGCGATCAGGAACCCACCCACCGGCAGGAACCAGTTGCTGGCCAGGTAGTCCAGTGTGCCGAATACGCCGGCCGTCGACTCTCTCCCGATCAGGTTTATCTCCGAGAGCGTGGGACTGCCGTCGAAACTCCAGGCGCTGAGGACGCCGAATACGTAGATGGTGCCGCCCATCGTCAAGACCGCCTGGCGACGCGTCCACTTGAGCTGGTCGATGGCGAAGCTGGCGACCACTTCCAGCAGGCTGATGGTGCTGGTCAGGGCCGCCACGGCCACCAGCAGGTAGAAGAAGGCGCTGATCAGGGACCCGCCGGGCAGCTTGAAGAAGACCAGGGGCAGGGTCGTGAACAGGATGGTGGAGCTCTTGCGCACCTCCAGGTCGAAGCTGAAGATGATCGAGAACATGATGACGCAGGCCAGCAGGGCGATCGCCGTATCCAGCAGGCTGATGGTCAGGGCGGCGCGGGGGATGGAGTCCTGCTTACGCATGTAGCTGCCGTAGGTCAGCATGGCGCCCATGCCCAGGCTCAGGGTAAAGAAGCTGTGACCGAGAGCCTCGAGGATCGCGCCGCGGCTCAACTCGTGAAAGTTGGGACGGAAGAGGAAGGTCATGGCCCGGCCGAAACCGTCGGTGGTCGTGGCGTAGACGGCCAGCGCGATCAGGATCGCGAAGAGGATCGGCACCAGTACCTTGGCCACGCGTTCGATGCCCCGCTGCACGCCGAAAAAGACCACGCCGACGGTCATGCCCATGAACAACGTGTACCAGAGGGTCTGCTGCGGGCCGCTGGCGAGGAAAGCGCCGAAGAAATCCTCGAGGCCGCCGGTCGCTCCGGCCAGATCACCCAGCTGGCCGCCGACGGCCATCAGGATGTAGCGCAGGGTCCAGCCGGCGATCACGCAGTAGTAGGAGAGGATCACGAAACCGGTGATCACCCCGAGCACGCCCGTGCCGGTCCACAGGGAGCCGCCCGGACGGTTCTCGCCCAGCAGCTTGAAGGCGCCGACGGGACTTTGCTGACTGCGTCGTCCCAGGACGATCTCGGCCAGCATGATGGGCAACCCCACCAGGGCCACCGCGCCGATGTAGACGATCACGAAGGCGCCGCCGTGGTTCTCGTACGCGATATAGGGGAACTTCCACAGGTTGCCCAGGCCGACGGCGCTGCCCGCCGCGGCGAGGATGAAACCGAGACGACCGCTCCACTGTCCGCGCTGTTGTGCCATGCCCTGATCCTTCCGTTGTACTAGTCAGCGGTTGGAGCAGACTACCGAGGGCGGTCCTGGCTTGTCAACGATCGACCTGTCCGGAGTGGATCGTCGGTAAAAAAGAGACGCCGTTCCCTCGGGAGCGGCGTCCACGGCAATGAAGTGCGCACTGGACTCAGGTGACAGTCCAGGCGTCGTTGGTGTAGATCAGGTCCTTGAGGGAGCTGATGCCAGCACTGGATTTCACCTCCGCGACCTGGGCGTTCACCTCTTGCTCGTAGGTCGTCTGTGCCACGTCGCGGAAGATGCCGATGGCGCGGGGGAGATCCGGCTCGCGGTCGAGGGCGGCCAAGAGGTAGCCCGGTACGGGGGTTGGCGTGTCGGGGTGCCAGACCATGGCTTCGTCGGTGCTCACGACGCTGGAGCCGTGGCAATCCAGGTGCAGGCCCTTGTCGTGATCCTTGCCGAAGATCATGGGCTCGCCGGAACGGACCACCACGGTGTTGTCGTCGCGCGTGTCCTTCGCCGTCCAGTCCTTGAAGGCGCCGTCGTTGAAGATCAGGCAATTCTGCCAGATCTCGACGAACGCCGTGCCCTTGTGCGCGGCGGCGGCCAGCAGGATCTCCTTCATGTGTTTGGGCTGGGTGTCCATGGTGCGGGCCACGAAGGTGGCGCCGGCGCCCAGGGCCAGTTCGAGGGGATGGAAGGGTTCGTCGATCGAACCGAAGGGAGAGGTCTTGGTCTTCTTGCCCTTGGGACTGGTGGGCGAGTATTGCCCCTTGGTCAGGCCGTAGATCTCGTTGTTGAACATCAGGATCTTCACGTCGACGTTGCGGCGCAGGGTGTGGATCAGATGGTTGCCGCCGATGGACATGGCGTCGCCGTCGCCGGTCGCCACCCAGACCGACAGGTCGGGATTGGCGACCTTGACGCCCGTGGCGAGGGCCAGGGCGCGGCCGTGGATGCTATGGAAACCATAGGTGTCCACATAATAGGGGAAGCGGCTCGAACAGCCGATCCCGGACACGATGACGACGTTTTCCTTGGGTACGCCGATCTCGGCCAAAACCTGCTGGGTGGTGTTGAGGATGGCGTAATCGCCGCAACCCGGACACCAGCGCACATCCTGGTCCGGCTTGAAGTCGCGGGGTTTCAACTTGGCTTCGCTCATGACCGGTCCTCCAGCATGGTATTGACGCGTGCGCGAATCTCGGCCGCCTTGAACGGCTTTCCCTTCACCTTGTGCATCGCTTCGAAGCGGAACTGCGGGTACTCGCTCGTCAGATACCTGGCCAGCTGTCCCATGTTGAGTTCCGGTACCAGGATCTGCTTGTAACGGGCGAAGATCTCCTCGAGCCCCTTCGGCAGGGGGTAGATGTGTCGCAGATGAAGATGCCCCACGCTCTGGTCCGGCTTTTCCGGTCTCGTCACGGCGGTATGGAGGGCGCCGTAGGTGGACCCCCAGCCGACCAGGAGCAAGTCGCCCGACTCGGCGCCCGTGACCTGTGGCGTGGGGATGGTGTCCCGGATGCCCAGCACCTTGTCCTGTCGGTACTGAACCATCACCTGGTGGTTGTCGGGATCGTAGCTGACGCTGCCGGTCACGTGCTCTTTCTCCAGACCGCCGATCCGGTGCTGTAGCCCGGGCGTGCCCGGGATGGCCCAGGGCCGCGACAGCCGTTCGTCGCGCGCGTAGGGCTGGAAGTCGTCGCCTGCTGAGACCCGGTTGACCTTGATCGGTTGCAACGCTTCGAGATCTGGCAGACGCCAGGGCTCCGTCCCGTTGGCGATGTAGTTGTCGCTAAGCAGCAGCACCGGCGTCATGTACTCCACGGCGAGGCGGCAGGCCTCCACCGCGCAGTCGAAAGCATCGGCCGGCGACGAGCAGGCAATGACCGGCAGGGGCGCCTCGCTGTTGCGTCCGTAAAGCGCCTGGTTGAGGTCCGCCTGTTCCACCTTGGTGGGCATGCCCGTGGACGGTCCGGCCCGCTGTACGTCGACGACGACCAGAGGCAGCTCCGTCATCACGGCTAGCCCGAGGGCCTCGGCCTTGAGTGCGAGGCCGGGCCCCGAGGTGGTAGTGATGCCCAACATGCCGGCGTAGGAGGCGCCGATGGCGGTACAGACACCCGCGATCTCATCCTCCATCTGCGCTGTGACCACACCATGGCTTTTCATGGCGGACATGTGTTGCAGGATGTCGGTGGCCGGCGTGATGGGGTACGAGCCGAGATAGGCTCTCAGACCGGCCAGGTGGGCGCCGGTGACCAGTCCCAGGGAGAGAGCCTCGTTGCCCAAAATGTTGCGATAGGTACCTGGCTCGACGTCCCCCACGGGTGCGACCGTGTACCGTCCCTGGAAGAGCTCGAGGGTGTTGCCGGCGTTGTAGCCTGAGCGAAGCGCGATCTGGTTGGCCTCGACGAGCTCGGGTCGCTTGGTGAACTTCTTCTCCAGCCATTCGAGCGTCGGTGCGATGGGCCGGCTGAACAGCCAGTACATGAGGCCCAGCGTGTAGAAGTTCTTGCAACGCAGCACGTCGCGCTTGTTCAGGGGAGAGTCGACCAGAGCCTCGGCGACGCGCGTATTGATGTCGATCTTGATGACGCGAAAAGCGCTGAGCGAGCCGTCCTCGAGGGGGTTGACGTCCAGCTTCGCCTTGGCCAGGTCCTTGTCGGTGAAGACGTCGTTATTGGCGATGATGATGCCGCCGGGCTTGAGATCCTCCACGTTCATGATCAGCGCAGCGGGGTTCATGACCACCAGCACGTCGGGTGTGTCACCCGGTGTGAAGATGTCCCCGGAACTGAAGCGGAGCTGAAAGCCCGAGACACCGGCGCGCGTGCCGGCCGGGGCGCGTATCTCCGACGGGTAATCGGGGAAGGTGGCCACGTCGTTGCCGAACATCGCCGCGGTATCGGTGAACTGAGTGCCGGTGATTTGCATGCCGTCGCCCGAATCACCGGCGAAGCGGATCACCACGTCTTCCTGTTTGATCAGTTCCGTCGCCATCGGTCCACCTCTGTCGAGCGGGACCTCGCAGGCAAAAGCCGAGGCCGCTTCACGCCAAGTGAATTCCGGTCCGCAAAACTCCGCATTCACGGTGCAAGTTACAATTGTTTAGCTGGATTCGCCAAGAAAGAATCCCGGTTTTACGGCTAGAAATCGAGGAATTCCAGCGTGTATCGGTCCCGGTATTCCGGACGCAGCATCAGGTTCTCCCGGAGGCCGGCGGTCGCGATGACGCGGGCCTTGGCGGTTCCCACCGCGGGCACGACCAAAACGGCGTCCACGTGAGGATAATGTACGCGTAGCAGGTCCTGAGCCGGTGCGAGTCCGAGGACGAAGAGGGTAGTGGACAACCCGTCCGCGAGGATGGCGGAGCGGCAGACGGCCGTGGCGCTGAGCAGTCCCTCGGCGGGACGACCGGTGGTAGGATTCATGATGTGTCCGTAACGACGGTCGCCGATTTCGACGAAGCGCTCGTAAGCGCCGCTGGTGGCCGCAGCCCGGTTCACCATGGTGAAGGTAGCGAGGACCGCGCCCGGATCCAGCGGGTCACGCACGCCCACGCGCCAGGCGTCGCGGTCTTCGGGCAGACCCAGGGCGAAGACGTTGCCGCCCAGGTCGAGCATGGCGCTGCTGATACCGAACTCGATGAGATTGGCGACGGCCCGGTCCACGGCGAAGCCCTTGGCGATGCCCCCCAGATCCAGGCGGGTTCCCTCGCGGGTCTTGGCCACGGTGCGGCGGAAGGGGTCGTGGACGTAGCCGCCGAGCAACGCCAGCGCCGAGTCCAGCTCAACCTGCGCGGGTAAACGGCCTTCCCTTCGCCGGAAGCCCCACAATTCCATCAACGGTCCCGCGCTGGGATCGAAGGCGCCGCCGCTGATCTCGCGCAACTCCTCGGAGACGCGCAAGCAGGCGCTCAACCACTTCGAGACGGTGAAGGTGGTGCCGGCGGGGGCGGCGTTGAAGCGTCCCACCTCGGAATCGTCGCGCCAGGAGCTCAGACGCACGTCAACGCTGTCGAAGGTGGCCTGCACCAGATGCGCCGGCGATAGGTGCTCGGTCCTGTCCCAGACGTAGATCTCACCGCGGGCGACGGTGCCCATCACTTCGTACTCGAAACGGTGGATGTCATCGGGGGCGCCGCAGCCGGCCGTCAGGCAAGCGACGGCGGTAATGGCTGCGGTCAGGATGAAGGCGGCCAGGATAGGTCGATGTGCGCTTCTCATGGTCCCTCCAGGATAACCGCCCGCGTAGCGCGAAGCTACCCCCGCACCACCGGCAGCTGGTCCCAGCGCGTGGTGTAGGCTGAGGACCTGTGCTCCTGTTTCATGCGCCACGCCTTGCGCAACCCCTCGGCGGCGTAGCGCACCGTGCCGCGGCCCAGGTCGCGGTTCAGGTGATCCAGGACGTTCATCAGGCGGCGGGAGCGGCCGCGCGTATGCGGCCGCGGCGCGGCGAAGAGCGAGCCCTGGTCGTGGCTCTCGGGCACGAGGTCCAGCAGCATCACCCCCGCCTTCATGTAGCGGTACCCCGGTCGCCAGATCTCGTCGAGGGCGTCGACGGCGGCGGCGATCAATTCGCCGGAGTCGCAGGTGGCGCCGGGCAGGGCGCGCGTGGCGCTGTTGCTGTAGCGGGGCTCGCGTTCGTTGAAGGGACTGGTGGCGATGAAGACCATCAACGCCCGGGCGCGCGAACGATGCTCGCGCAGCTTCTCGGCGGTGCGCGCGGTGAAGGTGCCCACGGCCTCGCGCATGCTCCGGTGGTCGGTAACGCGCTCGCCGAAGGTGCGCGAGGTCATGATCTGCTGCTTGGCGGGCGGCGCGTCGTCGAGGGCCAGGCAAGAGGTGCCGCGCAGCTCGTACACGATGCGCTCGCCGACGACGCTCAGGCGCCGTCGGACGAGGTGGGGGTCGGCCTCGCGGAGGTCCAGCGCGGTGCTGATCCCCAGGTGCTCGAGCCTCTCGGACCAGCGTCTGCCGATCCCCCACACGTCCTTCACGTCGATCTGCGCCAGGTGCGCCTCGCGGTGGGGCCCCAGTGTGGTGAAGTCCAGCACGCCGCCGGTCTCCGGGTTCCGCTTGGCGATGCGGTTGGCGACCTTCGCCAGCACCTTGGTCGGTCCCAGGCCCACCGAGACTGGGATGCCCGTGGCCCGCCGCACCGCGGCGGCGATCTCGCGCCCGTAGGCGGTCAGGTCGCGCCGACCGTTGCCGCTGAGGTCCAGGAAGGCCTCGTCGATGGAGTAGATCTCCAGGTGCGGCGTGAAATCGGCCAGCGTGCGCATCACACGCGCGGACATGTCTCCGTAGAGGGCGTAGTTGGAGGAGAAGACCTTGACCTTGCGGTGCTGCGCGAGCCGGCGGAACCTGAAGAAGGGCGCCGCCATGGGGATGCCCATTTCCTTGGCCTCGGCCGAGCGCGCGATCACGCAGCCGTCGTTGTTGGACAGGACCACCACGGGCACGTCCCGCAGGCGCGGGTCGAAGACCCGCTCGCAGGAGGCGTAGAAGTTGTTGCAGTCGATCAGGGCGAAGACGCGCGACATGTTCGGCTCCTAGACCTTGTGGATGACGTTGGTGACCACGCCCCAGACCACCAGATCGGTGTCCCCGGTGATCTCGATGGGGTCGTAGTCGGGATTCTCCGGCTCGAGGAAGAGCCGCGCCCGGCGATAGTGCAGACGCTTGACCGTGAGCTCGCCGTCGACGGCCGCCACGACGATGTTGCCGTTGCTCGCCTCCACGGACCGATCCACCACCAGGATGTCGTCGGGGTGGATGCCGGCGCCGATCATCGACCGGCCCTCGACACGCACGAAGAAGGTGGCGGCAGGGTGCTTCACCAAGTGCTCGTTGAGATCGAGCTTGTTGTCGAGGTGGTCGTCGGCGGGAGAGGGGAAACCGGCCGCCACCCGGTCGCTGAACAGGGGCAGGTGCAGCGACGCGGCAGCGAAGTCCGGCGTCAGCACGTTGTCGGCGACGGGGGTGTTGCCGCGCGCCGCGGCCGCCGCCGCCATGCGTCGCTCGAGCAGCTCGCGGATAGGCACCACCAGGCTCTCGGGGATGCGCACGGGCGTCGTCGGTTCTCCGTAGGGGCCGGTGCCGGGAGGGCGGCCGGCGCCGGGTCGGCGGCCGCCGTGGCCGCTGGAACTCTTGTCGCTGGAGGATGTTGCCATGATTCACCTCTTCGGAAGCATGAAGTTATGATAAACGTACAATAATCGAAATGAAGAGGTGGTGCAAGGCTTATTTTCGGGGGCCTGGTCCTTGCCGGCCCTGGCGGCAGCGGTTGTCGGGTTGATTGACTGGGGGCCGGCCATCAAGGACAATCCAGAGTAGTGGCGCTGGACAGAGAGGAGGCCGAACCTTGGCCGCGGACGTCAGAATTCGATGTTATCGGGCAGAGGACACGAGCGCTTTTCTTCTGGCCGCTCGGGAGTCGGTTGATGAGGTGTTTCCGTGGCTTCCCTGGTGTCGTGCCGACTATACCCGCCAGGAGGCGGAGGAGTGGACCGAGTCCCGGAAGAGGCTGTACGAGCAGGGAGTCGAATACGAGTTTGCGATTGTCGACGACGAAGATCGGTTCCTTGGTGGCTGTGGCCTGAACCAGATCAACGCAGCCAATCGGCTGGCGAATCTCGGCTACTGGGTGCGAACATCGGAGACAGGGCGCGGCGTCGCGACCCGTGCGGTTCGACAATTGGCCGACTTCGCGTTTTCAGAGACCGAGCTGGAGAGGCTCGAGATCGTATGTGAGGTTGGAAACGAGGCGAGCCAACGAGTGGCGGAGAAAGCGGGTGCCGTTCGCGAAGGCGTTCTTCACGGTCGGCTGTTTCTGCACGAACGACCGCACGATGCGATCATGTATGCGATATTACGGTCGGAATGGCGGGCCGTATAATCACTGTGCGGCGCCACGGACCTTCGCGCTCAACTTGTCATACTCCAGACGAGCCCGCTCGTGATACGGCCCCGTGTCGGCGCGCGTGTCCAAGTCGGTCAAGACGCTGTCCACCAGAGCCCGGTCGCCGCTCGCCAGGGCGATCTGTCCCAACTCGGAGATGAGCTGGGGACGCCCGGGCTGAACGCGCAGGATGCGTTCGATTTCCCGTCGGGCGCGCGGGAATTCCTCGGCGTGGAACATGATGCGGGCGAAGGCATGGCTTCCCGCCACCCCACGCCCCAGATAAGTGAGATAGACCTGGCCCGTGTTGATATAGATCTCATGTTCCAGCCACTCCTCACCCGGCAACTCGTCGATATCCTGCGCCAAGGTGACCGATTCGAGTTCCGGGAAGAACAACCGCAGGTTGTCCACGTCCTGCAGGGCTCTTTCGAGCATCACGAAGCGCACGCGCACCTCGTTCTCCCGCAAGGACCTCTGCGGGCTCAAATCCAGGGACTCCTCGCCCATGATGCCGGGCAGAATCAGCACTTTGCCGTTCTTGGGACCTTCGGCGGCACGAAAATTCTCCACGGCATCGGCTACCAGATGGGAATACCGGAGGATGGGGTCGGCGTGGAGCGTCTCGTTCATCATATCATGACGACGCGCGTTACCTTGCCAGACGGTCAGCAAGCCCAACACGACCGGGACCAGAAATCCCGTCCGTCGTATACGTGACGGCAGCCGCTCCAAACCGGCCGCGGCCAGCAACCACAGGGGGATCAGAGGCACCAGCAGGTAATAGTGGCAGGAGTGGCGAAGCAACGGCAACACCGGCGCCAGCAGGGCCAGAAACACCACCGCGGCGCGGAGGATCGTGCTGCGCCAGGCCGTGCGGCGCCAGGCGAAGAACGCCAGGAGCGCCGGTAGCGTCAATCCCCACGGCCAGACCGCGGGCGGGTGAGTGACGATACGATCGGGATGGAAGTCCCAGAAACGCACCAGCCAGGCGATGTGTTTCAGCAGGGCCTCCACCACGTTCAGGCCGTAGGCGGTTTCATAAGGGCTGCCGGGCTCACGCGCGCGCAACGATCCCATGGCCAGCAGGGCACCCACACCCAACACCAGACCGACGCCGGCCAGCAGGGCCCGCCGCCTGCGTGCCATCGGCAGCACCAGACACAAAACAGGCAGCAACAGCACGCCCGCTTCCTTGCTCAGCAGGGTCAAGGCGAACAGGAAGACCGCCGCCGCCTGGGCCACCCCTCCGCCCAGCAGACACAGCGCCGTCAACAGAGCGAAGAACGCAAAGAACACTTCCTGGCCGCCGCTGATCCAGTGCAGGCTGGTGAAGGCGACGGGAGAGCAGAGGTGGCACAAGCCGGCGATTACCGCACCACGATATGACAGTCCCAGGCGCCGCCCCAGGCACACCACCAGCCAGGCGCACAGACCGTGCAGAACGAGAATCACCAGGTGATAGAGCTCGGGCCGGGCGCCGAAGAGGTGCCAGGCGGCGGTGAAGAACCCCCGGCTGGACACCAAACGCCCTAGCGTGTCCGGCCAGGGCGCCAGACCCGCCGCCTGCCTCAGAAAGAGAAGATCGTCCATGCTGAAAAACACATCGAACACAGGGCGATACAGAAGCAAAGAAGCGCCGGCGAACATCAGCGCCGACGCCGGGCTCCACAGGCGGGAAACGAGACTACTGCCATGCCAAGGCTTCACGAATCTCCCTTTCCGACGCTACCACCGTACAGGACGCCGCGGCAGCATGCCCTGGCGTATTACCCCTCTGCTTTTTCCTCGAGCTCGTCCAGCTTGCCGGGCTCCGAGACGGCGATATCCACCAGGCAGCTGGGAATGTCGCTCTGCTCGCACATGGTTCTTATCTCGTCCGCCTGGTCGGAGAATTCCATGATCTCGCGGATGCTCTCGATGTATTCGAGCATGTCCTCGTCGGAGATGTTCTCCAGGGACGGCCCCTCGGCCTCGGCCTTCTTCTTGGCGGCGGCCTCTTCTTCCAGCCGTTTCTTCTCCGCCAGCTCATCTTCCATGGCCTGCTTCACGTCGTCAATGGCGGTCCGGTCGATTCCGGCCAGCTCGATGATCAGTTCCTCGGCGACGTCGTTGTCGATGAGGTGCTTGACCTTTTCGGCCTCGGGCTTCTCGGCGACGGTTTCCAGCAAGCCGGTCACCCTTTCCCGCTCGGCGCGTTCGGCGGCCATCTTGGCGTCCACCTGATCGTAGTCATCGCGGGATATGCCGAGGGCCTCTGTGGTCACTTCGATTTCGAGCTCGGCGGTGATCAGGTAACGAACGCCCGACTCTCCGCCCAGTTCCTTGGCCTTGGCGATGAGCAGGTCCAGCCGGGTCTGCTCGATGATTCGCTGGACATCACGCCGGCGCTCGAGACCTTTGAGCAGGGGAAAGGCTTCGCCCACCTCGAGGGCCAGCTTCGCGGCGGCAATGCTGGTGTCGGCGACATCTTCGAGTTGCAGGGCGGACACCGCGCCATTGAAGTCCGCCAGGAGGGGCCGGCCGGCGGTGACCCTCTCTTCGCAGGCAGCTCTCAGCTGGAGTATGTTCCCAGCATGGTGAGAGACGTTGTACCCCGCCGCGTCCAGGTCGCGGGCGAGACGCTGGATCGTGCTCTCCTTGCTGTCGGCCGCCAGATCCTGGTCTGCCAGTTCAAGGATCATCCCCTCCATGGACAACCAGAGGGGTTTGTTCTCGGGCGCGGCGTTCGTGGCCATGATCACTCTCCTGTCAAAGGGCGCCTGGAGCAGGCATGTTCGTTCCCACGAAATTCGATTCCGGGTTTTGAGATGTCAACCCGATACTGCTCTCGATGGTCATCCGCCTCTCTTTGAACGCGACTCCCAGTCGCTGATCCGTAGTGGCCAGGGCACGATTTCCAACCTTGATGAATCAATACTGTAATGGGGCTATGCACTTTACTCTCGTTGCCCCTACATGTTGTGGTTTTATGGTG
>CAYMCR010000012.1:0-50937 GCA_964389015.1 uncultured Fibrobacteraceae bacterium | reverse complement strand
CTCCTTCCCATGGTATCAAATTGGGGCTGACCTTAGTTATGCCATCCCGTGTACAAAAAAAGCGGCGCGGCCAAGTAGCGGATGGGCCGAGATCCGGAGCCCGTGTTGGCCGGAGTTGTGAAAATCAGCCGAACAAACCCTCCACCGCGATCCGCGACCAGTCCTCGAAACTGCCGCCATCGGGACCGTCGCCGGGACAGGTCATGCCTGGCAGATGCGCCGCCGGCACCCACCGCGCCTGGTGCGGCTCGGCTTGGGCCATGACCGTCTCCATGATCGTGTCGTCGTCGTCATCGAGACCGTCCAGAGCGATGCGGAACACCACGCCGAAGTGCACGCTGCTCACATCCTCGCTGTCGGAGTTGATGAAGCCGACGGGTGCCAGCGCGTCACCGTTCACGCGCAGCCCGGTCTCCTCCACCAGCTCGCGCAACGCGCTCACCCGCAACAGCCCGTGCTCGGAGATCTCGGAATCGTCCCGGTCCAGCGGTTCGATATGGCCGCCGAAACCCACCGACCACAGGCCGCCCAGGCGCTGCTCGGTGTGCTTGGCGCGGCGCTGGTAGCAGAGCACGCGCGCGTCGGCGCCCTCGCCGCGGGTCAGCACCAGATAGGGGATGATCTGCTTGTAGTGGGAGCACTGTTCCATGTAGTCGCGCTCGGCGAAGAACAGGCGCGGCTGCAGCGCATCCATATCGACGCTGTCCGAGGGGAGAAAGCCCTGGGGACTGAGCCCCGGGAAAAGATGCTGTCGGTTGACGACCAGGATGCTGCGCACGCGAAACTCCTCGGTAGTGGGCTAACGTAACTGGTTGGTGGCCTGTAGGTACATGTCGCGGTTGCGGGTCAGTGGATGCCCGCCCAGGTCGTAACGGCCGATCTCCAGCTGCGCACGCGCAATGCGCTCGTCAGTGGGCGGATGTGTGCTCAGCCATCCCGCGAACCCACCCGGCCCCGAGCCGTGCAGGGCCGCCAGCTTCTCGAAGAAGCGCACCGCACCGGCCGGGTCGTAGCCCGCGGCCACGGCATATTTCACGGCGAACTGGTCGGCCTGGAACTCGTGCTCGCGGCTGTTGCGCAGCATGAACAGTCCCGCGCCCAGCCCGGCGAGCTGCGTCCAGGCCTCGCTCTCCTCGCCCAGCAACAGCTCCGCCGCCAGGGAAATGCCCATGGCGTTCTGGATCGAGCGCACCGAGTGGCGGCCGACCACGTGCCCCGTCTCGTGGGCCAGCACGCAGGCCACTTCCGCCTCGTCGTCGGCCAGGGCCAGCAGGCCGGTGGTGATGTAGATGTAGCCGCCCGGCGCCGCGAAGGCGTTGACCACGTCGCTGTCCAGGACGGTGAACCAATAGTGCACGTCGGTCCGGTCGCTGTGGGCGGCGACGCGCTCGCCGATCCCGGTGACGTAGGCGGTCACCGCCGGATCGTCCAGCACGGGATATTCCTGCTTGATGCCCGCGTCCGTCTCCAGGCCCATCTGGATCTCGGTCTCGGTGTCGATGATGACGAGGCTCTGCTCGCCGTGGGGGCCGGTGGTGGCGCAGCCGGCGAGCAGCGCGATCGACGCGATTAAGATGGCCGTGCACATGGTTCTCATGACGGTCTCCTAGGGCAGAAACGCCTTCACGTCGCCCAGCTTGCGCGGCAGGTATTCCTCGATCACGTAGTTGAGCCCGTGCTTGGCCAGCGCCTGCTGCTCCGCGCGGACCCCCATCTTGATCATCTGCAGCAGCGCCAGTTGCCAGGGTTTGTGGTGCAGGATGAACGGATCGTTCTTGAGCGCGTCCTTGGCCCGCTTGATGTCGACGTCCTTCAGGGGATGCGTGGGCAGCTCGTATTCGATGATATCCTGGGGCGTGATGCCCAGGAAACGCGCCTGCGGCACGCAGAAGTACTCGTTGAGATGGGCCGCGTTGCCGCTGCCCACCTTCAGGGTGCGGTATATGTTGGAGAAGCCGTAGGGGTCGCCGTCCACGAAAACGTAGACGGGGATCTTCATCTCGTCCGACAGGCGCCGCACGAAACGCCGGCAGGCCCGCGTGGGCACGCCGCCCAGGGAGATCAGCACGCAGTCGGCCTGCTTCCAGTAGTTGTGCTTGACCAGGCGCTGGAACATGCCCGCGGTCTCGATGCAGAGGATGAACTTGGCGTCGGTCTCGAAGCCGAGTTTCTCCACGGAGATCGGGATCGAGTAGGCGCCGCTGCCGAACTTCGTGCAGTCGATGCGCAGCTCCTCGCCCGTGTCGCGGTCGTGGTCGATCACCACCAGGCGGCCCGCCACGTCGCCGCCCTTCTCCTCGGGAACGAAGCCCAGCTGCTCGCGGTTGACCGCGAAGAAGGCCTCCACGTCCTCCATCACCGCGTCCGATTCGGGCTGCTCGCTGAAGCGCGCCTCCTGCCAGTTCTTGCTGACGTAGTAGGCTTCTCGCTTGGTGGCGATGTCGTCGGTCCGCACCAGCTCCTGGGACAGGGACATCATCTTCAGCGTCTGGGCGAAGGTCTTGACCGTGCTGACGGTCAAGGTGCGCTCCTTCTTGCGGCCCTTCAGCTCGAAGTAGCCGACCTTCGGCTGGTACTTCACGTTCTTCAGCGAGCGCACCGGGAAACGCAGCGACGGTTTGCGGCCCTTGAGGATGCTGGTGCGTACCACGCCGGCCTCGTCCTTGATGCGCTTCAGGAGGGACTTGCCGGAGACGGGCGCCGGCTGGCGTGCGGCGCCGATCGCCGGTTTCGCCGGGGGCTTGGCCTTCGCTTTCGAGCCGGTCTTTGGCTGCGGCTTGGCTTTTGCCTTGGCGGCGGCCCGGACGGGTGTCTTCTTGACTGCGGCCTTCTTCTTGGCCGGGTTCTTGCGCGGCCGTTTCGCGGTGCCGAAGTCCAGCTCCGCCTGCCGTTTCTTCTCGGGTGTCTCAGGCACGGACGTCTCCTGTTGCCAAATTGTAGAGCGCGCCGAACTTGCGGCGCAGATAATCGACGAAGGGTCGGCTGTCCAGGGGGTGGCCGGTGGCCAGCCGGCACAGCTCGCCGGCCGGGTGGCGGCGGCCGTGGCCGTGGATCCTGTCGCGCAGCCATTGCAGCAGAGGCAGCAGGTCACCGCGCTCGCATCGCCCTTCGAGATCGGGCAACGCCGCGCTCGCCGACGCGAAGAGCTGGGCCGCGTAGATGTTGCCCAGGGCGTAGGTGGGGAAGTAGCCGAACAGTCCGAACGACCAGTGGATGTCCTGCAGCACGCCCTCGGCGTCGTTGCGCGGGGTCACGCCCAGATCCTCGGTCATGCGCTCGTTCCACAGGCCGGGCAGATCGTCGATGCCGATGTCACCGCGCAGCAGGGCGCGTTCCAGCTCCATGCGCAGGATGATGTGCAGGTTGTAGGTGACTTCGTCGGCCTCGATGCGGATCAGCGACGGCCGCACGATGTTGACGGCGCGGTAGAGATCGTCGGGTCCGACATCATCGAGGACGCCGGGAAAGAGCTCCCGCAGCTGCGGTATCAGCCAGGACGTGAACTCCAGGCTTCGCCCGATCTGGTTTTCCCACAAGCGCGACTGCGATTCGTGGATGCCCAGGCTCACCGCCTCGCCGAGCGGCAGCCCGGCTTCCTCCAGCGGCAACCCCTGCTCGTACAGCCCGTGGCCGCCCTCGTGGATCGTGGAGTAGAGCGACTTGGCGAGGTCGTGCTCGTCGTAGAAGGTGGTCAGGCGCACGTCGCGCGCGCCCACGCCCGTGGTGAACGGATGCGCCGACTTGTCCAGCCGTCCCGCCTGGAAGTCGAAACCCATGGTCATCAGCACGCGGTGGCTCAGGGCGATCTGGGCCGGTTCGGAGAAGCGGCGTCGCAACAGCGTGTCGTCGCGCGGCGCGGTCTCGCCGATGGCGGCGACCAGGGGCAACAGCTGCTTGCGCAGGTCGGCGAAGGTCTCGGCGACCTCGGAGGTGTCGGCGCCCGGTTCGAATTCCTCGAGCAGGGCGTCGTAAGGCTCGTGCTTGTAGCCCAGCGCCTCGGCCTGGCGTCGTCGCAGCTCCAGCACTTCCGCGAGCAGGGGGCTGAACAGGGCCCAGTCGTCGTTTTCGCGCGCCCGGACCCAGGCCTGCTGGGCGAGCGTGGTCACGCGCGCCAGCTCGGTCACCAGTTCGCGGGGCACCTTCACCGCGCGGTCGCGGTCGCGGATCGTCTCGCGCACGTTCGCCGCGCGCGCCTCGTCCAGATCCGACGCAGCCAGCTCCGCCAACAAGTCGCCGAAGCCGGCGTCCACGGAGCGGTCGTGCACCAGGCCGCTCAAGACCGCGCGGGCCTCGGCCCGCGCGACCAGCCCGTCGACGGGCATGTAGGTTTCCTGGTCCCAGGACAGCAGACCCTGCGCCGAGTTCAGGGCGCGAATCTCCGCCATGTGCTCCCGGTATCGGTCGTATGTCTTAGACATCAGCAGTTCTCCCCCCACGGTCTGCTACATCTTGCGGCTACGTTCGAGCGTGTCGGTCAGGGTGGCGATGATCTTCTCCCGGTCTCCCTCGGCGAGCCCGAGCATGTCGCGCAGCGCGTCGCCGATGTGCGGTATGTACTTCTGGATGTACGACTGCTTCTTCAGCGCCTCGCGTTCGCGCACGCGGCGCCGGATGTGCCGGTGCAGCTGCCGTCCGGCTTCCTGCAGGGCCAGCTTGATCTCCTTGACGATCTCCGGATAGTGGGCCACGGCCTCCTTGCTCTCCGACGTGAAGGGCACCCACACCGACGCCATATGCACCAGGATCACCAGCGGTCCCGAGGGCAGGGCGCCCTTGGCCTGCTGCAGCCCGTAGCTGCGCCACTTGTTGCCCAGCACGGCCTTGTGGATGGCGCACCCCGATGCCTGGTACAGCAGAGGCACGCGGTTGGCGTAGCGCAGCACCTGCGCCAGATCCTCGGCGGGCAGGCGTCCGCCGTAGGCCAGCCCCACCTCGATCTGGAACGGATTGCCCCGGTACACGGACGGCGGGCGCGTGACCGCGGTGGTGAACTCGCAGTCGAAGCCCTGTTGCAGTCCGGCCAGGACCAGTTCCGAGCCGATGGGCGAGAGGCAGTCGGTGGGCGGATTGGGAATCCGGGTCTCGTTGATGGCGTCCAGCAAGGCCTGCACGTCGTCGCGATCCATGTGCCGTGTGGACTTGCGCGGCGGGAAGCCGGCCGTCTCCAGGATCTGCGAACATGTCTTGGGCCCGACGCGGCAGAACTCCTTGCGCAGGAAGCCGCTGAGATTGCGCTGCCTGGTCTCCTTGAGCATGCGCAACAGCATGCCCAGCTCCACGCCGTAGGGATGGGGCTGGATCTCACTCGTCTCGACGGGCAGTTCCGAGGCCGCGCGCGGATAGATCATCTCCTCGCCGCGTGGCGAGCGGTAGACGAGCCTCACGTGCGGATTGGCGACGGCGGTCTGGCGCAGGTAGGTGTCGACCGAATGCTGGCCGCGCTTGTAGGAGCCGGTCAATTCGATCTCCACGAGGGTGCCGTGGTCCTGCTCCCAGCTCAGCTCCTCGTCCTTCTGGACGACAGGTTCGTTCTTCTTCAGGTCCAGGACCAGCTCGAAGCGGTGGGCCAGGGGCTGCTGCTGGGTGCGGCTGACGATCACGATCGGTTTGCCGGTGGTGAGCTGTCCGTACATGCCGGCGGCCGAGATGCCGATGCCCTGCTGGCCGCGGCTCTGGCGCAGGCTGTGGAACTTCGATCCGTAGAGCAGCTTGCCGAAGATGCGCGGCACCTGCTGGCGCACGATGCCGGGCCCGTTGTCCTGGACCACTACCCGGTAGCGCTCCTCCTTGACGGGCGCCACCGCGCCCTTGCGCTTGCCGTTCTTCTGCTTGTCGCCGTTGAGCTCCAGGGTCGCCGCGTCGTTCTTGTCGTTGGCGCCGTTGTTCCGGCCGTTGCCGTTCCCGTGGGGCACCGACGTGATCTCCACCAGGATCTCGGGCAGGATGCCGGCCTCCTCGCAGGCGTCCAGGGAGTTGTCGACGGCTTCCTTGATGGTCGTCAGCAAGGCCTTGGCCGGCGAGTCGAAACCGAGCAGATGCCGGTTCTTGGTGAAGAACTCGCTGATGGATATCTCGCGCTGCTTGCTGGCCATGCTCTGGGCGGTGGCTCTGGCGCGGGCTTTTCTGGTTGCGGGCATCTGGCTCCATCCCTTCGGGCCCGGAGTGGGTGTCTACAGTCCGATAGACTACAGGTCGAGGCTCGGGAGATCAAGAATTCGCGGAAAAAGCCCCAATTCTCAGGATATGACGATGATCGTTGTCAACGGAACATGGCCTTGATGTCGCCGAAGGAAGTTGTCTCGTTCGCCACGATCTGGCCCTCGCAGGTCAAGGTCAGCTTGTAGGCGCCGGCGCTCTCGCTTTCCACCTCGTGGAAGGCGTCCACGGCCAGGTAGTAGGTGTGGTCGGCGCCGGTCAGGTTCCGGTGGCTCAATTCCTCGGTCCCTTCCACGCCGGTCTCGTCGGCGAAGGCCACGCACGCCGAGCCCGGTTCGCAGTCGTCGAAGAGCCAGATGGCGGCGTCGAAGAAATGATCCGAGATGCCGGCCGTCACTTCGGCGCTGTCCGACAGGGAGATCGCATACCACTGTTCCCCGCCCCACTCCAGGTAGGTGGCGCAGGCGTCGGCCAGCAACTGGTTGGGCTGTGCGAAGAGGTTGTCTTCGAGGAAGACGGGCTCCGCGCCGCAGGCGACGTCCGCGGCGCTCGCACAGACTTCGGGAGGCGGTCCCGCGGCGTAGCCGTACAGTTCCACCGTGAACGGTCCTGCGGCGCCCAGATAACCGTCCACGACCAGGACGTACGGCTCCGCCCGCGACGGCAGGTTCACCACGAACTCGGTGCTGTGCCAGGCGGCGCAGGAATCGCAGTCGCAGTCGGTGAGCAGGAACAGGTCCAGGTCGACCTCGGCGGCGAGGCGCACGTGCAGGTTCACGTCCTGCTGGACATCCAGCAGGAAGACGGCCTCCGGACCGGTTTCCTGCCAACCCACGCAGGCGTAGCCGGCGACCTGCGAGACGCCGCCGGTGGTGTCGCCGGACAGGGTGTCTGCGGTGGCCAGGGTCACGGCGTGCGTGGTGGCATCTCCGCAGGGCGGGGTTTCGCCCCGGGGCGCCAGGAACATCGGCCGCGCGGGCGCCGGCTCGTCCTTGGGCACGGCGAAGGGGAGGGGGACGGCGAGTGATGTCACAGCCCATGCGAAGATCAGCATCGCCGCTGCGAGGAATGGTGGAGCGAATCTCATGACAACCGCCTGTGCCTACATGATCCCTGCATCAGGTCTTGCCGGGGCGATCATGCAAATGGTTTCGGGCTCGAAGCGCGTTGGCATCCGTCCGAGCCCGCTGAAGAGTGCTTCGAATAGAATAAACCAAAGGTTGTGTCGTGTCCCAGAAGATCTTCCTCAGCGCCGCGGCCCGTCCCGGCTTCATGGAGATCGCATCGATCCGGCGTGCCCGGGGTCGTCTCAATAACCGGCGAGTTCCAGCAGGTCCTTCACCCTGTTCGCCCAGGAATTTTCTCGTGCGAAGGCTATACGATCACGCTCGTAATCCGGATTATCCTCGTCTCTCGCTCGCTGGACCTGCGCGATGAATTCATCGCTGTTCCTGGCTCGGTATACGCATCCCGCGGGGAATGTCCAGGACTCCAGGTTGGGCAGATCCGTCACGACGACCGGTGTTCCCACGGCCAGGTACTGCCAGAGCTTGTTCGGCGTCGTGCCCCTGTTGCTCAGGGTGAGATCGTAGGGTGCGAGCCCGATGTCGATATCACAGAGCACCGCATAAAGGTCGTCACCCGTGAGGACACCCAGATGACGGACCCTGTCGGGCGAGTCGAGTCGAGCCATGAATCCCTGATCCATGGGGCCGATGAGGACAAGCTCGGTCCCTTCGATCTCCAGCAGCTTGTTCAACACGTCGGTGGGCATGCGATAATCGAGAAAGCCCATCAGTCCCAACACCAGCCGTCCGGGTCTGTCGGGAGACGCGTGCGCGGCGATGAAGTCGTCCGTGATGACGGGAGCACCCAGGTGGATCTCATGGGTGTTGGGGTTGTCGACTTTCAGTTTTTCGACGAGATATGCGGATGTCGCGACCACGAGGTCGGACTGGGAAGCCACATGTCGTTCCGTGCGGGCGTGATAGCGGTTCACGAGCGGGAACCTGATCTTGCTGTTGCCTATGAAGTCGTCGTTGCAGAAGTACACGTAGCCCGGGAAGTAGCGGTGGAGCATGGACGCCGTGTGATCGAAGCAGATGACCATCGTGTCGGGTTGAAGGTGTCGCAGGTTGCGCAACAGCCAGTGCTGATACAGTTCGTTGACGACCGGCAGGCGGTAGCGGATGCGATAGTCCAGGGGCCAGGACGGGGTGAGCAGGGTCAGGTCGTCCGAGATATCGGTCACGGCGATGCCGGGCGGGCCGATGCGATTCTTCTCCACGAACCGGACATGGCCGTGCCGGGCGAGGGCTTGGGCTACCTGGTGCCTGGCTCGGGGGGGCTCGTCCCAGCCCGTGAAGGTCAAGAGAAGGAAGTTCATTCCCGGTCAATTCCCCAGGATCTGTCGGACGACTCGATCGGTTCGCAGAACAACGGCCGAGACGAGGCGTGCGACGGTGTAAGTCCCCATCGACTCGTTTCATTCGAGATAAAAGGATACTCGACGTTTATTCGATGTCACAGGAAATCTTCCCCGTTCCGGTTATGCCGCCCAGCGTTCGCCCGGTCTGTCCGGCCGGATCGATCGGACGGCCCGCTTGTGCGTCGCAATGATAAGGTGCTCGATGACAGACAGTTGCATTCGATCCATCTCGTATTTTGTATGTTTTTATTGTGTTTAAACAGCTTACGAGATCTTGGCACGTCATTTGCCTTGGCGATCGAACCAGGGATGTCCTATGTTTCGTGGCAATACAGATCACAGGCAATGATAGCCGGGGATGGACTCCCCTGACTGGAAACCTGTGGATCTCGACAATCGTGAGCAGCAGAAGAGGGTTTTTCGAATGTTCAGCAACAAAACACTGATGATCACGGGCGGTACAGGCTCCTTCGGGAACGCCGTGCTGCGCCGCTTCCTGGATACCGATATCGATGAGATCCGCATTTTCAGCCGAGACGAGAAGAAACAGGATGATATGCGGCACGAGTACCAGAACGACAAGATCAAGTTCTACATCGGCGATGTCCGCGACCTGGCCAGCCTGCGTTGCGCCATGCGGGGTGTGGATTACGTCTTCAGCGCCGCCGCCCTCAAGCAAGTGCCGTCCTGCGAATTCTATCCGATCGAAGCCGTACGCACCAACGTCATGGGGACCGACAACACCCTCAAGGCGGCCATCGAGAACAAGGTCAAGAGCGCCATCGTTCTGAGTACCGACAAGGCTGTCAATCCCATCAACGCCATGGGCATCTCCAAAGCCCTCATGGAGAAGGTGGCGATCGCCCAGTCGAGGAACCTGGCTCCCGAGGAAACGACCATCTGTGTGACCCGGTACGGTAACGTCATGGCGTCACGGGGGTCGGTGATCCCCCTGTTCGTCACCCAGATCAAGGCCGGTCAGCCGTTGACCATCACCGATCCCGAGATGACCCGGTTCATGATGTCTCTCGAGGACGCCACCAATCTAGTGCTCTTCGCGCTCGAGCACGGCAACTCCGGGGACACCTTCGTGCAGAAGTCTCCCGCGGCGACCATCGGTCAGCTCGCTCGCGTCCTGAAGGACATCTTCGCTTGCGACATCCCGGTTCAGGTCATCGGCACACGCCACGGCGAGAAGAAGCACGAGGCGCTGCTCAATCGTGAGGAGTTGATCCGGGCCGAGGATCTGGACCGGTATTACCGGATCTCCTCGGATACCCGGGATCTGAACTACGATCTCTATTTCGAGAAGGGCGAGAGGAAGGTGTCCCGGGAAGAGGACTACTCTTCCGAGAACACGACCCAGCTGAGCGACGACGAGCTCAAGACGATGTTGCTGGGTCTCGACTCCATCAAGCGGGAACTGGGAGCTTAAGGGTATGGCGTTGAAAATCCTGGTCACGGGTTCCGAGGGGTTCATCGGCCGCAATCTCTGCCTGGCCCTGAATCGCCTGGAGGAGACGACCGTTCACGGCATCGACGTCGGTGACGACCCCGCCGACCTGGAGGGTCTGGTCAAGGAGGTCGACTGGGTCTTCCACCTGGCCGGCATCAACCGCCCGCAGGATCCCTCCGAATTCCGCGAGGGCAACGTCGATCTGACGTCTCACCTGCTCGATCTGTTGAAGGCCGAGGGCCGCCGCGTCCCCGTGGTCTTCACCTCGTCGATCCAGGCCGAGAACGACAATCCCTACGGCGTCAGCAAGAAGGAGGCGGAGGATGTCCTGATCCGCCACGGCCGGGACACCGATTCGCCCGTGTTCATCTACCGACTGCCCAACGTTTTCGGGAAATGGTCACGGCCGAACTACAATACCGTGGTGGCGACCTTCTGCCACAACATCGCCCGGGGGCTGCCCGTCCAACTCAGCGACCGATCGAACGTGATTCACTTCTGCTACATCGATTCGGTGGTACGGACCTTCATCTCACTGCTGGACATGAAGGATTTCGACGTCTCGAACCGATTCCACGAGCTGGACGAGTCCTTCGAGATCACGCTGGGAGACCTGCACGACATGATCGCCTCGTTCCGGGACGCGCGCGCCGGGGCCGCCGTGCCCGACCTTTCGGATGACCTGACGCGGTACATGTACTCGACTTACCTGTCATTCCTCGAGACCGACGATTTTTCCGTCCCGGCCGGGATGCGGACCGACGAGCGCGGTTGGCTCTTCGAGTTGGTGCGGTCCCCTGGCTTCGGCCAGATCTTCGTCTCCCAGACCAGGCCGGGCATCACGCGCGGCGACCACTACCACGACACCAAGGTGGAGAAGTTCTGCGTGGTCAAGGGTCGGGGCGTCATCCGGTTCCGTAGGCTGGGGGAGGAGGAGATCCTCGCGTACGAGGTCTCCGACGACAAGATCGAGATCGTGGACATCCCGCCGGGATATACCCACAACATCGAGAACCGCGGTGAGGGCGACATGATCACCCTCTTCTGGGCGAACGAGATCTTCCGGCCCGAGGCTCCGGACACTTACTGGGAGAAGGTCTGACGTGGAGAAAATCAAGGTCTTGACGATGGTCGGCACGCGCCCCGAGATCATCAGGCTCTCGCGTGTGATGTCCGTGCTGGACGAGGTGACCGAACACGTCATCGTACACACCGGACAGAACTACGACTACGAGCTGAACGAGATCTTCTTCAACGAGCTGGGCATCACCAAGCCGGCGATCTTCCTGGACGCCGCGGCCGAGACCGCTGCCGGGACCATCGGCAACGTCATCGCCAAGTCGGATGCCGTGTTCAAGGCGGAGCGGCCGGACGCGGTGCTCGTCTTGGGCGACACCAACAGCGCCTTGTCCGTCATCGCGGCCAAACGCCTGAAGATTCCGGTCTTCCACATGGAGGCGGGCAACCGCTGTTTCGACATGCGGGTCCCCGAGGAGATCAACCGCCGCATCGTGGACCACGTGAGCGACTTCAACCTCACCTACTCGGAGCACGCCCGACGTTATCTCATTGCGGAGGGCTTGCCGCAGGACAGGATCATCAAGACCGGTTCGCCCATGAAGGAGGTGCTC
This sequence comes from uncultured Fibrobacteraceae bacterium, assembly GCA_964389015.1. Taxonomy (GTDB): domain Bacteria; phylum Krumholzibacteriota; class Krumholzibacteriia; order LZORAL124-64-63; family LZORAL124-64-63; genus JAHIYU01. Next base: position 39,266 of record CAYMCR010000012.1, on the reverse strand, counting down.
GACCATCACGCGGCGGCGATCGACGCCTCCGACGTGCACGAACGTCTTGATCTCGTGCGGGGCGAGTACTTTACCGTCAGCATGCACCGCGAGGAGAACGTGGACGACGAGGTCCACCTGGGCAGCCTGGTCGATTCCCTGAACGGTGTGGCCGAACGCTACGACATGCCCCTGGTCTTTTCCGCCCACCCGCGAACCCGCAAGCAGCTGGAGTCGCAGGGACTGACCCTCGACCCACGGGTTCGCGTCATGCCGCCCCTGGGCTTCATCGATTACGTGGCCCTGCAGAAGGATGCCCGTTGCACCCTTTCGGACAGCGGCACCATCACCGAGGAGTCGTCCATCCTCGGCTTCCCCGCCGTCAACATCCGCCAGGCCCACGAGAGGCCGGAGGGCATGGACGAGGGCGCCGTGATCATGAGCGGTATCCGCAAGGAGCGGGTCCTGCAGGCGATAGAGCTGACGCTCACCCAGTTCGAGCGCTTCGGCCCGTGCCGCATCCCGGACGACTACAACGTGGCCCAGGTCTCCTGGAAGGTCGCCAAGGTCATTCTGAGTTACATCGATTTCGTGAACCAGAAGGTCTGGTTGAAACGACTCGATACCTGATGCACAGCCGCATCGTGATGGACAGGTGACTCGGTCTGTGATCGGCCGCCTCAAGTCCTTGTTCCAATGGTCGATACCTTCATCGGAGCAACGGCCCTCGCGGCGGTCGATCAATAATCAGCTCCGGTGAGTGCGCGGCACGGATCGCTCGACGGCGATGCCGCCGAACAATCACCGGGATCTCGTTCAGAAACGAGCACGTCTTCTGGAGCCGGCCTCGGCCGGAAGGTGAAGTGGGATGAAATGCATCCGGACCTCGAACGATACGACATCCAGAATCATGTTCGCTTCGGCCTCAAGGTGTCGGCGTTCGATACGTCGGGCCTCATGCGCTTCTTTGCGGCGTGCATAGAAGAGGGCGGGCAGGCTGTCTGTTACGGTTACAGCCTGACCTTGCTGTGGAAATTTTCGGAATTGCCGCAGATCCCGAAGATCGCCAACCGGTTCGAGATCATGGTGCCCGAGGGGCGCGGTTTCTACTTGTTGCTGAAGATGTTCGGCGTGCCGTTGCGGGCCGACGATTCGTTGCCGGAAGTTACCGTATCCATGCTCGAGCTGGCGGATGAGCACGGTTACTCGGTTATGCTGCTCGGGTCCGACGAGCAATCCAATCTCGCCGCCTCCGGTAACATCAGGTCGCGTTTCCCCAACGCCAGAACCCTGCCCGGCATGCACGGCTACTATGGTCCCGAGGACGAACCGGCCGTGGTGGAGTTGATCAACAAGCAGCGGCCGGATATCCTGCTGATCGGCATGTCGTCGCCCAAGAAAGAGGAGTTCGTCGATCGCTACAGGCACGAGCTGGACGCTCGGATACTGGCCCCCATCGGGGGCACGATCGACATTCTGGCCGGCAAGACCAAGCCGATTCCGCGGATCGTCAAGAAATTGAGCCTTACCTGGCTCTACCGATTCTGCCAGGAGCCGAGCCGTTTGTTCGGCCCGCTGTTCAGGGCCGGCATGTCGGCGATCTTCATCCTCATACCGCGCTTGTTCTGGGAGTCGGTCGTACGCAGAAACCAGTCCTTCTCGATACCCGAATTCTACGCACACAGGGGAGCGGGGCGGTCGGACCAGAGCTAGGATCCCGGACCACGACATGTCGGGACCGAGTACAGGGAGTCACGGACTTGATCTACGTAGTACTTGGAATGCACAAATCCGGAACGACCCTCGTGTCGCAGATCCTCCATCATTCGGGTATCAACATGGTCGATGACCTCGACGAGTCCATGTCGTATGACGGGGGCAACAAGTACGAGAGGCAGTCCATACTCCATCTCAACATGGACATCCTGGGCGTGAGCGATTACCAGGTGGTCGACCTCGCGGTTCCCGCCGAATTGACCGTCACGGAGGAACAGCAGCGGCGCATCGAGGACATCGTGTCGACCTGTGGGGAGAAGTACGAGAACTGGGGTTTCAAGGATCCGCGCACCTGCCTGGTCTACCCGCTGTGGGAGAGAGCCCTTCCCGAGCACAAGCTGATAATCGTCTACAGGCATCCCAGCCAGCTGTGGGCGCGCTTCGCCGGACACAGCCTGCGCGGTAGCTTCAAGGTCCCCTTCTCCGCCTGGCAATACCTGAGCCGCTGGTACGAGCACAACATCAATATCCTCGATTATCTGCGGGACACTTCACGCGAACATGTCGTCCTGTCGTACAACAAACTGATGACGGAAGACCGGGAGTACGACCGACTGCAGGAGTTCGTCGGCTACGACCTGGTCGATCGTCGCAGGAAAGACCTCTACCGCAGCCGCGATTGCGACTATCCCGTCCTCAAGGCGCTCGACAAGCTCTTGAAGCTGAAGCGCGGACACGATATCCACGGGGTGATGGATATGCTGGAAAGCCATCGCGGTTGAGATCCGTGCGTACGCCCGGGACCCCGCCGCGCACCCGCTGCGCCGGTCCCGCGGGAACTACCTGTCACGTTTGAGGAACCTGAACCACACCCAGAGCTGGATACAGTACAGTCCGACTACGCTGCCGAACTTCAATAGCGCCAGCATGAAGACGCCGACGAGCCGGCTCTCGTCGACGAGACCGTCGAAGAACTCTTCCAGACCCAACAACGCATACCCGGCCCAGGCGATGCCCCCCATGACGTAGGCGCGGCCGATGATGGCCATGAACGCCCTTATCTTCAGCCCGCTGCGGAACAGGTTGAGGACGAGCAGGGACAGGACCAGATGCAGGTTGATGGCGATACTGGAGGATATTGCCAGGCCCATGGTGGCGAGGGATTTGACGAGGATCACGTTGCCGATGATGTTGGTAACGATGTACTGCAGAGCGAGGAATATCTTCTGCCGCAGTTTCTGAAGAGACTGGAATATCTTCGTGACGACTCCGTTGATCACCAGAGCCGGCACACCCAGCAAGTACATGCCGAGCGCATCCGACGTCCTTATGCCGTCAGCGGCATCGAACGCTCCCCTCTGGAACAATATCCGGATAACCTCGGGACTGATGATGAATAGGCCCAGGCTCACCGGCACCACCAGGTTCGCCACCTTCTTCAGATTGCCGTCGATGTAGGCGTTGATGCCGGGTATGTCGTTGTTCGCCAGGAACTCGGACATCTTGGTGAACATCACCACGATGAGGCTTAGGGAGAAGAGCTGCTGGCAGAAGTTGATGAGCGTCATGGAGTAATTGATGGAGGAGATGCTCCCCGTCTCCAGCCCGGTGGCAAACCACTTGTCCATGAAGGTATTGATCATAAGCAGGCCCTGGGTGATGAGTACCATCCAGCTCAGGCTCCAGAGCTGCGAAATCCCGTCCCTGGACATGGCGGGTTTGGCGAAGGTCAGGATGCGCGTGCTGAGTGCTCTGTACAGCAGGATGGGGACCTGTATGACCTGTGATACGGCTAGCCCGATCGGCAGTGACCATATCCCGTACCGCCCATTGAGCAGCAGAATGCAGACGAGTACGACGGCGGCGTTCAGGGGAGGCATCAGGCCGGGTGCCCGGAAGCGTTGGTGCAGATTCAACAGGGTGGCTTTTGCGCCCACGAGACAGAGGAGAATCGCCGGCAGGGCGAGAAAACGGAGCATGTCGTACGCATAATCCTTCGTTTCCCGGGGCAGATTGCTGCCCACCAGGTCGACGAAGGCGCGGCCGCCAAACAGGAAACAAGTCATGAGCAGGACGGTCGGCACATAGAAGAACAGGACCATAGCGTTCTGATATGCGTGGTATTCGCCCGATTCCATAGACTTGTTCATCTTCGTGAGCTGGGGTATGGCCACGGCTGAAAAGACATGGGTGACGGTGATGGCGAGGAACTGGACCGGGAAGAGGGCGAACGTGTAGGCGTCGAGTTCCACTCCGGCGCCGTAATACCTGGCGATGATCACCTGTGTCATTAGGGCGATGGGCTTGGTCAAGAGCGTGAAGCTCATCAACCTCATGATCTCGCCCTCGAACAGGAATCTCCGGAGGATCTTCAAGCCCCACCGCCTTCATGGTTGTCCTGGAGCAGGTCCGGAGGCCAATCGATGGGAATCCTGCCCTCCAGCAGGGCCGTGTTGTCGAGAGGTTCGAGGCGTCTGAAACACTTGACCTTGACCAGGTCGCGCGGAAGGGATCTGTAACCCATGGACATCAGACATGCCAGTCTATGGCACCCGTCCCCCATGTAGTACTCTTGACTGGAACTGTAGCCCGTGGAGGTGGGCAGGATACGCTCGCCGGTGTAGGGGATTATCGGATGGGCCGTATCGAATCCGCGTTTCCGGATGCTGTCGTGAAGGGCGACGGCGCTGCGGACGCGCTTGACGAACAGTGCGTGGATATGGCGCTCGTCGTTCAAACTGTCCGCTTCGAAACGGGGGATGAGTACCCGGGTGAACCAGGCGTGGTAGACGTGCTTTCGGGCCAGGTCGATGAAGGCGTCGAGGTCGTCCCTGTATATCTGGCTGTGTGACTCGTAGAAATCGAAGAACGTCTTACGCACGAGGATGTCGTAGCGCAGGGGGTAGACCAGCGGGTAGATGGGGATCTCACCGCCGGTTTTCTGTGGTGGCAGCCAGTACCAGTAGTCTCCCGCCCTCAGAGTGCGTTTCAGAGAGTTCGAGACTCCCATGATTTTCAACCTCAACCCAAACCCCATGGAGGCGACCCCCTTGAACCTTTTTCGACTAGTAGAGGAGACGCTCGAACTCCGTGCCGGTGAGCAGTTCCCGGATCTCGGCAGGATTCTCTATGACCTTGTCGAGTGAGTCGGGATTGATTTTTACTAGATCCGTTTCGAATGGCATAACGTTATTCAGGCCCAGGAAAGTCTGGATCCGGGCTGCTTGGGCATTCTTGTCTTCGACCAGCGATTCATAGGAGATTTCCAGCATGGGGAATGCGTCAATGAGTTTGCGCATCTTGTCGATCTTGGCGATGCGCTGGCGCAATTCCGCGAGCAGCGTCTGTGGATCCAGGTGCACCCTGATGGTCTGGATCTTGGCCCCTTCGCGGGGGTGGTACATCTTGTGGATCGGTGCCGTGAGAAATGATATGTGGGTTTTTAGGACGTTCTCGCGTATGAGATGAATCACCTTCGTGTCAGACTCCTTGAGATCGTTCAGTATTTCGGGATACTGCACGGCTTTGTTGTAGATGAGGCGAAAGCCCTTGATGTCCTTGTTGCCATCGGGGGCGAAGATCTGGGTCCCGATGAATTCCGAAACGAGACCCTGCCTCTGGAACCAGTACCGCAGCCGCCGTTTCCAGTTGGCCATGCGGTAGAGGAAGAACATACCGCTGTGCTTGTTCTCATCGGGATCCTTGATGAATTTCTCGATCCCGAAAGCACGCTTGTAGCAGAAGGTACGGTCCAGGTTGTTCAGACAATCGATCAACATCGTGGTTCCAGACCGGCGTTCTGCAAATACTACGAATTTCTCCATCTTGTTCCCCTTCGGGTATTAGATCCTGACGCTTATTCGTCCTAAGGGTTTCTCACTTGATATCCGATCTCCGGGTCCAGCTCGAGTAGAGCTTTGTCGAGGAACGCCAGATCGGTGTCGGACAGGCGGGCCGAACCATCTTCGATGGCCAGGGTGGTCGTGTCGGAAGCCCGGCCGGCAACTCGCGAAAGAAGTGCGGGATCGAAGGGGATGTCCAGGAATTTTACCAGTCGGCCGAACTCCTGCTCTGGATTGGCCTTGAGGCTCTCCAGCCTCAGAAACAGGAAGTCGTCGAAGCGGTATCCGGACCTAAACCATGTATTGGTGAAGTCGACGATACGACCAATCCCCAATTCAGGATGCCTGATGAACTCGGAGAGAGAAATGGCCAGCGTCTCTTCATCCCTCATCCTCTTGCGGAGACGGAAATAGTAGGTAAAGACGACGTCCCGTGGGTCTCGGACCAGCACGATCACTTTATTATTTCTCAGTTTCGCCATGAATCGTAGTGTGGGATCCGGAGCCGTCTCCCGGCAGTGGGGGTGGACCAGGATCAGGCGGGGAACGCCCCGGTAAGGCTTGAGCCGGACCCAGGGCGCAAAATCTTCGAAGACGAACGGCGGGAGATCGAGGAGATCGCATATGTAGTCTTCCAGCACGGTTTTGGTCCAGGTTCGCCCGCTTTTTGGGAAAGAGATGAACCAATAGCGGGCTCGCCTGCGATGCAAGAACAGGCGAATGTGTTCGAGGCGTCGAGTCATCACAGGTCGTTTCCTGTCAACTTCAGTGAATTCCCCAGGCGTCCTGGCGATCAGCATAATTTATGGTCGTCGGAATGCCCAGCACTACAGTGTAGGGCCGTCGGCCCGTACGCCGCCCCCTCGCCTATGCCTGTGGTTTGATCCCGCCCCATCTTGACATCGTACCTAATAGATTGTAAAATGGAGAATCGTTTCATCAGGATTTCTTTTCAGCTCCACCTCCGGAAGTACAGAATACGAGTTCTTGCTAAAGCATGTCAGACCCGCGACGATAGCATAAGTGCAGCAAGAGGTGTATTTTGACCCTGGGGGTGTTTCTCCCCCCGACAGCACGGTAGGGTCCGTTTTGCCCCCGAAACGTGTGCCCGGTTGAACCCCGCTGGGATCGGTGAGTGAGGATGTGCCGACATTGAGCAAGATTATGTCCGCTATGCGCAAGAAGTCCGGACACGAGTTCGACCTCGAGTTCAAGCTCAAGACACTGGACAGCGCCAACTTGTTTCCACAGCCGCCTGGGCCGCAAATGGCGGAGTTCGAGCGTCTTGCCAACTCCCTCATCGCCTTGAGCAGCGGCAAGACCGGTATCGCGGTCACCTTTGCCTCGTCCATTCCGGGCGAGGGTACCAGCTATGTCTCGTTCAATACGGCCCGCCATCTTTCCATCATGCTCGACCTGCGCGTGGCCTGGATCGATGCTAATTTCACCTCGCCGCAAAAGCGGCCCATAGATTGCCCCGTGAATTTCCGCAAATTGTTGCTGGACCCCCAGCTTGCCGACAAGCTCCAGACGACGGGCCAGATGACCGTGATCCCCAACGGGAGCCAGTCAATAAAACAGACGGACGCCCTGCTCGGCGATCGCTATCTGAATCTGCTGGATAAGCTGAATCGCGAGTTCGCCTTTACGATCATAGATGCGCCGGCCATCACCCAGTCGATCGATGTCGGGCATCTCGCCAAACCCACGGCTGGTCTCGTCCTCGTCGTGGAGTCGCGACGTCTCAAGCACGAGGTGTTGAGCCACAACATCGATGATATGCGTGCCCAGGGCGTGAACGTGATCGGCACGGTTCTCAACAAGCGGACTTTCGACATCCCCGGTTTTCTCTACCGAAGAATCGTTGGGATCTGATCCGCCGGACACGGATGTCCGGTACGCCATATTGAAGGTTGCCGCCGAGTGTGCCAGGGGACATGATGTGGGTGATCTGATAGCGGGACATGAGGATCCCTTCGATCATCGTTGGGCGGCAAGGAGGCATGCGATTTTGGCCAGTCATGTTATACGACAGGTTAGTTCCGTCTCTCGCGGCGATTGGTGGACGTTGCCGGTGCTGTTGATGCTGGCGGCCTGCGCCGGTTGCTTGGCGGGCTGCGCGTCCAGCGGCCCGCGATCGGTCACCAGCGAGCTCCAGCCTTTCACACCCACAGAGCAGCAGGCGTGGGACAATGCCCGCAACGCAGAGTACAAGCTGCGGATCGGCGACGTTTTCGATGTTTATTTCGAATACTATTCGGATCTTGATCAGAGTGAAGTGATTGTGTTGCCGGACGGGCGGATTTCCTTGCCCTACATCGATAGCGTGTCTGCCGTCGGACTCACCATCAGCGAGCTGGACAGCGCCATCACCGCCAACTACGCGGTGGACTACCTGGACCCGGCCATGTCGATCGTGATCAGGGAATTCGGAGAGATCATGGTGTACGTCCTGGGTGAAGTGAACAGGCCTGGTTTGGTGATTCTGTCACCGCAGAACAGCAACGTGCTGCATGCGGTGTCAAGCGCCGGGGGCTTCACCAACAACGCGTCGACCGGGGATGTGCTACGCATGCGTGTGACACCGGATGGCTATCTGTACAGCCATCTGGATCTCTCCCACCTCGAGAAACGCGAGTTCATGTCGTTGGCGTTGACCGACATCCAGCACTACGACATCATATACGTTCCGAGGTCCACGATCGGGGACATTGAGGTGTTTAATAACAGGGTGCTGGGCACCGTGCTGTCCGTCACGTCCCTGTTCTGGGATATCTACGCCATCGCGAATATTGACAAGGTCGATAGGCTTGTCAGGTAGGGGAAGGTCGAGCGCCATGCAGGACACCATACCACAGCAGACCCAGGACAGCCTGACAGCGGGTGGAGGCCTGGACCTCAAGTCGCTGCTGTCCATGTTGATCAGGAGACGTTGGGTCATCTTGTGCGTGTCCCTGCCGATCATTATCGTCACGGCGTTCGTCACGCTTCAGGCAACCGAGAAGACGACCGCCAGAGCCCGCCTCATGATCATTGGCAATCGGCCTGAAACGCCTGATTTTCTGCAACGGACTACCAACTGGGATCTCGAGTTGAGTTCAGCTTCGCAGATCGTCATGAGCCTGCCCGTGGCGAGGTTGGCGGCCGAGGCTATGTTCGACACCGTGCAGGTGCTCGCCGCACAGGATCCGACCTTCCCGGTGTTCGAGTCGGTTGATGATATCCTGGCATCCGTGGCGGACGAGGTCGACTGCACGCAGGTCGGCGAATCCAACATCCTGAACATCACGTACTCCCATATCCACAGAGGTTACACCCTGCTGGTGGTCAAGGAGATCATCGACGCCTACATGAACTTCAGCATCAAGTCCCAGCAGAACTTGCCGGCTGTCGAATACTACACCGACCAGATAGAAAACCTGCGCGCGCATATCGACGATTTCTTCCAACAGCGGGTGGACATCGTCAAGGAAGCGGGCATCGCCGCGCTGGCCGACAACGCCGGCGCCGTTGTGAACCAGATACAGAACATCAGGACGAATATGTTCAACGTGCGCTCCGACCGCTTGGCCCTCCAGGCCAGGTTACAGAGCATCTTGGGCGCGATAGCAACCGACTCGACCTACGTCCCGACGTCCGTCCAGAACCAGGGTAACTACTTCGGGATCCTGAAGGAGCGGGCCGACATGCTCACTTCGCAGCTTGCCGACCTGCGCAGCCAGTTCAAGCCGGGGGCTGGCCAGATCGAGTTCAAGGAGCGTCAGCTTCAGGAGGTTTGGCGCGAATTGAACCGGGACCGGGAGAACTTCCTGCAGGATATCAACGTCCGGTTAGACGAAATGAATAGTAAGGAACAGTCCTATCTCGAGACGATATTCGAGCAAGAGGAGCAGCTGGAGAACTATCCCGATGTGCAGCGTCGGATCGACGCCGTGGATGTCCAGATCAAGTCGCAGCTGGATCTGCTGGAGACGCTGGAGTTGAAGCTCGGCGAGGTGAAGCTCAAGGCCGGGGCCGACTTGCGGGTCACGAATATCTTCCCCCTCGATGCCCCCGCCGTCCACATGTCTCTGGCCGGCAGCAAAAAGCAATTGTATCTGGTCATGTCCTTCATCTTCGCCGTTCTCCTGGGACTGATCGCGGGTTGGTTCGTCGATAACCAGGATCACCGTATCTACGATCGCTCCCAGGCGATGCAGGCACTCAAGGTGCCGGTTTTGGGGGCGATCTCGCCGGACAAGCCGGACGCGAGATCATGACCCTCCGGGTGGCCACGCCATGAACTACACGGGCCCCAGAATCCAAACGAACCAACTGATCAACGTGGTGACGGCGCTAACGTTGTCGTTGTTCATAGCGTTCGTGACCTACGTTGTTCTGAGCAGACTCGGCTTCATGCTCTATTTCATCGTGCTGGCGGTCCTGCTCGGTGTGATCATCCTGTTCAAGTTATCCTCCAGGGACCTGTCCTTCGCCATGATCCTCTGGTTCTTTTCCATGTCCGGTTTCCAGAACGTCGCTCGGGTCCACATGGTCGGCTTGCCGGACGTCTCCATCGATCGGCTGCTGTTGCTCTGGATCATCTTCATGTTCATGTTCCAGATATTGGGGGCGAGGAACAGAATCAAGGGACCATTCACGCTCGATATCCTGATCATTGTCCATGCGGTCTACATTTTCGGCAGCATGACCATTACCGACACCTCGTACCTGCCTGCCTGGGTCAACAGCAGCATGGTGCCCATGTCCGCTTATCTTTACGGCCGGCATGCCATCAAGAAGGAAAAACAGATACGCAATGTCTTCTACTTCTTTCTGGCACTATCCATTTATTACTCCATTACCGCGATCGGCGAGCACTTCAAGCTGAATGCCCTGGTCTGGCCCAAAGCTATCCTCAATCCGGAAGTGGGCCATCTCTGGCACCCGGGGCGATCACGGGGACCGGTCATGCATCCGCCACTCTTCGGCCAGCTGCAGGCCATGCTCGTGCCGGTCTATTTCTTCTTCATCACCCGCAAGATCAGTATCTTCAAGACGGCTTTGCTGGGAGTGTCGTTCGGACTGAGCCTGCTCGGCGTCTTTCTCGCTTATACACGCGGTCCCTGGCTGGCTGCGGGAGTGGCGTTGCCGATGCTTGGACTCCTGAGGCCGCATTATCGGAAGGTGCTCGGTGTCGTGGCCGTCATCGGAATCATTGTCGGCACGCTGGGCCTGTTCCAGCTCGCCAACAGCGACTTCCTCCAGGAACGCCTCGATTCGTCCAATACCCTGGATAACAGGCTGGCGTATTTCGTCACGAGCGTCAGAATCATTTCTGATCATCCACTGTTCGGAGTGGGGTACTTCAACGCCAAGAATTACGCGTGGCTCTACAACCAGGGAGGGTACATCCCCTTATACGGATATGTCAGCAAGCAGTCCGGTCGGAACGTGGCCGCGCACGATATCTACCTGGGACGGGCCGCAGACGAGGGGTTGGTGAGCATCTTCCTGTTAGTGGCGATCGGCATCGTTGCGGTCAAGGCCTTCGCCCGCCAGTGGCGCGCCAATCCCCAGGGAAAGTGGTTCAACCGAGATATGCTGGCAGTCATGGCCTCGATCGCCATTTGTTATCTGGTCGGCGGCATGGTTATCGATTATCGCTACTTCGATCTGATCAACGTCATCGTGTACTTCATCATGGGCTTGATCTACGGCTATTCGAGCGAGGCGCAGCCGGCCGCCGCCCAACCGCGCCCCGAATCCACCTGATCCCGGTCTCTGAAGCCTGCGTGGATCGACAGGCCACCTCGATGTGGCGAGGGCTCGCTGCGGTCGGGCGGCAGGGATCTTCGAGACAATTAGATGTTTCTTCCGGGGATGCTCGGGCCTAGACTGGCTGGTGTCCTCTTGCTCCATTCATGGGACAGCCCCTGGGTCCTGCTGGACGCAACCAGCTGGGCGTAATACGGAATTCAAGCCGCCGGGGACCGCTTCCCGTCGTGGCGGCAACGGTATCCTGCGGGATTCTCGACAGCCGGGATGTGTCGTTGATGGCGCTCGATCTCAAGTCGCTGGCAAGAAGGTACCTCTTCGATACAGAAGTGGTGCGCCTGATGGGACTCGTCGTCCTCGTGAAGCCATTCGGCCTGGCCACCCAGATGCTGATGGCCAACTTCTTTGGGGCCGGCCCCCGCTACGACGCCTATGCCCTGGCTTTTTTCATGGTCACGTTCTTCAGCGCCGTGATCGGCAACGTGTTCACGGCCGTCGTGGTCCCGTACACCATCAAGCTGCGTGATCGGTTGCCGTCCCCCGAGCTGTTCGGTTTCCAGAACATGGTGCTGATCCTCTTCCTCCTGCCGGCTGTTGCCTACACGCTGCTGTTGATGCTGGGGACGGGGACGATCGTGGATGTCGTCGGACCCGGCCTCCCGGCGGAGACCAAGGCCTACACCGTGAGAATGATCCGTCTGATGGCGCTGCCCGGTGTCATGCTCCTCTTCGGAGCCATGGGCAAGGCGGTTCTCAACCTGAACAACCGGTTCAGGTTCGCGGCGGGTATGCCCGTCCTGAACGCCGCGATTATCCTGCTCGCCGTGGCTCTCTTCCACGGGCGGCTCGGTATCTGGTCCTTCGCGCTCGGTTTTGGCGTGTCCAACGCGCTGCAGGTCGTCCTGCTGTGGGGACTCGTAGGCGTGCGGAGACACGCGGTTCCGGTTGCGCCGTTCATCCCGCCGGGATCGCTGCGCAAGCTCTGGTCGCTCTGCTGGATGTTGATGATGATCCACGCGATCGCGCTGGTCTACCAGTTCATAGACAAGATGTTCGCTTCCTCGCTTGAGCAGGGCAGCATATCGTCGATCGCCTACGCGAACACCATCCTGATCTTCGGGGTCGAGCTGTTCGCGCTCACGCTCGTGGTGGTCATGTTCACCCGGATGGCCGAATTGGTGTCGGCCGGGGATCTGCGCGGTTTCAGCGACTACGTCCTGGACAAGATGGAGCGGGTATCCAGGCTCGTGCTGCCCGCGACCCTTCTGCTCTTCATCTCCAGCGGCGAGATCGTGCGGGTCGTGTTCATGCGCGGCGCCTTCACGCCCGCGGACGCCGAACGCACCGCCGGCGCCCTTGCCATGTACGTCCTGGGCCTGCCCGCCTACGTCCTCTGCCAGATGACAGCCAGGGCCTTCAACTCCCTGCAGCGCATGCGGGAGATGATCTGGCTGTCGCTGCTGTACCTGGTGACGAATGTCGGCGGCAACGCGCTGCTCATTGGGCCATACCAGGTTAAGGGCCTGGCCATTTCCTCGTCCGTGGCCGTGTATCTCTATCTCGTCATGTCGCTGTGGGTCCTGCATCGTTACCGGATCGGACTGCAGGTGGGACGCTGGACCGCGGTGCTGCTCAAATACCATCTGATCGTGTTCGGCACCTATTTGATCTACGAGATATCGGGGTTCGGCGACCTGATGGAGGTCTGGGACGTGCGCGGCCGGGTACTCGGCGACATGCTGATCGCGGCCTGCAAGGCGGCGTACATCTTCTTTGTGTACGGGGGATTGCTCCTGCTGTGGAACGTCATCGTATCCGGCAGGAAGCCAGCCCATTGATTTATTGCCCAGGTTTCGCCGATCAAGTACCTTTTCCGTGTCGCCCAGCGAACCCACTGGCCGCGATATCGTTCCGTAGCCCTTCCAGACACGAGCTGGATGTTGTTGACTGAAGCGAGACCATGTACCACGAGCATTTCGGATTCTTTACAGCCCCGTTCTCCCTGAGCCCTCACCTGCAGTTCCTGTTCAGGTCGAGCGCGTTCGAGGAGACGATGGCGCATCTGGTTTACGGTCTCGAGGGCGGCGAGGACATCATCCTCATCACCGGTGAGATCGGCACCGGCAAGACCCTGGCGCTCTACAACCTGTCCCAGCACATTTCCAAGACCTACCGGATCGCCCTGATCAACGTCACGCAGTTGGATTTCCGCGAACTGCTCAAGATGCTGATGGCCGAGCTGGACGTGCAGATGCCGGCGGCGGCCGACCGCGCCGACCTGTTGAGCGCCCTCAAGGCGGAGCTGGTGGCGACCATGCGCCGCGGGCAACGCCTGCTGCTGGTCATCGACGAGGCCCAGAATCTCGAGGACGCCACCCTGGAGGGCGTCCGCTTGCTGACCAACCTGGGACCGCCCGAGGAGCAGGCGCTCCAGGTCGTGCTGTCGGGACAGCCCGGGCTACGCACCAAGATCAACTCGCCGCAGTTGGCCCAGGTGCGCCAACGGATCAGGGTTCATTACCATCTCGACAAGCTGGGTCCCAAGGAGACGTCCGAATACATCTTGCACCGCGTCAAGGTGGCCGGCTGCGAGCGCAATCTGTTCCGTAAGGATGCGATCGAACGTGTCCATGCCCTCAGCGATGGCATCCCGCGCCTCGTGAACATGATCGCGGACAGAGCCCTGTTGGCGGCCTACGTGGACGGCGACGACGAAGTGCGTCTGCATCATGTGGAGGAGGACACTTCGCTGGCCAGGTCTCCCGCCGAGGAATCGATCGCCGCGGCGATCGCTGCGCAATCCTCCGAGTCTCCACCCGCTCCTATGCCGGAATCGGAAATAGTGGCCGAGCCGGAACCTGAGCCCGCGCCGGAGCCGGAAGCGACGGTCGAGCCGGAACCAGCCCCCGAAATCGACGGCGAGCTGGACGAAATCACCGAAGCTGCTCTGGCCTCCTCCTCCGACGCGATACAGGGCGATCATGAGGAGTCGGATGCGGATGTGGAACCTGCCTCCGCAGAGCCCGCAGAGGTCGACGAGTCAGCGGTTGCCACCGCCGCCGTCATGGACGCCGACGAAGACGGAAGCGTCGATGTCGAGGCGGACGAACCAGCGCCGATGGCGGTCAGGCGCCGCGCCGGTGGCGCGCGACGCATTCTCGCGGCGGCCCTGATCGTCGTGGCGGTTTCCGTGGTCGCCATGGCTCTGCTGGCCCATAGCCAGGGCAAGATCAAGCTGCCCTTCCTTCCCGAACCCAGCACCCTGGCCGAGGTCGATGGCGGCGTCGCAGACGAAGATATCGTCGGCGATAGCGGGGACCGGCCGCTGGATATTGTGCCCATCGATTCGCTGGGTATCGTCGCAGCCAGCCCGGACGACAGCCTCGCCACCGCCGAAGGCGAACGACTTGTCGCCGAGGGAACCGCTGATCCCACGTCGATAGGGGAGCCCACGCCAGGGACCGTTGACGAGGGCGAACCGGCCGCACAGGTCGCGGAAGAGACCACGATTGACGCAGACCCCGGACGCGACGTCGTCCCGACGGTCAGAGAACTGCCCGCCCCCCCACCGGGACTGTACGTCCATGTGGGATCGTTCCGAAATCTCGAGCGTGCTGAAGTTTTCGCCGCCGAATGCGCCCGCTACGATCTGTCGACACAAGTCGTGGATGTCCGGATCGAAGGTCAGCTCTGGTACCGGGTCCATGTGGGGCCCTGCGCCGACCAGACGGCAGCGCAGCAGGCCCAGGTCACGATACAGGACAACAGGCTCTCCACCTGGTCCATGATCGTCAGGATCCGCTGACGATGGATGAGCGCGTGGACGCCCGCCCACTCGTCACGGCACAGCTGATCGGGTCCCTGCACGCGGGCGGCGCCGAACACCTCGCGGTCCAGATCGCCAACGCCTGCGCTGCCGCCGGGAACCGATCCCACATCTACGTTCTGGACGGCCCAGGCCCGCTCTCCTCCAAGATCTCGCCCGATGTGACCGTGCGGTATTTCGACCACCGGATCGTCTCACCGTCGCGGCCATGGCGGTGTCTTATCTCCGTGCGCGACGGCTACCGACAACTCGCGGCTAACCTGGCCGCCGACGGCGTCGACGTGTTGCAGAGCCACCTGCCCGGCGCCAATTTCTGGGGGTTGTTGCTGTCTGTCAGAGGACACTGTGCGGTGATTCCCACCGTCCACAGCAATCGCGAATTCGATTACGGTGATACCGCGAATTCCTTGCGAGCCTGGGGACGCCGTTGGGCCTACAAGCGCATGCTGAACCGTTGCGACGCCGTGGTGGCCGTGTCGGACAAGGTCAGGGATTCGTTGCTGGCTGAATTGGGATTGAAGCGGCACCACTGTCCGCGGCTGGTCGTCGTGCCCAACGGCGTGACGATACCGGAGCCGTTGTCTGCCGAAGATAGAGTGCGTATCCGCGAGCGCTACGACCTTGAGCCCGGCGTTTTTTTCGCCTTGGCCGCCGGCCGTCATTGCGAGCTCAAGCACTACGAGTTGCTGATCGACGTGATCGGTATATTGCGCGACCGGGGCCTTGATGTGCACTTGGTCCTGGCCGGTGATGGTCCACTGTCGGCAAGATACAGGGAGCGTGTTTCCGCGCGCGGCCTGGCGGAACGGGTGCATATACCGGGTCATCTGGATGATCTGCCCCAGGTCATGCAATCCGCCGATTGCTTCGTCATTTCGTCGCTATGGGAGGGATTGTCCCTGGTCATGCTGGAAGCCATGGCTTGCGGCCTGCCTGTCGTGGGGACCCGCATATCGGGCGTCGAGGATGTGATCGAGGACGGCGTCAACGGTGTTCTGGCCGTGCCGGGAGATGCAGAGGAACTGGCCCACGCCGTCTCGCGCCTGGTTTCCGATGCCACCCTGCGCGAGTCCTGTCGTATCGCGGGCCAGGAGCTCGTGGAACGCGATTTTTCCATCACCAGGGTCGCTCGCGACCTCGAGGTACTCTATCGACGCGCCGTGGCGCGGAAGGAAGCGTCATGACCTACCGTATCGCTACGGTCTCCTACCTCGACGCCTGGCCACTGGTGGACGCTCTGGACGAACTCGCGCCGTCACGCGTGCGTGCGATCTCGGCCGTGCCGTCGGTCCTGCCGGAGTTGTTGCACGCCGACGAGGCAGACGCGGCCCTGATCCCCGTCGTCGAGTGCTTTCGCGGCGCCGGGGAAGACTTCGTGCCCGGCGTGGGCATCGCCACGGGCCGCCGCGTGGACAGTGTGAAGCTGTTCAGCCGCGTGGATCCCACCAGTTTGCACCAGGTGGCCGTGGACCGTGGCAGCCGCACCTCGGTGGCGCTCCTGCGCATCCTGCTCGCCGACCTCTACGACATACAACCCGACTTCATGGTGCTCGAACCCCACGTCGATACCCTGCTGGACGACCACGAGGCGGCGCTGGTCATCGGCGACCGCTGCTTCGCCGCCGAACACCGGTTCCGTGCGGAAGGACGCGATGATGTACACGTCGTCGATCTCGGCGAGACCTGGCGAGAGATGACCGGGCTGCCCTTCGTCTTTGCGGTGTGGGTGCTGGGGCGTCGTTTCGTGGCCGGGTCGAGCGACACGGCGCGCGAGGAGCTCGTCACGCTGCTCACCCGGTCGCGCGATCTGGGGTTGTCCAGGATCGACGAACTGGCCGCCCGCGCGGCGGCCGAGGGACGTCTCGGCCCGGGTGGTGTCTGCTCGACCGACGTCATCCGCGGCTACTTCGCGGATTCGATGTGCTACGTGCTCGGCGAGCGGGAAATGGCGGGGCTGCAGCGGTTCCATGACCTGTGTGTGCGTCACGCCATCTGCCCGCCCGACCGTGGCGCCGAACTCGCCGCACGTGCGTGACGCTGACTCGCGCCGGACAATTTCGCCAACATCCCCCCTTTTTCCCTCCGACAGCGCCTGATTCGGCTCAATATGCCTCCTCGGCGACCGATGTATTGAGAGACCGATAAGATTGTGGCAATGCGTCCCGCGACTGTTCAGGCGTCGAACGATGTGGGAGATGGGTATGATCAGGAACATGAGTCTGGCCCGCAAGCTGGGCCTGGGTTTCGGGCTGATGATGAGCTTGGTGGCGGTTGTCATGATCGTCGCCACCTTCAGCGTTCACGCCCTCGAAGCGGAATCCCACCGCCTGCTGCGGCACCGGCAGATCGAATACGATCTGATGGCCTGTGAAGCCGATCAGCTCAAGTGGTCCCGCAGGCTCTCCACTGCCATCATCAACACGGACGTGTCCGGTCTGGACATCGAGACCGACCCCTCTCGCTGCGTTTTCGGCGCCTGGTACGGGAGTGAGGCTCGACGCAGGGACGAAGCTGCGATCCCCGAGCTGGCACCCCTGCTGGCTCAGGCCGGAAACCGCCATGCCGAAGTGCATACCGCCGCCGCCAAAGTCGTCTCCCTGCTCACGGAACTCGACTCCGCGCAGCAGGAGACGTGGCGCACGGCCGGTAGGGTCTTCGCGGAAGACGTGATCCAGGCGGAGGATCGCCTGGTCGAAATCCTGGGCCGCATGAGGGCCGTGGTCCAGACCGACGCCGATACCTATGAATCACGGATCAACGATCTCTACGCCCGTATCGACATCCTCATGGCGGTTTTCACCGCCCTGGGCTTGCTGCTGGGTGGCGTCATCGCCCTGAGGTTGACGCGTAGCATCGTCAAGGATCTGAAGCGCGTGATCGTCGGCATGGATGAGGGCGTCGGCCAGGTGACGTCAGCTTCTTCCCTCCTGTCCGAGTCCAGCCAGGATCTGGCTCTCGGCGCGAGCACCCAGGCCTCCACCATCGAGCAGATCTCAGCTTCCCTGCAGGATCTTTCCGCCCAGACCCGCCTCAACGCCGCCAATGCGGAGAAGATGGACGACATGGCCGACGAGGTCTCCAAGGCCTCGTTGCGCTGTGCGGAGGCGGGCTGCAGCATGCAGGACGCCATCACCAAGGTCCAGAATTCGTCGGGCGATATGGCGCGCATCATCAAGTCCATCGACGAGATCGCCTTCCAGACCAACCTGCTGGCACTCAACGCGGCGGTCGAGGCCGCGCGGGCGGGCGAGGCGGGCAAGGGATTCGCGGTGGTGGCCGAGGAAGTGCGCAACCTGGCCCAGCGCAGCGCCGAAGCCGCCAGGGACACCACGGACCTGATCGCCGAATCTCATCAGGACGCCGACCGCGGTGTCAGGGTCGCCGCCGAGATCTCCGACTCCATCCGGAGCATCTCGGTCAGCATTTCGCAAGTCACCGAGTTGATCCGCGAGGTCGCGACCGCCAGCGGTGAGCAGGCCGAGGGTATCGACGAGCTCAACAACGCCATCGCCGCCATGGAACAGGTGACCCAGTTCAACGCCGCCAATTCCGAGCAGACCGCGGCCTCCAGTGAGGAACTTTCGGCCCAAGCCAAGCTGATGGTGCACCTGATCGAAGTGCTGCAGCAGATCACCGGCGGCAAGAATGAGCCGGGGAGACCCGACCGGGCCGCACAGGCCGGTCCCGGCGGGGCCTTCCCGCATTCCGCCTGCCGGCAGAGTGCGGACTGGTCTGTCGAGGCAAGTCCCGAACCGTCCGCTGTCAGCGACGGGCTCGACCTGGACGATCTGGATATGGACGAGTTCTGGGGCGAGGAGGCAAGTGGGGACCGGGAGCCCAACCGGGCGGTCGGGCTCGAGAAGAGTGAACTGATCGACGTTTGACCTGTGCTTGCCTGTCCCGGAAAGCCCGCCCGACGAGGGTGGGCTTTCCGCATCCGGGGCGATCATCGGTGGGATATCTGTCGCCCGTCAGGGCTGGCGCAGCCAGTCCTCGCCGTAAATGGAGCGCGGGAAGACGATGGGCGCGAGGCCGTGGAGGAACTGTCTCAACTTGAGCGCCAGGTGACTGGCATCGTGCGCGCCGTGGACGGTGCGCAGGAAGCCTTCCAGGGCGTAGATCTGCACCTCGACGTGGAAGCGGTAGGGCAGGCCGCCCGGCAGATCCGATGGGTGCAGGATGCCCAGATTCCCCTTGTAGACCCGGTAACCCCGTCCCGAATGGCGATCGAGGCGCCGCTTGTCGCGGCTGTCGTCCAGCGTGTCGGTGACGTCCCGCCACGAGATGGGATTGCCGAAGATGCTGTCCAGCAGCGTCAGCAGGTCGTCGATGGCGTCGTCGTCGTGGACGATGAACATGGCGCCGAGGATGTCGCCGATATCGTTCGGATTGTTGATGCCCTTGCGGATCATCTTCGACAGGATCGACCCGCCGCTGCTCTTGCCGGTGGCGTCCCAGCGCTTGCGCTCGATGACGCGGTGGCTGCCGTCCACGATCTCGTAGGAGATGGGCACGACCGTCCGCTTGAAGCGGCAGTTGTAGTAGAGCACGTCCAGGGCGATCTTGCGGCCGCCGACCGCCTTCTCCAGGAAGATCGACTTGAACTCGAAGCGCTCCTGCCCGGGCTTGGAGTTGAGGTTGTAGCGGATCGACTCGCCGTCCTCGTCGATGTGGAAGCCGACTTCGAGGGCGTTGGTGTCCAGGGAGTATTCCCACAACCCCTCGCGTACGAGGCGCTCGAAGTAGGCCTTGTGCTTGGGGCCGTACTGGACGTGGCGCGAGTAGTCGATGTCCAGCAGCAGCTTGGCGAGATAGAGCTTGCGTTGCGCCTCGTAACGGATGCGCGGGTTTTCGGGCGTGAAGAGGAAGGACATCAGCGTGCGCATGTCGTTGCAGGCCGAGATCTTCGCGTCCGGGCGCACGTGTTCCTGCGATGAGGCGGGCAGCAGCGACACGAGATCCCGCACGTAGGTTTCGGCATCGGTCAGGTAGCGAATCAGATCCGTGGGTCCCCGGCCGCCGACGCCGTCGCGGAGCGGCGGGTTGAGCATGCGCTCGATCTCGGCCCGGTAGGCGTCGTCGTCTTTGCGGATGCGGATGTACATCTGCTGGAAGAAGCGCCCGACGCGCGAGGATCGCTGCACGAACTGCGGGTCGAGCAGGGGGTGGGCGCTGTAGTCCACGTCCCAGGGATCGCCGGACGCGTTCCTGGTCTCCAGACTCGAGGCGTCAACCCAGCGTTGATACATCGTCCCTCTCTATATCAAGTCCAGGACCTTCGCGAGATCCTCCCGCAGATCCTCGACATCCTCGCAGCCGACGGCCAAGCGCACCAGATCATCCGTGATATCGGCTGCTTCGCGTTCCTGCTGAGGGATACCGGCGTGTGTCATCGAAGCGGGATGCTCGATCAGGCTCTCGACGCCGCCCAGGCTCACGGCGAGGGTCGGCAGCTCGACGTTGTTGATCACCGTGCGGCCCGCCTCCAGCCCGCCCGCCACGCCGAAGGAGATCACGGCCCCGGGGCCGGACATCTGCCGCAGTCCCATTTCGTACTGGGGGTGGCTCTCGAGCCCGGGATACCTGACCCAGGTGACCTTGGGATGGGACTCGAGGAACTCGGCCAGCACCATGGCGTTGTCCTGCGCCTTTTCCATGCGCAGCGCCAGGGTGCGTACGCCGCGCAGCACGAGCCAGGCCTGGTGGGGATCCATGGTTCCGCCCAGGTTGCGATGCACCTTGCGCAGGCGCGCGAAGACGTCCGGCTCCTTGGCGACGACCATGCCGGCCACCACGTCGGTATGGCCGTTGATGAACTTCGTCATGCTGTGCACGATGACGTCGGCGCCGAGGTCGAAGGGCCGTTGCAGGATGGGAGACGAAAAGGTGTTGTCCACCGTCAGCAGGGCGCCGTGCTCGTGGGCGATGGCGGCGCAGGCGGCGATGTCCGTCATCTTCAGCGTGGGGTTGGCGGGCGTCTCTATGAAGACCAGCTTCGTTTCCGGCCGCATGGCGTTCTCGACGTTCTCGGCGACGGACGAGTCGACGAAGGTCGCATCGATCCCGAAGCGCGAGTATTCCGTTTCCAGCACCGTACGCGACGGGCCGTAGAGAGCCTCGGTGCAGACCACGTGATCACCCCGGCCGAGCAGGGTGAAGTAGACCGTGTTCACGGCGGCCATGCCGGTGGCGGCTCCCAGGGCGTCGCAACCGCCTTCGAGGGTAGCGATGCTCTCCTCCAGATGCGCCGTCGTGGGGTTGCCGAGACGCGTGTAGATGTAGCCGTCGTCGGTGCCGGCGAAGCGGGCCGCGCCTTCGGCGGCTTCGCGGAAGCGGAAGGTGGACGCCTGGTAGATGGGCACGGAAACGGCGCCCGTGGCGGGGTCCGGGTGCTGGCCGGCGTGAACCACCTTGGTATGCATGCGCATGTTCTTCGCGTCCATTGTCTCAGCTTCCTTCCGGTTTGCGTATGGCTGGACGCAGTCCCAGAAGCGTCCGCACGAGGTCCATCGGTATTCCATGACGAGGGATCCGGCTTGTCCGTCCCCGCTACCGCTCATATAATAGGCTCCCCGACGCGAGTTGTAAAAAAGACCCCCGTATTGCTGGAGGTTCCCATGTTCCGGAAGACGTCCCCGCTGGCCCGGATCCTGTTCGCGCTATCGCTGGCCGTGCTTGGTTGTGCTGCCGTGGCGCTGGCCGTCGAGCCCGCCGGCGATCCCTGGCCGTACCTGCCCGCCGGCGACATCGGCGCCGTCGCCTGGCGCGCCGAGCATCCCGCCTGGGATGGCCGCGGCGTGGTCGTGGCCATTCTCGACACCGGAGTCGACGAACTGGCGCCGGGTCTGCAGACCACTTCGTCGGGCGTACACAAGATGCTGGACGTGCGCGACTTCACGCCCGAAGGTGAGTGGGAGGTCGTGGAGGCCGATTTCGAGCCGGGCGTCTACTCGCATCCGGACGGCCATCGACTGGAGGGCGCCGACGTCCTGCCCGTGCCGCCGGTCGCCGACGACGACCTGCATCCGGTCTACATGGGCCTGATCTCAGAGCAGCAGTTCATCAACAACAGCGACGTGCCCGACGTGAACGATGACGGCGATGTCTCCGACGTCTTCGGTTTCCTCGTCTGGTCGGCCTCCCGCGCGGAGGCGGAGTCGGCGCTGGGCGCCGGCCGCGGACTCGACCTGCTGGCCGGCCTGAACGAGACCGCGGCCGGCGCGGTGGCCCGCGAACGCGCCGGCCGTCGCGTCTGGCTGGTGGTCGTGGACACCGACGGCGACGGCCGCCTCGACGACGAACAGCTCCTGCGCGACTACCACGTGGCCTGGGACGTCTTCAGCCTGAGCAGTCCCCACGACGAGGACAGCCGCTCGCTGATGGCCTGGTCCGTCAACGTGCGCGATGACGAGGATTGGCTCGGCCGCTTCGCCGCGCCCACGGTCGAATTCCATCACGATTCAGGCGCACACGGCTCCCACTGCGCCGGCATCGCCGCGGGCCACGAGGTCGGCGGCCAGGCCGGCTTGCACGGCGTGGCGCCGGGGGCCTGGGTGATCTCCTGCAAGCTGGGCGACACGCGTCTCAGCGGCGGCGCCACCCGTACCGAGTCCATGAAGAAGGCTTACGAGCATGCCGTGGACTTCGGCGAGCGCTACGGTCTGCCCGTGGTCGTGAACATGAGCTTCGGCATCAATTCCGTCGAGGAGGACGACGACACCATCGGCGGCTGGTTGGACGAGTTGCTGGCCGAGCACCCGGGTTTCTACGTCTGCACCAGCAACGGCAACGAGGGCCCGGGCCTGTCGACCAGCGGCATTCCCGCCACCAGCCGCAGCGTGATCGCCGCCGGCGCCTACCTCTCGCGCGAGGCCGCCCGGGAACTCTACCAGGCCGACCTGCCGGTAAACACCCTCTTCGCCTTCTCCAGCCGCGGCGGCGAGGCGCCCAAGCCAGACGTGGTGGCACCAGGCACCGCCCTGTCCACGGTCCCCGGTTTCGTCGACGGCAGCGCTCGCTTCCACGGCACGTCCATGGCCTCACCGCAGACCGCTGGCGCCGTCGCCTGCCTGCTCAGCGCCGCGCTCCAGGAGGACCTGAGCGTACACTGGGGCATGATCAAGCGTGCTCTGATCGCCGGCGCCACGCGTGTGCCGGGGCTGGCGTTGTTCGAACAGGGCGGCGGATTGGTCGACATCCAGGGCAGCTGGCGGGTTCTGCGCGATCTGGCCCGGAGCGAATCGGCGCACAGCGTCCTGGACTACGAGATCGAGACCTTCTGTCCCTTCCAGACCGACGGACAGGCCCCCGCGGCCTACTGGCGCACGCCCGGTGGCGCGCCGGCGGCTCCCGAGCGCGTAACCTTCCGCGTGCGGCCGGTCTTCCATCCCGACCTGACACCCGACGAGCGCGACGTCTTCTTCCGCTCCTTCAAGTTCAAGAGCGAGGCGCCCTGGCTGAAGGTCCTGTCGTCGAAGCGCTATATCCGCGGCGACATGGCCATGTCCGTGGACGTCACCTACGGCGCCGACCGTCTGACCGCCCCCGGCGTCTACAGCGCGCGGGTGATCGCGACTCTGGACGGCGGTGACCTCTCGGGCTTGCCCGGCCGCGAGTTCTCGTTGTGGAACACGGTGGTAGTAGGCGAAGCCGCCGACCCGGCGGCGGGTGCCGGGTTCGTCTTCACGGGCGGGGATCTGCAGGCGTCGACGACCCGTCGCCATTACGTGACGGCGCCCGCCGGCGCCACGGCCATGCGTTGCCGGCTCGAGGTGAGCGAGGACGTCGGCGCGCGCGACGGCGCGGGTTGCTACCTGGAGATCTGCAACCCCGAGGGCTCGGTCAAGGGGAACTGGGCCGGCTATGCACGGCCCGAGACCCGCCCCGTCACCGATACCGTGATCACCGGCGACGAACTCTATCCCGGCATCTGGGAGTTGAACGTGGTGGCGGCCATCGGCAACCTGGTCGATACGAACTACCGCCTGACCGTCTCCTTCGACGCCTACGACGTACAGCCCGTCGAGGTGACGTCCCTCGCCCGCGCCGGCACCGGCAAGCCGGCCAAGAGCTCCCTGACGGTCACCCGCGCCTTCCCCGGCGTCTTCAAGGGCGACGTCACGGCGACCCTCGCGGGCTTCGGCCGCGAGCGGGAGATCGAGGTGGAGGAAGCGGACGAGTGGTCGCACACCTTCACGCTGGACGCCGCGACCCCGCGGGCGAGTTTCCGCTTCGAGATGGACGAGGCGACGGCCAACCTCTTTACCGACTGCGCCGTCAACATCCTCGACGCGGACGGCCACGCCGTACGTGGCACGGGCTTCGACGGCTTGGTCTGCGAGATGAGCGTGGCCAAGCCGGCGGACGTCGCCACGGCCACGTTCACCCTCAAGGTGGTGGGCGGTTTCGCCCTCGGTGTCGACAGTGAGAGCTGGGGCTTCGACCTGAGCGAGACGTACCGGTTCGGTGCGCCGGTCGCCGGCGAGATCGCCCGTGCCGGCGGCGGCGACCTGCATTTGTACTGCGGAGTGCCGACGGAACTGGACGTGTCCTTCGACGGGACCTGGCCCGACCCGCCCGATGGCTTACAGCCGATCGGTGCGATCGAGTTCCGCGACCGCAACCTGGATGATCGCCGGCCGGGGGACACGGGCGGCCGCATCGTGCTCGAGGTGCCGATCCGGCTCGCGGAATAGGAGGTATCAGGTCAGCGCGTCCAGCAGGGCCTGCACGACTTTCTGCGCGTCGCGCTGCCGCAGCTGTTCGTAGCGCACCGCCCAGATGTGGTCGGCGAAGGCCAGGTTGCGCATCTCGACCAGCAGCTTGTAGTGCGCGGGATTGTTGCGCAACACGCCGAGCGCGCGTCCCTTGGCCTGCGCGCCGGCGCCCATGGCCGGAATGAGCTTGCGGGCGAAGGACCGCGATGTCGTGTCCGTCCGACGCGAGCTCTGGTAGTAGAAGAGAGTCACCGCGTCACCCGTGGGACGGTCGTTGTCCGCGTGGAAACTCAGGAAGACCTGGCGGTTCGCGGACACGTTCCGCAACGACCGCTTGGCGATGTCCACCCGCGCGTCGAGATACTTCTGCCCGCCTTTCGGCCACGTAGACGGTTTGTTGCGACGGTTCCAGTCGAGACTGTTGAAGACCTCGTTGCGGTCGTGGACGAAGGTCTGCGTCACCGGCGTGTTGTTGCGCAGCAGGTGATTGGGGCTGAGCAGGGTGAGGGTCGCCTCGGCTCCGTGCAGCTTCAGCAGGGCGTAGACGCGCAACGCGACGTCGTAGACGACCTCGTCCTCGACTATGTAGAAGGGATTCCCCTGCGCGTCCTTGCCGGCCACGATGGCGCCCGGGTCGATGCCGCCGTGGCCCGGATCCAGAACGAAGTGCCAGCCCTCCAGACGGCGACTCAGCTGTGGCATGGACGCGATCGTCTCGTCGAAGCGATCCAGCAGTTGCCGCGCGTGGCGGTAGCTGACCAGCGGCGAGATGCTGCTTTCCTCCCGGTAGGTCTTGCTGCGCTGGCGGTCCGCCCGGGGTTCCTCGTAGTAATAGGGGCCGTTGCCCGCGTCCAGTCGTCGCACGCCGTCGACGCTGACGAGCAGGTCGCTCCAGGCCACGGTCGACGGTGTGGACGCCTCCGTCGTCGCCGCGCGTGATCCCAGCAGCGGCCTGACCTGCAGGTGCTGGCCGGGATGGATCAACGATCCTCGTATGTTATTCAGGTTCCGCAACTCGCGCAGGCTCATCTGATGCAGGCGGGCGATCTCGCTCAGGTTGTCCCCCCGCCTGACGGTGTAGACGGCCGCCACCGGTATCTCGTCCCTGGACAGGCGCAATGACTGGCCGGGATGGATCACGTCCGTGGACAGGTCGTTGATGGCCTTGAGTTCGGTGACCGACAGGCCGTAGGCCTGCGCGATCTCCCACAGGGCGTCGCCCCGCTCGACCACGTGTACCGTCCTGGCGACCTCGCGCAGACGCAGTTTCTGGCCCACATGGATCCGATCGCCGGCGAGGTCGTTGATGCGCTGAAGGGCCGCGACTGTCGTGCCGTAGCGCTGCGCTATCCGCGTGAGATTCTCGCCCCTGCGTACCACGTGGACGGCCCGGTCGCTGGGTGCGGCGCGCAGGCGCAGCTTCTGACCCGGATAGATACGGTTGCCGCGCAGGTTGTTCAGGCTGCGCAACGTGGACAGGGATATCCCGTGACGCTCGGCGATCGACGAAAGGGCGTCGCCGCGGCGTACGACGTACCAGTCCGGATCGGCCGCGGGGATCTGCAGACGCTGGCCCACATAGATCCTGTCTCCGCGCAAACCGTTCCGTTCCTTCAGCTCCCGGACCGTGACGCCGTACTCGAGGGCGATAGTCGTGAGGTTCTGGCCGCGCGTGACCCGGTGCGACCGCTCGTCCTGGGCGGACAACGGCATGACGCAGGCGCAGACGGCGAACAGGCAAAGACCGATGATGAACTTGAAGTGCATGAGGTGTCCGGGTGCTCCTGATTTCCTGGCGATGTGTCCCGTCGAGAGACGGGACCGTCATCCGTGACGGTACAGGTTTACTCCAACATCCGGACTTCGTCCAGGATTCCCACCAGCAAATCCATATGGCGATCCCGGTCGTGATGCTCCTCCGCGCGGGTGCGGGCGGCGGCGCGGGCGGCGGCGGGCAACTCGCCGGCGCGTCTCAGGGCGGAGGCCAGCGCCGCCGTGTCGCCGGGCGCAAACAGCACGCCGTCGCGGCCGTCCTCGAGGCATTCGGGGATACCGCCGATGTCCGCGCCCACGACGGGCACGCCGGCCGCCAGCGCTTCGAGCAGGGACAGGGGACCGTTTTCGTACCATTCCGAGGGCAGCACGGCGAAGCGCGCCCGCTGGATCTCTTCGCGGAGCGCGGCCGGGATCAGCGGTCCCAGGAAGCTGATCCGCTCCAGCGAGAGTTCGTCCGCGAGCGCGCGCAGCCGTGCGTCGAGCGGTCCGGAACCGGCCAGGCGCAGCTGCGGCGGCGCCGCCTCACCGCGGTCGCGCGCGCGGCTTTCCCAGAGGGCGTGGGCCCGCAGCAGCGTGACCAGGCCCTTCTCGCGCGAGATGCGACCGAAGTAGAGGTAGGCGTCGTCCGGCTCCGCGACCGCCGGCCGCCAGGTTTCCAGGTCCACGAAATTGGGCAGATGGATCAGTCGGTCGGCGGGATATCCCCACGCGGCGTACTTCCGGGCGTAGAAGGCACTGGGGCAGAGGAAGCGCGATACGGTCGTCTCGTAAAGCCGCCGCGATCTCTGGTGGGCGGTTTCCACCGCGGCGAGCAGGGACGCGGCGAGGGAGTCCTTCACGCAGCGTCCGCGC
Organism: uncultured Fibrobacteraceae bacterium; assembly: GCA_964389015.1. Classification (GTDB taxonomy): domain Bacteria; phylum Krumholzibacteriota; class Krumholzibacteriia; order LZORAL124-64-63; family LZORAL124-64-63; genus JAHIYU01. The sequence goes on along the minus strand of CAYMCR010000012.1, from coordinate 11,802 downwards.
ACCGCCTCCCACAGCCGGCCGCCGTGGCAGCGCTCGCAGACCTCGCCGTCGCGCAGCATGTGAATGGCGGGACAGAGCAACCGCAGGTCGTGCAGGGTCATCACCACGGGGATCCCGTGACGCCGCAGCACGGGCAGCAGCGAGGGGCTCAAGTGGTGATAGATGTTGTGCAGGTGCGCCACGTCGGGACGGGTCTCCCGCAGCAGCCGCTCGAGGTTGCGCGCCGCCTCCCGATTCCAGATCAGTGAGAGAGCGGCCCCCGTCGCGGCCGGCGAGAGGCGCGGCGTGCGGTAGTCGTGCGCCTTGACGAAGTAGCGGTCCCAGGCGGAGGGACGCGCGTGCTCGTCGCGCATGGCGAAGGGGATCACCCGCCAGCCGCGACGGGTGAGATCCTCCTCTTCCTGGATGAGGTATCGCCCCACGCCGCCAGCCGGTCCCACGTCGTGGTAGAACTTGTTGACGAGCAGGATCGTGGGTCTGGACGCGGTTCCGGTCATGGCAACAGCCCCGGTACCGTCTTGTCGGCGCTGCCGGGGACGAAGAGATCGACCCAGGCGCTGACGCCGCCCTGCTCCAGGTTGAACTCGACGACCTTGGCGCCGGCGTTGCTCGCCATCATCGCCATGCCCGCCGCGGGCTGGACCAGTCCCGAGGTGCCGATCACCAGGAACAGATCGCACGAGACGGCGGCCTGGGACGAGGCGCGCATGATCTCCGTGTTGATACTCTCGCCGAACCACACCACGCCGGGACGCAGCAAGCCGTTGCAGGACGGACAGGACGGCGGCAGGTCCAGGGGCACGTCCTCGTTCCGCTCATCGAGCCCGCAGGCCGTGCAGCGCAGGGTCCAGAGCGAACCGTGGAACTCCAGCACCTCGGCGCTGCCCGCGCGCTGGTGCAGGCCGTCCACGTTCTGGGTGATGACGGTCACGCCGGCGGAGACGTCGTGCAGTCGCGCCAGGGCCAGGTGCGCCGCGTTGGGTTCGCAGCCGGCCACGATGCCGCGCCGCCAGTCGTACCAGCGCCACACCTTGTCCACGTCGCGCTGGAAGGCCTGCGGCGTGGCGAGATCCTCCGGCCGTTCGTTTTCCCACAGGCTGTCGGCCCCGCCGCGGAAGGTGGGCACGCCGCTGGCCGCGGAGATGCCAGCCCCCGTGAGCGCAGCGATTCGCGTCCCGGGGGAGATGGCGTCGCGGATCTCGGCGAGTGTCTGACCGGGGTGGGGCAAGGTCGCTGTCCTTTCGCGATGTTGCGGTATGGCCCTTGATGCTCCATCATCGGACCGTCGGCCGCGAAGTGTCAATGGTGTTCGAGGAAGGTTGCTCTTGAAAACACGGCTCATGTGCATCCTCGCGGCGGCATTCATCATGGTCGCCTGCGGGCCGGATGGTGCCGCGCGCAGCGCGACGCAGGTGCTGGACACCCAGCCGCCCGTGCGCATCTTCCGCGAGCCCGGCGTCCATCCCGACGTGGAACGCGACTGCCTGGCGGCGCTGCGCGAGCACGGCCCGGTCCTGACCGCGCGTCTCTGGCCCTTTGCGCTGCAACGCCCCCACGTGGACATCCATCTCATGACGACTTCCGGTTTCAGGGATTCCCTCGGCGGAGTCATCGCCGACTGGGGTGTGGGCGCCGCCGCGGGACACAACGCCTGGATCGACTGCGAGCGATCCCGCGGCGTCGGACGGAATGTCACCCACGTCATGCTGCACGAGATCGCCCACTGCCTCCTGCACCAGGGAACGGGCAACGCCGTCGTGCCCGCCTGGTTCCACGAAGGGGTCGCCCAGCAGGTTTCGGGAGAGTGGCGCTTCCGCGACACGGTATCCCTGATGCTGGACGGATACGTGCCCGACCTGCAGGGCCTGGAGGGCCGCTTCCCGGTCAACGCCAAGTGGGCCGACCGCGCCTACCGTGCCAGCCTGCTGGCCGTGGATACGCTCGTGGACCGCTACGGCGAGGACGTGCTCGGCGAGCTGATCCTCGCCACGCGCCTGCACGGCGATTTCCGCCGGGGATTCGCCGACGCAACCGGTACGGACTACGAGGTGTTCACCGCCGATTTCGCCCGGTCGATGCGCATCCGGTTCGGCTGGCTCGTCACGCTCACGCGCTGGCCGACCCTCTTCGTGCTGATGGCGCTGGGCTTCACCCTGGGCGCGATCCTACGCATACGGCGGACGCGTCGGCGTCTGGCCGAGCTCGAGGATGAGCATCATTCGCTGGATGAGGCAGAGACACATTTTCCGAGGCACGACTGATTGCATGCTGCATGGGGGACTTGCAGTCCCGGACAGCCTACCGCCTCACCATTTGCCGACCCCTCGTCTTGCGGACCGAACCCCTACACTCATCCCCCGGGGGGCGGATGTGGAGCCGTATGGGGAAGCATCGGGAACGACAAGAAAGAACGGGGAACAAGAAGAAATTACACCATTATGACAATACTGTTATTGACAAGAGGCCGTCACAGCCCATAGTTATTGCCCAAGGAGTGACACCGCTTCGCGATCCGCCCCATATGAGCGACGGGCAGGAGGCCCTCGTTAACGGATCGCATCTGTAGCGGATCTCCAAGGCCTTGCAGATCAACACGTTGTATTGGCAGCTGGATCGGACTGTGCGTCTGGCACCGTAGTTGCACTTTAGTGTGCGCGAAGGGCGCCCCAGAAGCACAACATCGATCGGGTACTCCTGGAGAGTTTATATTGACGACGGACCGTCTAGAGCGGATTTCAATCGTACTGGCACTGGTGCTCGTGGCGCTGCTCCCCGCGGTCGCTTCGGGGCAGACGACTGTGCCGATCTCTTTCCACTGGAGCCCTCCCTCCGACGGCGCCCCGGTCCATCACTACAGCGTGTACATCTCACGCAACGACGACGCCTTCCACTACGTGACCTCTTTCATAGATACTACCTTCGTGCTGCAGGCCGAGCTGGGCATCGAGTACCGTGTACGCGTCAGCGGCGTCTCGGAAGCCGGGCTCGAAGGTGAGCTGAGTCTTCCCTCGGATGTCGTTTTCCTGCCCGCGCCACAGCCCGAGTACGGTGGGCCACCCCCGTCCTCCGATCTCAGATCGAATTTCCCCAACCCCTTCAACCCGGAAACGACAGTCCGTTACGGCATTCCCGAGAACCTGGCAGCGGGATCGTCCGCGCGCCTCGAGATCTTCGATGTGCGCGGCCAGCGCGTGAAGACCTTCGAGGTCGACCGTAATCCCGGCTGGCACGAGACGGTCTGGGACGGCCGCAGCGACAGCGGCGACGTGCAGCCTTCGGGACACTACATACTGCGCCTGTCGGCCGGCAGCACCGTGTCCACCTGGAAGATGACCATGGTCAAATAGCGCCTTGCGCGCGCGTTTTATTCACTCTCGTCCTTTTCTGACCCGCCAAACCTGCTATCTTGTCCCTCGACTGATACCATCATCAGGTAAACTCGGCCGTCACCGTACCCACGCTGGGACGGCCGTGGCTCATTTCTAACGTCGAGGCTGGTCATGAATCTGATCAAGCTCAAGAAGCTCGCCAACGCACGCCAGTTCAACGATCTCGAGGACCTGTGGCCGGACGCCCTGATCGACGAGGAAGTGGCGCTTGCCCATCTGCTGCCGATCATCGGCCAGGTGCGACGTCTCGGGGAGCTGGAACGGGCCGAGACGTTGCTCCAGCTGATGCTGACGTTGGTGGAGGAGAAGGACGGCAAGGGCGCTCGCCTGGAGACCGCCATCGCCAGTGCCGAGTATCTGCCCGCATCGACCTACCTGCGTCGCGAGCTGAAGCAACTCTACCAGGCGAACCACGCGGATTACGAACACCTGTCCGGGCTGCTGAACGTGCTGCTCGACGAGAGCGTATCCCTGCCGGCTGGTGTAGAGTCCGTCGGACGCTACCTGCGCCTGCGCCCGGGCGCGTTCTTCAGCGACCGCTCCCATCTCGAACCGGGCCTGGTCGTCGCGGTGGACGATAGCAATGCCGAGTTGAAGGTATCGTACAGCGGGCGACACGAGACCATGATCCCCGACCAGATCACCGAGGTCATCATCCTGCCGGAGGACCATTTTCCTTCGCTGATCATCTACCGGCCGGAGGAACTCCGCGCGATCGCCGACGAAAATCCCGAGGATTTCATGATGATAGCCCTGGCCTCGACTCGCAACCTGTCCTGCAGCTATCGCGACCTGCGCAAGTCCGTGGTTACCCTGATGGGAGAGACCGCCTGGGCCGGTTGGTGGAAGCGGGCCCGACCGCTGCTGAAGAAGTCGGCGCGCCTGGATGTCGTCGGCGGTACGCAGCCGACCTTCCGGGTCCTGAAGCAGGAGCGCAGCTACGAGGAGCGCGTGCGGGAACAGTTCGAGGGTCTTGCGGATCCCGAGGAAAAACTGGACTTCGTTCTCGATCACCTGCAGGGCATCCGCAAGGAAAAGGACGCGGACACGGATCTGCTCGTGGCGATGGGCAACGCCGCCGCCCGCCAGGCCGGCCAGTTGCTGGAAAAGGATCCCGTGCTGACGCTGGCCTGCCTGGCGGTCCACTCCGCCGTGGCCGAGCGTGGCGTGCCGGTGGTGGAGATGAATCCGCAGGCCGCCGCCGCCGTGCTGGCCCGGGTGGCCGAGCCCGATCTCATGCCGACCCGCCTGAACGACCGTCTGCTCCAGGCGGTCCTCGAGTTCCTGCGCAAGACCCTGCCCGACGACTGGGCCCGGACCTGGGGGAAGATCCTGCCGCGCACGGGACGGATGGTCTGCGATCACATGTCCCGGGAACTGCTCGCGGCCGGCGAAAACGAAATCCTCGCCGAGGCGCTGACCGCGGTTCTCGAGCACCCCACCGCCTCGCCCGACGTGATCTGCTGGTTGTGGCGATCCAGACATGCCGACTCGAAGACGGCCGTGACCCTGCTCGCCCTGCCGGGTCTCGATACCGGCCGGGTACTCTTCGGGCTGCTCGAGCTGATGGACGCCACCGGCCGCATGACCGCCCTCTCCGACGACAAGCGCCTGCGCAAGGTCATCGACCAGGCCCAGGAAGCCCTGGCGTTGCAGGGGGGCGAACCGATCCGCCGCTACATCGCGGAGATCGACAAGCCGGCTGCCCGCGCGTTCAAGGAGCGCATCGAGGTCAGCGGCGGCCTGCGTCCCAGCACCCGGACCAGCCTCCTCACTTTCCTGCGCGGCGCCCACACCGAGATCTTCGTCGAGAGCGCCAAGCCCTGGGAGGAGGACGTGTACTACACCACCGAGTCCGGGCTCACGCGGCGCCAGGGCGAGCTGGATCACCTGGTCAAGGACGCCCTGCCGGCGGTCGCCAAGCAGATCGGGGAAGCGGCGTCCCACGGGGATCTCAGCGAGAACGCCGAGTACACGGCCGCGCTGGAGAAACGCGATCAGATCACCAGCACCGCCACGCGTATCGAGACCGAGCTGGCCAAGGCCAAGGTGATCGACGCCGAGATGACACAAACCGTTTTCGTGAACATCGGTACCCGGGTTCTCGCCCGCGATCTCGTGTCGGGGCTTGAGGAGAGCTTCGTCTTCCTCGGCGTCTGGGATTCGGCCCCCGAAGACGGCGTGCTTTCCTACAAGGCGCCTCTGGCCCTGGCCTTCATGGGCAACCGGGTTGGGGATCAGGTGGAGTTCGGCGACGAGGGAGAGCGCCGGCGCTGGGAGATCGTAGCCGTCGAACCGGCGCTCTGAGGGCCCGCGCCGGGATCTCCGCAGCTCAATGCGGCTCGACGGGCCGAGGATGGCTGAGAGTCACCGTCTTCTGATCCACGGGCCAGAGAATGACTTCCCCGATATTCACATGCGGCGGGCGCGTGGCGCAGAAGATGACCGCCTCGGCCACGTCTTCCGGCTGCAGGGGCGGGTAGTTGTGGTAGACGGCGTCGGCGCGCTCGGCGTCGCCGTGGAAGCGTACCAGGCTGAACTCGCTCTGCACCATGCCCGGATCGACCGTCGAGGCGCGCACGCGCGTTCCCTTGAGGTCGATGCGCAAGCCGGTGTTGATGGCGTGCACCGCGAACTTCGTGGCGCAGTAGACGGCGCCGTTGGGATAGACGTCGCGTCCGGAAACGGACCCGATGTTGATGACGTGGCCCCGATCGCGTGCCACCATGCCCGGCACCACGGCGCGCGTCAGCCAGAGCAGCCCCTTCACGTTGGTGTCGATCATCTCCTCCCAGTCGTCGGGATCGCCCTCGTACACCGTCTCGAGGCCGCGGCTGAGGCCGGCGTTGTTCACCAGCACCTCGACCTCCCGCCAGTCCTCGTCGAGGGCGGCCACCGCCGCGTCGACCGCGGCGCGGTCGCGCACGTCCAGCCCGATCGCGACCGCCGGCACGTTCAGTTCGGCGATCAGGTCCTCGATACGTTCGCGGCGGCGGGCGGCGAGGATCAGGCGCGCACCCTGCCCGGCGAAAGCCCTGGCGCAGGCCGCGCCGATGCCGGAGCTGGCGCCCGTGATCATCACCGTCTTGTCCTTGAGGCTCGTCATGGGTCTCCTAGTAGGGATGGATGGCGAAGAAGAGCACCGACACGCCGCCCAGCACCCACATGCCGGCGGGCACTTCCCGCGCCCGGCCGGTCAGTAGTTTCAACAAGGGCCACGCCGCCAGTCCCGCAGTGAGGCCAACGCCCAGGTTCAGGGTGAAGGCCATCATGATCATGGTCAAAAACGCGGGCAGGACCTCGGTCATGTCGTCCGTGTCCAGATCCCGCAGGGGGGCCAGCATCATGGCGCCGACGAGGACCAGCGCGGGGCCGTAGGCGAAACCGGGCATCGCGCCGAAGAGCGGGGACAGGAACAGCATCGACAGGAACAGCAACGCCGTCACGACCGAAGCGACGCCGGTACGGCCGCCGGCTTCGATCCCGGCGGCCGATTCCAGGTAGGTGCCGGTGGTAGTGGTGCCGAGCACCGCCCCCGCCATGGTGGCCACCGAATCGCAGAGCATCGGCTTTTCGATCTCCGGCAGGTTCCCCTGCGCGTCGAGCATGCCGGTACGGCGGGCCAGTCCCAGCAGGGTGCCCATGGTGTCCACGAAGTCCAGGATGAAGACGGTCAGGATCACCGGCAGGAAATCCCAGCGCAGTGCGCCCGCGATGTCCAGCTCGAACAGCACCGGGGACAGCGGCGGCGGTGAGCCGACGAGCTTGCCGGGCAGCGAGGCGGCGCCCAGGGCGAACCCGAGCGCGGCGGTGACCAGGATGCCGATCAACAAAGCCCCGGGCACCCGGCGGTAGGTGAGTCCCCCCATCAACAGGATGCCGCAGATCGCCAGCAGGGGGCCGGTCGCGGTGAGGTCGGCCACGCGTACCGGTGCGCCGGGCGCGCCCAACTCCACCAGGCCGGCGCTGTTCATGCCGACGAAGGCCAGGAACAGTCCGATGCCTGCGGCGAAGGCGATCTTCAACCCGTCGGGTACCGCTCTCGTCAACCAGCCGCGTGCGCCGGTGACGGTCAGCAGGGTGAACAGGACGCCGCCGATGAAGATCGCGCCGAGCGCCTGCTGCCACGTGTAACCCAGGACGCCGACGACTGTCACGGCGACGAAGGCGTTCTCGCCCATGTAGGGCGCGACGGCGAAGGGGCGACGCGCGTACACGCCCATCAGCAGCGTGCCGACGAAGGCGGCCAGGATGGTCGCGGTCATGGCGGGGCCGAAAGGCATGCCGGCCCCGGACAGGATCATGGGATTCAATATGAACACGTAGGCCATGGTGGCGAAGGTCGTGGCGCCGGCCACGATCTCGCGGCGCAGGGAAGGATCCGGGTTTCGCGACAAGTCGGCCTCCGTTCGGTGATCCCGTCGTCCCGGGGATCATTCACCAAGCAGGAAACCGCCGCAACAGCAAAAAGACGCACCGGCCCATCCCGTAGTGGACCGGTGCTGGAGGTGTCGGACGCCGCTGCCGGACGGCGCTAGCGGTAAAGCGCCTTGACCTGGCCCCAGGCGACGGATTCCGTCGGCACGGAACCCAGGACGTTCACTTCGAACGACAGGTCGCCGTGCATCGGGGCGGCCGGAGTCCAGGGCCCGGCGCCGCCGTTCTCCGAGATGTAGCGTACACCCTCGGCGTAGACGTCGTCCGCCTGATGGTAGGCCAACCTGCCCTGCTTGGTGTTCGCCGTGTAACAGGCGATCAGGTAGTCGCCGTCGAGCAGTGTGAAGTCGTCGATCCTGAAGTCGAAGGTGACCCAGTTGGTACCGATGTCGAAGTCCAGCTCCACCGACTTGCTGATGAGTGAGACATCGGTGAGTGTCCTGACCTCGCAGTACAGTATGTCCCCCATGCCGAGGGGGGGGACGCCGTACCAGGTCTGGCCGTCGAGCACGACCTCGAAGGAGATCGAGATCAGCAGACTGGGACATTCCAGGTAAAAGCTCTGGCCTTCGCCGGCGATGAAACCGCCGGCACTCATGCCAAGCCAGGCCTTGCCCTGGTCGCTCGTCACCTCGTAGCGGCTGGGGCAGTCAGCCAGGGCCGCCAGAGGCATCGCGATGATCGCGATCAGCAATAGATACGTTCTCAACCCGTGCATGATGACACCTCCCGTCCGGGAAATGATCGGGAAGCTTTCTCCCTCTCTAGGTTTGTCGTGATCCCACCGGATACGACTAACAACCTTGGAGATGGGCGCTCCCGCGATCAGAATGAGGGGAGTGCAAATCCGGTGCCGCCGCCGGACCGTTGACCGCGCGGTGGGGCGGACGTAGGTTCCAGGAGTGAAGCTCGGCGGGTGACGTCAGGGAGGCGCCATGGGACACGGTACGCGATTGTGGGTCCTACTCACCGGTCTTGCTTTGTCGTGCGCCGGCTGCTCGCCCATCAACGATCCGTCCCCCACCTCCGCGCCCGAGGGACCCGCCGCCGAATGGGCGGGCGTCTACCAGGGCCTCTGCTTGCTGAACTGCTCCGAGGTGGGCGCCTCCGAGCGGGAGATGAACACCACGCTGCGCCTGACCCAGGCCCGCGACGAGATCCACGTCCAGCTCTTCCTGGTGCCCAACCCGGCCTATAGTCCCAAGTTCAGCCTCACCGACCCGGTCGGTAGCGAGAACATCATCAACTTCCATATCGAGGTAGAGGGCGTCTTCATCTTCCACGCCGACATCCACCGTTCGGGCGACCACGACCAGGGCTTCGCCCCGATATTCGAGAAGAGCAGACTCGATCACTCAATCCAGCGCGTCAGCCAGCCCATGACCTCGTCGTGCCACTGGATCGAGTTGTGGGGCTTGAGCACCCAGTGGTTCTCGTCGGGATAGTAGAGCAGTCGGGCCGGCACGCCTAGACGGCGCAGGGCCGTGAAGGTGCTCAGCCCCTGCGTGTCCACGACGCGATAATCCAGGGCGCCGTGCACGACCAGGGTCGGCACGTGCCAGTTCTGGACGAAGTCGGCGGGATTATGCTTGCCGTAGCCCGCATCACGATCCCAGGGCCGGCCGCCGTGCTCCCACTCGGGAAACCACAGTTCCTCGGTATCGAAGTAGGCCATCCGCTCGTCGAGATTGCCGTCGTGGCAGACGAAGGCCTTGAAGTTCTCGGCGAAGGGCTGCCCGTGCAGCCAGTTGATCATGTAGCCGCCGTAGCTGGCGCCCGCGGCCACGACACGGTCGGCGTCCAGCCACCGATAGCGCGCCAGGGCGGCGGCGAGACCCTTCTCCAGGTCCTCGAGCGGGCGGTCGCCCCAGTGGCCGCTGATGGCGTCGCAGAAGTCCTGTCCGTAGCCGACCGAGCCGTGGAAATCGACCGCGACGGTCGCGAAGCCGGCGCCCACGTAGGCCTGGGGATTCCAGCGGTAGTGGAACTCGTTGCCGAAGCTGCCTTGCGGTCCGCCGTGGATCAAGAACGTCAGGGGCCACTTGCAGCCCGCCGCCGCGGCTTCCGCGCTCCAGTCGTAGGGCTTGACCACGTAGACGTACACCTCTTCGTCGTTCCAGCCCGTGAAGGTGAACTGCTCGGGTTCGCCCATCAGGCAGGCGGCCAGCTTTTCGTCGTTGAGACTGGTGATGCGCCGCTCGTTGCGCCCCTTGCCCTTGTAGGCGTAGAGCTCGCGGGGCTGGCGCAGGTGGTGCTTGGTGTAGATCAACTGCTTGCCGGCCAGTTGCAGCGAGCCGTTGGAACCGTCGCGCACCAGCAGCTTCACCTCACCGTCGTCGACGTCGATGCTGAAGATCGATTCCTGGCCCAGGTAGGCGGTGGTGGTGTACAGCCGCTTGCCGTCGTCGGACCAGAGCAGACCGCGGGGGCTCAGCTCCAGACCCTCGTGGACCAGGTCCAGGTAACGCATGTCGCCGTCCGGCCAGTCGCGCAGGACGATGCGGAAGCGGTCGGCCTCGAAACCGGGTCGGGTCATGGCCAGGTAGGCCAGCGTCTTGCCGTCGGGTGAGAAGAGGGGCGACGTATCCCAGGCCTCGTTGGCGTCGGTCAGGCAGCGGCGTCGGCTCTGTCCGGTCGTGTCCACGGCGTAGAGATCGTAGTCGGTGCTCCAGGCCGCTTCGCTGCCGTCCTTGATCTTCGCGGTGAAGACCAACGTCCGGCCGTCGGCGGAGAAGGCGAATTCCTCGCTGCCGCCCCAGGGATGGGTGGGCGTATCGGCGTCCAGGCCGGGTGTGAGGTCGACCGGATCGGCGTCCGGTGACAGTGGCGACCACACGAACACGTGGCTGCGCTTGCCGTCCTCCCAGTGGTCCCAGTGCCGGAACATGAGCTCGTCGTATATCATGCCCGTGGTGGGGTCGGCGGTCTTCTCCTCGTCGCGGGCGACGGTCTCGGCGATGGTCATGTTCGGGTAGACGTCCAGGGTGAAGGCCAGCGACCGCAGCTGGGGCACGACCTCCAGGTTGCCCACGTCCAGGGGCAGGTCGGTGATCTGCTCGGCCTCACCGCCGGTGGGATCGATAAACCAGACCTGGGACGAGCCGCTGCGGGTCGAGAGAAAATAGAGGGTCCCGGTCAGGCACCAGCGGGGATTCCAATCGCCCGCCGGATCGGTGGTGAGACGGCGGGGCGCGGCGCCGTCGATATCCACCAGCCAGATGTCCGTGCGGCCGCGGTTGGCCTCGAGATCGGTGCTGCGGACTGCGAAGGCGATCGTCTTGCCGTCGGGCGAGACCTGGGGATCGCTGATCCGTTCCATGGCCAGCATGTCGTGGACGGAAAAGGGGTGCGGTTCTTCGGCCGCGGCGGGCAGAGCGCAGGCCATGAGAGTCAGCAGGACGATTAGGCGGCGCATATGGCTATCCTCCCGGTTCAAATGCCATTTCGAGCGATTATAGGATACCTCGGCGGACCGTGCGAGAGCCAATCGCTATAATCCACTTTGCAGATTCCCCCCGGCAAGGTGCTCTGGTGGCTTTCTTTTCAAGGTTGTTTTCAGCGATCTCCTACCGCTTATCCTAGGCGTGTAGGGAATGGCAGCGTGCTCGTTGTGACGTCGGCCATATGTATATACTGTTTGACAGATATTTGGGAGTGAGTAATTGTAAGCACCACACCATATTGAGGGCATCTATCCATATTGATGGCTCTCCTGGTAACATTGTGGGTCACGGCAACGCCGGAGACAGCATGATCCCCCCGCTGCACAGCATGATCATGGCCATCAGGGCGTGAGCACTGTGGAACCCGTACGCCCGTCTGGCGATCATCCTAGACTTCGCATTTATCCCTTCCACCAACCCGTTTGTCAGCCGCAGTTCGGTGTACGCTACGATTCCATCGAGATGTTTCCGGATGGTTTTAGACTGAAGTTCCAAGCCAAAGCCAAGACTAACAACCGGCAAAGCAGTCACTT
>CAYMCR010000011.1:0-56178 GCA_964389015.1 uncultured Fibrobacteraceae bacterium | reverse complement strand
GCTGCGTAGGTCCCTGGGAATACGTCATCGCATTTATGGGCTGAGGTACTTAGCAGGATCATGTCTGTCGGCGACGAGGAGCATTCATACCTGGTACTTCGCGATATTGACGGCCATATGCTATCGGTCACGCGGAGGAAAAGCCGCTACAAAGACCGCAGCCTGAACGTGCACCAGCCCTACAAGCTAGGGCCGGACGGTTCCGTCTACGAGATGTGGCCTGACGATGATGGTGTTCACGTGGTGCGCTGGAGTGCCCGATAGGAGGGGGATGAATCGTACGTGTTTTCAAATCGCGCTCTGTCTCGTCCTCCTCTCGCAGGTGGCTTTCGCCGGATACTCGAGCCGCAGCTTGATCGTCAGCAAGGCTGAGGAGTACCTCGATCTGGGCATGTCCACAAACGCCGCAGGGGATGATACGTGCCTCTACTACAACCTGCTCAACCCTCGCTACCAAGTGCCCAACTGCGACGGCACGTCCGACGACGAGCGCCATTCATCGGACATCTACTGGCACCCCGATTTCCTGGGCGGGTCCATTGCGCCCGTCGGGTGGTACGGCATGCCGTACAGCTACGGCGGGAACGGATCCCCGGGCAGGGCGAGGTTCTTCGGCGAACTCGTTCTCTGGCTACGCGCGGCGGAGGACTCTGAATCAGACGCACCCTACATCATCGTATCTCGACTAACGGCACTGTGATCGGGCCAACCACTACTCGGCAGGGCAGCCTGTTGTGCACGGAGGACTTCAGTCCTCGCCGTACAGCAAATCGGCGACGTACTCCGGCAGGGCGTCCGGATCGGTCTCGCGCTCGCTCAGCAAGGTGTGGCAGGCGTCGCAATCCTGGCTGATGTACACGCCGTCCTCGCTCGCGTGCATCTCGTCGTGGCAGCGGAAGCAGCCGTTGTCGGCGAACTCCCCGTCCAGATCCATGTGGCCGAGGTTGCTGGCGTAGGTGCCCCAGGTGATGCCCATATCCGGGAAGATGTTACGCTCGATGATGTCCGCGATCGCCACCGACGCAGCGGTCAGTCCGGTCTGCGGGGCGGGCAGATCCTCGGCATGTTCGGCGGTGTAGATCTCCTGCAGGAAGGCGGAGACGGCGGTGACGGTGTCCTCGTCCGGCGCCACTTCCCACAGGGCGCGCTCGGCGGTCTCACGCAGCCAGGGGATGTCGCGGTCCAGCAGACCGGCGGCAAAGGCGTCGTCCAGGGCCCGCCCGGGCGTCTCGAAGATATGGGTGGGGCGGTTGTGGCAGTCGATACAGTCCATGACGCGCCATTCGCCCTCTTCCTCGGGATATTCCTCGTCCTCGAGCAGGTAGCGGATCTCGCCGTCGGGTGTCTGCTGGATCACTTCGACGATCTTCTGGCGCTTCTCGTCCACCGAGCGGTACCGCACCTCGTTGGCGGGATCCACGTGCCAGTGTACGCCGGTGGCGCTGACACCGGGCTGGGGGTGGCCGCCCACCTTCATGATCAGCGAGGAGACGCTGCGGGTGTTGTCGCGATCGGGCTCGGTGTGCTTGCGCATGATCAGCTTCGAGCCGTGGAACTTGGCGGGCCAGTGGCAGACCTCGCAGGTCTCGCGGGCCGGGCGCAGGTCGTGGACCGGCGCCGGGATGGGCCGGCTGTAGCTGTCGCGAAACACCGCCACCACCTGGCGCAGGCCAGAGAGCTTGGCCTTCACGAACCACTCGGTGCCGGAACCGATGTGGCAGTCCACGCAATCGACGTTGGCGTGGGGGGAGCGCCCATAGGCGATGCCCTCGGGCTCCATGACCTCGTGGCAGACATTCATGCAGAACTCGGAGGAGTCGGTGTAGTGGTAGGCCTCGTAGCCGAAGCTCGTGAACAAGATCATCCCGAGCACGGCCAGCAGGCCCACCATGACCACCTTGCGCGTGAACTCTTTCCCGCCGATCTCGACGGCGGGCGGGCTCGTCTCGCCCCGGTTGCGCCGGCGGCGGTGGACGAAAGTGCCGACCAGGATCAACGACACGCCCAGGCCGAGTAGCGCCGGCAACAGCATGAACGTCACCAAGCCGATGTAGGCGTTGACCGGCCTGTGCAGCAGGTGGCTGTAGAGGTTCAGCACGAGTGCCATCAAGAGCAGGGCTATCGCAATGATGCTGAAGACGCTGCCCAGCGAGGTAATCCAATTGGCATAGAAAAACGGGAGGCGACTCTTGAACCACGCCCCCAGAACACCTAGTCGAGAGCCCTGATTTCTGTCGCCCATGAGTCTCCTCCGGCGCTGAAACCCGTCCATGATGTACCGGAACCCGAGTGGAGCACGAACCGGCGGGGGCGGTCAACACCGCCCCCGCCGCTGGGACACGTCTACTTCACCAGCATCATGCGCCGCGTTTCAACGATTTGCGGCGTCTGGATGCGATAGAAGTAGAGTCCGGAAGCGACCCTCGCACCGCGATTGTCGCGGCCATGCCAGATCGCGGCATGACGACCGGCGGGCAGTTCGCCGTCGACCAGGGTTGCCACGCGCGAACCGTCGAGTGCGTAGATCGACAGCTTCACGCGTCCGCTCGACGGGAGGTCGAAGCGGATCGTCGTGGCGGGATTGAAGGGGTTGGGATAATTGGCGTACATGCGGAACGCCAAGGAAAGACCGGACTCCCCGGGATCCTCAACCGCCGTCGAGTTCTGCTGGATCTGGAAGCGCTGATCGGCGGCCACCGACAGCAGCAACTGGCGCACCCCGGTGGGCCAGCGGATCTCGAGGGAGTCCACCATGGTGGCGGCGCCGAGACCGAACTCCACCGTCAACGAACCCTGGGACAGGAAGCCCGAGCCGCCGTCCACGTCCCGTGTCATGGTCAGACCACCGGCCACGCACTTCACTTGCGCGCCGATGGCGACCGGGTTCTGGTCCAGGGAGAGCAGATCCACGTGCAGCCAGTGGTTGTCCGTGGAATCGGCCACGTCGTTGCGGAACAGCTTGTTGTTGAGGCCCGCCATGGTGGCCAGGTAGAGGTCCAGGTCACCGTCGCCGTCGAAATCGGAGCAGGACAGGCCGTTGGTGCTGTTGTCGTCGCTGATGTTGAGGCCGTTGGCCGGCGCGACGTTGGTGAAGAGCCAGCCGTCTTCCAGCACCAGGTCGGGACCGTCGTTGCGGAACAGGAAGTTGACGGCCGGATCGCTCTGCGCGTTCCAGTGAGTGCCATGGTAGAGATCGAGATCGCCGTCGTTGTCGTAGTCGAACCAGACGACGCCCGCGCCGTACTGGCCGTCGTCCAGGCCGATGTCGTACAGGGGAGCGATATCGACGAAGGCGATGTTCCCCGGCGTCGAGACATTGTGGTAGAGGGCGTTGGGACCCTGGTTGGCCACGCAGAGGTCCAACAGGCCGTCGTTGTCGAAATCACCCCACATGCAACCGGTGCTGCTGTTGCCGTTGTCGAGCCCCACGTCGGCGGCCACGTCGGTCCAGAGCCACTCGCCGGGATGCTCCCCGTCCTCGCCGTCGTTGCGCAGCAGACGGTTCGTCGTGAGGTCGTAGTTCGAGAGGTAGAGGTCGGGATCGCCGTCATCGTCGTAGTCCGCCCAGGCGCAGGCCATGGTGTAACTGCCGTCGCCGATGCCCGTGCTGTCGAGCGGCGCGACGTTGACGAACAGCCACTCGCCGGGGTTCAGCGGGTCCTCGCCGTCGTTGCGCCAGAGACGGTTGGGACCGCTGTTGCAGAGATAGAGATCGACGTCGCCGTCCTGGTCGTAGTCTCGCCAGGAGCAGCTGTGGCCGCTGCCGGGATCGTTCGTGCCGGTCTGGACGCCGATATCGGTGAAGACCCCGCCGCCGTCGTTTCGGAACAGGCAGTTGGGCGCATCGTAGTCGGGGTTGACCTGCATGTTGACCATGTAGAGGTCAAGGTCGCCGTCGCCATCGAAGTCGGCCCAGGCCACGCCCTGGCCGTAGTCGTCGTCGTCGAGCGGCGGCGTGGTGACGTCCACGAAGATCCAGCTGTCGGGATCGCCCGGATCCTCAGCGAAGTTGTTGAAGAGGTGGTTGGTGGCATCCGCGCCGCTCTGGTATGAAACCCGGTTGGAGATGTACAGGTCGTGGTCGCCGTCGCCGTCGTAATCGCCCCAGGCCGTGCCGCGGCCGTTGCCATCGTTGCCCACGCCGGTGCCGTCCGCGGGCGAGACGAGCGTCCAGGGCGATCGTGTGACTACTGCGGTCTGGTCGTAGTCCAGCGGCGGTTCCTCCAGGATGCCCACGGAATCCTCGGCCACGGTATAGAAGAAGTACTCGCCCAGGCCAGTGGGGAAATCGAAGAGGAAAGGGCTGCCGTCCGACGAGGACGCGAAGTAATCATAGCTCGGGCTTTCGGAGTGGCGGTAGTAGAGGTCCACGCGCTGCACGCCGCTCACGGTGTCATCGGCCGTGAAGGTGATAGCGAAGGGCAGCCCCTGGAAGAAGATCTCGATGGGCAGCACTTCGGAGACGGGAGGGCTGCCGTCCTGGGTCGTGGTGGCAGTGCCGGACCTGCGCGAGACGATCAGATCGTCGTCGCGGGCGCGTACGCGGTAGAAGCCGGTGAACCCGTCGGCCAGACCGGTGAACCCGTAGGTGGTGTCAGGGATCCAGGAGCTGGTCCAGAGAACGTTCGAGAAGATGGGGTCGTCGCCGACCTCGACCTCGTAGGCGGTGGCTCCGCTGGCCGACTCGTCGCTCCAGGTCACGCTCACGGTGTCACCCGGCGTAAAGACGGGCATGGCTGCGATGGTAGGGATTTCCGGCCCGGATTCCACCACGGTGAGACGCTGGTCGGCGGCCACGTCGAGCAGCGTCTGCACGATGCCGGAAGGCCAGAGGATCTCGACCGTATCGGCCAGGGCGGCCGAGCCCAGGCCGAACTCGATGGTCAACGAGTTCTGCGACACGAAGCCGGAGCCGCCGTCCACCTCGCGGATCATGGCGGCGCCGTCGGCGACGCAGCGCACGCGCGCGCCGATGGCCGCGGTGTTCAGGGAACGGGAGACCAGGTCGAGATGCAGCCAGCGGTTGGTCAAGGTGGCGGGATCGTCGTTGCGATACAGCTCGTTGGCCAGGCCGGTCATGTTGCTGAGGTAGATGTCCAGATCGCCGTCTTCGTCGAAATCTGCCCAGCACGCGCCGGTGGTGTTGGCTCCCGACCCCACCCCATAGCCGTTGGTCGGCGCGTCGTTCACGAACAGCCAACCGCCGGGTCCGCCCGCGCCGTCGTTGCGCAGCAGCCGGTTCGGCACCCAGTCGTCCTGGGGATTGGTCCAATGGTTTGCCATATACAGATCCAGGTCGCCGTCGTTGTCGTAATCACCCCAGGCGCAGCTACCGCTGTAACTGCCGTCGTCGAGACCGTTGCCGATGGCGGCGCCGACCTCATCGAAAGACTCGACGCCCGCCACGCGGTGGTAGAGACGGTTGGGGCCCTGGTTGGTCAGGTACAGATCCAGCCAGCCGTCGCCGTCGTAGTCGCCCCAGGCGCAGCCCAACCCGTTCTCCGCGTCCGCAACGCCCATGACGGCCGCCACGTTGACGAAGAGCCAGTCCTCCCCGTCCGGTCCGTCATTGCGGAAGAGGGCGTTGGCGCCGCTGTTGTAGTTGACCAGATAGAGATCTGGATCGCCGTCGTTGTCGTAGTCGCCCCAGGCGCAGCCCATGGTGTAGCGGTCGTCGCCGATGCCGGTGCCGTTGGCGGGCGCCACGTCGGTGAACAGCCACTGCCCCGGCAGCCAGGGATCCTCGCCGTCGTTGCGGTAGAGGTGGTTGGGGCCGTCGTTGCACAGGTAGAGGTCTAGATCGCCGTCATTGTCGTAATCGACCCAGGCCACAGACCGCGCGCTGTCGTCGTCGTCGGTGCCGGTCGCGGGACCGATGTCGGTGAACACGCCTGCGCCGTCGTTGCGGAAGAGGTGGTTGGGCGCGGGGTCACCGACGGACATGTTGGCCTGGTACAGGTCGAGGTCGCCGTCGCCGTCGAAATCGCCCCAGGCCACACCCTGTCCGTAGCCGCCGTCGCTCATGGCGCCGGTGGTGGTATCCAGGAACACCCACGAGTCGGGTCCGTCCGGTCCGTCGTTGCGGTACAGATGATTCGTGGCATCCGCGCCCGTGAACCACACGGGGCGGTTGGTGATGAACAGGTCGGGAGCGCCGTCGCCGTTGTAGTCGCCCCAGGCGGCGCCGCGGCCGTTGCCGTCGTTGCCCACGCCGCTGCCGTCGTCCGGAGCCACGTTGGTCCAGTAGGTCGGGGTGGTGGTCACGGTGATGTCGGGTCCGGCCGGCGCCGCTTCCACGTTATCCAGGAAATCGCGGGCGATCGTGTAGAAGTCGTATACGCCTACACCGTCGGGCACGGTGAACAGGAACGGCCCCTCGTCGCCGATGGTCTCGAAAAGCAGCCAGGCGCCGCCGTCGAAACGGTACCAGAGCTCGACGAACTCCACGCCGCTGCCGCCGTCGTTCGCCACGAACTCGACCTCGAAGGGCAGCGCTTGCCGCGGACTGTCCACGGGCAAGGCGTTGGAGGTGGGGATGCCGTCGTCCTGGGTCGAGGCCACACTGCTCGACCAGCGCGAGGTGTAGCCCAGGACGTCACGCGAGCGAGCGCGATAGTACACGAGCTGGCCGTCCGTCAGGCCGGTGAACTCGTGGGTCAGGCCGGCGATCCAGCCGCTGGTATCCAAGAGATCGGCGAACTCGGTGTCCTCGGCGGCCTGTACCTCGTATTCGACGGCGCCGCTGGCCGACTCGTCGCTCCAGGACACGGTGTTCGTGGTTCCCGAGGTGTATGGAGGCTCCGCTTGCATGGTGGGCACGTCGGGGCCGGGTTCTTCGAGCAGCACGACCTGATCGGCGACCAGGGACAGCACCTCCTGCGTCTGGCCGGACGGCCACTGCACGACCAGGGTATCGACGGTCGTCGCCGCACCCAATCCGAATTCGGCCGTGAGCGTGTTCTGGCTGTGGAAGCTCTCGCCCCCGTTGATCTCCCTGATCTGGTGCACGCCGTCCGTCTTGACCGTCAAGCGCGCACCGATCGCCGATCTGTTCGATGACTTACCGGTCAGGTTCACGTGCAGGAAGTTGTTCGTATCTGGATGATCGTTTCGCACCAGGACGTTGGCGTGCCCGTTGTTCCAGTTGGCCAGATACACATCCAGATCGCCGTCGAGGTCGTAGTCGGCCCAGCACGCCGTGGCGCCTTCGCTGCCGTCGTTGGCCAGCAACGTGTCCGCGGCATCGACGAAGAGCCACCCGTCGGGCTCGCCGCCGTCCGGACCGTCGTTGCGATAGAGACGGCTGTCCTCGGTGACCAGATCGTCGTCGAAGTTGACGACGTGGATATCCAGGTCACCATCGTTGTCGTAGTCCACCCACGAGCACCCGCGACCGTTGCCCGGGTCGGGCGTCGCAGTATTGGCCGTGATGTCCAAGAAGACCCCGTCGTCGTTGCGGTAGAGCAGGTTGGCCTCGGCGTAGTTGGTGACGTAGAGATCGAAGTCGCCGTCGTTGTCCATGTCTCCCCAGGCGGCGCCGCGACCGTAGCCCGGGTGGTCGAGATTGGCGACGATCGAAACGTCGACGAAGACACGTTGCGGGTCGTCCGGCTGGCCGGGATCCTCGGGATCGTTGCGCAGGAGCGCGTTGGGACCGTCGTAGTTGGCGATGAAGAGATCCTGGTCGCCGTCGTTGTCATAATCGGCCCAGGCCGCAGACTGGCTGTCATAAGTGCTGCCGGTGGCCGTCGAGACCGTCACGTCGTTGAAAAGCCAGAAACCGGGCGCGTAGGGATCCTCGCCGTCGTTGCGCAGCATGATGTTGCCGACCGGGTCGGTCATGTAGAGGTCGAGGTCGCCGTCCGCGTCGTAGTCGATCCAGGCGCAGGTATGGGTAGTGCGCGTGGAACCCAGGACCAGACTGTTGGTGACGTCCACGAAGATGCGATCGGGATCCTCGGGCCACTCCGGTGTCAGGGGGTCGTTGCGGAAGAGATGATTCGCGCCCTGGGTGTTCCCCAGATAGAGATCCAGATCACCGTCATTGTCGTAATCGCCCCAGATGCCGACGCTCGAAACCTGGTTGCTGCCGATGCCCGTGCCGGCGGGAGCGACGTCCGTGAAGAGCCATTCGCTACCGCCGTCCCCGTCGTTGCGGAAGAGGTGGTTGTCTCCGTTGTTCGCCACGTAGAGATCCAGGTCGCCGTCGTTGTCGAAGTCGGCCCAGGTTGCACCGTGACTCGGGGTGAGATCCGCCAGCTCGGGAGTCGAGGCATCGCTCCACTGGGCGACAGCGCTTCCTGCGCACATCAGACACAGCAACGACACGCACCACGAGGTGCGAACCGCGTTCCGAATCTTGTTCATCTCCGTATTCCTTTCCTCACAACACCCGCAGTGCGGAGATCGAGGGTTCCAGGAGTATTATCGGCCGGACGGGCTATAAATAAACAGAAAAAATCACGATTCTTCAATAATGAATCTGGATTCAATCTGTCCTCGCCACACCTGCTGAGGGCTGCCCATCGCCTTGCCATACATAACATATGGACGCGACCAGGAGTCACAAGATTCTCATAATAAAAACGCTCAGCGGAAATCCGCCTCCGTGTAGGGATGCTGCAGAAAATCGTGTGCGTACGCGATGGCGCCGCGATAATCGATGTCCATATCCACGACCTTGCGATACTGCTCGACGGCGAGTTCGCGCCGCTCCATCAGGTCGTAGCAATTGCCCAGATAATTATGGACCCAGATCCGGGTCTCGAACTGCTCGCGCTGTCCCGTGACATGCCCGCGCAACGCGCTGTTGAAGCAGGCTTCGGCCTTGTTGTAGTGCCCCTTGCGCATGTTGACCAGACCGAGATTGATCCAGTGCATCGCCCGCTCGGGATCGGTCTCCTGGGCATTCAGGCAACCCTGTTCGGCGACGTCATAGAGGCCCGAAGCCATGAACCGCGACACGAGCCTCTGATGCGCCATGTCGTGGGCCTGCTCGTCGGTCAAGGGATCCCCCAGGACCATGAAGCCGCCCTGCACGAATTCGTCGCCGAGTCCCGCGATCTCGACAGCCGACGGTGAGGCGTCGATACCGCCCGGCTCGAACGTGTCGAACATGCGCTTCAGCGGTGGGTCCTGCATCTCGATCTCGAGGTTGTTTCCGACGGACAACACGATCTGCGCGACGGGGAGATTGCCGAACAGCCAACCGGGGTCCCCGGCGGGGATGCCCTTCTCGCGAACGAACTCGGCCGCCTCGGCCGCCGAGAACATCGCGTGACCCGGCACCAGCACCTGGGCGACGGAGATGTCGACCGGCAACCAGCCGAAAGGAGGCATCAGAATCTCGGCGGAACGGTGTCGGCCGCCCACCAGCCAGTTGGACGTGACGGTGCGGGCGGGAATACCCAGGGCGCGGCACATGGCCACATAGAGCTGGCTGAACTGACCGCAGTCGCCGCGCCGTCCGCGGAGCGTGCCGGTGGTGTCCCGCTCCGGCGTGCCGCCGGGGACGAACTCCAGATTCTCGATCAACCAGTCGAAGATGAGCTTGGCGCGACGGTAGGGATTGACCTCTTTGCCCACGATGTCGCGTGCCATATCCAGGACCTCCCCGTCGGTCCGGATCAAGCCGCCGGCGCGGGTGAAGCGGCGATAGAGAGCCGAGGATTTGTCGTAGGATTCGAGACGGTCAGCATCGCTTCCGGCCTGCGTTCCCGACAGGCTGGCCTGGAAATCGTAGTGGAAGAGCAGGATCTTGTCGTCAGGGTCGGGGGCCAGGTCCCAGAAGATGATGCGGTTACCATGGTCCTCGTCGACGATGATCTCCGTCGGCCGGGGTATGATGTTGCGGATCTGCACCCGCTGCCCCGGGCGGTCGCCGGGCAAGGAGAGCCAGAGACGGACGCGCGCGTCTTCGTCGACCTGCACGATGTGATCGATCACGTACCAATAGCCGCCGGTGATCTCCCGCGTCTCCGCGGACGCGACGGTCGAGGTCCCGTACATGACGGCCAGAACGACCAACGCCACCATCACCAGCCATGAATTGCCGCTACGCATTTCTGTCCCCCTAGCCATAACCGAAGAGTTCGGCCCAGATGATCAGCACGATGAGTGTCAAACCGATCGTCAGAGCCGTGAAGCCGAAGATCCTGAACCACTTCGTCCGGTGCTCGGGCTGCGGATCGACCAGCAGTTCATCGAGTTCGCCGGACGCCTTCAGTTCCTCGTACTCGCGCGGACGGTCCGCCTTGAGCTCCTCCAGGGGCACCCGGCGCGTGAAGATCACCGGGTCCATGGGGAACTTGTCCGGACGGAAATGGGTGTTGAAGAAGTGTACCGTGAAGATGAACCCGGTGGCCAGCAGGGCCTCGTCCGAGTGGATGATCGTGGCGACGTTGATGAACGCGCCGGGCAACAGCCGCGTGAAGAACTCCGGGAACCACAGGGTCAGGCCGGTGAAGCCGATCATGGCCACGCCCCAGAAGACTGCGAAGTAGTCGAACTTCTCCCAGTAGGTCCAGCGGCCGTAGCGGGGACGCGGTCCCGCGCCGATGAACCACTTGAAGGTCTGTCCCATCTCCTTCAGATCACGCTTCTTGGGCAGCATCGAATTGTCGCCGAGCAGGAAACCCCGCCAGCTCAAGCCCGATCTGCGCCGGCGCTGGTAGACATCGACAAGGTGGCGGCCGAAGTAGAAGAAGGTCACGACCGCCGCGATGCGGTGGATCAGGCCCGTGCTCTCGAAACCGCCCAGGAAATGCGAGATGGCTCGCGCCCACGGGATATACGAGAACTTCAACGTCATGCCGGTCACCGCGAGACTCAGGAAGCTGATGATCACCAGGATGTGCAGGTTGCGCTGCACCACCGAGAAGCGCTTGACCTCCTTCTGTCCCTTGGCTTTCCGGCGCAGCTCGCGGCCGTGCTTCATGGCCATGAACGACCTGGGCATCCAGAGCAGTGTGTGCAGGCCGAAGAAGGCGAAAGTGCCTATCAACAGCGACGTCATTATGCGCCAGGTCCAAAAGATGAACGGGTACTTCTCGCGGTCGTGATGTGTCGCGTGGGGCAGGAAGTCCGCAAAGCGCTGGTGCGACCCTTCGTGACACTGGGCGCAGGTGGCTACGATGTTCTCACGGGAGATAGCCGAGGCCGCGTCGGTTTTCGGCAGCACGTCGTGCGCGCCGTGACAGTCCTGGCACTTGGCCGTGGCCGCGAAGCCCAGATCGACGACCTTGCCGTGGAAGGTCTCGAAATAGGACTCGGTGACTTCCTCGTGGCAGTGGGCGCAATGCTCCACCAGCGCGAGCTTGAACTTGTTCTTTTCCGTGCTGCTGATCTCGTGCGACGTGTGGCAATCGTCGCACATGGGCAGCTCGACACCGTCCTTGCTCTCGCCCGTGAAGTGGATGCTGGACTTGAACGTTTCGAAAATGCCCTCGTGACAGCCGGTGCAGGTGGGAACGATGTTGCTGCGGTGGATGCTCGAGGCCGGATCGCTCTGCGGCAGCACCGTGTGCGCGGTGTGACAGTCGGAACAGGTGGCAGCGACCACGAGGCCCTTGTCCTGCACGGCCCGTCCGTGGACGCTCTCGGCATAGTTCTCGACCATGCCCTCGACCTCGCCCTCGTAGCGCTTGTCCGCGACTCCCTCGACGCCGTGGCAGCCGCCGCAAAGAGCGGCGATATTGCTCACGTACGTCGGCGAGCGCGGATCGAGCTTGTCGCGCACGCCGTGCGTACCGTGACAGTACAGACAGTCGGGGGCGTCCTGGTCCCCGCGTGCCAGCAGTACGCCGTGGGTGCTGGTGGCATACTCGGCTACATCCTCGGCGTGGCAGATCGAGCAATCGACCTTGCCCGCGACGGTGGCGCAGGGCCTGACGTGGGATGGCGTGGCGCCCGTGTGACACTGGGCGCAGGCCACCTTGGCGTGGGCGGAGCCCTTCATCTCGGCGTGGTCGACGAAGAGGGAGACGGTTTCGCCGTCGCGCTGGAAGGTCAGATCGGGCTTACCGTGGCAGTCCAGGCACTCGCGGTCGGCCATGCCCTCCTCGTAGAAGACGCGCCGCACCTCGTGGGGCTGGTGGCATTCGATGCAGACCGGCACCTTGTGCGGCTCGATCTCCCACAACTCGCCCGCGATCACCTTCTGATGCACCTGCTCGATGCGGCCGTGGCATTTCTGGCACGTCCGCGGCACGTTGTCGCGGAAGATGGTCGATTCCGGATCCGTGTGCGGCAGCACGTTGTGAGCGCTGTGGCAGTCGATGCAGATGGCCGTGATGGTCAGCCCGCGCTTGAATAATCCTTCGCCGTGGATGCTCTGGGAATAGTGGGTGAGAATACTGTCCTGCGGGATGTCGTACATCCGGGCGACCTTGGTGCCCTCCTTGTGGCAGCTGCCGCACATGATGGGAATGTTGAAGCGGTTCACCCTGGATTCGTCGACGGACGGGGGCAGGATGTCGTGTGCACCGTGGCAGTCCCAGCAGTGGGGTGCATCCGGATTGCCCGCCGCCACGGCCCGGCCGTGTAGGCTGTGGTCGTAGATCTCGGATACGTCGTCGTGGCACATGTCGCAGGCCACCGGCTCCAGGTCCTCGTCATGTTCGTCATCGAGACCGTCCAGGTCCTCATGACAGTCGATGCACGTCAGTTCCTCCAGCCCGTGCACCGATCTCTCGTAGAGTTCGAGGTCGATGAAGAGGGAAACGACCCGGTCGCCGCGAATCTTGGTCAACTCCTCGTCGTCGTGGCAGATCAGGCAATCGTCGATCTCCTGGGCCACGGCGACGCCGAGCGACAAGACCCCGACCAGGACCAGGCAGGCGAGTCGGGAGAGGGCATGAGACATCTCGGAGCTCCCAAGTGGCAACGTGCAGCTAGTTTCGATACTTATTTACGAATTTCATACTTCGATTACCCCGTGTCAACTGGACTTTGAGGGTACCGCTCGACTGCGACAGCGTCGATGAATAGATTATAGATTGCCAATCGGCCGACAGGCACTAACCTACCCGGATGTCTTACGCACGACCCAAGGCCCCGTATCTCATCATCTCGGCAACGCTCCTGCTCATCGCAGCAAGCAGCGCGACTTATGCCGGCGAGGACCACTCGTCACCTCCCGACGACACCGGGGAGCGATACTACTTCTACCACGGCTACGATTACGGCACCGACGCCTTGATCCATCCCCTGCGCATGGTGATCAACGGCGGCTTCGGGATCATGCAGCTCTCCAGCCGGCACAACCACCCCCTGGACATCAACTACCGCCAGGGCTGGCATAACGTGTGGCGCAACTTGCTCGACCCGACGGCCGCCATCCAGGTGGAAGGCTGGAGCGATTTCCTCGTACGGGAGATCATCCCCCTCGGCCTCGACGCCGAGAAAGCGCATTACTGGCCCAACTACACCCAGCACCTGATCGGCGGCGGCATGAGCTACCGCATGATGGTCGAGTGGTACCGCGCTCACGACTATGCCCATCCGGGCATCTGGGGCGGCACGACCATCATGCTCTACCATCTGCTCAACGAAGTGGTGGAAAACGACGGCCGCGACACCTGGTCCACCGATCCGGTGGCCGATATCCTGATCTTCGATCCCGCCAGCATCGCCCTGTTCAGCAGCGAGCGCGTCTGCGGGTTCTTCAGCGAAAAGCTGCACATGAGCGACTGGTCCTACCAGCCCATGATCGACCTGGAGCATAAAACCCTGGTGAACAACGGGCAGAACTTCGCCCTCAAGCTGGACGTGCCCTGGTGGGAGAAGTGGGCCCTCTTCTATCACTACGGGACCCACGGGGAGTTCGGGCTGACGCGGCGCTTCGACGGCGGCCGCAACCTCTCCGTCGGCGCCGGATTCGTGGCGGACGAGTTGCTGGAAGTGACCGAGTATCATGAGGGCGTGGAGCTGGCCGTGACCGGCGGCGTCTTCTACGACCGCAACGACTCGCTGCTGGCGTCGGTGCTGTGGGCCAGATCAAAGGACTACAAGCTGCGCGTGAACCTGTATCCCGGGCTGTTCGAGGTGTGGGGACTCAAGCCGGGGTTCATGTTCAATCTGAATCGCGACCGGACCTCGGCGTTCGGCATCTCCCTGCTGAACCTGCCCCTGCCCGTCGGGCTGGCCGTCGGCGTGGAGCCCGCACAGGAGTGAGACCCTCCCCCGGACCAGGCACACCGAAAAAGGACCCGGCGCCAGGCCGGGTCCTCGTTTTGCTGTCGGTCGACGTGTGCTAACGGACCAGCACGAACTTGCACGAGGCCGAACGTCCGGAGGCCGTCAGGCGGGCGAAGTAGACGCCCGAGGTGGACCAGCGGCCACTGTCGTCGCGACCGTCCCAGACCAGTTCCTGGGGGCCCTCTGCGAGCGTGACGCCCGAGATCAGGGTGCGCACGCACTGTCCGGCCACGTTGTACACCTTCAGGTGCGCCGGGCCGGTGCGTGGCAGGGAGAAACGCAGACTGTGGCCCGGTCCGTGCGCCGCCGCCGACAGGGACAGCTCCCGCGCGACGAGGGGATCGCCCACCGCAGTGCTGTACGTGACGCTGCGCAGGGCATCCCAGGCGTTGACCCGTCCCCAGCCATAGGCGCTGCTGTGCTTGCCCCCCTGTGTGGTGTCGGCGGTCCCGATCAGGATGTCGTAGACTTGCCGCGGCGTGAGGGTCTCGTCCCTCTGCAGCAGCAGGACTACCACGCCGGCGACGTGTGGCGCAGCCATGGACGTGCCGCTGAGGCGTCGGAAGCCGCCGCCGGGGGCACAGGAACGGATGTCGACGCCGGGTGCGGTCAGGTCGGGTTTGCGGAACAACCAGCCCGGATTGAACCAGTAGGAAGTGAGGGACCAAGGCTCGATCTGGGGCGCATCCCCCCGCGCGGAGAAGTCGGTCACCAGGTCGTCACGGTCCACGGCGCCCACGCCGATGACCATGGGATAGTTGCTCGGCGTATCCGCGGTTTGGGGTTCGGGACCGTCGTTGCCCGCCGCGAAGACGGTGACGATACCAAACTGACGCAACTTCTCGCAGGTGTTGAAAAGGATGTCCTCTTCGGGATCCGTCAGGCACCAGGAACCGCACACCACCTTGATGTCTACGGTCGTCTTGAGCGCGGCGATATACTCCAGACCCTTCAGACATTGCTGATAGGTGCCCACACCGTCTGCGTTCATCACCTTGACGCCGACCCACTTGGCGCCGGGCGCCACACCCAGATCGTCGGGATAGGGACCGAGTCCGTCGCCACCCAGCAGGGAGCCGAGGGTATGGGTGCCGTGGCCGTTGTCGTCGTAGGGAGTGGTTTCGCCGTTGACGGCGTCGAACCAGTGGCCTGAGAACTTGTCGGACAGGGCCGGGTGATCCGGATCCACGCCCGTGTCCGTGTGGGCCACGATCACGCCGTTGCCGTCGTATCCTTCAGCCCAGCAGAGCTCGGCGTCGATGGCGTCCACACCCCAGGCGACGCCCGGTTCGGAGACCAACGTGACCGGCTGGAGGGCCGGATCCACGAGACGCACGGAGCTGTTGCGGGCGATCTTATTCACGTCTTTCCGCCTGGCGATCTTCTTCACTCGCGGCGGCTTGGTCTTCATCAGGATGGTGTTGGACAACCAGTTCTGGTCTACGATCACGATGGAATCGGGATCCTCTTCCATCAACTCGCGGATCATATTCTCCTGGGCGATCAACACCGTGCGCTGGTAGTAATAAATCTCGTCCGGCACCGGCAACTGCATGGGCTCGGACTTGAGCTGATCGTTCAACACCACGATCACGGTGACCCACTCATCATCGTGGGTCTCCTCGAGAGCGATGGCGAGGTCACGGGTGATTGTCGAGTTGTACTCGGATCCCATGAAGGCGTCGGCGGCCAGGATCTGCGAGGCACAGAGAGCCAGCACGAGACCGGCCCCGAGCGAGACGGACGGGCGATGTGATTTAGACAAGATGGGTCCCCCTGACGGACATCATGCAGGTTGTCTTATCAGTATAGCATCAAACGTGGACCCAGGGAAAGAGGCCGAGCGGAATTATTTCGTATAACCGAGGTGAACGAACGAGTAAGGTCGCATCCGAACCCAGACCGACGGGGTACCATGATGATCCGGAAAACAACGGTTCCAACAGCTATGGGAGCCTTGATTCTCGTCGCTTTCGACCTCGCAACCGCTGTGGTTGCAACACCTTCAGCCTTAGTCGTCACCGAAGCCCCGCTTCCCGAACCGGCTCTTGACGGCTGGGATACGCACTTCGAGACGTCGGGCGGCCGCGAGACCTGTCGATATGACCGGACCATGGACTATTGCCGTCGTCTCGCGAGCGCGTCGCCGTGGCTGCACGTGACCCGTTTCGGCATCAGCCCCCAGGGCCGCGACCTTATTCTGTTGATCGCGGATCGCGACGGCGATTTCACGTCCACGGCGTCGCGCGAAGCCGGCAAGGCCGTCCTGCTGCTGCAGGCCGGCATCCACGCCGGTGAGATCGATGGCAAGGATGCGGGCTTGATGCTCATGCGCGACATCGCCGTGCGCCGGACCTGTCCCGAATTGCTGGATCACTTGACCATATTGTTCATGCCCATCTTCAACGTGGACGGCCACGAACGTTTCGGCCCCCACAACCGCGCCAATCAGAACGGCCCCGTCGAGATGGGCTGGCGGGTCACGGCCCAGGGCTACAACCTGAACCGCGACTATCTCAAGGCCGACGCCCCCGAGATGCGCGCCTGGCTGGCCCTGTTCGCGGACTGGCTGCCGGACTTCCTCATCGACAGTCACGTCTCCGACGGCGCCGATTTCCGCTATGTCGTCATGTACGGCCTCGAACTCGGCGGCAATCTCGACCCCGGGCTGACCGACTGGACCCGCGACGTCTACCGGGACGGCCTGGCCGACGCCATGGCCGCCGACGGCTACCCCATCATGCCCTACGGCGGCTTCCGCAGGCGGCACGATCCGCGCAGCGGCATCCGGGTCTGGAGCTCCGGGCCGCGCTATTCCCACGGTTACGCGGCCATCCAGAACCGGCCGGCCCTGCTGCTCGAGACCCACATGTTCAAGGACTACAAGACGCGCGTCGACGCCACTTACCACGTCTTCCGCCACACCGCGGAGATACTCAATCGCGACCACGAGCGCCTGCTCGGCGCCGTGGCCGACGCCGACCGCCGCGCCGCGAACGCCGCCTTCCGCGAGGCCCCCCTGCCCCTGCGCCTCTCCGTCGACGAGAGCGACAGTACGAGCATGAACTTCCTGGGCTACGAGTACGAATTCGTCGACAGCGAGATTACGGGCGAGCGTTATCCCGTCTACAGCGACGTGCCGGCGGATTTCGAGATACCGATCTTCGACAAGTGCACGGCCGCACTCGAGGTGCGCCTGCCGGAGGCGTATTTCATACCTCCCGAGTGGACCGAGGTGATCGATCGCCTGGCCCTGCACGGCGTGGCGATGCGGCGACTCTCGCAACCGGCTGTCCTGCGGGTTTCGAGTGCGCGCTTCGCCGCTGTGTCGTGGCGCGAGCAACCCTTCGAGGGACGCCACACGCTCGAATACACTGCCGAACCTCTCGATGAGGTCCGCACCTATCCAAGAGGCACGGTGGTGGTGGACATGAATCAGCGCGCGTCCCGCGTGGCGGCCCACGCACTCGCGCCGGAGGCCCCGGACGCCCTGATACGCTGGGGATTCTTCGACACCATCTTCGAACGCAAGGAATACGTGGAGCCCTACGTGCTGGAACCCCTGCTGCCGGAGATGCTGGCGGCGAATCCGGCCCTGGCCGACAGCTTTGCCGCGGCCCTGGCCGACAACCCAGCAATGGACGAGAACTACTGGAGCAGGATCATGTGGTTCTACCGGCGCACGCCCTGGTGGGACGACCGGATCAACGCCTACCCGGTGGGCTGGACGTTCTCGCGGGAGAAGATGGCGGAGCTGCGCTACTCGCCCTGAGGTTCGCCGTTCCAGGCCATGGCCAGTTCCACGTCCTCGACGGTCTTGGGGATGGGCGGACCCAGCACGCGGCAGCCCTCCTCGGCGACGAGCAAGTCGTCCTCGATACGGATCCCGCCGAAATCGCGATATTTCCTCACCGTCGCGTAGTCGATGAAGTCGGCGTGCCGCTGGTCGGCGGACCAGCGGTCGATCAGCGTCGGCATAAAGTACACTCCCGGTTCGATGGTGATCACGAATCCCGGGTGCAGAGCCTTGGCCAGACGGAGGGCGTTCAGGCCGAACTGGTCCGACCGGACCTCACCCGGTGCGTAGCCGACCGCGTCGCCCAGGTTCTCCAGGTCGTGCACGTCCATGCCGAGCATGTGCCCGATACCGTGGGGGAAGAAGAGGGCGTGGGCCCCGGCGGCCACTGCCTCGTCCGCGTCGCCCTTCATCAGTCCGACGCCGATCAGGCCGGCGGCGACGGCCCGCGCCGCCGCCAGGTGCACGTCGCGATTGGTCGCGGTGGGCCCGGTCGTTTCGATGGCGGCCTGCTGGGCCGCCAGCACGACCTCGTAGATCTCCCGTTGCCGGGGTGAGAAGACGCCCCCCACGGGCAGGGTACGCGTGATGTCGGAACAGTAGCGCCGCGCCGTTTCCACGCCGCTGTCCACCAGCAGCAGCTGGCCCTCCCGCAGTTCGTTGGGATAGGACTCGTTGTGCAGGACCTCGCCGCGCACCGTAACGATGGGCAGAAACGCCTGCTGCATGTCGTGGGCCAGAGCCACACCCTGCATAGCGCCGGCGATCTGCGCCTCGCGCAGGCCGGGTCGCGCGTTGTGCAGGGCGATCCGGTACATCAACGCACTCACGCCGATGGCCAACTCGATCTCGGCGATCTCCTCGTCCGTCTTGACCTCGCGCTGGGCCACCACGGCACCGACCAGATCCGCGGAAAAGCCGCCGGCCACGACGGCCGGGTCGGCGCCCAGCAACGCGGCCAGGTGCAGGCTGCCGGAGGCGCGGTACGGCGGCAGATAGTGGACCGCCAAGCCCTTGCCGGTCAGCTCGGCCAGCGCATCCGCCAGTGCGTCGTAGGACTCGTGCCGATCGATACCGGCGTCCGTCGCGAAATCGCCCGGGCCGGGCCGGGGACCGGACCAGATCACGTCGTCGGGATGTGCGGACGGACAGTAGAGGATCTCCTCGCCATCCGGCAGGATCAGCAACGCCAGGCCGGGCTGGTCCGCGCCCGCGTAGTAGAGAAAGCTCGAGTCCTGGCGGAACGGGTAGATGTTGGCCGTATAGTTGCGGCTCGCGTCGGTGTTGCCGAGCAGCAGGATCGCACCGCCGTCGACCGACTGACGCAGCACGTTGCGTCGCTGCTGAAACGTCAAGGCGTTCATCCGTCACCTTTCTTGGTCGGGTCGTCGGCTGGCACGAGACCGAAATGGAGGCAGCCCTCCACCACGCCGTACAGATGGGGCCGGTCGGCCAGGTAGATCGTGGCTTCCCGCGTGCCGCCGGCGAGGAACGGGCGCAGGGATTCCAACAGCGCGGGGCGCGCATTGGCCACGACGATGCCTCTCCCCGATCGCAGCAGGGGATCGAGATCGTTGCGGGAGTCGCCCGCGAAGAGGGTCCGCTCGGGCGAAATTTCCAGCAGGCGCGCCATGTGGGCCACGGCTGAGGACTTGGCGGCTCCTGGCGGCAGGACGTCCAGCAGATCGTGGTCCTCGTAGACGCCCGTGCTCCGCACCAACGTGTAATCCGTGCCGGTCGCCGACAGCCTGGCGACGACCCCGGACATCACCGCGTCGCCCGCCGCGTCCCGCGGCAGCGTGAAACTCGTCTTGAACTCCGCCTGACGCTCCGCTGCCTGCGGCGCCAAGCCGGCCACGTCGGACACCAGCTCCAGGATGTCCGCGTTGCCCAGACCGCCCATGGCGTCGCGCATGAGCGCGGCGTAGGCCTCGTCAGAGCACCACCCCCCGGGCGTTTCTCCGTCGGGAGGATCGGGACGATACACCGAGGTCCCCACGTCGCACGAGAGGAGATCCGGCCGGGGCAGGGACCAGAGGGTCATGGCCTCCAGGGCCGACGTCAGGTGACGCCCCGTCACGTAGGCGACGCACAGTCCACTGCAGTCGGCGCGCAGGCGCCCGAACCGGTCCAGGGCGTCCGCGTGGGTCGGATCGGGACCGGTCGGGAACATGGTCCCGTCGAGGTCGCAGGCCAGCAGGTGAGTGTGCGAGAGATGGTTCATGACGGGTGTAACTGTAGCGCATCGCCCCCGACGACGCCAGCCCTCGCGCGGACCGATTGACACGATCCAGGCCTTCGTATAGCGTGTGAGGGGGGATCCAACCTGCAACTTGGACACGACTTCAAGAACCCAGGATCTCCGAAATAGGAGATCCTTGATGCAAGCACGCACGGATGCACGCCTGCCTCGGCCCCTGGTTTTCGGCGAGGTCCTCTTCGATCACTTTCCGGACGGTTCCGCGGTGCTCGGAGGGGCGCCGTTCAACGTCGCCTGGCACCTGGAAGGGTTCGGTCTCAAGCCGCTGTTCATCTCGCGAATCGGCGACGATGAGCGCGGCCGCGAGATTGTCGCTGCCATGGACGACTGGGGACTGGACGTCTCGGGATTGCAACGCGACCCGCGGCGCCCTACCGGCGAGGTCAGAGTATCGCTCGCGGACGGACAACCCGCCTTTGGCATCCTGGCGGACAGGGCGTACGACGCCGTCGATCCGGACCTGGCCGCCGCCACCATCGCGACGCTCCCCGCCGGTCTCCTCTACCACGGCAGCCTTGCCTTGCGCGGACCGACCTCGCGCGACGCCCTCACCCGGCTGCGCGAGGCGACGGGAGCCCCCGTCTTTCTGGACGTGAACCTGCGCCCGCCGTGGTACGACCGCGATTCCGTGCTGGCGGCGCTCGACGACGCCCGCTGGGCGAAATTGAACGAGGCGGAACTACGGGAGCTGTCCCGCCACGACGGGGAGATAGGCGAGGCGGCCTGCGCCCTGGCGGCCGGGCACGATTTGGAGGCGGTCATCGTGACGCTGGGCGGCGAAGGAGCCATCTGGACGGATAGGCAAGAAATCACAGCTTCGGCCGAAGCCCATGACGCTGGTGAGATCCTCGACACCGTCGGCGCAGGTGACGCATTTGCATCGGTTTGCATCGCTGGACTCATGCGCGGGATGGCCGTGGAACGGATTTTGCGGACTGCTCATCGATTTGCCGTGGCAATCTGCGGGATCCGGGGAGCGGTAGCGCGAGATCCCAGGCTCTATCGGAGCGTATTCGGTGACAGGCGGTGACGTGATGGAAAAGGATGGCGAACAAGAGGGACTTTACATCCTGATGATGAGCATCCACGGGTTGGTCCGGGCCAGGGATATCGAGCTCGGACGGGATGCGGACACCGGTGGACAGATCACCTACGTGATCGAGATGGCCACGGCCCTGGCCGCCGATCCCCGCGTCGCGCGGGTCGATCTGCTGACGCGGCAGGTCGCGGGCCCGGGTATCGACGCCAACTACGCGGATCTCGTGGAGAACATCACCGACAAGGCGCAGATCATCCGCATCCCCTGCGGGCCGCGCCGCTATCTCTACAAGGAGAACCTCTGGCCCTACATGGATGAGTTCGTCCACCACGCAATGTGCCACGTGCGCATGGTCGGCCGTCCGCCCGACGTGGTCCACGGCCATTACGCCGACGCTGGTTACGCCGGCGCCCAGCTGGCGCGCGAGTTGCGCGTTCCCTTCATCTTCACGGGTCATTCCCTGGGCCGGGTCAAGAAGATGCGGTTGCTGGCCAAGGGTCTCGAGGAGGAAGCCCTCGAGAAGCGCTACAAGTTCAAGCGCCGTTTCCAGGCCGAGGAGGACGCCTTGGCCGCGGCGTCGCTCATCGTCACCAGCACGACCCAGGAGGTGAACGACCAGTACAGCTCCTACGACAATTACCGCACCAACCACATGAAGGTGATCCCGCCCGGCGTGGACCTGGATCGTTTCCGTCCACCACACAAGCGTGATCCCGAGCCGCCGATCATGAAGGAGTTCGCGCGCTTCCTGCGCGATCCGGACAAGCCGATGATCCTCTGCCTGGCCCGGCCGGACGAACGCAAGAACTTCCACACCCTGGTACAGGCCTACGGCCGCGATCCGGAGCTGCAGGAGATGGCCAACCTGATCCTGATCGCCGGCACGCGCGACGGCATAGCGGTCCTGAAGCCGCCCGAACGTCGCGTATTGCTGGACATAGTCCAGCTCATCGACGAATACGATCTATACGGCCGCGTGGCTTATCCCAAACGGCACGAGCCCGAGGACGTGCCGGACATGTACCGCCTGGCGGCGCGGAGCCGCGGCGTCTTCGTCAATCCGGCGCTCACCGAACCGTTCGGACTGACCCTGATCGAGGCCGCCGCCAGCGGCCTGCCCGTGGTCGCCACACGGGACGGCGGCCCCCTCGACATCATCGCCCAGTGCCACAACGGCGTGCTGATCGATCCGCTGGATCCCGCCGACGTGGCGCAGGCGCTGAAGAAGGTCCTGAGCGAGCGTCAGGCCTGGCGACTGCGCGCGGCCAACGGCGTCGTGCGCGCGAACAACCTCTATACCTGGACCAATCACGTGGAAACGTATCTCTCGCACGTTGCGAGTCTGCTGGACCACCCCGGTCCGTTCCTGCGGGACCATGATCTGCGAGCCGCCGACATCGGTCTCCCGGTGAGTACCGGGATCAGGGGCATGCTCGACCGCGTCGTGTCTCGAAAGCGCGCGCGCCGCCGCCCGCTCAGCAGTATTGCCATCGGGACTGATCCCGCGGGCAGGAAACTCCCCGTGCCCGCCCCCAGACCCGCGGCGACCGTGGACCTTCACGGTTACGCGGCCAGGATCGGCGTGTCGAGCCCTTGAGCGCATACGCACACACCTCGACCAACCCGGAAAGGGATGAGTAATGATCCGTGAGCTTGAACGCTTCCTTGCACAACATCGGCGGGAGGCCTACACCCTCTTCCGCCGCTGCCTGGACCTGGGTCGACCCGTGCTCCAGCGAACCGACATCATGCCCGAATTCGAAGCGTTCTGCCGCGAGCAAGACGATTCTAAAAAGTGCGACGAGGGTTTCTCGCAAGTCATCCGCTCCATCCAGGAAGCGGTCTCCACGCCACCCGATCTCTATCTGGCGGTCAGGGCCAACGTGGCGCGCTGGCAGTTCGTGCACATCCAGGTGGAAACGGCCAGTTGCCGCGAGGTGGACGTGTCCGAGTACCTGCACGTCAAGGAGCGCCTGGCCCATCCCGCCGCGGAGACCGACAACTGGCCCCTGGAAATCGATCTGACGCCCTTCGAGCGGGGATTCCCCAAGCTGCACGAAGTGCGTTCCATCGGGCGCGGCGTGGAGTACCTGAACCGCCATCTCTCGGGACGCCTCTTCGACCGCGATTCGGACGGACGCCGCCAGCTCTTCAGGTTCCTGAAGATGCACGAGTGCCAGGGCCAGCAACTGATGCTGAACGACCTGATCCGCGACCGCGCCGAACTGCGCGAGAAGCTGCGCGACGCCGTGGACTACCTGGAAACCCGACCCCTGGAAGACACCTGGGCGGAGGTCGGCCACGAATTGAAGCGCATGGGTTTCGAGCCGGGCTGGGGCCGCACCGCCGGCCTGATGGCCGAGAACATGAGCACCCTGTCAGATATCTTCGAGGCGCCGTCGCCAGAGAACCTGGAACGGTTCCTGGTGCGCATCCCCATGATCTTTTCCCTGGTGATCCTCTCCCCCCACGGCTACTTCGGGCAGTCCGGCGTGCTGGGCAAGCCCGACACCGGCGGCCAGGTCGTCTACATCCTCGACCAGGTGCGGGCCCTGGAGCAGGAGATGCTGCGCTCGATCCACGAGGAAGGATTGGACATCGAGCCGCGCATCCTGATCCTCACACGCCTGATCCCCGAGGCCGACGGCACCACCTGCGACCAGGAAGTGGAACTCGTCACCGGGACCAAGCACGCCAGGATCCTGCGCGTGCCCTTCCGCAACCAGAAAGGCGAACTGATGCGCGAGTGGATCTCGCGCTTCGAGATCTGGCCCTACCTGGAGCAGTACGCCATCGAAGTGGAGAAGGTGGTCCTGGCCGAGCTGGGCGGCCGGCCCGACCTGTTGATCGGCAACTATTCCGACGGCAACCTGGTCGCGACCCTGCTGTCCCAGCGTCTGGGCGTAACGCAATGCAACATCGCCCACGCCCTGGAGAAATCGAAGTACCAGCAATCCGATCTCTTCTGGCGCGACCACGAGGCCGCCTTCCATTTCTCGTGCCAGTTCACGGCCGACCTGATCGCCATGAACACCGCCGATTTCATCATCACCAGCACGTATCAGGAGATCGCCGGCACCCGCGAGGTGATCGGACAGTACGAGAGCTACTCCAGCTTCACCATGCCGGGCCTGTACCGCGTGGTGAGCGGCGTCGATCCCTTCGACCCCAAGTTCAACATCGTCTCGCCGGGCGCGGACACCGAGGTCTTCTTCCCCTTCTCGGAGACGGACCGGCGCGTCGAGTCGCTGATGCCGGAGATCAAGGATCTGGTCAAGGGCAACGCCCGTTCGGACGCGCGCGGCTTTCTGAACGACAACGACAAGCCCCTGCTCTTCTCCATGTCGCGCCTCGACCGCATCAAGAACATGGCGGGGCTGGTCGAGCTGTACGGGCGCAGCGATGTCCTGCGCGAACAGGCCAACCTGCTGGTCGCCGGCGGCTACATGGATCCCCACGAATCACAGGACGACGACGAGGCCAAGCAGATCGAGGCCATCCACAAACTCTTCGACGAGTATGACCTGGACGGCCAGGCGCGCTGGATAACCATGCGCACCGACAAGACCCAGGTCGGCGAACTCTACCGCTTCGTGGCCGACTCGCGCGGCGCCTTCGTCCAGCCCGCCCTCTTCGAGGCCTTCGGCCTGACCGTGGTCGAGGCCATGAGCAGCGGCCTGCCCACTTTCGCGACGCTGCACGGCGGTCCGCTGGAGATAATCGAACACGGCAAATCCGGCTATCACATCGACCCCTTGCGTCCCGTGGAGGCGGCCGAGACCATGGCCGGCTTCTTCAGCGGCTGCCGCGAGGACGCCACGCTCTGGAACTCGATTTCCGACGGCGCCATCCAGCGCGTCGCCAGCCGCTACACCTGGCAGCTCTACGCCAGCCGGATGCTATCGCTGTCTCGTATCTACGGTTTCTGGAAATTCATGACGAACATCGAACGACAAGAGACGAGGCGGTATCTCGAGATGTTCTACACGCTCGTCTACCGCAAACTGGCTGCCACCGTCCCCGGACAGTGAGCGGTCATGACAGGGGGTTTGAGAAGATGAAGCCCGAAGAACTGTTGCCCGAGGTGATGTCGCAATTCGCGCTCGATCCCGACGGCCTGCACGGTCTGCCGCACTGGGCACGCGTTCTGGAGAACGCCCTGCGCCTAGCGCAAAAATCCGACGTGAACCTGGAAGTGCTGGAGTTGTTCGCCATCCTGCACGACTCACGGCGTATCAGCGACGGCGAGGACCGCGACCACGGACTGCGATCCGCCGATTTCGCCCTCTTCTGTCGCGACAAGGGATACCTGTTGGACGACGAGGACTTCTCGAGGCTGCACATGGCCATCGTCGGTCACAACAAACGGTGTTCCGATCCGGGCGACGAGACCATCCGCATCTGCTGGGACGCCGAACAGCTGGATCTGGGCCGCCTCGGCATCACGCCGCGCACGAGCTGCATGTACACCGATGCCGCCCGCGACCCGGCGGTGATCGAATGGGCCGGCAAACGCAGCCGTCACGGACACGTGCCGAATCTGGTCGCCAACCGCTGGCAGCAGTACCGGCAGCTCAACGGCAGAGCCACCTAGCGCGGCTCGCCGACTACTTGCACGAAGACCCTCCGCTCCCGCGGATCGTTGTCGTGATCGATCACCACGATCTGCTGCCAGGTACCGAGCACCGGTTCCCCCCGGTGGACGGGCGCGGTCATCCCCGGTCCCATGAATGAGGCTCGCAGATGCGAGAACCCGTTGTCGTCCCCCCAGGTCGCACCGTGACGGGTGGGCATGTCGCTGGGCCAGAGCTTATTCAGGGCGTCCGTCATGTCGGCCACCAGGGCCGGCTCGAACTCGATGGTGGTCACGGTGCCCGTGGACCCGATCGCAAAGACGTTGACCACACCCTCGGCGATGCTCGATGTCGCCACGATCTCCCTCACCTCGCCGGTGATATCGTGTATGTCGCTGAATCCCCGCGTGGGGATACGGATCTCCTGTCCGTATACCATTACGCTCTCCTCTCCACTGGTTTTCCGGGCAGAATACCCCATTCTGAGTGCCAGCGCGGTGTGTGCACACAAAAACAGAGATAGTTTAAATCTATAATGTTTACATCTAAATATTTTAGTACTAAACTATTTTCCATGAGCCAACGTCTACCACACCTTCCCCTTGAGGATTCGTCCTCTCATTGGATCATCAGACTGGCCCAATCGGTCGACTCCTTGCACAAATGGTATCTGGAAACGTATCAGCTCACTAGAGCGCAACTCTGGACGCTGTTGGCGATCCAGCAAGACGCCAAGCAGCCGGCGGCGATCGCCAAGGTGCTGGGCGTCACTCCTGGGGCCGTGACCCAATTGGTGGCTCAACTCGTGCGCAAAGGCTACGTGCGCAGATCACGGGGCGGCGGCGATCGGCGCGCCCTGTACGTGGAGCTCACGGAAAAAGCGGAGCACGCGCTGCCCAGGCTGCAGTCGGCGGCCCACCACGCCGACAAGTTGATCGTCGACGGGCTGCACAAGGATGAGATCCGGGCCTTGCAGTCCATCGCGCGCAAGATCATCGCGAGAGCCCAGGAGATGGGCCCGCTCGGCGGAACAGAGAAGCTGCCGGGAGAAGATTAGCGCAGTTGCTCCATGCGGCGCCGCATGTTCTCGGCACTTTGTGTGTCGCCGGCGGCCTGGTAGAGGTCACGGGCGCGCGCGAGGTATCTCAGTGCGGCGGCGGTGCGCCCGTCGTGTTCCAGGTGCAGCGCCAGACAGGCATGGGCCGTCGCCTGGCGGTCTGGTGGCAACAACTCCCCGATCTCGGACAAGGCCGGTTCCAGCAAAGCGATACCGTCGACCCAGCGCTCCAGCCTGATGTACGACTGGGCCAGGTTCAGCTTCGCATTCGTGACCGCTCGTTGCGCCGCGGGCGATTCCCCGCGCGGCATCACCGACAAACCCTCTTCCAGGTAGGCTGCGGCGGCGGTCCATTCACGATCCAGGGCGCGGTCTTCGGCGATCAAGGCACAGAGCTGGAAGGTGAGCGTGGCGTTGCCGTCGGCGCGGGCGGCGACCAGGCGGCGCGACAGGTCGGCCGTGACATCGCTGACGACGATCGCGTCGGCGGTCAGTTCGCGCGCCAGCTCGTAGATCACGGTCGCTCCGTCCGCGAAGGCCCGCTCGATGCCGGTATAGCGCGCCAACCCGCCCAGATAGAGATGCTCGGGGTAGTAATCGCGCTCGACGTCGCCGTAGACGATGAGCCGCACGTCATTGGCGACGGCGAAGGCGAGGAAGTCGGCAGCGTCGGTCAACGTGTGCGGGTACTGCATGTATCCGAGCCCGGCGTAATGGGCCAGATGGGGCTTGCGGGCCATGACAAAGGCGTCGGTGTCGTTGCCGGCCAACCGCTTCAATTCGGGCGCGATGTCCAGCACGAACAGGGGCAACCGCTGCCGGTAGGCCTTCTCGGCCACCACGAGGTCCGAGATCTGGAAGCCGTACATGGTCAGCGCGGCGACCGCCAGGATGATCACGCCCGCGTGCGAGGCCCGCTCGCGCAGGAAGGTCAGCGGCACGGCGAAGACCCGGGCGACCAGGTCGCCCAGACGCCCGCGCCGGTCCACGCCGTCGCCCGCGAGAGCCGTAAAGCCCACGGCGAACCAGCCCGGCCACACCGCGAAGGCGAAGCGGGGTTGGTAGTACACCGAGCACATGGCCAGAAAATACACCAGCGGGAAGACCAGCAACGCCCAGTGCCGGCGGCGCGGCGGAAAGAGCAACATCCGCAACAGGCCCAGGACGAGCAGTACCGTCACGTGATTATTGAGGCTGTCGTTCAGTTCCCGCAGCAGATGGTCCGGCACGTTGGACAGGTAGCGCTGCAGGAACAGGAGCGGATCGCGGCGTATGACGCCGCCCAGGCTGTCGGGCCGATCGTCGGGCGCGGGATCGGTGCTCGCGACGCCGTAGAACTCCTCCACGAAGATGTTCTGCAGGTTGTGGGTGGCCAGCAGGCGTCCGGTCTGGGCGTGATTGACCGCGTACCAGGGCGCGACCACGACCGCGAAAGCCGCCACGTGCACCACCGCGCCTAGCAGACGCCGCCGCCAAACCTGGCGCTCGCGGTTCACCATCAGGACGACGAGCACGCCGGCCAGCGGCACGATCAAACCGTTGTAACGGGTCAGGAACGCCAGCCCCCCCAGCGCGCCGGCGGCCGCGAGCCGCGTCAACGACCAGCCGCGCTTCGTCAGGCGCTCGAAGGCCAGGTAGCACAGCAGCAGGAACAGCAGGTCCGATGTCGCCTTGTGGGCGTGCAGGAAGAACTCGAAGGCGAGCGAGACGCCGATGGTCGCGCAGACCGCCACGCGCCGGTTGAAGGTGCGCAGCAGCAACCGGTAGAGCAGGATCAGGACGGACGCGGCGCAGATGAGGTTCAGGGTGACGCCGCTGCGGTACCAGTCGCCGCCCAGGAGCGAGACCACCGCGTGCACGCCGACCAACGCGAAAGAGGTGAGCGGTCCCTTGAAGGGGTAGTACGAGACCGAGAACTCGCCCTGCCAGAGGCGCTGGGCCGCGATCACCAGATCGCCGTAGAAGTCGGACTCGGTGCCCAGGTCGCCGACGGGGAACCACGCGAGCTGCACCGCCAGGGCGGCGGCCGCGTAGACGACGGCGTAGAGCAGGGGGAAGAGCCGGTCGAAGCGTCGCGCGTCGCCGCCCATGGCACTACATGTTCCGACGGTACTGGCCGCCCACGCGGTAGAGGGCCGTTGAGATCTGTCCCAGCGAGCAGATCTTGCAGGCCTCCATCATCTCGGCGAAGACGTTCTCGTGACGCACGGCCGCCTCCTGCAGACGCGTCAGAATGTCGGGCGCGCGGTCGGCGTTGCGGACGTGGAAGGCGCCCAGCGACGAGATGGCGAACTCCTTCTCCTCCGGCGTGGAGCGGATCACCTCGTCGGGCACCAGCGTCGGCGAGCCCTTCGGATCGAGATAGGTATTCACGCCCACGATGGGCAGCTCGCCGCTGTGCTTGAGCTTCTCGTAGAGCAGCGACTCCTCCTGGATCTTGGTGCGTTGGTACATGCGCTCCATGGCGCCGAGCACGCCGCCGCGTTCGCTGAGACTGCGGAACTCGGCGAGCACGGCCTCCTCCACCAGGTCGGTCAGCTCCTCGGCGATGAACGCACCCTGCAGCGGGTTCTCGTTGCAGGCCAGTCCCAGCTCCTTGTTGATGATCAGCTGGATGGCCATGGCCCGGCGCACGCTCTCCTCCGTCGGCGTGGTGATGGCCTCGTCGTAGGCGTTGGTGTGCAGGCTGTTGCAGTTGTCGTAGATGGCGGAGAGGGCCTGCAGGGTGGTGCGGATGTCGTTGAAGGCGATCTCCTGGGCGTGCAGCGAGCGGCCCGAGGTCTGGATGTGGTACTTGAGCTTCTGGCTGCGCTCGTTGCCGCCGTACATGTGCTTGATGGCCTTGGCCCAGATGCGCCGCGCCACGCGGCCGATCACCGTGTACTCGGGGTCGAGCCCGTTGCTGAAGAAGAACGACAGGTTGGGCGCGAAGTCGTCGATCTTCATCCCCCGCGACAGGTAGTACTCAACGAAGGTGAAGCCGTTGGCCAGGGTGAACGCGGTCTGGCTGATGGGATTGGCGCCGGCCTCGGCGATGTGGTAGCCGCTGATGCTGACGCTGTAGAAGTTGCGTACGTCGTGGTCGATGAAGTAGGCCTGGATGTCGCCCATCATGCGTAGCGCGAACTCGGTGGAAAAAATACAGGTGTTCTGCGCCTGGTCCTCTTTGAGGATGTCCGCCTGGACGGTGCCGCGCACGGACCTGAGGGTGTCGGCCTTGATGCGCGCGTAAGTCTCGGGATCAAGCACCTCGTCGCCGCTCACGCCGAGCAGCATCAGGCCCAGGCCGTCGTTGCCCCGGGGGATGTCGCCGTTGTAGCGCGGGCGTTCGGCGCCCCGCGCCTGGTAGATCTCATCGATCTTCGCGTCGATCTCGTCGGCCCGGCCCTGCTCGCGGATCCACTTCTCGCAACCCTGGTCCACCGCCGCGTTCATGAAGAAGCCCAGGACCATGGGCGCGGGACCGTTGATGGTCATCGAGACGCTGGTCTTGGGGTCGGTCAGGTCGTAGCCGGAGTAGAGTTTCTTGGCGTCGTCGACCGTCGCGATCGACACGCCCGAGTTGCCGATCTTGCCGTAGATGTCAGGGCGGCGGTCGGGGTCCTCGCCGTACAACGTGACCGAATCGAAGGCGGTCGAGAGCCGCTTGGCCGGCATGCCGTACGAGACGTAATGGAAACGGTGGTTGGTCCGCTCGGGACCGCCCTCGCCGGCGAACATGCGCGTGGGGTCCTCCCCCTGACGCTTCAGCGGGAAGACGCCGGCGGCGAAGGGGAAGAAGCCGGGCGCGTTCTCGGTCAGCAGCCAGCGCAGGATGTCGCCCCAGTCCTGGTAACGCGGCAGGGAGACCTTCGGGATGCGCAGGCCGCTCAGGGATTGCGCGCTCAGCTCCTGTTCGATAGTCTTGTCGCGTACCTGGAAGCGATAGGTGTCGGCCGCGTAGCGCTTGACCGTCCGCGGCCATTCGCGCAGGACGGCGAGGCAGTTCGGATCGAGACGTTCCTCGAGCTCCTGGTAGCGGTCGACCAGATCGTGCAGGTAGTCCGGCTCGCCCTCGACGTGGGCGAC
Source organism: uncultured Fibrobacteraceae bacterium (assembly GCA_964389015.1). GTDB lineage: Bacteria > Krumholzibacteriota > Krumholzibacteriia > LZORAL124-64-63 > LZORAL124-64-63 > JAHIYU01. Next base: position 25,188 of record CAYMCR010000011.1, on the reverse strand, counting down.
GGCGTTCACGACGCCGTCCACGCCGGGCTCGTTCACCGTCACGACCTGACGGCCGGCCGAAGCGCGCAGTTCGTCGATGGTCCCGCGCAGCTGGTACAGGCGCCGGGCCACGGCGCACTGTTCGTCCACCCACGTATCGTAGCGCTCGCTGTGCTCCACGATCTCCGCCAGGTAGCGCACGCGCTCGGGCGGAATCACGAAGTGGCGGTCGGTGACGTGCGTGTCGGGCGAGAACTCGGTGGGGAATTCGACGCCGGTCTTCTCGCCGACGACCAGCATGAGCTTGGCGTAGAGGGCGTTCATGCCGGGGTCGTTGAACTGGCTGGCGATGGTGCCGTAGACCGGCAGGGTCTCGTCGTCCGCGTCGAACAGGTCGTGGTTGCGCTTGTACTGCTTGCGCACGTCGCGCAGGGCGTCCTGCGAGCCGCGGTGATCGAACTTGTTGATGGCGATGACGTCGGCGAAGTCGAGCATGTCGATCTTCTCGAGCTGGGTCTGGGCGCCGTACTCGGCGGTCATCACGTAGAGTGCGATATCGCTGTGCTCGGTGATCTCGGTGTCGCTCTGACCGATGCCCGAGGTCTCCACGATCACCAGGTCGTAGCCGGCCGCCCGGCAGACGTCGATGCTCTGGCGCACGTACTTGCTCAGCGCCAGGTTCGACTGCCGCGTGGCCAGCGAGCGCATGTAGCAACGGGGGTCGCCGATGGCGTTCATGCGGATGCGATCGCCCAGCAGCGCGCCGCCGCTGCGACGCTTGCTCGGATCCACGCTGACCACGGCCACGGTCTTGTCGTCGGTATCGTTCAGGAAGCGCCGCACCAGCTCGTCCACCAGCGACGACTTGCCCGCACCGCCCGTGCCGGTGACGCCCAGGACGGGGATGGTGCGCGCACCGGACATCTCGGCGATACGCGGCGCGAGTTCCGCGTACTGCTCGGGCAGAGTCTCGGCCAGGGTGATCAGCCGCGCCAGAGCCTGGTCATCCTTTTCCGCCATGCGGTCCAGCAGCGCCGACTCGGCGGCGGTGACGGTCGGGAAATCGCAGCCCGCCATGACCAGGTCGATCATGCCCTGCAGACCCAGCGTGCGCCCGTCGTCGGGCGTGAAGATGCGTTCGATCCCGTGGGCGTGCAGCTCCTCGATCTCGTCGGGCAGGATCACGCCCCCGCCCCCGCCGTAGATGCGCACGTCGGCGCCGCGCTCGTTCAGCAGGTCGCGCATGTACTTCAGGTACTCCAGATGGCCGCCCTGGTACGAGGTGATGGCGATGCCCTGGGCGTCTTCTTGTATTGCGCAATCGACAACGTCGCGCACCGGGATGTTGTGGCCCAGGTGGATCACCTCGGCGCCGCTGCGCTGGAGGAGGCGGCGCATGATGTTGATGGACGCGTCGTGGCCGTCGAAGAGAGAGGCGGCGGTGACTATGCGGACGTGGTTTTGGGGCTGATAGCAGTCGGACATCGATGGAGACCTTTCGGTCAGTGAGAGGCTATCCCCGGATCCGAACGGGTGTCGAAGCGAGAAAACAGAGCGGAGGATAGCATGGATGAAGACGGTGCGCAATGCGGCCGAGCATCACCCCGGCCGCGTACGAGTCCGCAGAACCGCCGAAACCACAAGGGGATCCGACACGGCGAGGCTATTTGTACATGGCCTTGACCGCGGACCAAGCCAGGGATTCGTTTGCAACCGTTACGCCGACGATGCTTCCGCTGACGATTATGCGCCACGGGTTGCAGTTGTAGCATTCTACACTACCGGAATCATATTCTGTTTGCGTGTCCACGGCCACCGTTCCACCCCCGGCGACGAGCGGTTCTACGAAAGTCAATCTCAGTTGCCTGTTCGCCGCCATCTCGAACATGAAGGTGCATTCCGGTGCCCAGTTGTAGTAACATTCGAGGTAATGCTCATCGGTGTAGGTCGTGGGAGGAAAGTCGATCTCGTTACCTCCACTCACGCTGAGGGCAACGTTGAAGACATCACCGGTCACGGTATCGTAGTAGAAGGTTCCCTCGACAATGCCCCCCTCTTCGAAGGTCACTCCCACGAGTTCCCAGCTTACATGTTCAGCCAAGGCCGGCGTGCCGACGAAGAACATCCCCAAACACACGGTCAAGGTCATCGCAATTGCAGACTTCATCGCGTGTCTCCCTGATTGGGGTTCTGCTCGTCGAGAGCAGTCGATCGATTGGTAATCGAATACTGAATTGTCAGAATCATCTCATGGCCTGCTCGAACAGACAACTTGAAATACAACCGTTTGGCTGTTTTCGGCCGTCACGCCGCCTTGATCGGTACTGAACACACCGTCGACGATCTGCTAAGGTACTGCTTCGCGAAAGCGAGACAGGCCGACACGAGACCCACTGCAGCCTGGATGAGGAGGCCCATGTCCGACGTCCTCCAACCCCTCGACCTCGCCCTGATCGCCCTCTACCTGGTGGGCATCGTCTGGAAGGGCATCGCCGTCGGGCGCAAGCACCGCACCGCCGAGGACTTCTTCCTGGCCGGGCGCAACGTGGTGTGGCCGCTGATCGGCGTCTCGCTCTTCGCTTCGAACATCTCCAGCACGACCCTCGTCGGCCTGGCCGGCGACGCCTACGCCACCGGCATCTCGGTCTTCAACTACGAGTGGATGGCGGCGGTCGTGCTGGTCTTCGCCGGCGTGTTCTTCCTGCCGCAACTGCTGCGCTCCGGCGTGACCACCCTGCCCGAATTCCTGGGTCGCCGCTACGACGCGGTCGCCCGCCGTTACTTCACCGGTCTGACCCTGTTCCTGAACATCGTCGTCGACACCGCCGGCAGTCTCTACGCAGGGGCGCTCATGCTGCGGCTGCTCTTTCCGGCGCTGTCGATGACCGAGATCGTGGTCGGCCTGACGATCGTCTCCGGGCTGTACACGACGGTCGGCGGCCTGACGGCGGTGATCCACACCGACGCGGTGCAGACCGTCCTGCTGCTGATCGGCTCGATCTTCATCGCCGTCACGGCCTTGATGCGCGTGGGCGGGTGGGGCGAGCTGACGGCGGCGATCGATCCCGCCATGCTGAGCCTGGTACGCCCGGCCGACGATCCCGGCGTGCCTTGGCCCGGATTGCTGGTCGGCGTGCCATTGCTGGGGTTCTATTTCTGGTGCACCAACCAGTTCATGGCGCAGCGCTTCCTGGCCGCGCGTGACCTGACCCACGCGCGTCGCGGCGCCTTGCTGGCCGGATTTCTGAAGCTGCCGGTGCTGTTCCTGATGGTGCTGCCGGGCACCGCCGCGATCATTCTCTTCCCGAACCTCGACAACCCCGACCTGGTCTACCCCACCCTGATGGTGGAACTGCTGCCGGTCGGTCTGCTGGGGCTGGTGATCGCCGGTTTCCTGGCGGCCTTGATGTCCCAGATCGATTCCACACTGAACTCGGCGGCGACCCTGGTGACGATGGACATCGTGAAGCCGCGCCGACCCGAGTGGGACCAGGCCAAGCTGCTGCGCGCCGGCCGTGTCGCCACGCTGGGGTTCATGGTGCTGGCCGCGTTGTGGGCGCCACAGATCTCGCGGTTCTCGTCGCTATTCAAATACCTGCAGGCCGTGCTGTCCTACACGGTGCCGCCGGTGCTGGCGCTGTATCTGCTGGGCCTGTTCTGGCGGCGGGCCAACGCGCGCGGCGCGCGGTGGTGTCTGGTCGGCGGCGTGACGGCGGGAGCGGCGCTGTTCCTGTCGAATCAGGTGCTGGGTTGGACGTCCTTGCATTTCCTGTACGTGGCGCCGTTGTTGACCGTGCTGTCGGCAACTTTACACGTGTCCGGCAGCCTCGTGGGACCGCCGCCGCCGGCCGCGGCCACCGAAGGGCTCGTCTGGGCGGGACTGGACAAGGACCTCGACGGCGAGCGACGTTGGTACGCACGCTTCGGCTGGCAGGCGACGGCGTTGCTGGTGTTGACGACAGTATTGGTGATCGCTTTCGCTTGAGCTCAAGGAGACTTCGATGACCGACGCCCCCATTTACCTCGACACCAACGCCACCTCCCCCCTCGACCCCCGCGTGGCCGAAGCCATGCTGCCCTACCTGCACGAGCACTTCGGCAACCCCAGCAGCGGTCATGCCTACGGCCGAACGACCCGCGAAGCCGTCGCCCGCGCCCGCGAACAGGTAGCCGGTCTGCTCGGCTGCGCGCCAGCCGAGGTCGTCTTCACCAGCGGCGGGTCGGAGTCCAACAACTGGGCGATCAAGGGCGCGGCCTGGGCACGAGAGGACCGCGGGCGCCACCTGGTGATTTCGGCGGTGGAGCATCCGGCCACCACGGCGGTCTGTGACTGGCTGGCCGGGCGCGACTGGGAGGTGACGGTCGTGCCGGTGGACGGTCAGTGCCGGGTCGATCCGCAGGACGTGGTGCGGGCCCTGCGGCCGGACACCGTGCTCGTCTCGATCATGCACGCCAACAACGAGGTGGGTACCATCCAGCCCATCGCGGAGATCGCCGCCGCCGCCCGCAAAGCAGGCGCCCTGATGCACACCGACGCAGCCCAGTCCGCCGGCAAGATACCCGTACGCGTGGACGAGCTGGGGGTGGACCTGCTGTCACTGGCGGGACACAAGTTCTACGGACCGAAAGGAGTCGGCGCGCTGTATGTCCGCGAGGGTGTGACCCTCGAGAACCTGGTCCACGGCGCCTCGCAGGAGGGCGGGCGGCGTGCCGGCACCGAGAACGTGATCCTGGGGGTCGGGCTGGGCGAGGCCGCCGAACTGGCCGCGGACGATGTCGCAGAGGAAGCGCCGCGCCTCGCCGCCTTGCGCGACCGGCTCCAAGCCGTCCTGCTCGCGGCCGCGCCCGACGCGGTGGTGCACGCCCATGACGTTGAGCGCCTGCCCAACACGCTGAGCATCGGCTTCCCCGGCCTGCTGGCGGCGGACCTAATGGCACGGCTGGACGGCATCGCCTGCTCGGCGGGGGCGGCCTGTCACGCCGGCGACGCGAAGGTGACCGCGGTGCTCGAGGCGATGGGCGTGCCGCGCGCGGCGGCTGTCGGCACGTTGCGGCTGTCGCTGGGGCGATTCACTACCGACGACGAGATCGACCGGGCCGCGTCGATGATCGCCGACGCGGTGTCGGACCTACGATGAATATCTGGACTAAGGCACTGCTGCTGCTTGTTCCGCCGGCGGTCGTCGTCGTCACGCTGCTCGTCCTGCACAACGTCTGGGCCACCTTCCTGATCTATCATCTCGGCATCTGCGTGCTGGCGCCCATGGCCGTAACGCGGCGTGCGTATGCGGGTGCGGTCGGACTTACCGGCGGACAGGTCCGCGAGGGCGTTCGCACGGGCCTGATCCTGGGCGCAGTGCTGGCGGCGGCACAGATCGTCGCCCTCGTCTGGGGCGCTGACGTTTTCTTCGCCGACGAGCGCGTCATCGAAAGCCTGTCGACATGGGGCGCCGGACCGGAGCAAGCCGGTCCCCTGCTGCTGATCATGCTGGTGCTGAACGGGCCCGCCGAGGAGCTGTACTGGCGCGGCTTCATGCACGGGCGGCTGCTCATCATCGTCAGTAAACGCTTCCCCGGAATCTGGCGAAAGGTGGCGCCCTGGCTGACGGCCTGCAACGCCGCCGGTACGTCCGTCACGCGTGTCCCGGCAATGGCGTCCACCCCGTGCCCGAACAGGAGCGGCGTGAGAGGCGCGCTGGCGCCCAGCAGGATGACGAAAGCATCCGGCCGGCACAGGCCGACCAACTCGTCGAAGGTGTGGTTGAGGAGCGAGGTCCCGGTCAGGGCCACCACATCCGCCCAGGGCAACACCTCGGCGGCCTGGCTGGCCGGCAGATCGCCCGTCCTGGGGTGCAGTTCGAGGACCTTGCAAGCGGCGGCCACCTGTGCGACCTGCTCGATAAAAGGAAAATGGCCCACGACCGCCACCCGGCGATCGGTTCCGCGCGACATGATGATCTCGGCGGCGTTGAGCTCCTCGCACGCGGTCTCGTCCACATCCAGCAGTGCGTTGAAGGCCGCCATGCCGATGCTGGCCTTCGCCACCCTGTCCGAGCGCAGCCAGACCGCGAGTTCCCGTGCGGTGTGGTCCTGAAGGTGCCCGGCCTCCGGTATCGGCGGACCCGACACGTGGGGCGTGCCCCGGAGTGACGAGGCCAGACCACAGCGGGGCGGCTCGGTGTCGAGCGTCACGGCGGTCCAGAAGGCGCCCATCATCACCTGGCGAACCGGTGCGTCGGCGGTCAGGCTGCCCAGCAACGTCTCGATGGCTTTCATCCGCCTATCCTCGCAACTTTTGCAGCGCCTGCTCGGCGGCGATGCTGATCGGTTCTAGACTCGGCTCCGGGGAACAATCAGGCGTCCCCGCGCACATGAGCATCGTCAGGTCGTACAGGGTCTTCTCGCCGAGGATCAGAGCGTTGACGGTGTCGATCTCCTTCACCGGCGCAATGTCCTCGCTGAGGATCTGTCCCCCCAACAGCCTGCTGGATTGCCGGTCGAAAACCAGCTTGATACACCAGGGTTTCATGCCGGGGATCATGCCGTGCTTGCTCCGGGAATCCACGGTCGCGTTGACGGTCTCGAATCCTTCCTGCCGAGCTTGCTCATCGGTCAAGCCCGTCGAAGCGACGCACTGATCGAAGAGCTTGACGATGCTGTTGTTCAGCACACCGGGGAACTCGATGGCATATCCGGCCAGCCGCTTGGCGGCGAGTCGGCCCTGGATGACGGCGGGGCCCCGGAGCTGGCCGGGAACGGGCTTCCCGGTGATGAGATGCGGCTTCTCGACACAATCGCCGGCAGCCAGGATATCAGGGTCGGAAGTCTCCAGGAAGCGATTGACTTCGATGCCGAAGCGACCGGTCTTCAAGCCGATCTCCTCGGCCAGCCGGGTGTTCGCGCGCACGCCGACGTTCAGGAAGACCATGTCGGCGGGCAGGCTTTCGCCGCTGTCCAGCTCGACACCGGTAACCGTTCCATCTTCCCCCAGAATCCGCTCGACCTTCGCGCCCATCCTCAGCTCGAGGCCCTTGGCGAGGAGGTGATCCTGCACCCTCGCGCCGAACTCGGCGTCCAGCATGAGCGGCAAGGGATGGTTCAGGAGTTCGATCACGGTGATGTCACGGCCGTCCGGCTGCAGGGGCGCGAGCATCGCGGCCAGTTCCAGCGAGATGAAACCCGCCCCGATGAAAACCAGATGGCGAGGTTTGACCGTCTCGAGGTAATCCCTGATCTTCTCCGCATCCGAAAGTGTCCGGAGTACGAAGACCCCCCGCAGATCCCGGCCCTCGAGAGGGGGGATAACGGGATCCGCCCCGCACCCCAGCAGGAGCTTGTCATAGGCGAGTTGGCGACCGTCCGACAGGTGAACCAGCTTCGCCTTCGCATCGACGTGCTCCGCCCGCGCCTGCACCAGATCGATGCCCGCCTTGGCGAAGTTCGCGTCCGGATTCGTGATCGACTTTCCGGTGGCCAGACCGGCCACCACATGAGGCAGGGCTCATCTGACGATGGATTCGCGTTCCTCCCGGACGATGGTCACTCCCACACCGGGCATCAGCTTCCTGGCCGGCATGGCGGCCGGCGCGCCCACCCCTCCAGAACCAATGACAACCAGCTGTTCACCGTTCTTCATCGCATAACCTCCACGAAAGCGGACGGGCTTGCCGTCCCCACCCATCGCTGTCGATTAGTGGTAGTCATGTGTGCCCAGCTTGACGGGTATGCCCGTCTTGTTCTGTATGATCTGGGCGAACTGTTCGGGCTTGCCGTAGGGACACTCGGGTTTGGCGTTGACCAGACATGAGCTCAAGCGAATGACGTCCGGCTTCAGCTCGGACAGCTTGAGGGCCATGCCCACGTTCGGCGCCACGCTGCGCCCCGGGCACTCGCACTTGACGAAGGAAACCACCTGCGCGGGCTCGTTGAACTCACCTTCACCCAGTGCCGCTGCCTTCAGACAACGTCATTCCCCGGGACAGCCGTACCCGCTGTCCATGTAAGCCCCGCAACCTACCACCAGGACCTTCTGCATCACCAACCTCCCCTGGTATATGTGTAGAGACATCAAACGTCATTCGCACGGCCCGTTGTCTTCAATGGTGACGCTCGACACCTCGACGTACACGTCAGTCCCACCGACCCGCCTCAGGATCAGTAGCATCAACCGCGAGCTGCAACCTCTTCTCAAGCTGGCTGCTATCCACCGTCGCCTGGAATTCCGGCGACGGCGTGAACTCGAAGGCCACTTCGGCATAACCCAGCCCCTGGGTGAGCGTGGACAAGGTACGGATGGCCGACGCCTGCGCCTCCGCCTCCACCTTGCGCACCAGCTCGGCGGCGAAGCGGCGCGACTCCTGTCGCGTCTCGGAGATGAGTTGGTTCTTGGCGTCCACGCTGAAGCCGCCGGTGAAAAAGCGTCCCACCAGATCCGGCATGAGCCACGGCAGCAGCTCCGGCTTGTCCTCGCTGTGGATGCGCATGTCGCGCAGGAAGACCTCGTGCTGGCAGGGCGGCAGGGTGATACGGCAGCTGTCGGGACCGGTGGGCGTCACCCGGCAGGCCGGATCGGTCAGGTCGTAGCGGAAGTCCACGTCGAACTCCATGACCAGGGTGATGCGCTGCTCCGACAGCAGCCAGTTCAGGTATTTCTTGCCGAACTCCCCGAACCAGTGCTCGCTGGCGGTGATCACTTCCTTGGTCATGATGCGGAAGACGCTCAGCTCGCCGACGGCGCGCATGCTGGTCACGAAGCTCTCGATGGTGGGTGTGGACGGGGTCCGGCCCTTGCCGCGTCCACGCCGCGCCAGGCGCCAGGTGACCGTCACCACGGCGGCGAAGATCAGGCCGATCAGAATGCCGCTCAAGAGGTTCTGCATATCAACTCCCGGTAGGGCCGGTCGCATCGCCGGCCCGGCGAATCTACCACGCCGCCCGGAAACATGCCAAGATTGTGAATGTTCCGATCCGCTCTTCTGGGCTATGCTATCCCCATGATGACCAAGCGCACAGACTTTACCGAACACGTCGGGATCGAGGTGCCGTTGATCTGCGGCCCCATGTTCCCGTGCAGCAACCCCGAACTGGTGGCCGCGGTGTCGGAAGCCGGCGGCCTGGGCATGGTGCAGCCCATCACCCTGACCACGGTCTGCGGCTACGAGCTGCGCGCGGGACTGCGCCGCATTCGCGAACTGACCGACAAGCCCATCGGCATGAACCTGCTGCTCGAGCAGAGCTTTCGCCGTTACCAGAACCGCATGGACGCGTGGATCGAGATCTCGCTGGAAGAAGGCGTGCGCTTCTTCCTCACCGCGCTGGGGCATCCGCGCCTGGTGACCGACCGCATCCACGCGGCCGGCGGCGTGGTCTATCACGACGTCACCGGTCTCGGCTTCGCGCGCAAGGCGGCCGAGGCGGGCGTGGACGGCCTGGTCTGCGTCAACGATCACGCCGGCGGCCACGCCGGTCGCCGCTCCGCCGCGCGCCTGCTGGACGAGTTGGGCGAACTGGGCGTGCCCCTGGTCTGCGCCGGCGGCGTCGGCTCGCCGGAGACCTTCCGCGCCGCCCTGGACATGGGCTATGCGGGAGTGCAATGCGGCACGCGCTTCATCGCCACGGACGAGTGCGAGGTCCACGAGGACTACCGCCGGGCCATCATCGACGCCCGCGCCGAGGACATCGTCCTGACGGAGAAGCTCTCGGGCGTACCCGTGTCGGTGATCGACAGCCCCGCCGTACGGAAACTCGGGCTGAAGGCGAGCGGCCTGGCGAAGTTTCTCCTGCGCCACCCGCGCACCAAGCACTGGATGCGCATGTGGTACCTGAAACGATCGTTGACGCGCCTGCCCGGTGCGGCCCGGGGCGGCTCGGCCTACCAGGAATTCTTCCAGGCGAGCAGGAGCGTGGTGGGCGTCGACGAGGTGTTGCCCGCGGGCGAGGTGGTGCGGCGCTTCGCGGCGGCGTTGGATACCAAGACGTGATCGCCTGGTGCACCTACTGCTCCGCCGCCAAGCGCGAGGATCCCGGATTATTGCCAGCCCTCGAGCGCTACCTCGACCGGCGCATCCACGATCTGGCTGCACGCGCCACGGTGGCGGGTATGAGCTTCCTGATCCTGTCTGGTGAGTACGGCCTGCTGCGACCGGACGAGCCCATCCCCTGGTACGACCACTTGTTGCGCGCGGATGAGGTGGAAGCCCTGGCCGCACGGATGGCCGGGCAGCTGGAGGCACTGGGCGTGACGGAACTCGTCCATCATACGGTCGAAGCGGCGATCGACCCGCTGATCATCCCCTACCGCGACGCTATCACGCTGGCCTGCGCGAGCGCCGGCGTCACGCTACGTGTCGACGAGATCGCCCCGATCGATTCATGAGTCGCTACTCACGGCATCGCGTAGCGGGTCGAGAACGGCACGGCGTCATCGTCCATGACATCCAGCAGGGTGCCGGCGAGCTGGCGCAAGTGCAGCAGATCGTGGGCCGCCCAGGCCGCCAGCAGATCGCCGGCGCGTAATTCACCCAGTTTCGGATGATGATGGGCGCGTTCCAGTGCGCCCGCATCCAGGGTCGCCAGCCAGGTCAGCGATTCGGCGCGCTCCAGGCGGAAACTGGTCAGGGCCACCGCAGGCTCGCGCGCGATGTAGTCGCGCTCGGTGACCCAGGCCGGCGGATCGATGGGCGGCCAGTCGGCGGTCGGATCCTCCAGGGTGGACTGGAGACGCGCGCGGAAGTCGTCGCGTTCCTCGTCCACCAGGTGGCAGAGTATCTCCAGGGGGCTCCAGCACTCCGGCGCGGGACGGCGGCGCAGCACGTCGTCGGACAAGCCGTCCACCAGGGACGCAATGGCAGAGCCGCTGCGGCTCAGACCTTTGATTATGGCATTAACGTCCATGCTTCACCTCACTACGTTGACGGCGCCGCGCTCGAGAAAATCGAGGCTGCCGCGCACCTCGCGCGATACCTCACGATACAGGGCCGAGCGTACGGCAGCGGCCACCGGCGTGTCGACCCCGGGACCGTCGCTGAAGATGGACGCCAGCAGGTCCCTGGTTTCGGGCAGATGCACGATCCGCAACGGTGTGTCGGCCTCTATCTCCGCCAACTCGGCCGCCAGCGCGACCGCATCGTCGAAGGTGCCGACGGCGTCGATCAGACCGTTCTCGAGGGCCTGGCGCCCGGTGAAGACGCGGCCGTGGGCCAGCGTCTCGGCCTGTTCGAAGGTCAGGCCGCGACGTTCGGCCACGTCCTCGAGCCAGGCGTTGTAGCTCTTCCAGTGGGCGTCGACATGACGGTCCCACTCCGCCTCGGTGGGGTCGCGGTAGTCGGTGCCGAGTCTGGCCATCGGGCCCTTCGCCACGAAGTCCTTGCTGATACCGATCTTGTCGTAGAAACCCTTCATGTTGAAGATGCCGTTGATCGACCCGATCGAGCCGGTGTAGGTCAGGGGGGCGGCCATCATCCGGGTGGCCTTGTAGGCGATGTGATAGCCGCCCGACGCCGCCACGTCCACCATGGACACGATCACCGGTTTGACCCGGGCCAGCAGGTCGACCTCATGGGCGATCAGGTCGCTAGCCAGGGCCTCGCCACCGCCGGAATCGATGCGCAGGACCACGGCCCGCACCTCGTCGTCGAGCCGGCAGCGGCGCAGTTCGCGACTGATCGTCTCGTGTCCCATCATCATGCCCCACACGGGATCGATGCCGTTCTCGCGTCCGCCGATGTTGCCCTGGGCGTGGATCACGGCGACGGTCTCTTCACCGTCGTCGGTCACGTCGTCCCAGGAAACCTCCGCGTACTCGAAGTGGGTGACGATCGGCAGGACGTCGTCTTCGGGATCGCGCAACCTGTCCTCGAACTCCTGCCAGTAGCTCACGCGATCGATGAGCCCGCTCTCGGCGGCTTCGACGGGCTCGAACTCGGCATACCCCATCAACTCCACCGCGCGCCGCTCGGTGAGACCGCGATCGGCGGCGATGGTCGGCACTGTTATGTTCCAGATGTCCTCGAGCAGCCAGGTACGTTGTTCGCGCGCGGGGCCGGTCATCTCCGTGTTCATGACCATCTCGGCGGCGGACTTGTAGTCCTTGATCCTGTGCAGGTGCGGCTTGATGCCGAGCTTGTCGAGCATCGCGCGGACGTGGAAGCTCCGGGCGGTCATCCCCTTGAACTCGAAATAGCCGCCGGCCGGCATGGTGATGTCGTCGCAACCGGCCGCCAGGTAGAGGGTCCGCAGATCCAGGGCGTCGCCCCAGGCGTGGACAGGCTTGCCCGCCGCCTGCACCTTGTCGACGGCGCGGCGCAGCTCCTGCAGCTTGGCCAGGTCGGCGTCGTGGGTGGACGAGAGTTTGAAGATCACCCCGGCGATGCGGTCGTCGACCGCCGCCTTGCCCAGGTTGTCGATCATGTCCTGCAGGGTCAACGGGTCGCCGCCGAGCAATTGATTGACGGGTCCGCCGGGCGGATCGTATTCGGTGACCTCGCCGTAGAGATCGAGCACCAGCCAGCTGCCGTCCTCGACGTCGGGACCGCGTCCGAGCAGCAGCCAGACGACGCCGGCGACGATCGCCAGGGTGACGACCAGGGACAGGAGCGTGAGCGCCACCGAGCGCCACAGGTGGTGGAAGAAACTCTCGCGTGCCATGAGGGCCCTCCGGTTGGGGATGGAAGTGATCCGCATGGTACGGGAGGATAGAGTGGGGGTTGCGGATTTACACGTGTACGATCAGGCGGGCGGCCGGGGCAGCACGCCCCCGCCCCATTCCACCACCGTCGTGCCCTCGCGCGTGAACGGCGCGATGGTCGGCGCAGACAGCGAGACCTCCTCGGCCGACGGCCGGAAGAAGATCCACAGCCGTAGCACCGAATCCGGCGCGGGCGAGACGTGCAGGATCGCCCAGCGGTCGAGGTCGGCGCCGACCACCGGCTGGGCCAGCCAGTACGGGCTGTCGGGCAAACGTTCTCGCCAGTAGGCGACGAAAGCCGCCGTCTCGGCCTCGTTCAAGCCGTAGCGAGCGACCAACTCGGCGAGTTCGGCGGCCAGGTCCGCGCCGTCCAGGCACCAGCCTGCGGCGCCGAGGGCGGGCGCGGGCAGGCCCAGCTCGTAGAAGAGGTAGTCATGGTTGTCGTCGATGCGGCCGTCCGCATCGACAAAGACGTTCCAGCCCGACCCGTAGGCCGGATCGCTGGCGGTCAAGCGCACGCCGCGGCCCAGACCGAGATCGACGGTGAAGCGGCCGGCCCGCTCGGGATAGATGTAGACGGCCGGCTTATCCACGCCGATGTCGGTCAGCCAGAGGGTGTCGAGCACGGCCACGCCCTGCGAGCGGCTGAAGAAGATCGGGCTTTCCGCCGCGATGGGCACCGGGTGCGGCATGTCCCCGACCAGCTCCTTCGTCCCGTAGACGATGTGGTTGCCGGTCCAGACATCGGTGAAGCGGTAGGACCCGTCGGTGGACGAGCGCACGCTGTCGACGAGCGTGAAGCTCGGACCTTCCAGACGCCAGAGCTGCATCGCAGCGAAATCCGCCGGTTCCGTCGTCTCGCCGTTTTGCATGGCCACGCCTTCGACCTCGGCGCCCTGCACGACGGCCTCCAGGAAGATCATGACCTGGCCGTCGACCTTGTCCGCCGCGGGCACTTCGACGGTCTCGGAAAGCGGCGCGACGTGGGACCAACCGGACGCGCCGCCCTGGACGTAGACGCCCGCAGTCAACACGTAACTGCCCTCCTCGGCGCCGGTGAAGCTGAACAATCCCCCGGGGCCGGTATGCGTCGAATCAACCACGGCGAGGAATATGCCGTACCAGAGGGGCACGCGCACGAGGAACACCGTGGTGCCTTCCGGCGCGGCCTGACCGTCGGCCATGCTCACCCGGCCGATGATCGTATCGTGCGGGATGAGGGTCGAATCGCCGTCGCAGCCCAGGACGAGGCACAGGATCAGCAGCGTAATGAAGAGGAGCGCGAGTACACGCATGGGTATCCCTCCGTCGGACACGGGCGTCGGCAGGGGTGGCGGGCGTCGTCTGGAAGATAAGGTGAAACGATGAGTTCAGTCCAGTGTCGCGATCGTATAGGATACTGACGCATGATTCGGGATACACGCGTTCAACACAGGAGCGAGTCCTTGTTCGACTTCTTCAAACGGCGGCGCCGAAAGCGCCTGCGCGCGCAACCTTTCCCAAACGCGTGGCTGTCCCACCTCGACCGCAACGCGCCGTTGTGCAAGCGCGTCCCCGAGACCCTGCGTCCCGAACTGCTGGGCCTGACGCAGGTCTTCATGGCCGAGAAGAACTTCGAGGGCTGCGGCGGCCTGGCGATGACCGACGAGGTACGCGTGACCGTCGCCGCCCAGGCCTGCCTGCTGCTGCTGGGCCGCGAGACCGACATCTATCCGCGGTTGGAGTCGGTGCTCGTCTACCCCACCACTTTCGTGCCCAGAATGGTCGAGGAATACGACGACGGACTGGTCGAGGAATACGACGACCCCCTCGACGGCGAAGCCTGGTCCACCGGCGCGGTGATCCTCGCCTGGGACGACGTGCTGCACGCCGCCGACGACGTACGCGACGGCTACAACGTGGTCCTGCACGAGTTCGCCCACCAGCTCGACCTGGAGAACGGCGAGGCCGATGGCACCCCCCGGCTGGGCTCCGCCGTCGATCCCCGGGCCTGGGCCGAGACCTTCTCCCGCGCCTACGAGCACCACTGTCGCGACGTGGATCGGCGACGCCATACGCTGCTCGACGACTATGCCGCGGACGATCCCGCCGAGTTCTTCGCCGTAACGACCGAGAACTACTTCGTCAGGCCGGAGGCGTTGAAGCGGCGGCATGCGGAATTGCATGCGCGGTTGCGGGAGTTCTATGGGTGGGAGACGGAGGGCTGAGCCTGCTAGGGTTGATAATAATAGGCAGATTGCTGCAGGATCTCGCGCTGTCGGTGCATGATGTAGTTTGTGATATCAGTTTCGAAGCTCTTGACGCTTTCCGGACTGAACTGTAGTCCATACAACAGGGACTTGTCATGGCTACGTCGGTTACATATCCACGCGTTCAGTTTTACCGTCGTATCACTCGAGGAAAGGCAAAAGGAGATTTCGACTTCTTCAACCGCTGCAAGAGCCACATCGGATGCCAGTTCAACAATAGCGCAAACACCGGTCATGGAGATGTCTTTGATGCACCCTGTGGTTTGGTGCTTACCCAAGCGGAGTATGATCTCAATTGGCTCCTCCGGATCGGGTTCAACACGATAAGCATTACGCTGGTTGAACAGCCTGAGAAGCTGTGGCGCCAGTTCTTTTGCTCGCTCAACAGGCTCATCGAACTGGAAGCCATATCTCCGGGACGCCTCCTCCTCGACACGGTTCTTTGTCCTTGCCTTGAGTCGCATCAAGGTTCGCGCGTTCGTTTGGCCAATCACAAGTATTGCCTGCTCACCAATGGATAGTGTCGGCACCTTCTCTCGAGGGAAGCGCGCTGCGATTCCAAAATGGCTTACATCCAGAACCTCGCCTTCGAACACCTCACCTGCCGCATTTTCCAAGGAGAAGGTTATTTCATGGTCCTTTTCCGGTTCTACCCGATAGATTTTTCGCCTTTCTTCCATTGAGACACCTCCGTATAGCTTTCATAATTGGTGTTCCCGATATCTTCTGTCGAAATACTCATCAGCCATATTCTACGATTCACTAACCCGTTTTTCTTTGCAATGAACCTCAGCGCTGCTGTCGATATACCGGCCGCATGGATCGATCAGTAGAGACAGCGGCGGGCACGTCGAGGTCGGCGAGCTCTTCTGGTGGAACGGCCTGGTCGACGGCGTGCTGCCCGCCGGCCGGCGGCCGGGGGATTCATACCATGTCCGGGCCGGGATTCACTGGCCGCGCCCCAGGGGCATGAGCGCCAGCGGCTCGTGATCCGACGGCAGGCCCAAGGCTCTCTGCACACCGCCGTCGTCGAAGGCGCCCACGATCACGGTCGCCAGGCCGTCGGCCGCCGCCTGCAGATACACGTTCTGGGCGACGTGACCGACCTCGATCTGCACGTAGCGCCGGGCCCGCCGGCCGTACTTGCGGGCAGTACGCTCGATGACGCCGGCGATGACCAGAACCGCCGGCGCGTCCTCGATGCAGGCCTGCCCGAGAGCGGCCGCACAGAGCGGCCGGCGCCGGTCGCCGGCGGCGACCGGGACCAGATCGTGCAGCCGGGGACGGTAGCGGTACACGCCGGCCGGCAGGTCGGACACCTCGCCCGCCACGAGATAGACCTCAAGGGGATAGAGTGCGCCAGCCGAGGGCGCGGTCCGGTAGCCGGACGGATGGGTAAATCCCTGGGCGGCCCAGAGGATCTGGGCCACGTCGGCCAGCTTCAGGGACCCGGGCGCGTACTCCCTCACCGACCGGCGTTTCTGGAGCGCCTCCTCGACCGACGATTCCCCGCGCGTGCGAGGCTCAGGGAGTTGCACCTGCCGGGGAGCGGCTCGCTCCCCGGCCGTCCCACCGCCGACAAGGACCAGCAGTGGGAGCGCAAGCAGATACCTGCGCATGTTCGCCCTCCTCTCGCACTCAGGCGGATGAGTACGGGAGAAACCGCGGCTGATCCCATGCGGCCTGGCTGTCGCGGGCCGCGGCCACCATCCTGAGTCTGGCCGTGTCCCGGCGGGCCAAGTGCCGCAGGTGGAGCTTGTCAATGATCTGATAGAGCCTGACCGGCGGGAACGGGCCGTGCAGCACGTTGAAGCCGGTCGTGCGGTACATGTGCTCCAGCCTGAGCTCCACCATGCCCTGGGGATCCTTCTGCTTGATCCAGCCGGCAAGGACGAGAATAGGGATCTCCGCTCGGGCCACGGCTTCCTCGATACTCGCCCCGATGCTCTTCTTGCCGGGAGCGAAGAGCACGACGTCGATGGCGTCGAGCCACACCATACCCTCGCCCTCGCGGTGCGACCAGTGATCGTACCAGCAGCGATCGACAAGCTTGTCTCCCATCTTCTCCGACCTGTCCCAGGTGTCTTCCGCGTAGACGGCGAGGACCCGTATCGGCTTGACCTCCGCCCGGTAGAGCTCGCGGTAGAGGTCGGGATCCTCAGCGATCGCCTCCTTGATCGCATCGCGGTCGGCCTCGTAGATCGCCTGCATGCCCTCCATGAGAGGTTCGAACGCGGCGGCCAGCTCCGCGCCGCGGAGCGAGACCATGGCCTCGCACCGATGGATGAGCGGCTCGACGGCCTCGGACGACAGCTCGTGGCCCCGGGTCGTGACGGCCAACATCGCCTTCAAGGCCCTCAGGTTCGCGACGTACCGGCGACGCGCCACGGAGCCGACCTCGGCGTCGGCGGCGGTCAACCGTGCGAATTCGAAGAGAGTCGGGAAGGGTCTCAGGAGATGCCTCGGCAGTGACTTGAAAGGGATCGGTTTCAGTTCCAGTCCACCCATAATAAACCTGCCTGACGTTTAGAGTCAGCTGTAACCAAGGGCGGACGCGCTAGTTGCCTGCTTCGATGCTCGTTGTAGGGCTGCCCCTGGTTTCAGGTGACGCGACTAATGATGAGGAACTCCGGACGAGCAATGCTTCTGTAAAAGCATTATCACATTAATATCATACACTTGTCTCATGAATATTTTTCATGTATGCTTACCAGACTCTCATAGTTCTCGTCATCGTGTCCGCGGATCGGAACGACCGCCCCCTTAACCGAAACCGGGAGAACGGACAGCATGGATCTGCAGAAACTGCGCGGGTTCTATTGGACGGCCCACTTCGGCAGCGTCTCCAAAGCCGCGAAGATGATTCACATCAGCCAGTCGGCCGTCAGCCACCAGCTCAAGTCCCTGGAGACGGAACTAGGTGCCAAGCTGTACGAGCGGACGCGCCGCGGTGTGACCCTGACGCCGGAAGGCGAGCTGCTGCTGGGCTACGCGCGCACGGTGGTCCAGTCCGTGGAGGATCTGCGCTGCGAGTTCGACGATTTGCGGGGCCGACCAAGTGGCACCGTGCGCCTCGCCGCCTTCCGAGGCATCACGACCTACTCGCTGCCGGACATCGTCCAGCGCTACCACACCCTGTATCCGAACGTGCGCCTGACGGTCTCGAGCAAGACCTACGACAGGGACATCCTGCGGCTGACGGCCGCCGGCGAGGTGGACCTGGGCATCACGGCCTCGTGGAACGAGTTCTCTGGGCTGGAATACGTCGAGTACGCCTCGTACGACATGTACGTCTGCACGGCGTGGGATCATCCGTGGGCGCAGCTGCGCCGGCCGCCGACGCTGCAGGACCTCGCCAGACAACCTTTGCTGCTCTACGAGCAGGGCACGGCCATCCGCACACGGATCGACCTGGTCTTCGCGAGCAACGGCATCCAGCCCGACGTGACCGTCGAGGCGGGCGGCTCGCAGGCCCTGGTGGAGTACGTGAAGAGAGGCCTGGGCGTCGGTATCGTCTCCGGCCTGGTGCTGGTCCAGGACCATGATCCGGCCGTGCACGCGATCCCGGTCACCGAGCTGTTCGGCAAGCTCGGCTACGGGTTCGTCCTGCGGCCGGGACGGTACCATCCCGCGGCCGTGCGGGCCCTGCTGGAGGTGGCGGGGGTCGCAGCCGAGCGGTTGCCGTGACGATGCGAACGCCCGGTCCGACCCCGACCCGGTTCCCGGTGACGGCCGGCGCGTGTTATAATCGTGCCGGACACCGTCGCCCGACACGCTCCCCCCACGCAGCAGGTGAGTTTCGGACATGTGCCGTTGTACGACACGACTACGCATCCTCGCGATACTGGTCGCGGGCCTCGTCTTCACCGCCGTCGCCCAGGCCGTACCGATCACCTTCAAGGTCCGCATGGCCCTGCAGGCCCAACTCGGCAACTTTGATCCCGACCTGGACTTCGTGGACCTCGCCGGCACCTTCAACGGCTGGGGCACCGATCCGCTGACGCCTCTGGCCGACGCTGACGGCGACTCCATCTACGAGATCACCCTCGACGGCTTCACCCCGTCGGAGTACATCGAGTTCAAGTTCCGCTACAACGGCGTGTGGGACGGCAACGAGGAGTTCCCCGGCTACGGCTCCAACCGCGTCTACACCGTGCAGGAGAGCGACAACCTGATCGACGTCTGGTACAACGACTTCGCGCCGGGCGGCGGGCACGTCGAGGTCGGCGAGCTCTTCTGGTGGAACGACGCGGTCTTCTACGAGATCCTCGTGCGCAGCTTCTACGACAGCGACGGCGACGGCATCGGCGACCTCCCGGGCCTGACCCAGAAACTCGACTACCTCAACGACGGCGACCCGGAGACCGACGACGACCTCGGCATCACTGGCATCTGGCTGATGCCCATCAACGATTCCCCGAGCTACCACGGCTACGACGCCGTCGACTACGAGGCCATCAACCCCGACTACGGGACCATGGCCGACTTCGAGGCCTTCCTCGCCGCCGCCCACGCCCGCGGCATCAGGGTCATCATCGACTACGTCATGAATCACTGCTCCAACCAGCATCCCTGGTTCGTGGCGTCCGCACAGAACGACCCCGTCTACCGCGACTGGTTCCGCTGGTCGCCGAGCGATCCCGGTGAGACGGGGCCCTGGGGCCAGGACGTCTGGCACTGGAACGCTTCGGGCTGGTACTACGGCCTCTTCTGGGGCGGCATGCCGGACCTCAATTACGAGACCCCCGCCGTGAAGGACGCCATGTTCGAGACGGCGACCTGGTGGATCGACACCATAGGCGTCGACGGTTTCCGTCTCGACGCCGTGCTCTACATCATCGAGGAATTCGGACAGCTCCAGAACACGTCCGGGACGCTGCAGTTCTGGCAGGACTACAACGCGCACGTCAAGGCGGTGAATCCCGAGGTCCTGTCGGTGGGCGAGGCCTGGACCGCCAGCACCACCGTGGTCCAGTACGTGATCGACGACCGCCTCGACTTCTGCTTCGAGTTCGACCTGTCCTACGCCACGCTCGGCGCGGTCAACGAAGCCGACGCCGGCTACGTGAACGGCAAGGCCGGCCAGGTCTACAACCTCTTCCCCTACCTCCAGTTCGGCACCTTCCTCACCAACCACGACCAGGACCGCTCGCTCAACGTGCTCGGCCACGACGAGGACAAGGCCAAGGTGGCCGCGGGCATCTACCTGACCCTGCCGGGCGTTCCGTTCGTCTACTACGGCGAGGAGATCGGCATGGTCGGCAGCGGCGCCCACGAGTACATCCGCTCCCCCATGCAGTGGACCGACGGGCCCGACGCCGGTTTCACCACCGGTACGCCCTGGCAGGCGATCAACGGCAACTACCCGCAGTACAACGTGCAGGTGGAGACGCCGGATCCGGGGTCGCTGCTGAACTGGTACAAGCAGCTGATCCGCGTCCGCAACCGGACGCCGGCGCTGCGGCACGGCACCTACGAACCCTTGGCGAGTTCCGCGTCCGCGGTCCTGGCTTTCCTGCGCCGCGAAGAACCGCAGACCGTACTCTGTCTGGCCAACACGTCACCCGACACCCAGGGCGCCTTCACGTTGACCGGTACCGCGGACAACCTGGCGCCGGGCGACCATACCCTTGTCAATCTGCTCGATCCCGGAGATACCCTCGAGGTCACGATCACACCCGCGTACGAGATCACCGGCCTGAGTCTGGCGGGTCACCAGGTGGCGATCTACGAGTTCGATAGTGGCACAGGTGTGGACCCGGGCGACGGCGGACCGCCCGACATCGGGCTCCGGCTCGAACAGAATTACCCCAATCCGTTCAACCCCTCCACGACGATCCGTTATGCGTTGCCGACTCGATCCCACGTCCGGATCGGCGTCTACGACGTCGTCGGGCGTGAAGTGGCCGTACTCCGGGACGGGGTGCAGGCCGAGGGGCAGCAAGAGGTGCGGTGGGATGGTGCCGACGACAAAGGGCAGCCACTGGGCGCGGGCGTGTACTTCGTACGATTGGATACAGAGCGGGAGACGAGATTTGCCAAGATGATGATGGTGAAGTAGTCCGCGTCTCTTTTCCAAGATGAACAACTGCCCCGGTTGCATCCCCCCTTGCCCGCCCCGCTCCACGCACGTAACCTCTCCCGACATGGTGGAAACGAGAGCACATGCGGGCCGTCTGGCCTCGGTCGACATCCTGCGCGGTCTGACCATGGCCGCCATGATCGTCGTGAACAATCCCGGCTCCTGGTCCTACATGTACCCGACCCTGCGCCATGCGGCGTGGGGCGAGTCGCTCCGGCTTGCCGACCTGATCTTCCCCACCTTCATCTTCCTGGTGGGCGTCTCCGTGCCCCTGGCTTTATCGCGACGACTCGCGGCGGGCGTCCCCCGCACCGACCTGCTGCGCCGCGTCCTGCGCCGCGGCCTGGTCCTGCTGCTGATCGGCGTGGGCCTGAATCTCTTCCCGGACTTCGACCTCGCCACGGTGCGCCTGCCCGGCGTGCTGCAGCGCATTGCGATAGTGTACGCGGCCTGCGCGGCGGCTTACTTGTTCTGGGGACCGCGGGGACGGCTGGTCGCGGCGATCACCATGCTGGCCGGTTACACGGCGCTGCTGGGCTGGTGGCCGGTGCCGGGTGTCGGCCGACCGCTCATCTCGCCGGAAATGAACCTGCCCGTCTGGCTCGACGAACGACTACTCGGCGCCCACACCTGGCGCGGCCCCGGCGATCCCGAGGGCCTGCTGTCGACCCTGCCGGCGATCGCCAGCGGTCTGATCGGCATGCTGGTCGGCGGGTGGCTGTCAGCGGGCCGTCCGCCTGCACACGCGGCGCGCCGACTGGCGGCACTGGGACTGGCGTTCGTCGCCATGGGCCACCTCTGGAGTTTGTGCCTGCCCGCGGTCAAGGAACTGTGGACGGGATCCTACGTGCTGATCACTGCGGGCTGGGCCCTGCTGGCGCTGGCGTCTTGCTTGCGGCTGGTGGACGGTCTCGGCTGGCGGCACGGGCTGGCACCCTTGACGATCCTGGGCCGCCACGCCCTGACGGCCTTCGTAGCCGCCCACCTGCTCTCCGACCTCGCCATCCGGGTCGTGCGTTGGCCGGTCGGCTGCAGTGGCATGACCTCGCTGCACCATTTCATCCGACGCAACCTCTTCGACGGTTGGCTGCCGCCGGAGGCCGCGTCCCTGGCTCAATCCCTGGGACTGCTGGCGTTGATCGTGGCGGCATTGGCGGTGGTGCGCCGGCACCCCAGAACCACGCCGAACCGGCCCGCCCGCTCTCCCTCCCGGCGGTAGCTCGGGAACCCCTCTCCGCAGATGGTGCAGCGGCCGTCCACACACACCGTTCCGGCCGCCACTTGCGCCCGGGCCAACGCATCGTGGTTGGCAGCCCACAGATCAAAGTACAGCCTGTCGCCGCGAATTTCGAAGAACGCCGCCGCGTGGTCACCGAGGCCGTCCAGAGCGGCACACCTGACATCCTCGCCCACTTCGTAGCAGCAGGGGCCGGCCGACGGGGCGATCGCGGCCCGCAGCGTCGCGGCGTCGAGACCGGCGCCCGCCATCGCCGCCAGCAGGCTCGAAGTGATGCCGGTGACCGTGGAGCGCCACGAAGCGTGGGCCATGCCCCACAGTGCCGAACCGTCGGCTCGGTGGCCGGTCAGGAGCAGGATCGGGCAGTCGGCGCTGCGGCCCATCACACCCAACCCGGCACGGTCGGTCCAGAGGGCATCGGCCTCGCCCGCGCAGCCCGGAGCCGTGACCTGGCGCACCTCGCCCCCGTGGACCTGCCGCGCCCAGGCGATCCCGTCCAGCCCCAGCGCGACGGCAAGGCCCGCGACCGTGCCAGCGTGGGCGGAACTCGCGGGATCGGTGCTCAAGTCGTAGGCGGGCGTGACGGCCAAGCCGCTTACCCAGATGTCCGGTAGGTCGGTAAAAGCGGGTTCGGGGAGAGACATCTCAAACCCCGCCGAGACCGGCCAAAACGGCGCGGGCCAGATCCGTCAACGCGGGATCGCGAGCGCCCATGACCATCACCACGTCGCCGGGACGGGCCTCGGCGGCAACGACGGCGGGCAACTCCGCGCGATCGTCCAGGTCACGGGCGTCGGTGCCGGCCGTGCGGATCGCTCGCGTCAGATCCGTCGCCTCCACGTCTCGGGTCACCGTACCGCCGGCGTAGTAGATCGGCGGCAACCAGAGCACGTCCGCGGGATCGAGGGCCTCGGCGAAGGCCGCCACGAGGTCGTCGAAGAGGAATCGCGTGGGACCATAGCCGTGGGGCTGGAAGAAGGCGAGCACGCGGCCACCGTCAGCCTCGGCCCGCAGGCGGGCGGTCGCCAGCGCGGCGCGCAGCTTGTCGGGATTGTGGGCGAAATCGTCGATGACAGTCACGCCGCGAGCCCGGCCCAACACCTGGAATCTCCGAGTCACGCCGCGGTAGCTGCGCAGGGCGGCTGCCGCGTCCGCCAGGGTCACGCCCGCCTCCCGGCAGGCCGCCACCGCGGCCAGGGCGTTGAGAACGTTGTGGTGGCCCGGAATCGGCAGCGCGAAGGACTCGCCGTCCACCGTGAACGAGGATCCATCCGGTCGCAGCTCCAGATCGACGGCCCGCACGGCGGCGTCCCGCCCGCAGCCGAACCTGACGGCGCCGGCGAGAAAATCGAGATCCGCGTCCTCCCCCGCGATCAACGGTCCCGTCACCTGCGACGCGAAGACGCGGAACATCTCCGCCACCTCGGCGGGCTCCTTGTGGTCGCGCTGCAGGTTGAGCACCACGCCGGCCCAGGGCCGGTAGCGTACCAGGGAACCATCGCTCTCGTCGGCCTCGACCACCAGCAGGTCGCCGTCGGGATCGGCCCAGGCGTTGCCCAGCAGACCCTCGTCCTGCAGCTCCACCAGCGGCCCGCCGGTGATCACGCCGGGGTGCAGACCGGCAGCGCGCAGGATCGTGAAGATCATCGCCACGGTGGTCGACTTGCCGCTGGTGCCCGTGACCGCCACGGCACGGCTGGTCTCGACGAAGCGGGCCAGCAGCTCGCTGCGGTGCAGGATCTCCAGGCCGCCCTCGCGCGCGGCCACGACGTCCGGCACCGTCTCCTCCACCGCGGTCGAGACGACCAGCGCGTCGCAACCGGCCACGCCGCTGCCGTCCTGGGGCGAGATCGCCACGCCGGCGGATTCCAGGGCGGCGCGGATGGCCCCCCGTTCGCCCTGGTCGAAAGCGCGGTCGCTGCCGCAAGAAACACCGCCGCGCCAGGCGTGATACTGGGCCAGCGCGGACATGCCGCTGCCGCCCACGCCCGCGAAGAAGTAGCTGTGAGACCTCTCAGATGATGACAACGGGGTCACCCTCCTCGACCCGCTCGAACAGGTTGATGACGTCGGCGTTGCTCATGCGGATGCAGCCGTGGGAGACGGGCTCGCCGATGCGGTCCTCGTGGTTGGTGCCGTGGATATAGATGAAGCGCGACAGGGAGTCGCAGCCCTCGCCACGGTTGACGCCGTCCTCCCAGCCTTCGAGGGTGAGGATGCGCGTGAGCACCAGATCCTCCTCCGCGGCGGGGTCGCCGGGCCGCCAGTGGCCCACGGGTTCGCGGCTCTTGAACCAGGTACCCAGCTCCATGCCTTCGCCGATCTTGCGCGCGATGCGGTGCACGCCGGGCGGCGTGCCAAAGGACCCCTCGGCCCCGTCGAGCCCTGCGGCCGCGGTGGAAACGCCGTATCTCCGCGCCGCCTCCCCCTCCTCGACGCAGATCAGCTTCTGATCGTGCACACTGATCAAGAGCCAGCGCGGCGCGGCCTCGTCAAGCACCCGGCACAGCCGTTCGCCACCCCGGACCAAGGTCTCGCTATCGGATGTGGAATCCTGGTTCCGTTCCATGGGGCTACTGCCTTTCTCCTCCACCCCCACCGTAAGCTGGCAATGACGGCGATATCAACCCGGATTATTCATGATCCGACACACGATGGACCTGCCGGTGACAGCCAGAGCAAAGAACCTGCAGGTTGCCCGCCTCGTTGCCGCCGACCGGCGAGCGCGGGTCGCAATCCGTCCGCACTTCGGGCGAGCCGTACGTTTTAAGTTGTGCCACGGAGATTGTCCCTGAAGCGTTTTCGGGCTTCAGGAGCGCTCCCTGAGCCCATAACTTATTTAATTACAACGAAAGAATCCAGCCTCAGACGCTGGGGACAATCTCCGTGGCACAATTTACGTTTGGGGCTATGCACTTTACTCTCGTTGCCCCTACATGTTGTGGTTTTATGGTGA
>CAYMCR010000010.1:0-57566 GCA_964389015.1 uncultured Fibrobacteraceae bacterium | reverse complement strand
CGGCGATCTTGCCCAGCCACTTGGCCTTCTGCTCGTCGGTGCCGCCGACGATGATCGGATCCGTGCCCAGGCAAATGGCCAGGAACGATGTCGCCAGTCCCAGGTCGATCACCGCCATCTCCTCCGAGACGCGGCAGACGTCAAGGGCGCCGCCGCCCAGGCCTCCTACCTCCTCGGGCAGAAAGACCAGGTGCAGGCCGACGTCGGGAGAGAGCAACGTCTTGATGAACTCCAGGGGAAATTCGTCACGGGCATCCAGTTCGAGCTGGCGTTCCTCTGGCATGTCCCGTTGGCACACCTGTCGCATGGCCTCGATCATCATGTCGCGCATCTCGGGGCTGAGTCCGGCGGTCTTGGTCATGGCTCTCTCCTGGTCTGCTCGTCTGGTTCGGTTTCTCGACATGTGAGGTCCTTGGCGGGGCCGACCCCCGGCACGAACTCCAATCTCACCGCTCTTCTTCACGAAACCATCCGGACCTGAACCGGTCAGGCCATCTGCTCCGGGTCGAAGGTTATACGACCTGCGCCGATATTCACGCAGTGCCCGCCCACATGGATGGCCACGGCCTTGCCGTCCTCGACATCGGCTTCGACAAACAGGCGGCTCGGCCTGCCCATCTCGAGTCCTTGCTCGCAGACGATCCGGGCCCGCGCGCCGGCCGGGACGAGTCGATGCTTGATCATGTACGCGATCAGTGAGCCCACGGCGCTACCGGTTGCGGCATCTTCGGGAATGCCGAAGCCGTGGGCGAACATGCGACAATGAACGTCCGCATCCTCGCTCTCGGTTTCGCAGGTAAAGACGAAGAGGTCGCCGAAGCCGAGATCGTTCGCGATTTCGCGCGCCCCGGCCGCGCTGAACTTGATGCAGCGCATCGTGTCCAGCGAAGCGAGCGGCACGATGTGGATGGGCAGCCCCGCCGAGACGATCTCGCAGGGCATGCCCGTGATGGCGATGTCCTGTTCTTCGAGACCGAGGGCGCGCGCCACCTTGCCGCGCTGATAATACTGGCCGATGAACTCCGCGGGTTCGTGAGCCATGCTGAACAGGGTATCCCCGTTCTCGAGCCTGAGCGTCACCGGATGAAACCCGGTCTCCGTCTGCCAGGTGAAGAGGGAGTCGGACTGGTTGCGGTCGATGAGACCGCGCGCAGCGAGCACGCAGGTGGCACCCACGACCGACAACCCGGACAGGGGAACCTCGGCCGAGGGCGTGAAGATGCGGAGCCTGGCCTGGCGGGCCTTGGCATCGGTGCCCGTTACGAAGGCGGTTTCCGGCGTCCCCATCTCGCTGGCGATGATCTGCATCAGGCTGGGCGACAAGTCGCCGCCCTCGGGAAAGAGCGTCAAACGGCTGCCCCCGAACGGCACCCGCGTAAAGACGTCTATCAACATGTAGTCACGTTCGACCAAGGTCAGCGCACCTCGAAGTTGAGTGTGGTCCGTCAGCCGGAGTCTGGAAGCTGTCGCATGTTAGCGGTTAGCCCAGGTCAATTCAAGAGGTCACTGGCCGGAAGCGAGAACGACCACGGCCATGGCGTGATCGCGTTCGTGGCTGAGACTCAGGAGGATGGCCCCGGCACCGGTGGCGGCGTAGGCGTCTTGGGCCGAGCCGTGCAGGGTGAGCCCGGGAGCGCCGCCGTCGCTTCGGACAACTTCGATGTCCCGGTAGGGCACACCGTGCGCGGCAACACCGAGCGCCTTGACGAAGGCCTCCTTGGCCGCCCAGCGTGCGGCCAGGGTCGCGGCTTCCCTAACGCCCCTGCGGCGCGCGAATGCAATCTCGTCAGGCCGGAAACAGCGCTGCAGGAAGCGATCGCCGTGTCGCTCCAGCGCGTCGGCGATCCTGCCTACCGAGACGATGTCGCAACCCAGCGCGAGCATCAATACGCCCCCTTGCGCTCGATGACCGCCGGGATCGTCCGGGAAAGCACCCACAGATCGAAGCGCAGGCTCCGCTGGCGAACGTAGGCCAGGTCCAGCGCCATCCACTCGGTGAAATCGAGTTGGCTGCGGCCGGAGACCTGCCAGAGACAGGTCAGTCCGGGCTTGACCAGCAGACGGCGAGCCTGGGCCGGCGTGTACTGCGCCACCTCGCTCGGGATCTGGGGACGAGGTCCCACGATGGACATGTCACCCTTCATAACGTTGAACAGCTGCGGGAATTCATCCAGACTGCTGCTGCGTATGAAGCGACCCACGCCCGTGATACGCGGGTCGTCCTGAATCTTGAAGGCGGCGCCCGTCGCCTCGTTCAGTGAGCTCAACTCGGTCTTGCGCGCTTCCGCACCCTGTTCCATGGAGCGGAACTTGTAGCACAGGAAAGCGCGTCCCCGGTAGCCGACCCTCTCCTGTTTGAAGAACACCGGACCGGGAGAATCCATCTTGATCATCAGGATCAGGAAAGGTAGCAACGGCAGGATCAGAAGCAGTCCCAGGAGAGCGCCCGCGATGTCGATCACGCGCTTGAGCAGGGCATACCAGTGTGACTCGTAGGGCACCGGACCGTTAGTGTCGCCGGCGATGAAACTCTCATAGCCGCCGGCGGCCGTGAACACGTCCGCCTCCCTGCAAGCGTTCATCACGGGGTCTCCACCTCCGCTGCGGACGTTGTCCGACTCGGCGCTTGCTCTTTACGCACGACCCTCAGCAAGCGGACGCCGGGAAAAGTGCGGTCGGTATCGATGTGGCCCAGCTCTGCCAGGGCCACAGGCAGGTAGTGGGACGGGTCCAGGGCTGCACTACGGCTCAGGACCAGCCAAGCCCGCGGTGCGTCGCCAACGCGCTCGGCGACCAGGCGCCGCGCCGATGCCAGATCCGCGACGTGGTAACATTGCCAGAAATCCTGCACCTCTCCCGCACCTTCATAATAGAGCGTGAAAACGTCCGTAACCACCGGCACCAATACCGGGTCACCCGGCTCCCCGTGGTCTGTGACCCAGACCGCCGCCGCCCGAACGTCGTCCCGGGCATAGCGGTCGGACAGATGGTAGTTCCCCGTGGACCAGACGGTCAAGACTAGCCAGGCCATCCCGGCGACTGCGGCCATGCGACCGGGCAACCGTGCGACACCCAACGCCGCCACACAGATCAGCAAAGGCTGCAAAGCGGCCAGATAGCGCGGCGTGAAGGTCTTGACGTCAGCCAGCCGCAAGGCCGTGAGGACGAGGATCGGTACGATCAGCCAGATAGACAGGGTGAGGCGTGAGCGGGATCGCAAACGGGCCAGGCCATGGAGGAAAAGCGCACCGGCAATGAGGCCGGCTGGCGCGATCAGCGGCAGACCCGCCTTGACCAAGGCCATGCGATCCGGTCGATGGAGCTCCGTTAGAGTCGGTCCGAGCGTGAAGCCGAAGAACATGGCGTAGAACGTGAAGGGGTAGACCCAAACGCTGAGACTCGAGTTGCCCGCCGGTTGCAGACCGCCACCGCCGTCCGGCGCCAGTTTGCCCACGTACCAGTAGCCGGTAGCCTGGAGCAGCCAAGGCAAAGACACCAGAACAACCAGGCCGAAAGCTGTCAACCACCCGCGCCAATGCTCCCGGCGCCAGGGTTTGGCGAAGAGCAGCACGGCGAGCGCTTGCGCCACGATCAGGAACAGGGCCGACATATTGCTCAGCACGGCCAGACTCGACAACAGACCGTAGGCGGTTCCGCGTCGGACAGTCGCACCGTCGCGCAGCATACGCACCAGCACCAGGGTGGCGGCCAGGCTCCAGAGCACGAGAAAGGCATAACCCCGCGCTTCCTGGCTGTACCAGATGTGGAAGGGACTGACGGCCAGGAGGAGGGCGGCCCATTCTCCGCTGCGGCGGTCCCCCAGCGCTTGGCCCAGGCGCAAGATCAACGGCACGGCGGCCACGCCCGCCAAAGCGGCGGGCAGGCGCATGAGAAACTCGGAGAGGTTGTCCCTGATGAAGGGCCAGAGAACGGCCAGGTACAGAGGTCCCTGGATATTGTCGCGGAACTGTTCCCAGAATCCGTGTCCCGGCCCGGGATTCACCATGCGCCAAGTGAAAAACTCGTCGATCCAGAGGCAATCGGCGCCGAGGCGATAGAGTCTCAGCACCGCCGCCAACAGGATCACGAGCGACACGAAACGCCAGTCGGTCGTACCTGTTGCCGCCAGCCCGTCCCGCGGCAGCCAGGGGCTATCAGCCGGGCGGGGTAAGAGACTCTCTTCGCGTTCCGATCTCATCGCAGCCTGTCCTCCCGCGGCGAGCCGCCCAGGGTGAACTCTTTCAACGAGGCGTCGATGGCGCCGACCTTGACCTTGGTTTTCATCAGCACCGGCAGACGTCGCTCGTCCGCGGTGAGCCAGAGGGTCAACTTGCCTTCGAACTGGAACAGGCCTTCGCCGAGAATGACAGGCTCCACCCGGTAGCAGTCGAAGGTTCCGGCCGGCACTTTTATGGTCTCGCGTCCGTGGACGATCACTTCCAGGTCGTAGTTCTTGTGGGAACTGTGGGTGTGGATGAAGGTGCTGGCGCCAGGCTGCAGCTCCAAGGTACGCACGAAATAGAAGGCCGAGAGAATATCGTGCACGCCGCTCGGAATCTCCAGCTCCCGCTGATCGGCATAGCGGGCCAGGCCCGAGTCGTGGTCGAACCTGATGGCGATGTTCTTGCGGTAGTCGCCCTCACGCAAACGCTTGCTGAAATACCGGCTGAAGAGGGTCTCGGTATCGATGTGCGACACGACCTTGTCACGAACCATGTAGAAGGCCGAGAAGAACCGGTTCGAACGGGCCTTGCTCTCGATGCGGTAGCAGCGATGACCGCCCGAATCGATTACGTCGCGGACCTCGAGCGAGGCTTCTCCCGCATTCACCGGACCGTAATCGATCGAGAAGAGCAGGAATTCCCCGGGCGCGTAAGGCACTTCGGTATAGGTCGATTTCGGATCAGAGTCGGTCGAATCCGTGGCAGCCACGACGCCCGCGGCAGCTGGCGGGCCGGCCAGGACCAGCCCACAGTACAGGTACGGCAAGACTCGAAGAAGTCCATTCATGAAGAATTCCGATCAACTGTCGGCCTTTTGGCTGTCCGGAAAGCGTTCAGGACAGGACTCACTGCCTCGGCAACCATTTCCGCACTCAGTTTCGTCATGCACGGATGATCGGGCAAGGGGCAGCTCGAGAAATCGCACGGTGAACAGTCCTCACCCGTGCGCACGCCAACATGCAAGGGGTGTTCCGGGTTCCAGCCGCCAGGATCGGTCGGACCGAATAGGGTGACCGTGGGCAACCCCTTGGCCGCCGCCAGGTGTCGCGGCCCGCTGTCGGTGGAAACGAGGATGTCCAGCCGGCCGAGAAGATCGGCCAGTTCGCAGAGGTCCGTCGGTGGCGGACAGAGGATCTCCGGCACTGCATCCAGCAGAGGCTGCAGGGAAGGGCCCTCCCCCGGCCCCGCCAACAGCACGACCGTCGTCCCGTCACGCCGGAGCATCCGCACCAGTCGGGTCGCCGCCGCGAGCGGCCACGACTTCGTCGGCCAGGTCGCGCTGAGAACAAGTCCGACGCGGGGTTGCGGCTGCGCGTCCAGTTCGGCCCGCCAGCGGAGGTAGACGCCGCCAAGTTCCGAGTCCGCAAAAACGAAACGATCGCGAGGCGACCATGGCGGGAGCGACAGGCCCAGGGCCCGTAGCGGATCCAGAAAACTCTCGCCCGCGAACTGGCGCAAGGACAAGTCCCGGGACCGGTTGCGTTTCACACGCACGTTGTAGGCCCAGTTCCGCCAACGCAGATCGTAGCCCACTCGCCAGCGGGCACCGCTCAGCGCCGTCCAGACCGCAGTCTGCGGCGTGCTCAGGAAATCCAGCACCAGGTCGTACCGCCGCTGTCTCAACTTGCGTATCCAGGCCAGCATGCCCGGGCCGGCTGGCGCGGGCCAGGTCAAGACGTTCAGCCGCGCGTGGGATCTGAACAGCTTCGCCAGGGAGCGGTCCACCACCAGGTCCAGCTCGGCTTCGGGCAGGGCTTCGCGGAGGTACAGCACCGCGGGCAGGGTGACCAACGCGTCGCCCAACGCCCGCCGCCTGATCACCAGGATCCGTCGCGCCACGTTGATCGACAGCGACACGGCCTCGCTCATGGTTGCTCCCTGTTCGCGATCCGAAGTTCGGCCACCGCAGCCATGACCTGGACGGGTGTCAGCGCGGGCAGACAGACGAAGTCGTCGCAGGCGTGCAGATCGCAGGGGTGACAGGGAGGGCGCGTGCACAAGGCGCGGAAGGGGCCAAGAGCCTCGTAGGGGAACCAGATGTCTGGATCCGTCGGTCCCAGCAGCGCGATGGTGGGCCGGGCCAGGGCCACGGCCGCGTGCATCAGTCCTCCGTCCACGGTTACCACGAGGCTGCTGTGGGAGACTACGGCCAGGGCATCGCGCAACGACAGGGGCGGGAGGCTGCCGCCCTGCGGCAGCCCGGCACGGGTGAGGGCGTCGCGGTAGACGGCGCCGCCGTCGGGAGGCGAGAGCATCACGACCGGACCGCGGCCGGCGTCTACCAGCGCGCGAGAGAGCTCACCCCAGC
This sequence comes from uncultured Fibrobacteraceae bacterium, assembly GCA_964389015.1. GTDB lineage: Bacteria > Krumholzibacteriota > Krumholzibacteriia > LZORAL124-64-63 > LZORAL124-64-63 > JAHIYU01. The sequence continues at coordinate 51,035 of CAYMCR010000010.1, read as the reverse complement.
TCTCGGGTGACCAGGCCTTGGCCGGCCAGGTCGCACCGGGCACCAGCAGCGTGTAGCCGCGCGACGCCTCAACGCCCAGGTCTTGCAAGGCGCGAAGGACGGTCCGGCTCGCTGCGACGGGGTGCAGGACCGGCGCCAGCCCGTCGGGGAACTCGTCGAGATACCAGGTGCGGAAATCGCGTCCGCTCGGCTGGTGATGCAAGGGCATCAGTCGTCCCAGATGCTCGCCCAATCCGCCGGGCGCCGCGAGCCGGAAGGCCGCGTCCTCCGCGCTCGTGGGTGAGGTCGCGGCGTGGGTGAAGAGCCGGCGACGGAGGCCCCGCGCGCCGCCGATCCGGAACCGTGCACCGGAGAGACGCATCAGCCAGGCGCTCCGGGGATTGAAGAAGAGATCCACACCGAGATCGTAACGCTGACGTCGCAATTCGCCGACGTTGTGCCAGAATCCGCGATCGGGCGCTGCCGTCTCGACCTTCGCCGAGCGGCGGGCGGCGACATCCGATCCCCGCCGTCGACTCACCAGCACGTGGAGTCGCGTGAAGCTGGGATGATCCTGCAGGAGGGGAGCGCCCTGCGCTTCGCAGAGGTATCCCAGTTCCAGGTCGGGATCGCCGCGGCGCAGGGCCTGAAGCACGACGGTGGACATCACGATGTCGCCCAGATAGCGCAATCTGGACACCAGCACCGAGCGCAGCCGCACGCCGTCCACCGACCAGCTCAAGGATCCAACTCCTCCAGGATATCGTCCACGGCGCGCGTCAGGTCGTCCACGATCTTCACGCGCCAGGCGGGATCCACGTCACGCGCAGCCTCGCGACCCCGACCCGTCCGGACAAGGTAGGTACCCAGGCCGAAATGGCGACCGAGCTCGAGATCCGAGATCTTGTCGCCGACGACCCATGCGCGTTGGGTGTGCCAGCGAAGCCGCCGGGCTGCGGCGTCCAACATACCGGGCCTGGGTTTACGGCAGTTACAGGCGTCCTCGGGTGCGTGAGGGCAATAGTAGACGCCGTCCACCACCACGCCGGCATCGGCCAGGAGGGCGTCGACACGCTCCTGTACGGCCGCGAAGTCCCGTTCCGAATAATAGCCACGCCCGATGCCCGACTGGTTCGTCACGATCACCAGGCGCAGACCGGCGGCGGCGGCTCGCGACAGCGCCGAGGCGGCGCCGGGCAGTAGCCGCACTTCGTCGGGATCGCGGATGTACTCCGTGTCCTCGATGATGACGCCGTCACGGTCGAGGAAAAGGACCGGCGTCGCCGATACTCCCGGCTCGTCCGGCGGGGGCTCGCGATGACAGGCGGGTCCTGTTCCCGGGACCGACAAGAGGGCGTCTGCCGCCATGAGCACCCGCGCCGCGCCGATACTGTCCAGGCAGAAGTGGGCCCGGGGACACGACGCCAGATAACAGGGCTGACAGGGAAAGCCCTCGGCGCGCACCGAGGTCGACGCGGCACTACGCGGACGGGTCCAGGCAGTGCTCGAAGAACCATAGATTCCGACCGTGGGCGTGCCCAGGGCGGACGCGAGGTGCATCAAGCCGCTGTCGTTGCCCACGAATACCGCCGCCTCCCGCATCAGGGAAGCGACTTCGCGCAGAGACGTGCGGCCCACGAGATCGTGACAGCCGGGCTGATCGCCAAGACTGTCCCGCCACTGATGCTCGACCAGGGAGCACACGCGCTCAGCAGTTTCCCTCGCCGCGTTGTCGCCGACCAGGGCCACGCGAACCTCGCCACGCGCGCGCAGCTCTTCGATCAATTCCGCCTGGCGCTGCGGCGTCCAGGACTTGGCGTCACCGTAGGTGGAGCCCACCGACAGCAACCACAGCGGCGGTTCCGACACCGCCCCTTCCCGACCCGGACTCGCGACACTGCCCGCCAGACGGGGCGGCGGCAGCACCGGCGCGGCAGGTGGTTCGCAACCCGGGCAGGCCAGGGCCCAGGCCCTGTAGAGCAAACCCAGCTCCTCGGTGTAGTGCATGTCCCCGCGCGGCGGTCGTACGACGGGACGGTTGAGCAGTAGGGAGCGGGCGTCACCCCGAAAACCGATTCGCGTCGTGATGCCGGCCAAGCGGGCCACGGCGGCCGCGCGCAGCGACGGTGGCAGGAGCATGACGGCCGGGAACGCCCCCCGGCGCCAAGTCACAGCCTGCCTCCAGGCGCCCGCCCACCCGGCATGCCGACCCCGGCGCTCGTACCGCCTCAAGCCAGACAACCTGGGATCATCCGCCAGCAGAGGCAGCCAGGTCTCGCGGACCGACATGTGCAGGTCAGGGGAAGGAATACCGAAGTGTCGCTCGCCGACGGCGAAGAGATCCAGGAGCGAGGTGGCCATGACCAGGTCGCCCAGCCAATTCGGCGCCGCCAACAGGAGGGTCATCCGCCGGGCCATGACGACCTCCGCGTCAACGCGTGCTCCGCACGGCTTCGACCGCTTCCATCAACGTCTCGATGTCCACGCGTTGACCACCCTTGACGCGAAGGACGCGCACGTTCGGATAACCGTCCGGCATCCAGGACGCATCGTCCTCCTTGAGGAAGAGGCCGAGCGTGGGCACGCCGGTCGCGACCGCGAAATGGAAGAGGTCGGTGTTGCCGGCGATGAACAGATCGCACAACGCGGCCAACAGCACGGTATCGAAGAGCGTCTCGCGCGGAAGGCTGAGGGGCGGGATCGTTAGCCCGGCCTCGAAGCGCTGCAGGATATCCCGGTCGGCCGTGACGCTCAGGGGCAGGGTCCGGCAGGGCATCTGGCTGGCCAGCTGGTTCATGACGAAATGGAGGTTCTGCGCCGCCAGGCCGACGCCGGATTTGCCGAGCGCCGGATCGACGCCCACCAGCACCTCGTCCTGGCGCGGTTTGTTGAAATGGATGAGCTGGCGCATGCGACGCACGCGCTCTTCCGGCAGTGGCCAGGCACGTTCGCGCGAGAAGGCGGGCAGCCCGAGGAAGGGGGCGGCCGCGGAGAGCCTCTCGCCGCGATAACGGCCGTCGTTTTCGCGCTGGCGGATCTCGAAATTCACGGCGGGAAAGGAACTGCCGTGGGATGGCCCGAGCCGCAGCTTCGCGCCGCTGGCCAGGGCGACCGCCTCGAGCCCGGCCTGGGGCGCAAACGACATGACCACACTCAGGTCGTACTGGCGCTTGCGGACATTCTTGAGCAGGGAGTACATGCTGGGGCTCCAGGGCTTCAACTGCTGTCGCCGGTAGACGAGGCAGTGGTGCGCGACGCCGCTGGGTGCGATCAGCGAGGTATGCTCCTCCGGTATCAGGAAATCGATGCGTGCGCGGGGGTATCTTTCCCGCACCGTCTGCAGCAACGGCATGTGGAAGAGGAGATCGCTGAGATCACCGTTGTCGATCGCCAGCAAGCGGGACTCCGCGCCCAGGGTGCCCGGCAGGCTGAAGGTGGCCGCCTCGCCCCTGGCGAAGAAACGTCCCAGAAGACTGTTTACGAAGCTGCCGTCCACCACCATCCACCCTTCCGCGTGTGTCGGATCATCATTCCGCGAGTGCGGGGAATATCTCCGCGAACACCTCGTCCACATGCTTCACGCAGACGAAGGTGATGTCCTTGGCTGCCTCCTCGGGAATGTCGTCGAGGTCCGCCTCGTTCTGGGCAGGTATGATGATCTTGCGTATGCCCGCCCGATGGGCGGCCAGCACCTTTTCCAGCAGACCGCCGATGGGCAGGACGTCGCCGGTCAGGGTGATCTCGCCGGTCATTGCCGTGCGTCGATCGATGGCCTCGTCCACCATCAGCGAGAAAAGCACCGACGCCATCGCGATACCGGCGCTGGGACCGTCCTTCGGGATGGCACCGGCAGGAATGTGGATGTGGATATCCAGGTCCTTGAAGAAACCGACGTATTGATCCAGGGCACCCCACTGGCCGCGTAGATAGGAATACGCGGCGTTGGCAGATTCCTGCATCACGCTGCCCAGCTGACCTGTCAGCTTCAACTGCCCGGTACCGTTGGGCAAGGTCACGCCCTCCAGGTAGAGGATCTTGCCGCCCACGGACGTCCAGGCCAGTCCGGTGACTACGCCCACCTTGGAACGACTGCGCAACCGGTCGGGGTCGTAGTCGGCGCTGCCCAGGTAGTCCACGAGGCTCTTGGCGGAGAGCACCTGGCGCTTCCGCTTGCCGCTGGCGACCATCTTGGCGACCTTGCGGCAGACACTGCCGATCTTGCGCTCGAGTTCGCGTACGCCGGCCTCCCGCGTATAGCCGGCGATCAGAGTGCGCAAGCCCGCGTCCGTGAACCTGATGTGCTTGCCGGTGAGACCGTTCTCCTCCACCTGTCGCGGCACCAGGTACCGCTTGGCGATCTCCAGCTTCTCCAGGTTGGTGTAACCCGGCAGGTTGATCACCTCCATGCGGTCGAGCAGGGGGCGCGGGATCGTGTCCATCATGTTCCCGGTGGTAATGAACAGGACATGGGACAGGTCGAAGGGCACCGATATGTAATGATCGGTGAACGAATTGTTCTGCTCCGGATCCAGCACTTCCAGCAGGGCGCTGGCCGGATCGCCGCGGAAGTCCTGACCTAGCTTGTCGATCTCGTCCAGCATGATCAGGGGGTTGTTGGTGCCGCACTCCTTCAGGCCGGCGATGATGCGGCCGGGCATGGCGCCCACGTAGGTGCGCCGGTGACCTCTGATCTCCGCCTCGTCGCGCATGCCGCCGAGCGAGAAGCGGAAGAACTCACGTCCGATGGCTTCCGCGATGCTGCGGCCCAGCGACGTCTTGCCGACGCCCGGCGGACCCACGAGGCAGATGATGGGGCCACGGTGATCGCCCTTCAACTTGCGTACCGACAGGAATTCCAGGATACGTTCCTTGACGTCTTCCAGGCCGTAGTGATCCCGCGCGAGGATCTTCTCGGCCCGCTTGATGTTCAGCTTGTCTTCGGAGCTCGTCACCCAGGGCAGGTCGAGCAGCCAGTCGATGTAGGTCTTGCTGACGGTGTACTCGCTGGCGCCCGGCGACATGCGCGACAGGCGACTCACTTCTTTCTCCGCCGTCGCGCGCACGTGCTCGGGGAGATCTGCTTCGGCCAGCCGCTCGCTCAGGTCCTCGAGCTCCACCGACGTGTCGTCCGCATCACCCAACTCGCGCTGGATCGCCTTGAGCTGCTGCCGCAGGTAATACTCGCGCTGGTCCTTGTCGATGGACTTGCGCACCTTGGTCTGGAGCTTCTGTCCGAGTTCGACGACCTCGAGTTCCCGGACCACGATCTTGGCCAGGATCTGCAGGCGCTCGAGCGGCGTCGCCGCTTCCAGCACGGACTGCTTCTCGTGGACGTCGATGTCCAGATTGGTGGCGATGAGATCGGCGAGGCGCCCCGGGTCGTCGATGTTCATCACCACGATCTTCAGTTCGTCCGAGAGGGTCTCGCTGGCGTCCACGATCTTCAGGAAATTGTTGGCCACGCCGCGCATGTAGGCCAGCGTCCGGGGATCGGTCGCCAATTTCTCCGGGACGGGTTCCACGGCCGCCCTGAGATACGGCTTGTCGGTGAGGAACTTCTTGACGCGGATACGTGCCACGCCCTGGCCGAGCAGGCGCATGCTGCCGTCGGGGAAACGCAGCATCTTCTGGATCTTGACCGCCGTGCCGACCTGATAGAGCAGCTCCTCCCCCGGCGGTTCGCCCGACTCCTCGTCATCGTCCACTGCCAGCTCGCGCTGTGCGAAGGCGCCCAGGATCTTGTCACTGGCCAGGCAATCGTCCGCGAGTTGTATGAGGTTCTCGTCGCTCAACACCAGGGGCACCATCATGTAGGGGAAGATGACGGCTTCGCTGATCGGCAGCACCGGCAACACCTCGGGTACGAAGCCCTCGCCAGTCTCGCCGTCGATGTTGTTGTTTGCGTCGTTCATCAATTGGCGCCCCTCACTCCGTTTGTATTATTCCCCGCCGTTGACGTCGATGCGCCTACGACCTGTATCCCGGCGATCGCCCTTGCGGAACGTGACGTAGAGAAAGCCGTTCCGGTAGCGCGCCACGGCACTCTCGGCAATCACCGGTACGGGTAGCATCAGTCGCCTCGCGAAAGGACCGACGTTGATCTCCATCTTGAAGTAATGCTTCTTGCCCGCCGGCGCGATGGCGCTGCGTGTGCCACGAATCGTCAAGCTGTCGCCGTCCGTCAACACCTCGATGCCGGCGGGATCCATGCCGGCCAGATCCAGCTGGACGATGAACTCATCCTCCGTCGTATAGGCGTCGGTTTCGGGTCGCCAGGTGAGATCTTCATCCAGACCGAGCGGGCGCGTGGCCCTGGAGTATGAAGTCACGAGTATCTCGAAGATGTCGTCCATCTGACCTGCATCATCTGGTTTCAGGTCTTCGCTTGTGATCATCCCGTCCTCCCCGGAAAATCTTCCGCCTGGATGCTACTCGCGGCGAACCGTAGCGTCAACCACTGCCCGCCGGCGGGAAGGGCGGTGCGTCGCCGCGGGTCGTACCGCGGGCCAGGAGCTCCCGCACCTCCGCGGCGACGGGCAGTCCGGCCCTGCCGCCATACGCCCCGCATTGCAGGGCCGCCACCGCCGCCCCGTACCGCAGGCTTGCCGCGAAGTCCCCGCCGCCGGCCAGGGACCACGCGTAGCCGGCGTGAAAGGCGTCTCCCGCGCCGGTCGTATCCACCACCGGCACCGCGAAGGCCGGGACGTGGCGAAAGCCGTCGTCGTCCAGGCCCAGGACGCCGGCCCGTCCGCAGGTGGTGCCGACACGTGCGGGACCGCGCTCGCGTAGACGCTGCAGGGCCTCCTGCTGGTCGGCGACGCCGGTCAAGGCGGAGGCGAAATCCGTGGCACCGAGCACGTCGGTGCATTGCGCCACCAAGGCGGGAATACCGGTCTTCACGGACCCCGCATCCAGGACCACCGGCAATCCCCGACACCGCGCTTCCGCGGCCAGGATCGTAGCCGCGGGCGCTTCGTGGGAATCGCACAGCAGGAGATCCGCGTCGTCGAGCCACGCGGCCTCCACGGTGTCGGGATCGTAACGAGGCAGATCGCCCCGTTCCCAGTAGATCCTTCTGTCTCCGTTGCGCGGATCCACGTGGATGACCGCCAGAGGTGAACGCGAATGCGCGGCCGTCCGCGTCAAGGAGACGTCCACGCCGGCCGTCTCCAGTTCAGCGAGGTGCGCCCTACCGAACACGTCATCCGACAGAACCGACACCAACCGCACTCTTGCACCGAGCTTGCCAAGCGCGATCGCCGCGTTGGCCGCGGGACCGCCCCCGCAGTGCACCATGGGCGACACCTCGGTCTTGGAATCCGGAGGCGGTGTATCCTTGAGTGGAAAGATCAGGTCCCACGCACTATAGCCGACGACGACGATCGTGCTCATCAATACCGCCCATTGCCGCCTCGCTTGAGGCATGTTACCGTGGTACAGGATTTACGAACAACCTCCAACCGTTCCGGATGCCAAGCTCCGGATACCACGTTCCGGATGTCACATTCCGGAGGTCACGAGGTCACAAATGTCCGATTGTCTTTTCTGCAAACTCGCCACCGGAGTCATCCCCTGCGACAAGGTGTTCGAAGACGAGGAGTTCCTGGCTTTCCGGGATATCTCGCCCCAGGCCCCGACACACGTCCTGCTGATACCCAAGCAGCATATCACGGCGCTGACGGAGCTCGAAGCCGGCGATGCCGAGCTGGCCGGTCGATTCATGCTCGCAGCCGCCAGCCTCTCCCGTGAAATGGGTCTGGATTCCGGAGGATACCGCTGGGTGTTCAACTGCGGCGAGGACGGTTGCCAGACCGTCCCGCACTTGCATCTACACATCCTGGGGGGACGCAAACTCGGTTGGCCGCCCGGTTAGCGAAGACAAGCCGCCGGTACGGGGCGCCAGCGATCTGACGCCCGGTCCGTGGCTCCGCATCAACTCAAGCCGTAGATACCGCGCCCCTTGCTCTTGAGACGCTTGCTGGTCGAGAGCGTCCGCCGCAACACGTTGGCGAAGTTCTTGCTCTTGGTCTTGACCAGTTTCTTCCGTGTAATCGTACTCAGCATGTCCTGGAACTTCATGGGTTCGCCGTTCTTGCGTATCAGATCGACGACCACGGACTCGACGGTAGGCTTGCCTGCGGTCTTCTTGCGCACCGACGCCTTCTTGCGCGTGGCGGTCTTGCGGACCGTCTTTTTCGCGGTCTTGGCCTTTGCCCGCGCCGCCTTCTTGCGGGTCGCCGGCTTACGCTTGACCTTCTTGCGGGTGCGCAGCTTTCTCTTGTCACCCTTGACCAGCTTGGCTACCTGCGCCTCGATCTTCGCCAGTTCCTTCTCCAGCTGCGCCTTGCGCTTCTCCAGAGTCGACAGCTTCTCCTTGACGGCCAGCAGGTGCCGTAGCTCTTCCAACGACAGGCCGGCTGCCAAGGTCTTCAACGTTCGGGACATTTCTACCTCCACGCCTGGGTGTGATGCGTTAATATTACAGCAACCCTAGAGCCAGTACCGCTGCAAGTCAACCATAGTATCAATTCGTCGGGGTGGCCGTATATTTGCGGTCGGCAGGCGATATCCACCATTCAGTAACATTTTGAAACGGTGACAGGACATGAGGATGTACGTCCTGCAAGCGGCGGCTGTGCCCGACGATCGTCTCCGGGTAATACAGATAACAAAGAGGTGACTCGAAGGCGACATGACGTTGGAAGGCGTCCCAGACAGCTTTCGCCTCGCCACGCTCGGTCAGGGAGAGGGCAACGCGGAGCAACGAGTCCGCCGTCGCGCTCGCGTAATGCCCGTAGTTGAAACGGTCGAAAGCGTCGGAAGCGTACAGGGCCGAAGGATCGACCGCCAAGCGCGACGAGAAGACGCCCAGATACGCCTCGAAGTCCCCCACGCGGACCTGGTCGATCAAGGACGAGAACTCCATGACACGCGTGACGACTTCGATGCCGACACGGCGCAGGTTGTCGCGGATCACCTGCAAGCCGTTCTCGCGGACCGGGTCGCCCTTGCGCGTGGACATTGTGAACCGCAACGGTTGTCCGTCTCGCTCGAGCAGATCGTCGCCGTCCTCGTCCCGCCAGCCCGCCGCGGCCAGCAGCCGCCGTGCGAGTTCCGGGTCGTAAGCGTCCGGGGACAGCATGTCGTCGTAGGCCCAGACCGCTGGCGGCAGCGGGCTGCCGGCGGGGGCTCCGAAACCGCCCAGCAGACCGTCGCAAAAGATGGAACGGTCGATAGCGTGCGACATGGCCTTGCGCACGCGCCGGTCCGCGAAGAGAGGCAGTTCCAGGTTCCAGTAGATCTGTCCCACCAGGCGACTGTCGATTCTCTGCAGGACGATCCTCCCGTCCTCCGCCAGACGTTTGGCATGATGCACGGGAATGTCCTCTACGAAATCCACGCCTCCTGTCTCCAGCTCCACGATGCTCGCCGTCTTGTTGGGGATGATCCTGAAGATCAGGCGATCCAGGCGGGAAGGCTCGCCCGGATAAGCTTCGTTGCGCTCCAGGACCAGGTCCTGCCTGTGTCGCCAACTCTTCAGGACGTAAGGTCCCGTGGACAGGGGGGCTTCGTTGAGCGGCCACTCGCTCACACGCGACGGATCGAGGTCTTTCGTGCGGTGCGCGGGGAACAGGAAATGGCCCAGCGCCGGCACCTGATCCGCGCGCCGCTCCCGGAATTCGTAGACGACGGTGGCGGAATCGAGGGCCGTGACCCGCGCGATGTTGGCGAGGCGGCTGCCACTACGGGGACTCGCGACGAGGGGATCCATGTAGAGCGCGAACGACGTCTTCACGTCGTATGCCGTAACCGGTGCGCCGTCGGACCAGCGCCACGGACGCAGTGGCACGGTGATGGCCAGACTGTCCGGCGAGAACTGCCATTCGCGGGCGATGTGGGGGTGATAGGTGAGATCCTCCCCCATCTCCACCAGCCCCTCGTGCAGCAGAACCAGGATCTGTCCGCTCGCGGCGCTCTGGTAGATCAGGGGATTCAGGATGTCGGGATCCGCGGCGAAGGCGATTACCGCCGTGCCGCCGGCGACGGGAGCGGTGGAGCGCTCCGCATCAACGCCCCCGCCACAGCCCACGAGGATACAGGTCATGAGTATCAACGGTGTGGATACGGCGAACATCTGGGCCCGCATGAGCACCTCGTCGCAAGGGGCTGTCGTGAAATCGCGGCCCCGTCTCTCGACGGGGCCGCGTTGGCGGCTAGTTGATACTAGCGACTCCCTGCTTACAGGTCAACCTGTCCTGCTCTACCGGTTTTATTTAACGAGCGACATCTTGATGGTCGCGTCGCCCCCCCCGGCACGAGCTCTCAGGAAATAAATACCGCTGGCCTGTGGCCGGCCTCTGTCGTCGCGGCCTTCCCAGGTGACGGAGTGCCAGCCCGGAGTGACATAGCCCTGGTGGAGGCTGCGCACGCGTCTGCCGGCCATGTCGTAGATGTCGATCCGCAGATCCACATCGCCCGCGTCACTCGGGATGTAGAGCTTGACTTCCGTGCTCGGATTGAAGGGGTTGGGGTGGTTCGGCTGCAACGTCAAGCGCGCCGGCAACAGGGCGCCCGGCGCCTCGGTGGTGCTCAGGACCCGGTAGACACCGTCACGCAGATTGTTGCCGCGGAAGGTCAGCCAAGGCGCCTTGGTACCGTCGAAGGCGTATGGCATGTCCCAGACATGGACCAGGAGGTCCCAGCCGCCGTAGACGATATCCACGTCGTGATCGTCGTCCAGGTCGCAGATCACGGGGGTGGGTTTGATCGGGCCGCCCAGCGTGAGCGGGAAACCATCCACGTCTGTGCCGTCATAGTTGAAAGCGTAGAGATTGTTGGGCGACTCGGTGTTGCCGCCGCCGATGCCGAACAGGACGTCCAGCATGCCATCGCCGTTGATGTCCCCGACCACGGGATTCGAGTTCGAATTGCCGGGTACCATGACGGGCCAGCCGGTCATGGTTTGGCCACTGGTGCCGCCGACGATGTCCGTGTCGATCACATGCACGTACGACTCGAGAGTGTTGACGACCTCGACCGCCACGATCTCGAGCTCGCCGTCTTCGTCGAAATCGCCGACTGCCGGACTCGGACAGGTGTTATCGCCGGCTTCGCTCTGGGCCGTGAAGGATATCGGGAAACCGGTGTAATAAGAGCCGTTCTCGTGCACGACGTGCAGCTGGTCGTCCTCCGAGACGAAGATGATCTCCCAGGTCCCGTCGTCGTCCAGGTCGGCCACGGTGGGACTGACCATGATGCTACCGCCACCGCCGGTCTCGACGGGGAAACCGTCCAACTGACTGCCGTCCCAGCGGTAGGCGCGCAGCGAATTGGTGGTCTCCCAACCGTAGCGCGTACCGAAGATGATGTCCTTGGCACCGTCGTGGTCCAGGTCGAAGAGGGCGGGACCGGAACGGTTCCAGCCAGCCCACGACAGCTCGCTCGTACGATCGATGAGCGGTCCGTTGGTGCCCGGATCAGCATCGCCGTCGCGTACCTCGCTACCGTCCACGTTCCAGGCCAGGGTAATCCGGTTCAGGTTGTTACAGACGATTTCAGGGTCGCCGTCACCATCGATGTCGCCCACGGCCGCCGGCGCCCAGACCCATCCGCTACCGGTGGACTGGGGCCAACCCGGCAGCAGGGTACCATCCGACTTGTAGACGTACATCAGCTTCAGGTCGCGGTCGGAGCAGATGATCTCCGCACCGGGTTCGCCGTCCAGCTCCGCCAGGGTGACGGCCATCGCAGTCAGCCGGCCTCCGAGAGCGGTGATGGGTCCGCGCGTCTGGGAGTTGTCGTCGCCGTCGAACAGCTCGCCGCCGTCCGCGGTGAAGACGTACACCTCGTCGGACGTGAGCACGACTTCCAGCCGGCCGTCGCCCGTGACGTCGCCGACGGCGCAGTGGCTGTCGGTCTCACGTCCGAAGGGCATGGGAAAATCTCCCGTCTCCGGCGGCGCCGTGCTCTTGGCGAAGGTTTCGGATTGATCGCCTTCGATCAGCGAGGTGTTTACAGCCGTGGCGCGGTAGTAGTAACGGGTGAGCAGGTCGAGACCGTCGTCGCGGAAGTACGATGTGCCCTGCAGCAGATCGGCATCGGCCCGCAAGTAGGGACCTGCTTCGACATCACTGCGATACACGTGATAGCCGTGAGCATCGCTGTCCTCCACCGGATCCCAGATCAACTCGATTACGTCGGGGCCCAGCGACAGGCCGGAATCCATACCCTCCGGCACGCTCGGATCGACGATCTGGAGTTCGTGGGTGAAAGTGCGGCCCATGTTGTCCACGAAATCGATCCTGGTATCATAGACCTGGGACGTATCGATGACCGCCATCGAGAAGAGAGCACCGCCACTTGATTCATCCATCAGGTCGAGAGCGGTGTACGTGACCAGGGAATCGTGCAACGTGACGTTGGCACTGTTGGTCCGCAGGTAGCCCGTGATCAGGTCGGCGCTGCCCGCTCCGTAGTTCTTGAGACTAAGTACGAGGGAGATGCGTTCATTGTCGTCCACGATACCGTCGCTGTTGCCGTAGAAGGTATCATACCATTCCAGCGAGATGGGCTCGACTTCAGGTGCCAGCAGGACCGTTTCCCACTCGCTGATCCAGGTTGTGCCGCCGTCATCGACCTCGATTTCGAACTCCAGGTTCATGCCGTCCCACATCAGATGATGCGTAGCGACCAGGAACGGAGCGCTCGCGTCGGCGGAGCCTCCGGAAGCTATGTCCGGCACCGAGACAACATCGGTGGTGAGCGACAGGCCGGGCGTGGTGGTGGTCAGGGTCGCTGTCAGGCTGGTGGCACCGCCCGTGCCGGTATCCTCGAAGCGTGCAGCGAAGCCCACTATCTCTCCCGCCTCGATGGCCCCGTTGCCGTTACCGCTCGTGCCGAGCGTGCCGTCATCGATGATGGTCATCGACTCCAGCGCGATGAAGGTACCTGGATTCGAGACCGACACCGTCGTCGACGTCTGCTCGATGTTACCGCCGTTCACGGTCAAGGTGAGGTCCCCGCCCTCGGTCAAGGTGACGGGCAAAGCGACCTGGCCAGAACCGTCCGTGATGGCGCGCACGTATACGTCGCCGGCACGGGCGAGGGTGACCCTCGCGCCGACGACGGGCGTACCCGTCTCCGTGACGGTCACGGTGACGGTCTGCTGGCCGGTCACGAGACTGCCGGGTGCGGCGATGTCGATGGGCATCGGGTCCGCGGTCCACATCTTCTGGCCGGGGTCGCCCAGCAGGGTGTAGTTCATGTAGGTCCAGCGCGTGAAGCTGTTGGTGGAGGCGAAATCGAGCCAGGGCAGGCGGCTCAGGGTCATCAGGTCGCCTAGGCGGTGTTCTCCCTCGCACATCAGCTGATTAAAGAACTCCACCTGGAAGTCGTTGGCCGTGGAAGGGAACGCGGCGCGGCTGGCGCCGATAGACGCGTAGGAACCGCCGTCGGGGTTCTGCACGAACCGTTCCATGAGACACGCGTAGTCGAAGGCGGCGGACGCACAGTTCAGCGCGTACATGAGGAACTTGTTGTCGTTGATCAGGGCGTCGGCATCGCCGCCGGTGATGTTCAGGTCCCCCACCGACATGTCGAAGAAGAAACCGTGACCGACCTGATCGACGATGCCGTAACGGCCGGTGTTCATGCTGTCCAGCACGGCCTGGCGGGTCTCGTTCACCGAGCCCGGATACAGGGGCACCTCGAATTCGTCCACCGCGTCGTAGGATTCGTAGAGCCGGAGGTACTCCATGTCCGTGCACGGCACGATCACCGTATCGATCAGGTCCTCGATATAGTCGGCGCCATCGAGGGTGACTTCATCCTCCTGGTTGCGGAACAGCACCTCGGCCGCGAACATGATGCGGTTGCCGAAGCCTGAACCGGCCAGGGCGGACTCCTGGGCAATGGCCTTGCCCGCGAAAACGCTTGCCGCGGCGGCGCTGCTGACCGGCGCACGGCCGAAGCTGACGTCACTCGACATGTCGCAATCATCGCCGGGATTGAGCGGACTCAGATTCGGCTCGCCGAAGATCATGTCGGCGTCGGCGTTCCAGTTCCCGTCCAGACAGGCGAAGTACAGGTCGGCAGGGATGTCGGTGCTGCCGCCGGGCGGGTAGAATTCGCTGGTGATGAAGCGAGCCGGCACGATGTCCGTATCGCCTCCCATCAATACATACTCCACACCCCAGCGTTGGTAGGCGTCGCGAATGAACATGCGGATGGTTTCCTGAACATCGACTCCGTGGCGGTAGTTGTCTTCGATCCAGCTGAGGGTCTTGATGACGGCCGGCAACCCCTGTGCCGTACGGAAATCCGCCAGAGGCTGGAAAGCACTCACGAGTTCATCGCTGGTGATGATCAGATATGATACGTCGCTCCCGTTCAGGCTGGGCGTCTTGCTGGGATCGAAGCCCTTCTCGGATGTGGTGACGGTGACGCCGTCCTCACGCTGATAGCCGTACAGCGCCTCGGGATTGTCCACGCTGGCGGCCAAGATTCGCTCCAGGCGGGCGCGTTCACCGGGCACCTTGCGTTCGCGGACCGCCACGCTCGCAGGGTCGAAAGGAACGGGCGAAGGCAGCAGACGCACCTCGAAGCGATCCAGGAATTCCAGCGTACGCCAGTCGCCCGCGGCGGAGCGCTCGGCGCGCAGCGGATAGACGGTGAGCGTCACCATCTTGAAGCCCCGGTAGATCTGTGTCCCGCCGAAGCGTCCCCAGGCGGCGGGATAGACCGCGGACTCGGTGTCGCCGTGCAGCGATTGGCCGATGGCTACGCCTTCACTGCTGAACTCCTTGCCGGCAATGTGCACGGACGCCGGCGCGGTAACGCCATGGGTGGCGAGCGGAACGACTTCGATGCCACCGATTGCGGCATCCAGCGGTACCAGCAAGGTCAAGGAACGTCCCACCAGATCGGGCAGGTCCGTGTCATCCAGGCTGCGCACGCCCTCCATCAGGGGCACGACAGTGCCGTCGTGGACTGCGGACCAGCTCAGATCGCTGACAGCGAAGGTGCCTTCGTAAATGACTTCGCCCGCCGCATGGGCCGTGGCCGCAAATAGCGGCAGCAACAGCGCCAAGGCGAACGGCAGGATGATCATCGTGCGGTTGTTTAAAATCTGATGCCTGAGCATGCTATACCCCCGTTGCAAGGAGTTCCTGGGAACTCGGGAACGACTGTTTGAAGATTGATGCTCTGCAGAGCATTTGCCGTCTTGAGAAACATCTGGTGGGCCAGATCGGTCGCTCGTCGCAACCGCCCCAAATAGAAAATAGCCTCTTCGCCCAGCATGCCTCCTGGCAAATGTCTATATAGCGTGCGCCGCGTATCTTACACAGCATTAAGCATTTTACTCCAAGATTACGCTCGTGTCAACCTCGCGTGGACAGACTCAAAAACTCTGACACGTGTACCATGCAGGAGGCAATAATTCAACCTGCAGCACATTAAGGCAATTCGACGGTCTGGGTCGTGCGGGGATTCAACCAGATGAGGCGCAGGCCGCTACCATCTTCCGCGGGTAGCTGGACGAGTCGCCGTGAATGGGACAGATTGCGGAGCACCACCCGCCGGCCGATATTCCGCACACTGGTGCCGTTGCGGATGAGTTGCGCGGTCTCGAGATCGGTGAGATAGATGGGACCGTTCTCCGGTTCGACCGCTATCTGTTCGAGGACGTAGGTCAGGGCCGCGAAGCCTTCGTTCACCGATTCCGGATCAAGATGGGCATAGTTCACCCGGTGCGTGCCGACGATTGCTGGTTCACCGGATCGCCAGGCTCTATGCATGCAATCCACACATTTCACGGCGTGTTGCCGAGAATTCTCGGCTTGAGCTCCTTCGAGGCGGCAGTTCCGGTTCAAGTATACGATCCCCTTCTCGTTCAGATAGCGCCAACTGCGCTCGCAGACCTTCCAGATGCGGTCCCAGAGCGTCGCGCTGAGCTTGGAGAGTGAACGTTGCTCACGTTTGGCCTGAATGATGCGTAATCCTTCGCGCGACCACATCATCTCACGCGAGTAGTCCCAGGCGTAGTCAGGTGCGATGACCGATTGCGGTGGCCGGCCGAATAGTTGCTCGAAAGCCTGGATACCTTCCCGCAGTTCGTTGGTCAACTCGGCGGGATCCCGGTCCAGTGCCAGCTCGTAGGAATTGGCCCCGTCGGGGAATATCAACAAGCCCTGCCTGGCCGCGTCCTGTGCTGCGCCGTTAGACGCCACCTTGGAACGTCGATCCTGGGGATCGTAATGCCACAGGCCATGGTATTCCGGCCACCATACGCCGTCAGCGATCGCCTTGTGTACGGCCGGCCAGAGATCGTCACGTCTGTATTTGCTGGGATGACCCGGCAGGATCTCCCCGCGCCACTTGCGGCCCGTGTCGCTCTCGTTCATCTCGACGTAGGAGAGCGAGCCCATGATATAGTTCGGCTGGAACACGGCCGGTACGCCGTCACGTCCCGGATGAGCGGCCATCAGGGCGGCCAAGCGCTCCACGGTGACTCCGTCCTCCAGAGTCGAGTGGAGATAGACGGGCGGGAAAACGCCCGTACAGATGGCGTCGATATCGATACTGTCCAAGGCTGCATGACTGGGCGTGAACCCACACAATCCCCAGTCGTCGCTCTCGATAACGACCGCCCGCGCCGCGGTCCAGTCCACGGCACTGCGGGGCTTCAATAATACGAACCCACTGGCAAAGGCCGTTCCGATCACGACGACTGCCAGCAGGCCCAGGATTGGTTGCCCGATATCTACGTGCGGCCTACTCAAATTCACTCTCGTTCAAACCTAGACCACCAGAAATAGCCGTAGTCGAGGCCAGCGGCATCGACTTTGCGAACCAGTTCCGCGGCGTTTTTGGCAATGATTCCACACTCATCCACCAGTAATGATAACACATTATGGCGACCGGGAGGCGAGAATTGATTCTTCATCAGACCGAATGTCCAGCTCCCAAGTCGTGAACCGTTCTGCACTGCCCTCTCGAATTCCCGCCTAGCGAGCAAGCGCTGCCGCCAGGGAACGACCTGCGCGAGAAACGCCTGCAGGTCACGGTAGTTGTGCGCTGGCCCCGGCGCCGTGGCCGGCTCGTCTTCAAAAATATACAAACGCCCACCGCGGGCCAAACATTCGATCCAGGCATCAATCGGCTGGGAGCCTCCTTGCTCGTCCCAGAGGTGCCTCAACAGGTTGGCGACGATCAGGAGATCCACGTCCCTGAACGGCGGTGAAACAGCATCGGCCCGCACGCCGTGACCCAACGCGAAGGCATCGCTCGGGTTCCTATCCGAGGCCACTACCCGGGCCCCCGCCGCCTTCAAGATACGCGTGAACCGACCGTCACCACAGCCGAGTTCAACGGCCAGGCCCGTCTGCGCACAACTCAGATCATTCAGGAAGGCGTCTGGAAGAGTAGAGAACGACATGGTCGGGGTCCGTCTCCGGTTTGTCTGCAGGAGCGGCGGCCGCTCTCGGGAACGACTTCACGTCCCCGGGATGTTCGACAACATCGGCAGCCGCGTGCGATCCGGCAGCGGCAGCGGCGGCGGTCATCACACGCAAGACCTTGTTGCGCTCCGCCTGGATGTCGATGATCTCGGCGACCTGGCGGCGACGGCGCCGGAAGGTATCCTCGACCTTGTCGTCCAGTCCGAGCACGAACAACAATTCGCTGAAGAAGTCGAGTGCGGGCCCGGAATCCTCGCGCCGCCTGCGGTCGCCCCAGATCTGCACGGGCCATAGGCAGCACGCGAGAGCCGGCAAGCCCAACCAAGGCCTGGAGAGCGCATCGGACAAGGCGAAGAGCACCGATCCGGACGTGATGAGCAGAAGGAGTTTCACGGTGCTGCTGGGCTGGAACCCGAGCCTGACCAGTCGATGGTGCAGATGGTAATCGTCCGCTTCGAAGATCGAGGCGCGCTTGCGGTAACGACGGATGATGGTGGTGCCGGTATCCCAGATGGGCACGACCATCGGTGACAGCAACAGGAGCAGCGAGACACCGTTGCGTTGCCCGAGATGAATCAAGAGGCTCGCCAGGACCAGTCCCATCCACATACTGCCCGAATCGCCCAGAAAGATCTTTCGCTTGCTCACGTTCCAATACAGGAAGGCGAGCGAGGCGCCCCCGAGCGTGGAGGCGAAGAGCAGGGAGAAGTAATCGCCCATCACGAACGCCACGGCCACGATACAGATGGTTGCGATCACGCCGATACCGCTGGCCAGGCCGTCCAGTCCGTCGATGAGGTTCATGGAGTTGATGAAACCAAGGTACCAGAGCAGGGTCACCGGCCAGGCCCACCCGCCGAGATCCAACGGCCCCACGAAAGGCAGGACGACCGTGGTCAGGCGCTGGCCCACGATCATCAGGCCCAGGATCACCAGCAACTGGCCGTAGAGTTTCTTCTCGGCGTGGATGTGGAAGCGGTCGTCGCCGACGCCGAGGGCCAGGATGGCGAGTCCGGATCCGCCCAGGGTCGCCAGCCATGACCAGGGCAGCGGTTCGGTCAGGACCAGATCGTCGAGGATGTACAGGGTGACGAAGAAAGTGATGAAGATGGCCATCCCGCCGGTACGCGGTACCGGTTCCCGATGGGATCGCCTGTAACCTGGATGGTCTACGATACCCGTAAGAAAGCCCAGACTCCGGAAATGAGGCTGGACCAACCAGGATAAGACAAAAGCGATTGAGGCGCTGAGCAGAACGGTGACTTCTGTACTCAAAATCGTCCCCTTGGGCATTAGACCACCGCTCCATCGGCGGCTCGTACACCTCGCACCGTATGGTAGACGACACGGGGTGGCAACGATTATTTGGTCATATTATGTCGTCGACTCAATATCCTCTGATATACCGTAAACGTCCTTTCCGCGGTGGTCCGCCAATCCCAGGCGCGGTAGTGTTCGAGGCCGGCGATCGTCAAGCGCCCGGCGAGGTCATCGTCACGCCAGAGGCGCATCATGGCTCGAGCAATCTCCGCGGTGGAATCCGGATCCACCAGTAGGGCCGCTTCGCCGGCCACTTCGCGCATCGCTCCTCGATTCGAAGTGATCACCGGCAGCCGGGCCGCCATTGCTTCCAAGATCGGAAATCCGAAACCTTCATGCAAGGAAGGAAAGAGCAAAACTCGGGCCGAAATCATGTGTTGCCAAAGGTCTTCCCGGTCACAATGCTCGATGAGCTCGACGGATCCATCCTGGGCTACCACACGTATCTTGTTGATTATTTTAGCATTACACCATCCATTGGCTCCAACGATCACTAGCCGGGGTTGTACGCGGCCGGTGACGGAAACCGCCGCTTCCCGCTTGAAACACTCGAAAGCATCCAGAATACGCGACAGGTTTTTACGCGGCTCCAGGGCTCCGATGAACAGAAAAGGCGCTTCGGAACCCCGCAGAGGCGGCGGCTCGCGCCCGATTACCCACTGGGGTGTTCCGAACCTGGTTACGTCGATCTTGGCGGTCGCTTCCGGATAGAGAGTCGCCAGTTCGTGTCCGGTACTACGGGAATTGACGAGAACGCCTTCCGCCCGGGCGAGCGTCATGGGCAACAGCAGACGATATCCCCAACGCCGCACCGTATCCACGGTCCGGGGATACATGCGAAAGGCGATGTCGTGGATCGTGACCAGCATGGGACAAGGCGCGAGCAAAGGGATCGGAAAAGTCGGTACGTGGAGAACGTCCGCACCGAGACGGCCGGCCAATCGCGGCAAATCAAGCTGCGTCCATTTCAGTCGCGCCAGGGTACCCGTTCCGACGCCGCACGCGATCAGCCGCCATTCCCTGGCGCGGACCAGAAACGGAAACTGTTCGGGATGATCGGTGGACAGGACGAATCTGGCGCCGCGTTCGGTCGCCGACAGGGCGCGCACCAGTTCCACGACGGACCAGGGAACACCCGTACAGGGCGGACGCGCAACCTGACCGTCGATGAGGATCAGCGGGGCCTGGCTCACTGCCGCGCCTCCCCCACCTCGGTCGTCTCGCTGGTTGCCGACAACGCGGCCAACAACAAACCCAACGACACCCAGATATGCGGCAGGTTGTACTGGGAAAACGTCAGCAACTGGCACCAGACAGCCGCCACGCCCGCAGCGGCAGCGACCAGACGCTGCTGTGCGACCGGGATCGTCCGCACCGCCGTCGCCGGTCGCGAGACCAACGCACTCCAGACGCGCCGGGCCACCACGATCACCCCGTAGACGAACGCCGCAAAACCGATCAAGCCCGTCTCAGCGAGAACCGCCAGGGGGTAGTTGTTGACCACGGGCCAGGCGAACTGGCTCTGCAAGCCCATCGGCTCGACCAGCAGGGCGAAATGATAGCCGTACTGCCCCCAGCCGATACCGAAGACCGGTTGTAACAGGAAAGCCCGCCAGGCCGCCTGCATGGAATACAGTCGCGTGAGGTTTGACCAGTCCTCCGTGCTGAACGATTGCTGGACCCGCTGCACCATCAGCGTGAAGACCTGACCGCCGGTCAGGACGTAGGTGACGACCACCAGAATGCCGGCGCCCGCCAGCACGCGCCAGCGACCCGGCGCCGCACGCAGCTTGCCCAGCCGCCACAGGCAGACCAAGCCGACCACGAGCCCGGGGACGGCCGCCAGCCACGCCCCGCGTGACCAGGTCGCGAGCAGCAGGAGAAGGCTCATCACGGGCAGCCAGATCAACCTGCGCCTCCCGCCGGCGAGCAGAATCGTCCACGGCAGCAGCGCCAGGAGGTAGTTGCCCAGGTAAAGGGGTTCGCAGGCGGTGCCCCTCACGCGGGGGATACCGACGAAATCCCGGCCCAGATAGAGTTCCTCGGAACCGGACAGTACGGCGGGATTGGAGGTGAAGACGGATTCCAGCCAGGCGAACACGGCGTTGGCATCGTAGAAGTGCACCGCCTGCCATATGCCGTAGAGGAACTGGAACGACAGACCCGCCATCAGGGCGATCAAGGCCTGGCGCCAACGTTCTTCGCCGCGCAGCCAGACCGCCAGGTGCAAGGTGAAGGCGGACATCAGCAGCCACTGCGTCACCTGGCGCCCGTACCGGCCCCACGCATCCTGTAGCGTCGCCAGACCGGGCGTGCGCCAGACGCCGACGGCCGACAGGAGTATCGCCGACAAGGCCATAAGCCAGATCCAGCGCGCGGGAATCCTGTTCAGCGCGCGTCCGTCTCCGTAAGCGCCACCAGCCCAGCTGGCGGCAACAGCGACGGCGAGCAGCAGGTAGGCCGGCTGGAAGCCCGCGCCCAGGTCCCGGCCCGTGGCCACACGAGCCACGCAGAGCCCGATCCAGGGCAGAGTCGCCAGACAGACCAGGGTGGACCCGTTCGCGAGCCGTTCGAGGGCGGGTCTGCGTGTCATGTCTTCTTCAGTTTCGCGCGCGTCTTCATCATCATGAACATGGTGATCAGCAATACGCCCAGGAAAAGCAGGTATTGGGTGGCGGGATGCTTTTCCGTCTCATTCACGGCGAGTGTGATGCGACCTTCACCGACCTCGAGCAGGCCACGGCTGACGTAGAGCAGGTACGACTCGCCCCTGAGCAACAGCGGTCCGTCGACGGGATACTCGCCCGCCACGAAACGCAATCTTTGCCCGCGGCTGGCACCGCTGAGTTCCGTCCCGTAATACAGGCTCAGATCCGTCTCGCCGACGGTCACGGTCACGGAATCAGCGAAGACGGTCAACGCACCCCAGGACCAGGACCAACTCCTGACGCCCGCGTCCGCATCCACGACGGGCACGAGGGCGCCCGCATCGTTCAGCCCCTCGACGACGAGCAGCCCGGGCGCGGTCGGATGTCGCGCCGTCTCCCGTCGTTCCTGGGCCGCGGCGGCTGCGACGAGCAGGCTCGCGCAGAGGCAGATACAGATCAGGGCGGGCACGGTCGGCCCGCCCTTCGTGTCGATCTTGATCAGGTTCATCATGGCGCCATCCTACACGCGGACGACGCGACGCACAAGACGTGAGGCGAGCATCGGGAGCTCCGCCCGGGTACCCGTCAATGCGCCGTCAGATAGCGTTGCAATTCCCAATCATGCACTTGTGAGATGTAGTCGGCCCACACACTCTCGTGATGTGTGATGATCTGACTCCAGACGTGTTCGCCGAGGGTCTCCCGCATTATCGCATCCTTCTTCAGGAAACCGATCGCCTCGGAGAGATCGCCCGGCAGTTGCGTGATCTTCAAGCGCCGTTTCTCGCGTTCGCTCATGGTGAAGATGTTCTTGTTGACCGGCTCGCCGCAGTCGATCTGGTTGACGATGCCGTCGTGACCGGACGCCAACATCACCGCAAAGGCCAGGTAGGGATTGCAACTGGGGTCCGGCACGCGCACCTCGACCCGCGTGCCCTCGCCCCTGCGTTCCGGGACACGCGCCAGGGGCGACCGGTTGCGTTCGGACCAGGCCACGTTGACCGGCGCCTCGTAGCCGGGCACCAGGCGCTTGTAGGAGTTGACCAGGGGATTGGTCACCGCCACGAAGGCCCGGGCATGCTTCAGGAGCCCCCCGATATAGAAGCGGGCCAGCTCGCTGAGCTGATACTCCCGCTCGGGATCGTAGAACACGTTCTTGTCGCCCTTGAAGAGGGACTGATGGGTGTGCATGCCGGAACCGTTGATGCCAAAGATGGGCTTGGGCATGAAGGTCGCGTGCAGACCGTAATCCAGGGCGATCTTCTTGACGACCATCTTGAAGGTCATCACGAAGTCCGCCGATTGCAGCGCGTCGGCGTACTTGAAGTCTATCTCGTGCTGTCCCGGCGCCACTTCGTGATGCGCCGCCTCGATCTCGAAGCCGATCGCCTCGAGCACGTTCACGATATCGCGGCGTGCTTCCTCGCCCAGGTCCACGGGCAGCAGATCGAAATAGCCGCCGGCGTCGTGCGTGCGAACCGACGGCTCGCCGTTGCCATCCCGCTCGAAGAGGAAGAACTCCACCTCAGGTCCGCAAACGGGCCGCAGACCCATCTGGTGCAGCTTGTCGATGGTGCGCTGCAATGACAGACGCGGACAGCCGGCGAAGGGTGTGCGATCGGCGTTGTAGACGTTGCAGATCAGGCGCGCCACCTTGCCCTGTATCTCCTCGAAGGGAAAGATGACGTAGCTGCGCAGATCCGGGACCAGCAGCATGTCCGACTCCTCGATCCGCGAGAAGCCTTCGATGGACGAACCGTCGAACATAATCTCGCCGCGCAGGGCCTTTTCGAACTGGGATTCCGGCACCTCCACGTTCTTGTTGCAGCCCTGGATATCCGAGAACATCAGCCTGAGAAACCGGACCTTGTCCTTGCGCATTCTCTCCAGTAGTCCCTGGCGTTCACTCTCGGACGCGATGACGTCCTTGGCGAAGCTCCGTGAATAGCTGTTCTCCTTGTCGGACATGATCGCCTCCTGTTGCGTTGATTCCTCAATATCGCCTCATCTGCATGAATACCGTGTCACATATGCAATATTATAGCATATTAGTCTATATTGCAAGCTACAATATACATGTTTTGCACTTATTCCCATTCGTATATTTCTTGTAATATCAACGTGCAGATTGCCGATACCAAGAGTACAATAGTGTTAGTAGCACGGATGCGCCCCGTACAGCCAAGGAGGACCTGGATGACGGTTCACGGTCTCAACGGCATCAAAATCTCGGCCATGACCGGCCGCTGTTTTCTCCTCGACACCAACGTTCTGCTCCACGACTCGACGGCTCTCGACGCCTTCGAGGAGCATCATATCGTGATTACGGTGGATGTTCTCGAGGAGCTCGACCGCTTCAAACGCGAAAACGACGAGCGCGGACGCAACGCCCGCCGCGTCATCCGCACCATCGACATCCTGCGCAAGAACGGCCTCCTGCGCGAAGGCGTCCCGCTGTCGGGCGGCGGCCTGCTCTTCGTACTTGTCGACAACTACGTGGAGTACCTGCCCAAGGGCATGGACGGCAGCATTCCGGACAACCGCCTGCTGGCCACCGCCCTCTACCTCCAGGAGCAGGGCGTTAACGTCACGTTCGTCACCAAGGACATCAACGCCCGCGTCAAGGGCGACGCCCTCGGCATCCGCTCCGAGGATCTGCAGCGAGACACAGTCGACTTCGACGAACTGTACACAGGCTGGCAGGAGCTGGATTGCGCGAGCACCCAGATCGACGCCTTCTACGCCGAGGGCCATCTGGAACTGGACGGCGAATTCCATCCCAACGAGGGCATCCTGCTGCGCAATGAGGCCAACCCCAAGCAGACCGCTCTCGGCATCTACCAGGGAGGGACGAAGCGCATCGAAAAGCTGCGTTTCGAGGAACTCCATCCGTGGGGCCTGCAGGCTCTTAACCTGCAGCAGCATTTCGCCCTGGAGTTGCTCTTGCGCGAGGACATCCAGCTGGTGTCCATGCTGGGACAGGCCGGCACGGGCAAGACGCTGCTGGCGCTGGCGGTGGGTCTGCACAAGGTCGCCGAGGAGAAATCGTATCGCCGGATCATGGTCTCGCGGCCGATCATGCCCCTGGGCCGCGATATCGGTTACCTGCCCGGCACCAAGGAGGAGAAACTCGAGAGCTGGATGGAGCCGATCTTCGACAACCTCCAGTATCTCGTCGATCCCCAGCTGGAGCAATCCACGGACAAGGTCGACTACCTGTTCGACACGGGGGTCATCGAAGTCGAAGCCGTCACCTACATACGCGGCCGCAGCCTGCCCCGTCTCTACATCATCATCGACGAGGCCCAGAACCTGACGCCGCACGAGGTCAAGACCGTGGTCAGCCGCGCCGGGCACGACACCAAGGTGGTACTGACCGGCGACGCCTACCAGATCGACAACCCGTATCTCGACGCGTCCAGCAACGGTCTCACGTATCTGGTGGAGAGATTCAAGGAAGAGGCCATCTACGGCCACGTCACACTGGCGAAGAGCGAGCGGAGCCGGCTGGCCAGCCTGGCCGCCAATCTACTCTAGATTGAGGGAACGGCTCAGTCCACGACCTGGGAATGCAGGAACTGCCTCAGTTGCCCGAGCAGGCAGGCGTTGCAGCGCTTCACCGCTTGCGGCAAGTAGCGCTCCGCGAGTTGCTTGTCGGGACGCGCCGTGACCGGCACGCCGCGATCATCCTCGATATCGCCGATGCAGACCTCACGCCACACGACATCCCCACCCGCATCCCGCAGGATCATCTCGACCTCCGCCTCCGCCCGCACGTGCAGCGGGAGCGGCACGAGACCCATGGCCACTACGCCCAACACGGCGCCACGCTTCAAACGGGACGAGGTGTCGTCTCCCCAGAGGAAACCGCCGAGCAAGCCGACCGCCGGCGGCAACAGGAAGGATGCGCCGCTGCGCTCCATGCGACAGTGGAAGGAATGAACGATCGCTTCCAGCGTATACGCGGCCTGCCCCGGCAAAGGCGTCAACTCCGCCAGCCGGGTCTGGGTGATGTCCCGCGCCAGGGCCTGGTGGTAGATGTCCACTACCGATGGTTCCCAGCTGGCGTCGGAGGGGAAGGTGATACCGGTGAAATGGCCCTGGCCCGTGCGCTGTGCCTCCGGCCGGAGGTCCGACACCGCCGAGATGTGCAGACGCGGCAACTCGCCGCCGAGGCCGGGATAGACGATCTTTTCCGCGGGATAAGGGAAACCGACTTTTTGCGTACTACAGGACGCCAGACAGCATAGCGCGGCCGAAATCGTCGCCAGCCACACCCAGCGCAGGAGGCGTCCTCCGGCATGAGAATCGTGCATCTGCTTCCCTCGCAAAGTTGAACCTCCGTCAATCTACGGCATGTCCGCGGGCAAAGCCAATCCCGGTCGCCGGTGCCGCGTTGCGGCGTCTTCCTTGCACCTCATGGTGAATACCAGGTCGACTCGCCGGTCAAAACGCTCACGTTTCCGCACCTCGGCCCTCTCCCAGCACCGGCGGCGCACGCCTCCCCCGCCATCTCACCAGACCGGCGAGCAACACCGCGCCGCAAGCCAACGATATCCAGGGTGAGATCCCGTAGCCGGAGGGCAGGTAGCCGACGCAGATTGCCACGCCGCCGGCGGCCAAGGCGTAGGGCAACTGGGTGCGCACATGGTCCACGTGGTCGGAGCCGGAGGCCATCGAAGACAGGATCGTCGTATCGGAAATGGGCGAGCAATGATCCCCGAAGACGGCGCCGGCCAGCACGGCGCTGGTCGACGACAGAGCGATGATATCACGCAGCTGCGCCGTGAGGCCCCCACCCGCGGGCAAGGCGTCGGCCAACGGCAGGATGATCGGGATCAGGATGGCCATCGTGCCCCAGGACGTGCCGGTGGAGAAGCTCACGACCGCCGCCAGCAGAAAAGAAACCGCGGGCAGCAGATGCGGCGAGAGCACGCCCCGGCTGACGTCCACGAGCCAGGGCCCGGTGCCGAGCCCGTCGCAGACCGCGCCCAGCGACCAGGCGAGAATCAGGATCACCATGGCGATCAGCATCGCCCGCGCGCCGTCCAGCCAGGCATCGACGCTGGTACGCAGATCAAGTCGACGCGCCCCGACCGCCAGCGCGATGGCCACCAGGGAACCACCGAGCGACGACCACATGAGTACCGACAGACTGTCCGCCGCGTTGAGAATCTCCCGCAGGCTGTCGGCCGCTTCGCCCCGCAACAGCAATTCGTGCCGTCCGTGCCACCAGAGACCGCCCATCGTGAGGAGGACGACCGTCACGATGGGTATCGCCGCCAGCAGAGGCGAGGCCGGTCCGTTGTCTTCGCCGCCGCGCGAGAGGGCCATGGGGTCGGCGGCGGGCTGCGCACCGGGCCGGAGCAGCTCGCCACCGGCCGCACGGCCCTCCGCCTTGGCCATGGGTCCGAAATCACGGCCCGTTCCGGCCACGAGAAAGACCATGATCAGGGTGAGGAACGGGTAGAAGTTGTAGGGCAGCGAGCGTAGGAAGAACAGGTAACCGGAACCCTCCTGCGCCAAACGCGACAGCGAATCCTGGATCAGCCCCACCTCGAAACCGACCCAGGTGGAGATGATCGCGACGGTCGTCACGGGCGCCGCGGTGCTGTCGACCAGGTAGGCGAGTTTCTCGCGGGAGATGCTCAACCTGTCGGTCAGGGGGCGCATGGTGTTGCCGACCAGCAGGGTATTGGCGTAGTCGTCGAAGAAGATGACCAACCCCATGGCGGCGGTGACCGTCTGGCCGCTGCGGCGCGAGCGGACGCGACGCGACAGAGCGTCGACGATGCCCTCCATGGCGCCGCTGCGCGAGAGGACGCCGACCATGCCGCCTAGCATGGTGGAAAAGAGGATAATGGTCGCGTGGGACCGGTCCGCGAGAGCGTCCACCAGGTAGGTGTCCCCCACGCGCATCAGGGCCGCGAGCGGGTTGCCGCCGGTCAGGATCAGGGCCCCGACCCAGACGCCGAGCAGCAGGGAGAGCACGACCTGTCGCGTGACCAGCGCCAGGCCGATGGCGAGCAGGGGCGGCAGGATGGACAACCAGCCGGCTTCCATCAGAAGGCTCCTTGCTCAGCGGACGAGACCATGCAGACCCTCCCCGATGATCGCGAGCATGGCTGCATGCAAGCCCGGGACAGCGGCCAGTATCTGGCTGCCGTCGAGATAACCGTCCTCCCCGGCGAAATCGCTGACCACCGCGCCGGCCTCCAGCGCGACCAGACTGCCCGCGGCCAGGTCCCAGGGATTGAGCGCGAATTCCCAGTAACCGTCGAGCCGACCGGACGCCACGTGGCACAGATCGATGGCGGCGCTGCCGCCCCGCCGTACGCCGTGGCACCGTCGCAGCAGGAAGGATTTCATCAGATCGCAATTGCGGGTGACCAACTCGTCGCGGATATAGGGAAAGCCCGTGGCGAGGAGGGCTTGTTCCAGGGCCACCGGTTCTCTGGTCGGCAAGGCCTGGCGTGTGCGGTGCCGTGGACGCTCCAGCAGCGCACCGGCGCCGGCGCCGGCCAGATAGAGTTCGTCAAGTTCGGGCGCGTAGACGGCGGCGAGGTCGATTCCGTCGGCGGTCGCCCGGCCGAGGGAGACGGCGAAGAAGGGATGACCGTGAACGTAGTTCGTGGTGCCGTCCAGCGGATCGATCTGCCAGACACGCCCGCTGGAACCTGCGCTGACCGAACCCTCCTCCGCGAGCAACCCGTCGTCGGGGAACTCGCGTGAAAACAGATCGACCAGCAACGCCTCGACGCGCCTGTCCAGATCCGTGACCATGTCCGTGGCGGACTTGTAGTCGATGGATCTCAAGTGGTCCCGCTCGGCCAGCTGCAGGTTACCGGCCGCCAAGGCGATTCCCCGCAACCGCGTCAACTCGTTGTTCTCAGGCGTCATCCGTTTTATCCCGGTTGGTCCAGCCGCCTCGCCACCATCGTCCGGGGATGATACGGGCGGCCCTGCCGCCACACAACCGTTAGATGCACCAGTTGAGGGGTTGACATCGGGCGGGATTGATTTAGCTTCTGCTTGTTCAGTGGGCACGGCACCAGAAAGGACACACCATGGAACAGAAGATAAAGGAAGTCCTCGACAAGATCCGTCCGGCCCTGCAGGCCGACGGCGGTGACGTCGAGTTCATCGATTACAACGACGGGATCGTCACGGTCAGGATGAAGGGCGCGTGTGGAAGCTGCCCCATGTCCATGATGACGTTGAAGCACGGCATCGAGGCGCGTCTCAAGGAAGAGATACCCGAGATCAAGTCGGTCGAGCCTCTCTAGGGGCTGCGAATCCCGCCAGACGACGGACCCGCTGCAGGCTCTGCGGCGGGTCTTCGTTTCACCCGGATCAATCAAGCTGTAACGACGGCAATCGGTCGACCGTCGGCAGGGGGTACGCCTCGATGCCCGCCGCCATGACCGGCGCGCCGGTCCGCGCGCGCAACAGGTCCCGCCAGAAGCTCAGACGGGCGTCGTCGTCTGCGGCGAACATCTCGACCCGCGTCACGCCCGTCGTCGCGAGCGCGGCGAACAGACTGTCGGGATCCGCCGCTCCCTGCTCGCAGGCCGCCAGCCTTTGGCGCAAGGTGCGCGTCCGGGGCGGCACCCAGCCCGAGACACCTCCCGTGACCGGCCGCCCCGTCGCGAGGGACCGCCAGAGCCAGCGCGCCTCACGCAGGTCTTCGCTGTACACGTCGGGCGGCGCCGGCAAGGTCAGGACGGCCTCCGTGGACCGCGGACGCGGCCGGTCGCTTGTCTGATCCCGCAAGGTGAGCGTCGGCACGGAAACGGGTACAGACTCCAGCAACAGGAGGATCAAGGCGACGGCGGGCAGAATCCGGGCGCGCCTTCCTTTCAGCCCCGCCAGGTACGTCCAGCCGGCGGCCGCCCACCAGGTCACCGCCAGGGTGAAGAGGAAGGAGAAGCGCCAGACGGCGCGATAGGCCCGCGCCGGCGCCAGGTTCTGCTGCAACCAGCCCATGGGCAGGGTCAAACGGCGTTCGGTGCCCGGCAGACCGACGGAATCGCCAAAGGCCAGGACCATGCCGGCTACCCCCGCGACAAGCAACAAGGTGCCCCATTCGCGCCGTCCAGCCGTCAGACCGGAGCGCGTCGCGAAACCCACGACGGCCAGCAGCAGGGCCATCCAGCCGGGATGCAACGCCTGGCGAGCGACGTCCAGATGGCGCGAGGCCGGGCCTTCACCTCGGCCCAGCCAGTCGGCGGGCCCGGCGCGATAGGCGCCCGTTTGGATCAGGTGCTGCACATCGGCGGTATACCACCGCACCTCGCCGGGGTGGCGGGTGTAGTCCGGCTCCAGCTTCGCGGTTTCCAGATGTGGCGAGGCCAGGTACCACACGCCGGCCGCCACGACGACCAACGGCAGCGCCGCCGGCCAGGGCACCGCGAATCGAACCAGGGAACGGCGCCGCCGCAACATCCAGCCCGCCAGCACGATCCCGGACGCCAGGAGCGCATAGGCGAACCCGTACCAGCCCAGCGCCGCCTGAGTGAGCAAGGCGGCGGCCAGCAGCCACCAGAATTTGGCCGTCGCTTCGCCACGCTCCCAGCGCGTCAGGGCACAGGCCAGGGCCGCCAGCGCAGCCGGCACGCCGGGAGGCGGGAGTTGATTGAGATGTCCAAGCTGTGCCAACGTGTACGGCGAACCGATCAGCAGCAAGGCCGCCACGCCTCCCGCCCGACCGCCGCCACCGGTGGCCCGCCAGAGGGCGGCGATCGCTGCGCAGGCCAGAAGCAGCGAGAGCAGCCAGGCGGCGTTGTAGAGCGTGGCGGAGGAAGCGCCCAGCAGGTGCAGAGGTTTGACGAGTAGCGCCTGGGCCGTCAGGGGATCCATGAAGGCGATGGCGTTCTCGGTGGGATGGAAGATGGGCAGATCGCGCCAGATCTCGGGCTGCCAGACGTGACGGGCGCTCCATTCGAGCAGGCTCGCCTGGAACACCGCGTCGAGGCCGCCGAAAGGAGCGAGTACGGCGTTCCCCCAGACGTCGAGCACGGGCCGCAGGCAGAAGACGAGAAACAGTCCGACGGCGAACCAGGACCACGGCAGCCGATCTCTCGTGCTCATCAATAGCCCAGGCTGCGCAACTGGCGGCGCAAGCCGGCGGAAAGCCCGGCCGAATCGACCGCGGCGGGTTTCAGCAACATGGAGCGCTCATCCCATGCCGCCAAACGAGCCTGGGCCGCCGTCAAGATCGAGGCGGCGTCGGCGGGACCGTCGGCAAGCGGATGCCGTGCGCCCGGATTCGTATCCAGGTCGAACCAGATGGGCTCCGCTTCGCTCTCCGGCGACACCCCAAGGTAGGGCCAGGCGCGGTAGGCGAGTTGCGGTTCGCCGTAGAGCATGTTCTCCATGACCGCCGGCGCGCCGGCGACGGAGCCGGTGCCGGCGGCGGAGAGCAAATCGACGTCTCCCTCCAACCCGGGCGGAATCGCCCAGTTCATGAACTGACACACCGAGGGCACGAGATCGAGCACGTCGTGGTCGGCGGCGCAGGTCCGGCCGCCGTCCCGCGCGCCGGGTAGGCGGACCAGCAGGGGAACGCCGGTCACTTCCGGCATCAACGAATGGCCATGCTCGAAGCCACCGTGCTCGAAGAACTCCTCACCGTGATCCGCGGTAACGATCAGCAGCGCATCGTCCCAGAGCCCGTGTTCGCGCAACGCCTCCCACAAAACAGACAGACAGGCGTCGGTGTACTGGACCTCGCGTCTATAGAGCGCCCAGAGCCCGGCCCGGACCTCCTCGGAAAGCCCGGGTAGGGCGGCGCGCACCTGGTGAAGGTGGGCGCCCGGAAAGACACCGTCCGTGAACAGGGGATCATCCGGGATCTCCGCGAGGACCGGCGGCACGCCGCGTCCCGGCGCCGTCGCGGGCGTATCCGAGGGCAAGGGGCGCCAACGATAAGGCACATGGGGATCCATGAGGTGGAGCCACAGGAACACGGGGTCCGCGTCTCGGCGCAGCTTCAGCCAGCGGATGGTCTTGTCGACGATCACGGCGCCGTCGTCGAGATCGAGCTGCGTATCGGCCAGGTAGGAGAGCTCCCTGGCCAGCACGGAACGCGCGGCGGGCAGGAGAGGCTCCAGGACGAGTGCGTGTTCGAATTCGCCGAAGCCCCGATCGAAGCCGTAAAAGGGCGTGAGATAGGGGTTGGAGGCGAAGGCCGCCGTGCTGTATCCCGCTGCGCTGGCCAGTTGCGCGAGCGTTGCTACGCCTGCCGGCAATCCCTTGTACTTGGCCACGCCCAGCTCACGCGGCGCGCGTCCTGTCATGAGGGTGGCCATGGCCGGCAGGGTCCAGGAACTGGACGACCAGAAATTGGTGTACAGGATGCCTTCGGCCGCAATGGCGTCCAGGCCCGGGGTCGGCGGCGCGTCAGGCGAGATGGCCGACAGGACGTCGCGTCGCAAGGTGTCGATGGTCACCAGGATCAGGTGGGGCCGAGTGCTGTCGGCGGCCCCGGCTGTCGCGACCGCCGCGCCGCCGAGACGGGCGTCTCGGCCCTCCTCGCGCCAGTTGGGCCAGAGACTGGTGAAGACCACCACGAAGACCACCGCCAGGAACATGTTACGCCAGGGATTCAGCGCTTGTCGCGAAGCCATCGCCAGGATGGGCCTGGCGAGCAGGACGGAAGCGACGATCATCAGGATCATCTGGACGATCAGCGCCGTGCCATGCTCGTGGTCCAGCCACCAAGCGGGCGCCGCGTGCTCGCGGAACAGGTAACCGGTATAGAAGAATATGAAGAGCCCGAGCGTCGTGGCCACCGACAGGGAATAGGCGTGGCGACGGGGATGACTCCGGCGACGGACCAGGAAGTGGAACGGCACGTAGAGCAGTGCGGCGACGAGCATGGCCACCCAGCCATAGAGCGTCACCGTCGGTGCGACGGATCTGACGAAGCCGGGCCCGCCCTCGGCCATGAAGTCGAAGCGCAACCACTGGCTCAAACCTTCGGCCATACCGAGCAGACCGGCCATGACGAACGCCCAGGAGGCCGTCGCCAGCAGTCCGCGAGTCCAGCGCCACAGATCGCCCATCATGAGCCGGTCATACTCCTCTTCAACAGCCGGGATCCAGTAACGCCTCACAGTTTCCAGTCAAAAAGGCCAACGGTCAAGCTGCGCTTGCGGCTTCGTGCGACCGTGGTATCTTCCCGTCTGGAAGCCGACCCCTCAAGCGCAGGAGAGAGCATGCAGACCAGCAACGGAATCGACTACTTCCGCCTCGAGGAGGATTTCAGTGACGAGGAGCGTGCGGTGCGCGATACCGTGCGCGAGATCGTCTCGCGTCGCTTCCTGCCCCTGGTGCGGGAGCATCACGCGGCAGGCACCTTCCCCGTGGAGCTGGTGCCGGAGATGGCCGAGCTGGGCCTCCTCGGACCCTCGATACACGGTCCGGGATGCCCAGGCCTATCGGCGACCATCTACGGCATCATCTGCCAGGAACTCGAGCGGGGCGACAGCGGGCTGCGCAGCTTCGCTTCGGTGCAGAGCAGCCTCGTGATGTGGCCCATCGCCACGTACGGCAGCGAGGAGCAACGTCGCAGGTGGCTGCCGGAGCTGGCCGCCGGACGGGCCGTCGGCTGCTTCGGCCTGACCGAGTCCGGTCACGGCAGCGATCCCGGCGGCATGGAGACCACGGCCGTGCCGGACGGGGACGGCTGGATCCTCAACGGCGCCAAGATGTGGATCACCAACGCGAACCTGGCCGACGTCGCCGTCGTCTGGGCCCGCAGTCCCGACGGAGTGCTCGGCTTCCTCGTCGAGCGCGGCACCACCGGCTTCGACACCGCACCGATCCGCGGCAAGTTCTCCCTGCGCACCAGCGACACCGGTGAACTGGTCATGGACGAAGTGCGCGTACCGGACACCTCCCGCCTACCCGACGCACGCGGGTTGCGCGCCCCCCTCTCCTGCCTCAACCAGGCTCGCTACGGTATCGCCTGGGGCGCCGTGGGCGCGGCGGCCGACTGCTACGAGACGGCGTTGCGCTACGCGTGCGCCAGGGTGCAGTTCGACCGGCCCCTCGCCTCTTTCCAGCTGGTCCAGCGCAAACTCGTCCGCATGCTGACGGAGATCACGAAGGCCCAGGCCCTGGTCCATCAATTGGGCCGGTTGAAGGAACGCGGCCGCGACGAGGTCCCGCTGGTCTCCCTGGCCAAGCGCAACAACGTGGCCATGGCCCTGGACTGCGCCCACCTCGCCCGCGACGTGCTGGGCGCGGCCGGCATCACCGACGAATTGTCCGTCGGTCGCCACCTGACCAATCTGGAATCGGTAAAGACCTACGAAGGAACCCACGACATCCACACCTTGATCGTCGGCGCGGACATCACCGGCTTACCGGCCTTCCGCTGACGAGAACGGCGGCGGCTTCCAGAAGCCGCCGCCGTCCGCCGACCGGGTGTGCCGCGTCTCAGAAAGCCATGTGCGTGAAAGAGTGCGAGGCCAGTGCGAAGAGGGTGCCCGGCAGCACGCCGATCAGGATGATCAGCAGCGCCAGCACGCCCGCCGTGAAGGCCGCCTCCCAACTGACGCCCTCGTGCAGATCGCCTTCCGCCGGCTTCATGTACATCATCACGACCACGCGCAGGTAGTAGTAGACGGACAGCAGGGAGTTGATGACGCCCCAGATCGCCAGCGGGACCAGTCCCGCCTGCACGACAGCGTCGAAGAGGTAGAACTTGCCCATAAAACCCGCGGCCGGCGGAATGCCGGCGAGCGAGAAGAGGAATACGGTGAGGGTGGCCGCGGCCAGGGGGCGGCGGCGAGAGAGCCCGGCGTAACCGGCGATCGCGTCCGCTTCGGTGGTGCGGTTGCGACTCAGGTAGGCGACGATCCCGAACGCGCCCAGGTTCATCAAGGCATAGACGACCAGATAGAAGAGCACGGCGCCGCCGGCGGCACCGGCCACTTCCACGGGGCGTATCGCGATCTCGGTACTGCGGCCCGTGTTCAGCAGGGCCAGGACACCCAGCAACAGATAACCGGCGTGCGCGATGCTGGAATAGGCCAGCATGCGCTTGATGCTGTCCTGCGACAGCGCCACCACGTTGCCGATGGTCATGGTCAGGACGGCCAGGACGGCCAGCAGGGGGAACCAGACCTCCGCCAGGGACGGCAGCAGCAACCAGACGAAACGCAGCAGGGCCGCCACGGCGGCCGCCTTGACGCCGGTCGCCATGTAGCCGGTCATGTATACCGGCGCCCCTTCGTAGACATCTGGCGTCCACATGTGGAACGGCACCATGGCGATCTTGAAGCCGAAGGCGACCAGGATCAAACCGCAGGCGAGCGGGAGCAAGGGGCCGCCGGCGCCGGCGGTCAGCGCATTGCCGATGTCCGCGTAGGACGTGCCGCCGGTCTGGCCGTACAGCAGGGCTGAGCCCATGAGCAACACGGCCGAAGCGAAGGCGCCCATGATCAGGTACTTGAAGCCGGCCTCGCTGCTGCGCAGGGAGCCGCGGTTGCCGGCCACCAGCACGTAGACCGCAAGGCTCATGGTCTCCAGAGCCAGGAACAGGCTCATCAGGTCGGTGGCGGCCGCCAGCAGCATCATGCCCAGGGTGGCGAACAGCACCAGCGGGTAGAACTCCGCCCGGAAACGCCCGTCGCGATCGTAGATACTCGTGGCGAAGACGACCGTCAACATGGCGATGGCCACGAACAGCAGGTTGAAGAAATGTGCGTAGAGATCGACCGCGAGCATGCCGTTCATCAGCGACCCCGAGTGCACGGAACCCACGCCCTGCGCCACGGCTGTCCCCAGCAGAACCAACAGGGAGAGCATCGAGAGGTGATCCTTGCGCAGGCTCTTGACGAAGGCATCCACCAGCATCACCAGCAGGCCGCCGCCGGCCAGCACGAGGTACGGCAGCATCTGCACCAACTGCCCGCCGAGGTTCAGCTCCGTTGTCAGGCCGTTCATCGCTCACCCTCCGTCTCGACGGAAACGATCAATTCCGGGCCGGTGACCGAGCCAGGCACCTGCTCGGCTTCGGCCAGCACTTGCGTCACGGGCGCCAACAGCCGCTCGATGGACGGTTCCATGCGTTCCAGCAACGGCGCCGGCATGACGCCCAGCAGCACGATGAAGACCATGATCGGAATCAGTACGATCCATTCCCGCAAGCTGAGATCCGGAAGCTCACGATTCGCGTCGTTGTCGAGCTTGCCGAGAAAGACGCGCTGGTACATCCACAGCATGTAGATGGCCCCCAGCACTACGCCGGTCGCCGACAGGACCACCAGCAGTTTGGCCTGCGGCAGCAACGAGCTCGTGAAACTGCCGAAGAGCACCAGGAACTCGCCGGTGAAACCGCAGAGCCCGGGCAGTCCGATGCTGGCCAGGGTCACGAACATGAACACGGCGGCATAGGCCGGCATGACGTGGGCGAGCCCCCCGAAGTCCGCGATCTCCCGGGTGTGCCGGCGTTCGTAGATCACGCCGACGAGGAGGAACAGGGCGCCGGTGGACAGTCCGTGCGCCAGCATCTGGTACATGCCGCCGGCCACGCCGGTCACCGTCAGGCTGAAGAGCCCGAGGACGACGAAACCGAGATGGGAGACGCTGGAGTAGGCCACTAATTTTTTTACGTCTCGCTGGACCATCGCCACCAGGGCGCCGTAGATGATCCCCACCACCGCCAGCCTCGCCAACCAGGGCCCGAGCACCAGCGTGGCCTCGGGAAAGAGTGGAATGGCGAATCGCAGCAGGCCGTAGGTACCCATCTTCAGCAGGATGCCCGCCAGGATCACCGACCCGGCGGTCGGCGCCTCCACGTGCGCATCCGGCAACCAGGTGTGGAACGGGAAGAGCGGTACCTTGATGGCGAAGGCCAGGGCGAAGGCCGTGAAGAGCCACAGCTGCTCGCTGTGCCCGAGGTCCAGGAGCATGAACTTGTCCAGTTCCATGCTGCCGGCCTGGTAGTAGCAGTAGATGATGGCGACGAGCATGAAGACCGAACCGACCATCGTGTAGATGAAGAACTTGACGGCCGCGTAGATACGTCGCTCCCCGCCCCAGATGCCGATCAGGAAGTACATGGGGATCAGCATGGCTTCCCAGAAGAAGTAGAAGAGCAGCATGTCGCGGGCCAGGAACGTGCCGATCATGGCCGTCTGCAGGAAGAGCAGGAAGCCCATGGCCTCGCGGACGCGCTCCTGGATGGCGTTCCAGCAACTGAGGATCACCAGCGGACCGAGGAAGGTGGTCAACAGAACGAGGAAGAGTGAGACGCCGTCCAGACCCAGGTAGTAGCTGATCCGGCCGTCCGCGAGCCAAGCCGCCTTTTCCACGAACTGGTCGCCGGCGTCGCCGGTGTCGAAGTGCCAATACAAGTGCAGCGAGAGCACGAAATCGGCGACGGCGATGATCAAAGCCAGTACCCGCGCCAGCGTTTTCGTCCTGCCCAGCAGGAGAATCAGCAGCGTGCCCGCGAGGGGCAAGAAGGTGACCCAGGAAAGAATGTGGTCGGTTATAATCGACACAACTGCACTCCCCTACGCAGACAGGGTGAAGTAGAGTATGAATGCCAGAACGCCCGTCGAGAAGACGTAGGCATAGAACCGTAACATCCCGTTCTGGAACAGGCGCAGAATCGAACTCACCACGGCCACCACGAGCGCCGTGCCATTCACCAGCAAGCCGTCGATCAGTCCCACATCGACCGACTTCCAGAGCACCCTCTCCGAGAGGATGTAGCCGGGTTTGATCAGAGAGGCCTCGTAGGCTTCGTCCACATAGTACTTGTTAAGCAGCAGCCTATACGGTACTCCGCCCGCGAAGGACTGCAGCCTCGCGGCGATGGTCTGCCGCTTGCTGTAGACCCACCAGCCGAGGCCGAGGCCGACCAGCGCCCACACCAGGGAGGCTGACGCCAGGGTCCATTCCATGATCTCTTCGCCCACATGGTGTGCGCCCTCGACGACTTCGTGGACCACGTGCACGCCGGTCGCCACGACGGCAGCCGTCTCCCCCAGCGCTCCCTGTTCGACTGCCTGCAGGGTGCCGTGTCCGCCGTGCGTTTCGGCGATCACGACCTCCGTATGGAAAACCGGCTCCAGCCAGCGCTCGAAGTGGTTGGCGCCACCCATGAAGTGGGGAATGCCGATCCAGCCGCCCGCCAACGAGAGCACCGCGAGAATTACCAGCGGTGCGGTCATCGTCGCCGGCGATTCGTGTATGTGGCGCTTGACCTCGTCGCTGGCGCGATTGCTCCCGAAGAAGGTCAACGAAACCAGCCGCATCATATAGAAGGCGGTCAAGCCGGCGCCCAGGAAACCGAGCAGCCACAACCCGACGCCACCGCCGGAAAAGGCCTTCCAGAGGATCTCGTCCTTGGAGAAGAAACCGGCGAAGGGGAAGATGCCGGCCAGCGCCACCGTCCCGATCAGGAACGTCGGCCAGGTCAGCGGCATATGGCGGCGCAATCCGCCCATGAGCCGCATGTCCTGCTCGTTGCTCATGGCGTGGATGACCGAACCGCTGCCCAGGAACAACAAGGCCTTGAAGAAGGCGTGGGTCATCAGATGGAAGATGCCCGCCGCGTACGCGCCCACGCCGCAGGCCAACATCATGTAGCCGAGCTGGCTGACCGTGGAATAGGCCAGCACCTTCTTGATGTCGTTCTGGGTCAGGGCGATCGTCGCCGCGTAGAGCGCCGTCACGCCGCCGACGATCGCCACCACCAGCAGCGCCGTGGGCGTCAGGGCGTAGATGAAGTTCAGGCGAGCGATCATGTAGATGCCGGCGGTCACCATGGTAGCCGCGTGGATCAGGGCCGAGACGGGCGTCGGGCCGGCCATGGCGTCCGGCAGCCAGATATAGAGCGGTATCTGCGCCGACTTGCCGGTCGCACCGAAGAACAACAGCAGGCCGATCAGCGTGGCCGCCGGCGCCAGCAAGGGCGCATGGGCGGCCAGGGTGCGGAAGGAGAAGACCCCTTCGCCCGGCGACATATGCGGCAGCAGGGTAGCGCCGATCACCAGCATGCCGAGCAGGAAGCCGAAGTCACCGACCCGGTTGACGATGAAGGCTTTCTTGCCGGCCACCGCGTTGGCCTCATCGTTGAACCAGAAGCTGATCAGCAGGTAGGAGCACAGGCCCACGCCCTCCCAACCGACGAAGAGCATGACCAGGTTCTCACCCAGCACCAGCATCAGCATGGCGAAGATAAAGAGGTTCATATAGGCGAAGAACCGGTTGAAGCCCTCGTCGTGGGCCATGTAGCCGAGCGAATAGATGTGAATCAATAGTCCGACCCCGGATACGACCAGAGCCATGACCGCGCTCAACGGGTCCATGGCGAAGCCGATGTCGATGGACAGCTTGCCCATGGCGATCCAGGTGGCCAGGGTGTCGGTCAACAGACGCTCGGCGGGCTCCAGATCCAGCAGGCGCAGGAACACGCGCACCGACAAGGCAAAGGAAACCGCGACCGTGCCACAGGCGAGCAGGCCGGCCACCCGGCGCGGCAGATACCGCACCAGCAGGCCGTTCACGGCGGCGCCGCACAGGGGCACCAGCACGATCCATCTCAAGGCTGTTTCCACGGCGTGGGTATCCAAAACACTACTCCATGAGGGTCTTGAGTTCGTCCACGTTCACTGTCCGGCGCTGCCGGTAGATCTCCACCAGGATCGCCAGACCGATGGCGGCTTCGGCGGCCGCCACGGCGAAATTCATCAGCACGAAGACATGGCCGGAAAGATCGCCGTGCAGGCGGGAATATGCGGCGAAGACCACGTTCACCGCGCACAGCATGATCTCGATGCTCATGAGCATGATCAGGCTGTTGCGGCGAATCACGACGCCGGCCATACCCACCAGGAACATGGCCGCGGCCAGCGCCAGGTAATGGGTCAAACCTATTGCCACGGCAGATCCTCCTCCTTGCGCCCCAGGGCCAGGGCGCCGATGATGGCCACCAGCAGGATGATGGAGATGAGTTCGAAGGCCAGCAGGTAGCGATTCAGCAGCAGGTCGGCTACACGCTCCACGGTGCCGGTGGTCGCGGGCCCGGCCGCGGCGAAGGCCGTGAAGCCGCTACGCGAGAACCAGCCGATGAGCACGACGGCGATGGCCGCCGCCGGGGCGCCAAGCAGGGCCAGTTTCCAGATCCGACGGCCCGCGCGTTCCGCCGGCAGGACCGGTCCCTGCAGCATCATGATCACGAAGAGGAACAGGACCATGATGGCGCCGGCGTAGATCAGGATCTGCAGGATTGCCAAAAAAGGCGCCGACAACAGCGCGAAGATGCCCGCGGCGTTGATGAAGCTGAAGATCAGCCAGACCGCGGCGGCCACGGCGCTGCGGCTCGCGACCGTCATCACGGCCGCACCGAGCATCAGCCCTGCGAAAAGGTAGAAAAGAATAGTCTCCACGTCCTCATCCCTCCCGAAACGTCAGAGAGTCCCGTGGGTCACGTCGTTGAGCAGGAATTCCTTATTCACGAAAAAACTCTCCCTGGCATCGGCCACGATCTCGTAGATGCCCGTGTCCATACGGATGGCGTCGCAAGGACAAGCCTCCTCGCAGAGTCCGCAGTACACGCAGCGCAACAGGTTGATCTCGAATTTCTCCGGATACTTCTCGATGGTCGGATCCGGATGCTCGGCGGCCGTGATGTGGATGCAATCGGCGGGGCAGGCGGTGCTGCACATCATGCAGGCCACGCAGCGCGGCGAGCCGTCATCCCGCTGCATCAGACGATGGCGCCCGCGGAAACGGTCGCTGTAACTGAGCTTTTCCTCCGGGTACTGTACCGTGGGCATGTCCTTCATGTAGAAGATGTTGCGCAGCAGATGCTTGATGGTGATCCAGAGCCCGCGCAGCACCTCCCCCACGTAGACGCGCTCAACCGGACTCATGTCCTCGCCGTAGCCGTGTGCCTTGCCGTTCGTCTTCATGTCCTCATACCTTCACCAGGAACCACCACGCGTCCATCATAAGAAAGCGACCCAGACCGCCGTGACCACCAGGTTCGCCAGGGCCAGGGGCAGCATCACTTTCCAGCCCAGGCGCATGAGCTGGTCGTACCTGAAGCGCGGCAGCGTCCACCGCACCCAGACGAAGAACCAGCAGAAGAAAACCACCTTGCCCACGAACGCCCCGACCTGCAGCAGGGTGGCGAAGAGCGAAGCGCCGGCGGGGCCGACCCGCCACGGCGCGAAGGCGAACGACGCCAACGCGACCGCGCTCATCAACGCGAAGACGCTACCCAGCAGCCCCGGTTCGCGGTCGCGGGCATCGCCGAATTTCTTGCGCTCGCGGACCGACCGCCTGAAGAAGAGCCATGCGATCACGGCGGTGAATACCGCCTCGCAGCCGAGCACGAGCGGCAACAGGACGCCCGCGTTGTCCGTGATCGTCGCTCGGGACAACCAGGGGATGTTCCAGCCGCCGAAGAAGAGAGTGGCGATGAGGGCCGCGCCGATCACCATGTTCGCGTATTCGGCCATGAAGAAGAGTGCGAACTTCATCGAGCTGTACTCGAGGTGGTAGCCGGCGACGATTTCCGACTCGCCTTCCGGCAGATCGAAGGGCGTCCGGTTGGTCTCGGCGAACACCGCCACCATGAAGAGCAGCGCGCCCAGCGGCTGGATCACCACACCCCATTTGGGCAGCAGACCCCAGATCAGATCACCCTGGCCCGACACGATATCCGTCAAACGCAGGGACTGGAAGATCAGCAGCAGCCCCATGATGGCCAGCCCCATGCTGATCTCGTAGCTGATCATCTGCGAGGTCGAGCGCAGGGCGCCCAGGAACGCGTACTTGCTGTTCGAGGCCCAGCCGGCCATCACGACACCGTAGGTGCCGAGGCTGGCAATGGCGAACACGTACAGGACGCCCACGTTCAGGTCCGCAACCACCAGCGGTATCTGACGACCGGCCACTTCCAGGTAGTCGCCGAAGGGAATCACCGCGTAGGTGACGATCGCTACGAAGAAGACCACGAACGGCGCCAGCGCATAGAGGAACCCGTGGATGCCGGCGGGGCGCACATCCTCCTTGAAGAGCAGTTTCACGACGTCGGCGATGGGATGGACGAGCCCGCCCAGCCTGATGCCGGCCACGCTGGCGCGGTTGGGTCCGGTCCGGTCCTGGATGAAGGCCGACCCCTTGCGCTCGGCCCAGACCAGCACCGGGATCAGGCCGATCACCAGGACCAGCATGAAAACGATCTTCAGCAAGGTCGCTACCACGAGCTCCATCATGCTTCACCTCCCGTCCCTACGGGCACGGGTGCGACGCCGGTGGCGCCGAGGGCGTTCAGGTCGACGTCGGCGAGGGCCGGCACCTGTGCCGCGGTCGTACGGCGCAGGTCCGGCAAGCCGGTGGGTTGTTCTGCCGCGGTGAGCCGCCCCAGCCAGTCGGCCAGGAAACGCCAGTCCTCGCGTGTCTGCTCCGGGCCGGCGACCGCGCGGCGGATCAGTTGGAGTCGGCCCCGCGCGTTGACGAAGATGCCGTCCTTCTCGGCCCAAGTGCGCAGGGGAACGACGACTTGGGCCGCCTGGGCCGTCGCATTCCGATGCGTGCCGAGGTAGACCAGGCCGCGTCCGGCCGCCGCCTCCGCGAAGCCCGGCGCATCCGCGACGGGATCACCGCCGTAGACCAGGATGCCGCCGGTCGTGCCCGCCACGCGTGCGGCCAGATCCGCGGCGGCGATTGCAGGGAGTTCGAGCCACGCGAGCGACCGGCGATTGGGGGTCCGGTCGGCCGCGAGCAACAGGTCGTCGCCCTCGCCCCGGCCGCACTCCGCGAGGCCGCCCAGCACGTGGCCCTCGCCGCACAGTTCGCGTCCCAGCCGCGCGAAGAGAGACAGCTCCTCCAGCGTCTGCCCGGGCGATGCCAGCGCCAGCCCGCCGGTCGCGAACTCGGCAAGACGTGCGTCCAAGTCGGCCCAGGCGAGTTCCAGCTGCTCGCCGTCGATCGCGACGAGAGGCCGCGTCAACCGGCTCTCGGCATGCACCTGCCGGTAATCGAGACGCCCGAGATCGCACATCCAGGGACCGTTCACCTCGTCGTTGCGCCGCGGCTTGAGGCGGTAGATGCGATCCGCCTCGTGATCGACGCGGATGTTGCAGCCCGTCGCACAACCGGGGCAGACGGACGGGGTGCTGCGCAGCATCCAGACGCGCTTCTTGAAGCGGAAGTCGCGGCTGGTCAGGGCTCCCACGGGACAGACGTCGACCGTGTTCAAACTGTAGTTGTTGTTGAGTTCCCGGCCCGGCGCGATGCCGATCTCGGCCCGATCCCCCCGGTTGAAGATGCCGAGTTCACCGGTCCCGGTGACATGATCGCAGAAGCGCACGCAACGGCTGCAAAGCACGCAGCGTTCCTTGTCCAGAATCACGCGCGGCCCGATGACCTGAGCCTTGTCCTTGTGCACCTTGTCGGTCTTCGCCACCTGGGATTCGTGGAAGCCGTAAGCCATGTACTGGTTCTGCAACCCGCACTCCCCGGCCTGATCGCAGATCGGGCAGTCCACGGGATGGTTGATCAGATGCATCTCGAGAATCTGCCGGGCGGCGGTCCGCACGCGCTCGCTGCGCGTGTTCAC
This sequence comes from uncultured Fibrobacteraceae bacterium, assembly GCA_964389015.1. GTDB lineage: Bacteria > Krumholzibacteriota > Krumholzibacteriia > LZORAL124-64-63 > LZORAL124-64-63 > JAHIYU01. The sequence continues at coordinate 8,034 of CAYMCR010000010.1, read as the reverse complement.
GACCATGTCCTCGCGGACGGTCGTGTTGCAGGCGATGGTCAGCTTGGGCATGCCCTCGATCTCGACCTGGCAGAGACGGCAGACGCCGGCGACCGGCAGATCGGGATGATAGCAGAAGTGCGGCAGCGCCTCCCCCCGCGCCTCGCGACAGGCGTCGAAGAGCGAGGTCCCCGCGGGGAATTCCAGTTCCTGGCCGTCTATCGTCAACTTGACCATGTCGTCAACTCCTGATCTCGCGCGCCCAGCGCGAGTCCGGTCCCGGCTGCTTGCTCTCGTGTACCAGCGCCTCGAACTCGGGGCGGAAACGCTGCAGGAAACTCTGCATGGGCATCACGGCGGCGTCGGCCAGCGGGCAGATGGTCAGCCCGGCCATGCCGTTGCACACCCTGTCCAGCAGGTCGATGTCCTCCAGGGTCCCCTCGCCCCGGCGCAGACGTCGCACGATCCGATGCAACCAGCCCGTCCCCTCCCGGCAGGGCGTGCACTGGCCGCACGACTCGTCCCAGTAGAAGTGCATGAGCACCTGTATCAACTCGACCATGTCGCAACGCGCGGGGATGATGATCATGCCGCCGGAGCCGAGCATGGTGCCGGCTTCCTGGAGCGACTCGTAGTCCAGCCGCGTGTTCATGGCCTCGGCGGCGGTGAGCACGGGCACCGACGACCCGCCCATGATCACGGCCTTGAGCTCCTCGCCCTCGGCCATACCCCCCAGCCAGTCGTTGAAGAAATCCCGGAAGGGCAGCCCCATGGTGATCTCGTGCACGCCGGGATTGCGTACGGGGCCGCTGACGCTGAAGAGTTTCGTCCCGGCGGACTTCTCGGTGCCGAAGCGCCGGTAGGCCTCGGGGCCCTCGTTGATGATGTACGGGACCGCGGCGACGGTCTCCACGTTGTTCACGATGGTCGGCTTCCCGAGAAAACCGGAGACCGCGGGGAACGGCGGCTTGATCAAGGGCTGTCCCTTGCGGCCGGTCACGGAGTTGATGAGCCCCGTCTCCTCGCCGCAGATGTAGGCGCCGGCGCCCTTGTGGACGATCATCTCGATAGCGTAGCCGCTGCCGAGGATGTCCCGGCCCAGGTAACCGGCCGCGTAGGCCTCGTCGACGGCCCGGCGGGTGCGATCGATCAGCCAGCCGAACTCGCCGCGGATGTAGATCACACAGAGGCAGGCGTTGACGGCGAAGGAGGAGATGATCGCGCCCTCGATCACGGCGTGGGGATCGTAGTCGAGCAGGAAGCGGTCCTTGAAGGTGCCCGGCTCCGACTCGTCGGCGTTGACCATGAAATAGACGGCGTCGGTGTCCTTGGGCACGAAACCCCACTTGACGCCCGCCGGAAAGCCGGCGCCGCCGCGACCGCGCAGCCCCGAGTCCTTGACCAGTTCGGTAACCGACGGGGGATCCAGGTCGGAGACGGCCTTGCGCAGGGCTCCGTACCCGCCCTGGGACTCGTAGACCGACAGCTTGTGGCCGTCGCGGGTCCCGAAGCGTTTGGAGAGGATCCGGCACTCGTCGCGGTTCATTCTAATCCTCCAGATCCCGTTCGGTATCGGCCGGGAGCGGCTCGCCCCGGCGCATGCTGTCGAGGATCTCGTCGGCCTTCGCGGGCGTCAGGTGCTCGTAGAGGTGCTTGCCCACGAGCATGCAGGGTCCCATGCCGCAAGCGCCCAGGCATTCCGCGCCCTCCAGGGCGAACATGTTGTCCGGGGTGGTCTCGCCCACCCTGATGCCCAGCTTCTTCTCCAGGTGCGTCAGCAGGGGCCGCGCACCCATGATGTGGCAACTGATGTTGTGGCAGACCTGGAGCACGTACTCGGCCTGGGGCACGTCGCGGAACATGAAGTAGAAGGAGATCAACTCGCGGACCCTGGCCTCGGAAACCTCGAGCTTGGTTGCGGTCCAGGTGACGGCCTCGTCGGAGATGTAGCCGTGCCGGTCCTGGATGAGCCACAGCGTCGGCATCAGCGCACTGCGCTTGGTCGGGTACTTGCCGACGATGTCGTCGAAGGCCGTCCGATCCTCCGCCGACAGGTCGAAGGCGGTGGCCCGCTCGGCCGGTGCGTTCATATCGCCTGTTCCTTTCGTGGCGCTCATCGGTCGAGTTCTCCGGCGATGATGTTGATGCTGCCGAGGATGGCGACGGCGTCGGGGATCATCAAGCCCTCGATCATGGTCGAGAAGCTGGAGAAGATAGGGAAGCAGGGCGGACGCACCTTGAGGCGGTACGGTCTCCCGCTGCCGTCGGCGAAACAGTGGAAGCCCAGCTCCCCGTTCGCGGCCTCGCCACAACCGTAGACCTCCCCCGTGGGCACCTTGATACCCTCGGAGATCAGCTTGAACTGGTTCATGACGCCCTCGATGCTCTCGTAGACCTGCGTCTTGGGCGGCAGCGCGACGCTCGGGTCGTCCACGAGGATCGGCCCGTCCGGCAACCCGCGGGACAGGACCTGACGGATGATCCGCTCGCTCTGCAGCATCTCCTCGATGCGCACCATGATGCGGTCCCGGGTATCGCCGTGCTCGCCCACGGGCACGTCGAACTCGTAATTCTCGTAGCCCAGGTAGGGCGCGTGTTTGCGCAGGTCATAGGCCAATCCCGTGGCGCGCAGGCAGGGACCGGTGAAGCCCCAGTCCAGGGCCTGCTGCGTCGTCATGGCGCCGATGCCCACGGTCCGGTCCAGGAAGATGCGATTGCGAGCCACCAGGCCCGTCACCTCGCGGATGGCCACCTGCAGCTTGTCCAGATTGAGCAAGACCGCCGCGTCGAAACCGTCGAAGACGTCGTGGGACAGGCCGCCGATGCGCGCGTAATTGGTGGTCAGACGGGAGCCGCAGAGGGGCTCGATGACGTCGTAGTAGATGCCCTCGCGGATGTTGTAGAAGTACCAGTAGTTGGTCAGGGCGCCGATGTCGACGAGATTGGCGCAGATGCAGACGAGGTGGTCGATGATCCGGCTCAGCTCGCTGACGACGACCCGGATCGCCTCGGCGCGCGGCGGCACCTGAACGTCCAGCAGCTTCTCGACCGCCGACGCGTAGATGCAGTTGTTGAGCATGGCCGACACGTAGTTGAGCCTGTCGGTGTAGGGCATCACCTGCGCCCAGGTGTGATCCTCGGCCTCCTTCTCGAAGCAGCGATGCAGATAACCGATCTCGGACCTGGCCTTGACGATGGTCTCGCCGTCGATCAGACACTCCACCCGCAAGGCGCCGTGGGTGGCCGGATGACTCGGCCCCAGATTGATGGTCACCAGGTCCGACGGGAGCTTCGCGCCGACGGCGGTCTCGGCCTGCGCAGCGGCCCGGGTCACTTCGTGATCGTCGAACAGTTTCTCCGGCGCCGAGAGGAACTGTCCCCGCTCGAGGGGATAGTCCTTGCGCAGTGCGTGTCCCTCGAACTCGTGGTGGCAGAGGATGCGCCGGAGATCCGGATGGCCGCGGAAGTGAACGCCACAGAGATCGTAGACCTCCCGCTCCGCCCAGTCGGCCGAGGCGTAGAGATCGCTGACGGTGGGCACGTCCTCGCCCTCCGCCACCGCGACCTTCACCGTCAGGCGCTGACCGGCAGCGAGGGAGCGCAGGTTGTAGTCGATCTCAAAACGGTTCGGCTCGTCCCGGTGGTCCGGATGCTGACTGAGATCGACGCCCACCACGTCCAGCAGCAGTTCGCAGGCCGCGCGTTCCTTCAGGTGGCGTACCACGTCGTGCAGGCGGTCGCGGTCGACCCGCACCCAGGCGTCGCCCGCGTGGGCGCCGCTGGCAAGATCGCCGAACTCCTTCTTGAGGCTCTCCAGTAGCTTCTCGCTCATGCTTCCCATCCTGTCGGGCCCGGTCGCAGCCGGCGCGGATCAGGCTTGCCGGCCGGCCGCGTGACGTTGTGCCGCGGGCACCAGACCTTCGTTCTGTACCTTGTCCTGCAAGGAGACCAGGGCGTGCATCAGGTTCTCGGGGGTCGGCGGGCAGCCGGCCACGTAGAAATCGACCGGGACGATCCGATCGATTCCCTGCAAGGTGCCGTAGTTGTTGTAGAAGCCGCCCGTGCAGGCGCAGACGCCCATGGAAATCACCCATTTGGGTTCGCACATCTGGGCATAGATAGTCTGCAGGATCGGCACCTGCTTGTAGGAGATCGTGCCGGCCACGATCAGCAGGTCGGACTGCCGCGGCGAGAAGCGCACGGCCTCGGCGCCGAAGCGACTCAGGTCGCTATAGGACGAGACGGTGCTCATGAACTCGATGGCACAGCACGCAGTCCCGAAAGGCAAGGGCCACAGCGAATACTTCCGACCCCAGTTCACGGCCTGTCGCAGCCGCGTCGTGAGGGTGTTGCCGGGACTGTCGAGGGTCACTGCCATTCCAGCCCGCCTTTCTTCCACACGTAGACGAAGCCGACCACCAGCACCGAGACGAAGACGCCCATCTCGCCCAGCGCGAAGGCCGTGCGGCCGTTCTCCAGGAAGGTGCGGAAGAGGATCGCCCAGGGATAGAGAAAGACGGCTTCCAGATCGAAGAGCAGAAAGAGCAGGGCCACCAGGAAGAAGCGGACGAAGAACCGCACCTGGATGCTGCTGCGGACCGGTATGCCGCATTCGTAGATCGTTTCCTTGAGCTGGGAGGGCTTGTGGGGCCCCAGCCAATAGCTCAGCCCCAGAAACAGCAACGACAGGACAGCCGCCAGCGAGACGACCATCAGCAGGGGCACGAACTGTTCGGCCATGTTTGCGGCCTCCTCCGGATTCGCGATCCCGCCGCACGCGAGCCGACGGGACGTCGAGACAGGAGCGTAGCTGTTAACGTTTCAACGACTGCCCTGAAAATTAACACGGCGCCGAGGCCTGTCAACCGCGCTTGCGCGTCCGCCACCGAACCGCATAATGTTAGTGCGCAGCGGGGCCAGCAGATCCGGCACTTCAGGCTAAGGTAGAACGCATGATTGTATTTCTCAACGGAAAGTATTGCGACGCCGGCGAGGCCCGGATCTCCCTGTTCGACGGCGGCTATCTCTACGGGGATGGCATGTTCGAGACCGTGCGGCTCTATGCCGGCCGTCCCTTCGACCTCGCCGGTCATCTCGCCCGGATGTCCCGCAACCTCGAGGCCCTGGGGTATATCTACCGTCCGTCACCGCTGGAGATCGGGAACGTGATCGCGGAGCTGGCCCGGCGCAACGGCCTGGAGACCAGCGACGCCCGTTGCCGTCTCACGATCAGTCGCGGCGGGAGTTCCGGCGATCCCCTGCCGTTGAATGGACACGGCGAATTGACGCCCACGGTCTCGATCTTCCTGCAACCGCTCGATCCCGGATTGGCGCGCTGGCAGCAGGACGGCATTGCGGTGCTGTCCATGCACGCGGGCTTTTCCCGCGGCGACTTTCCCCACCTGAAGACCTTGAACTATCTGACGACGGTAACGGCCCTGCGCCTGGCCCACGCGGCCGGCTGCCAGGAGGCCCTACTCGTCGACGGGGACAACCGGGTTCTCGAGGGCGCTACGAGCAACGTTTTTCTCGTCAGCGGCGGGACGCTGTACACGCCGCCGCTGGACCTGGGACTGCTGGCCGGCCGGACCCGGGACATGGTACTTGCCCAGGCGGTTGCGAGCGGCATCGCCAGCCTCGAGGAATCCATCTCCATCGCGGATCTAGGCAGTGCCGAGGAGGTGTTCCTCTGCGGGTCGATCAAGGAGATCGTGCCCGTCGTCGCGGTGGACGGCTCCCCCGTCGGCGGTGGCGCACCGGGACCCGTGACGCGCTCCCTGCAAAAGAAATACCGCCGAGGAGTCATGGACTCACTCGGCGGTCTTTGAGCTGCTGGCAAGCGATCAATACTCGATGGCGTTGTAATCGATCTTGCCGTCGATTTCGTTGCGGATGCGGCTCTGGGACAGCTCCTCGTCGGACCGCTCGGGTGGCGGCGCGTCGAGGGCGATCTCGTCCTTGATCGAGTCCAGGTCGATGTACTCGTCCGAAGCAGCGATGAGATCGGTGCTGGTCATCTCCCGCAGCGCGCAAAGCTCGATGTGCTTGCCCTGGCGCGACACGCTCTCGACCAGTCTCACGAAATCCCCGTCACCGGAACAGATGATCACCGTATCGAGATGCGGCAGCATCTCGTAGATGTCGATGGCCATGTCCAGATCCAGGTTGCCCTTGAAGAAGCGCTGCTGGGTGTCGGCCTCCGTGAAGCTCTTCAGCTCCTTGGTCACGACCTTGAAACCGTTCAGCTTCAGGAAATTGACGAAGTCAATCTTGCCTTCCGACTGGTTGGATACCGCGGTGTAGAAGTAGGCACGCACGAGGCGCCGGTTGCCGGTGAGCGCTCTGCACATCTTGAGGTAATCCAACCTCATGTTCAGGTGCTTCGCGCTGTAGTGGATGTTCTCACCATCAATGAAGATGGCCACCTTGTCACTGGGGTCTGGGCGATACATGAGATTACCTCTCGTCGAGTGCAGTGGGGGTTGGGCGATAATACATTGGGTCCGGGCGACATCGCCACCACGGTTGATAAGCTGTAGTATAGCTCCGACCTCCTGCGAGAGCAAACCGGCAAATGATGTTCGTTGCGAGATATCGGGTTGAGAAACGCGACTGTCTGACCAGCGACCTGCTATGCTCGGCCGGAGAGCTCGGGCCGCGCGATATGCTGGATTTCGTCCTCACCGCCGACTATCTTGCGCGGAAGCGATGGACTCATGCTTACGCAGGTTGTTACGATCGGTTGCAGGCCGGCGTCAGAAAAGGACGGGAGTGATCATGAAGCTCGTGGAGTGCGTACCCAATATCAGCGAAGGCCGCGATCGAGCCGTCATCGACGCGGTGACCGCCGTGATCGAGGAAGTCGACGGCGTGGCCCTGCTGGACGTGGATCCCGGCGCGGAGACGAATCGGACCGTCATCACCTTCATCGGGTCACCCGCGGGCGCCGCCGAGGCGGCCTTTCGGGTCGTGGCGAAGGCCGCGCAGTTGATCGACATGTCACGGCACAGCGGCGCCCACCCCCGGCACGGGGCCACCGACGTGTGTCCCTTCGTACCCGTGCGCGACGTCTCCATGGCGGAATGCGTGGACCTCGCCCGCGAGGTGGGCGAACGTATCGGCCGGGAGCTCGACATCCCCGTCTATCTCTACGAACATGCGGCCACCAGCGAGCAGCGACACAACCTGGCGCACGTTCGCAAGGGCGAATACGAGGCCCTCCCCGACAAGCTCGGGACCGAGACCTGGGCGCCTGATTTCGGCCCCAACGTATGGAACGAGCATACGGCGCGCACGGGCGCGACGAACGTCTCCGCCCGCAGCTTCCTCGTGGCCTACAACGTGAACATCAATTCGCGCAACAAGGCCATCGCGTCGCAGATGGCCCTTGACATCAAGGAGGCCGGCCGCGCCAAGCGGGACAAGAGCGGCAAACTCGTCAAGGGCGACGACGGGAAGAACCTCCTGGTGCCCGGCCCCTACCACCTGGAGGCCTGCAAGGCCGTGGGCTGGGTGATCCCCGAATACGACCGCGCCCAGGTGTCTATCAATCTCGTCAACACGGCGATCACCAAACCGCATCAGGCCTTCGAGGCCTGTCGCCGGGCGGCCCGCGATCGCGACGCCCGCGTTACCGGTTCCGAACTGGTCGGGCTGATCCCCGAGGGCGACCTGCTCGCCGCCGGCAAGTACTACCTGCGCGAGGCGAACCAGTCGGCAGGCGTGCCCCGCGGCATGCTGATCGAGACGGCGATCCAGAGCATGGGCCTGCGCGACATCACGCCCTTCGACCCGGCGGACAAGATCATCGAATACCGGGCCGGTCTCGGGGACGGGCCGCTGGTATCGCTGACCAACCGTGACTTCGTGGACGTCCTGTCGACCGACGCCCCCGCCCCCGGCGGCGGCTCGGTGGCGGCCCTGAGCGCTGCCCAGGCCGCGGCCCTGGTGGCCATGGTGGCCAACCTGACCGTCGGCAAGAAGAAGTACGCCGCCGCCCAGGACCGTGTGAAGGAGATCGCCGAGCGCGGCCAGGAACTCAAGGACGCCCTGCTC
>CAYMCR010000009.1:0-58440 GCA_964389015.1 uncultured Fibrobacteraceae bacterium | reverse complement strand
TCAACCCGGGGACGGATCTCCTTCAGGCTCATTTCTCTATTGGAATATACTCTGGGCGAATAACCGCACTTGCAGCCAATAAAAAAGGGGGCGACCGAAAGGCCGCCCCCTTTACACGTTTAAACCGTCTATTCCCGAGCCGCACTCTTGGCCGCGTAGTTCATGTACAAGCACAGCCCGATGAACACAGCCAGCGCCAACACGGCCGACGCCGGGTTCTCCTCCACCCAGCCGTGGGTGCCGATGACATGGATGACCGACCAGTCGCTGCCCTCGACGACGGTGCCGTCGTGCAGGGTCTTGGTCCAGCCGGCGCGTTCGGCAAAGAAGCGACCGATAAAGAGCACGAAGGCGCTGACCACACCCATGATGGCACCGCCGGCCACGAAACCGGACGCGATGAGCGTGCCGCGTTCCTTGCGCTTGGTGGCGACCTCCTGGTTGGGCGAGCGGGTGGAGAAGTAGGCCACCAGTCCGCCGGCGAGGATGGGGGTGTTCAGATGCAGCGGCAGGTACATGCCCAGGGCGAAGGCCAGGGCGGGCACGCCGATCCAGTCCAGGATGAGAGCCATGAAGACGCCGCCCATGTAGAGCAGCCAGGGCGCTGGTTCACCGGTCATCAAGGGTTGGATGACGGCGGCCATGGCGCTGGCCTGGGGCGCTTCGAGCTGGCTGCCGGCGCCGAAACCGTAGACGTTGTCCAGCAGCATGATCACACCCGCCACCGACACCGCGGCGACGATGGTGCCCAGGAACTTCCAGCGTTGCTGCACCGCCGGCGTGGTGCCCAGCCAGTAGCCGATCTTGAGATCGCTGATGAAGCCGCCGCTCATGCTCAGGGCCGTGCAGACCACACCGCCGATGAGCAGGGCCGCCACGATGCCGTTGTTGCCCTCCAGACCGACCCACTTCAGGATCACCGACGAGATGATCAGCGTCATCAGCGTCATGCCGGACACGGGATTGGTGCCGACGATGGCGATGGCCCTGGCGGCCACGGTCGTGAACAGGAAGGCGATGACGGACACGATCAGCAGGCCGGCGATCGCCCAGCTCAGCTTGTGGGTCACGCCCAGCCAGAAGAAGAGGAAGACCGCGATGATCGACAGAACCGTCAGCGTCGAGACCCACTTCATGGGCAGGTCGCGCTGGGTGCGCTCGCCGTCGCCGTCACCCTTGGCGACGCCACCGGTGATCTCGTTCAAGGCGAGCTGGAAGGCGCCCCAGATGATGGCGCGGGATTTCCAGACACCCAGCATGCCGGCCATGGCGATCGTGCCGATGCCGATGTGCCGCACGTAATCGGTGAAGATATCTTCCGGAGCCATGGTCTGCAGTTCCGTGACGCCGAATTCCTTGCCGATGAAGCCGAAGGCCGGCACGATCACCCACCAGGCCATGAACGAGCCCGAGGCGATGATCAGGGCATAGCGCAGACCCACGATATAGCCCAGACCGATGACGGCCGCATCGACCAGCATGCGGAACTCGAGCTTGACGGACTGGCCCATCCTCTCGCCCCAAGCGAAGGTCGTAGTCGTGAATTTTTCGCGCCAGATCCCGAAGGTGCCGTTGAGGAAGTTGTAGATGCCGCCGATCAGACCGGCCTGGATCAGCACCTTGGCCTGCTCGCCGCCCGCTTCGCCGGCCATCAGCACTTCGGTGCTGGCCGTCGCTTCCGGGAAGGGGAACTCGCCGTGCATGTCCTTGACGAAGTAGCGGCGGAAGGGGATCAGGAACAGGATACCCAGGAAACCACCGAGCAGCGAGGCCATGAAGATGCGGAAGAAACCCGCTTGATCGTCCAGGCCCAGGATGTACAGCCCCGGGACCGTGAAGATGGCGCCCGCCACCACCACGCCCGACGCCGAGCCGATCGACTGGATCAGCACGTTCTGCTGTAGGCTGTCCTTCTTGCCCAGGGCGCTGGACAGGCCGATGGCCAGGATCGTGATGGGGATCGCGGCCTCGAAGACCTGGCCGATCTTCAGTCCGAGATAGGCGCAAGCCGCCGAGAAGAGCACCGCGTAGAACAGTCCCCAGAAGAGGGAGTATCCCGTGAGTTCCGGCACGATCTTGTCGGCCGGTATCACGGGGACGTAATCCTCGCCGGGTTTGAGCTGGCGGTACGCATTCTCCGGTAGGCTGGTGGCCTTGCCAGTGACGTCCATGGAAACCTCCGGGGAGTATGCAGGATGCGTAAATGGACGCGCCGCAAAGGTTCGGGTCGAACGCGGCGCGTCCGGCAATCGCGAGTACACTATCATCGACCAACATCCCGCACAAGCGACATTGCGGACCGGGATCAATCTGCGCCTGTTGATCCTTGCCTCGCAGATCCGACCGTAATACCTTGGATCAGATTATGGCTTCACCCGACATGAATAGTGCCCAGAGGAGATAAGCATGCTGGAACGCAAGGCCGACACGACATTTCCCACGCTCATCGAGCGTTTCGTCAAGTACGCCAAGATCAACACCCAGGCCCAGGAAGGCTCCGAGACCTACCCCTCTTCGGCCTGCCAGCTCGATCTCGCGCGGGAACTGGTGCAGGAGCTCCAGGATCTGGGCCTGACCAACGCTGCCATGGACAAGCACGGTTACGTCACGGCGAGCCTGCCGGCCAACGAGCCTGCCCTGGAGCAGGTGCCGGTCATCGCCTTCATCTCGCACATGGACACTTACCCCGAGGTGTCGGGCAAGGACGTCAATCCCCTCTTCCACGAGAACTACCAGGGCGGCGACATCAAGCTGCCCGAGAACGGCGTGGTCATCCCGGCGTCCGAGAATCCCTATCTCCAGGAATGTCTCGGCGAAACCATCATCACCGCCGACGGCACCACGTTACTCGGCGCCGACGACAAGGCGGGCATCGCCGAGATCATGGAAGCGCTGACGCGCATCGTCGAGAATCCCGATTTCAAGCACGGACCGGTGAAAGTGGCCTTCACGCCCGACGAGGAGATCGGAAAGGGCGTTCTGCATTTCGACGTGGAGAAGTTCGGCGCCACGGTGGCCTACACCATGGACGGCGGGCAGCGCGGCGACATCGAGAACGAGACCTACTGCGCCGACACCGCCGTGGTGACCTTCACCGGCCGCGACATCCACCCCGGATACGCCAAGAACAAGATGGTGCCCGCGGTCAAGGTCGCCGCCGAGTTCGTCACCCTGCTGCCGCGTGATATGGCCCCCGAGACCACCGAGGGCCAGCAGGGCTATCTCCATCCGATCAACATCGAGGGCAACACCAGCAAGGTGACCATCAACGTGCTGGTCCGGGACTTCGACGTGAACCAGCTCAAGCCCAAGGCCGACCAGGTCCGCGAACTGGCCGCCCAGGCCTGTGCCGCGTGGTCCGGCGGCTCCGTCGACGTGGAGATCAAGGAATACTACCGCAACATGAAATACGACCTGGAGAAGGAGCCCCGCGCTGTGGCCTACGCCACGGAGGGCATCAAGCGGGTGGGACTGGAACCGAAGCTCAGTTCCATTCGCGGCGGCACTGACGGTTCCAATCTCTCGGCGCGCGGCTTGCCCACGCCCAACATCTTCACGGGCGAACAGAGCTTCCACAGCTACACCGAGTGGGTCTGCACCAAGGACATGGAACTGGCCACGCAGACCATCCTGCAGACCATTGCGGTCTGGGCCGATAAGGAAGGCGCGTAGTCCCAACAGGTTGAATTTCAGGTAGATACATGGCCCGGCCCACGCCGGGCCATTTTTTTATGCAACAGAATTCGGACTTGCGCGTATGATCTCAATGTGATATCATTCTAACATCACTCACGGGAGCCGAGGCTTCCTAACGCGGAGGATGCGCAGATGCACAAGGAAAGAACCCTCAAGGTCGCTTCGGGCTGGCTGTTACTGCCCCTGCTGATCCTGCTGCTGGGCGTCTCGATCTGGCTGTTCGTGAACGCCATCGCCACCGAGACGGTCTGGAAGCTGGTCGTCGCCATCGTCGGCATCGTCCTGGACGTCATCCTGCTGGCGGGTTTCTTCGTGGTGAATCCCAACGAGGCCGCGGCCCTGCTGCTTTTCGGCGACTACAAGGGCTCCGTCAAGCAGAACGGTTTCTGCTGGGCCAATCCCTTCATGACGAAGATGAAGATCTCGCTGCGCGCGCGGAACCTCAACGGCGAAAAGCTCAAGGTCAACGATCTGTCCGGCAATCCCATCGAGATCGCCGCGGTGGTGGTCTGGCAAGTGGTCGAGACGGCCGAAGCCCTCTTCGAAGTGGACGACTACGAGGAGTACGTGACTACCCAGAGCGAGGCCGCCGTCCGACACATGGCCAGCGCCTATCCCTACGACGGGCCGGAGGATCAGCTCACCCTGCGCGGAACCACCGACGAGCTCAACGAGCGGCTGGAGAAGGAGCTGCAGGAGCGGCTGGACCGGGCGGGCGTGAACGTGATCGAGGCGCGCCTGAGTCACCTGGCCTACGCGCCCGAGATCGCCGGCGCCATGCTGCAGCGCCAGCAGGCCAGCGCCGTGGTGGCGGCCCGCAAGCAGATCGTCGCGGGCGCCGTGGGCATGGTGGAGCTGGCGCTGGCGGAGCTGGGCGAGAAAGCCATCGTCGAGCTGGACGACGACAAGAAGGCCACCATGGTCTCGAACCTGATGGTGGTGCTCTGCAGCGAACACTCGGCCACGCCCGTAGTCAACACCGGCACCTTGTACCAGTAAGGAGCGGAGATGACGCCCCTGTACCAGTCCCGGCAGATCGCGTGGTTCCTGATCGTGTTCATCACGGTGATCGTGATCTTCCTGACGATCATCTCCGCGAAATCTTCCGACTCGGACCTGCCGCTCTGGCTCCCCCCGATGCTGCTGTTCCTGGGGCTCCCCTTCACCGTGATGAACGTGACGGTGACCCGCGAGCACGTGCGGATCACCTTCCTGGTGGGCTTTCCGCGCAAGACGGTCGGGATCGGGGACGTCAAGTCCTGCGAGGCCTACCGGGCCGAGGGCCTGCAGCGCTTCCAGACGCAGGTCAAGCCCTCCCAGGGGCGTTCCCAGCTCAGCGGCGCGGGAGGCGTGGTCATTGTCCGGAACAAGGGCATCCCGCTGACGGTCAGCGACCCGGAACCGGACAAGATCGCGCGGGCCGTGGCCCGGGCCCGCGCGAAGCACGAACAGCTCGGAAGGACCTGACGCCATGGCCGCCCGGAAAGCCTTCCCCCTGCGCATCAGCCCGGAGCTCTACGAGGAGCTCCGGCGCTGGGCCGAGCAGGATTTCCGCAGCGTCAACGGACAGATCGAGTTCATCCTCCGCGAGGCGGTGCGGCGCAGGAAGCGGGACCGGCCGGCCCCGGACGACGAGCGGACAACATGACGAAGTGCAGCGCGCCTCCCACTGGCTAAACCGCTCACTGGATCTCGAAATCGAAACCGTCCCCCTCCTCCTTGTCCGCCCCGATACAGAGCAAAGGTCCCAGCGGCAGGTAGGTGGCCTCGATCCGGGCGCGGAAAGGCTCGAGAGCGGCGGCGGTCCGCGCGGGCAAACCATCGCGCCAGGGGACGCGCAGGTCCGATAGGGACAACGCCAGAAGCTCGTCGTCGAGGGTCTGCAGCCACCGGGGATCGTCACCCGCCGCCGCGGCCGCCTCCCGCTGGGCGTGGAGCCAGGCCTTGAAATGACCCTGCAAGCGCGCGGGGCGGGGGCCCAGATCCTCTTGATCGTGGGTGCTGAAGACCGGTTCCAGATCGTGCCCCAGCCACGCGTGGTAGATGATCGCATTGAGGTAGGAATACTCGCCGAGACCCATCCCCTCCCGCAGCAGGGCTTCGTTGCGTTGTTCCAGGTATCCCGCGACCGACTTGCCGAGGCCGACGACGTTCTTGAAGCCCTTGAGGAACTTGCCCGGGCCGATCTTGTCGTCCTGCTCCAGGTCCTGCAAAGTCCCACTGTGCGCGACCAGCTCCGAACTCACGATCGCGATGGCGTCCTGGACGCGCAGGAAGGTCTCGATCCTGCCCGGATCGAGGCGCCCGTCCGCGGGCGGCATATAGTCGCACAAGGCACCGTATTGACGGGTCAACTCGAGCTGGCTGTCGCTCACCTCGTCGAAACGCGCGATGACCTGCTTGCCCGTCCGGAAGAGCAACGCGCCGCCCACCACGGCGATCACCAGGACCACCAGACAGCCGATGCCGCATCCCACGAACCAGTTCCGCTTGCTTGCCATTTCGCCTCCTCGAACACGAGGTTTCGACCAACTTTAACTGTGATCGCGTATGTTCAAAGCTTACATTGTCAAGGGACGTTGGGGCGATTATTTTGATCGCAACGATAAATCAGCGGCGCCCGTGCGGTCCGCTCACGATAACAGTGTCCGCGACCGATCACCATGAAGGAGAACACGATGTCCGAACCCATCAAGCTGGATAGCGCCGACTTCCAGAGCCAGGTGCTCGAGAGCGACCTGCCGGTGCTGGTCGATTTCTGGGCCCCCTGGTGCGGCCCCTGCAAGATGCTCACGCCCATCATCGAGGATCTGGCCCGCGAATACGACGGCAAGGCCAAGGTCGCCAAGGTGAACGTGGACGACAACCAGGAACTGGCCATGAAGTTCAGCATCCGCAGCATCCCCACGGTGATGATCTTCAAGGGTGGCGAGCCCCAGGCCTCGCTGATCGGCGCACAACCCAAGGCGGCCCTCGCGCAAGCTCTCGACGCGGCGCTGTAGCGGACTGAACCGGCGCAACAGCCCCGGCCGACGACACCAACCGGATGACCTGATCGCACGACGCGGAAAGAAGACAAATGGCGGGACTGATCAGTAAAATGAAAGACGCCTTCAAGGGCGGCGGCAAGTTGAACAACGTAATGATGATCGTATTCGACAGTTGCCGGTGGGACGCCTACTGCGCGGCCCGCACCCCGAACCTGGACCGCATCGCACAAGCGGATCGTCGCTACAGCTACGCCAGCTGGACCAGCCCCAGCCATTACACTTTCCTGATGGGCATGGTCCCCCACCAGAGTCCCAAGGGCGTCTTCGCCAGCAACGTCTACCGCGACGAGTTCGCCCTCTGGAGCCAACGCCTGAACATGCCGGAAGTGGAGTTCGGCAAGTTCGTGCCACAGCTCTCCCTGCCCTACTTCCTCAAGCAGCAGGGCTACTGGTGCGAGGGGTGGGTCAGCCTGCCGGTGCTCAACCCCATGACCAGCCTCTCGGCCCATTTCGACAAGTACGAGCTGGCGCCCAGCCACAACGATCTGGGCCGCATCTTCCAGGAGCTGAAGTTCCGCGACGACCAGCCCTCGTTCTTCTTCATCAACACCGGCGAGACCCACTATCCCTACCTGCTGCCCGGCGAGACGGCGGATGACCTGCCCCACATCAGCGGCGTCCACGGCGTCTTCAAGCATCTGGACGACTTCCTCAAGAATCCCTCCGAGTGCATGGAGGACCGCAAGCAGGACGAGTTCTTCACGCCCGAGCAGTTCAAGGCCTTCTACGACAAGCAGATCGTCTGCGTGGAGCATCTCGACCGGGAGGTCGGCGCGTTCATGGAACGCTGCCCGGCGAACACCTACTTCATGATCATGTCCGACCACGGGGAACTCTTCGGCGAGGACGGGTACTTCGGGCATGGGCCGATCTTCCACGAAAAAGTGTTCGAGGTGTTTTATCTGGAGGGGAAACGGCCCTAGAAGGGGCGGACACAGCAAGAGGGCCATCACCGCTCAGATACGACGACATCGCGGTGATGGCCCTCTTGCTGTGTCCGCCCTCGGCGTTTCCACTCCAGGTAAAACACCTCGATAGGTGCTTTTTAGGTTAGTCGATGTAGCCCAGGGAGCGGAGGCGGCGTTTGCTGGCTTCGTCTAGGGATTCGGCGGGGAGGCTTTCGGCCACCGCCCCGTGCTCGCCGCCCAGAGCCAGGAACGATTTGAGCTTGGCCAATAGCCTCGCGGCTTCTTCTTCGTGGGCGCCGGCGGGAATCAGGTTGACCTGCTCACCGGGATCGGCCGCGAGGTCATAGAGCTCCAGCGTCTCGGTGCCCTCCTCCCATAGCAGTTTCAGATCGTCCTCATACCAGGCGTAGATGGGTGGGACCCGCCGGTTGGTCTGTGTGAAGATCATACGCGGTTCGTCGCCACTCTCCGTTTGCACGCCGGCCAGCAAGGGCACCAGCGAGCGCCCGGCCAGTTGCAGCGTGTCCCGGGGTATGCCCTGCAACTCCATCAGGGTGGGCAGGAGATCGACGAGTTCCACGGTCTCGGTGATCCGGCGTCCGGCCAGTTCCGGCAGGCCGGGAATGCGCATGACCAAGGGGACCCGGACCACTTCCTCGTGGACTACACCGCCGTGGCCGTGATGGGTGCCGTGTTCCCAGAACGCCTCGCCGTGATCGGACATCAGGATGAAGATCGTGTCGTCCCAGATCCCGTCGGCCTTCATCCGCCGGATCATCGCACCGAGCGCATAATCCACGAACGACAGACTGGCGTCGTAGAGCGCTTCGATGTTGTGGGCCAGGCTCGGCTCCGGACGGGTGCCCTGGAGGCCGATCAAGTATGAATTGCTGCCGATCTGCGGATCGCAGGGACCCTCGATGAAGCGGCTGAAGAACGGTTCCGGTGGCCGGTAGGGGGAATGGGGAATCATGAAGTGCAGGTAGGCGAAGAAGCCCGCAGCCGCCTTCTCCTTCATCCAACCCAGCGTATGGGGAATCATCAGGACGTCCGCCGGGCCCCGGCGGTCGGCCTCCCGGCGCAGTTCCAGGGGCAGATCCCACAGGTGGTGATATTCGGTGAAGCCCTGGCTATGACCCAGCTCGCTCTTGAGCCAGGTGTTGCAGGTGAAGCCCAGGCGGTGATCGTAGCGCCGGGCCATCACCTCGGCCATCGTCGTCATCTCCGGGGGGATCTTCAGCAGCGTTTCGCGGGTGATGATCACGTCGTCGCCGAAGATGGGATAGCGCGAGGTGAAGTAGGAAAACACCGACAGCATGGTGCCGCTGGACTGGGCGTAGACGTTCTCGAAGATGACCGACTCGCGGGCGACCTCGTTCAGGTACGGCGTGGTCTCGCGGTCGCAGCCGTAGAAGCTGAAATGCTTCGCGCCGGCCGCATCAAGCAGGATAATCAGGATGTTCTGCCGGCTGGTGACCTCGACGAGGGTGTCGATGGCCTCCTGGGCCGGGTCTCCGGCATCGCCGCAACCGACCGCCGCGAGCAGGCAGGCAAGCAAGCCGACCATGACGAATGAGCTGTGCTTGGGTCGTTTCATGGGAATCAGAATAGTACAGAAACCCGCCGACAGGTACGAAAACCCGCTCAGCCCTCCCCCAACACGTCCAGCAGCGACGGCACCACGTCCGTGATGTCGTCGCACCCCGCCACGAAGCCCTCCGCCCCCGGACCCCACGCCATCAGGGGCACGGGATTGCGGGTATGCGAGCGGGTCGCGAGATCCTCCAGGTTGCCGTGGTCGCTGGCCAGCAGGACGAGCGTATCGCCGTCCGCAGCCGCCAGCAGGGCGTTCAGAAACCGCTCCAGCTTGGTCAGCTCGTTCTCGCAACGCGACCGGTCCCGGCTGTGCCCGGCGCGGTCGGTCTGGAAGTACTCGTAGAGGGTGAAGTCGCGCAGCACAGTGTTGCGGGCCAGGACGCGGCCCGCCGCCTCCGGGGTCATCTCCGGCACGTCGAAACCCTTATCGATCAGTTCGCGGTTGGTGAACTCCTGGTAGATGGAGCGACCGGCGGCGATGTCGTCCAGATCGAAGAAGGGCAGCCCGGCGGCCAGCTGCGCCACCGTGGTGGCCGACAGGCGCCACTGCATTTCCGGAGGCAGTTCGAAGAAGATGGGGCGGAAGGCGTTGATGAAGATGCCGTCGCGATCCCGTTCGCCCAGTTGCACGAAGACGGAACGTTCGCGCAGGATCTCGCGCAGGGCCGGCGAGGGGAAACCGGTCACGTGGCCGCCGACCTCGTGCGGGGCGTTGGCACCGCTGAGCAAGGACGTCTGGCCGGTGGCGCTCTGGGGCAGGCCCTCGACGCCCAGGCAGGCATCGACGGGTCGGCAGTGCGCCGGGGAGCGCGGGAAGTCGAACAGTTCCCCGCCGTAGGTCAGGCAGGGGTTGCGGTCGGGGTCGTCGCCGCCCCAGCCCAGACCGTCCACGAAGATCAGCACGACCCGGGACGGGGACGAAGACGGGCCGGAGGCATCGCCCCCGGCCCGTGCCGTCGTGTCGTCTTCCGGTCGCACGGCCTAGGCGTGCTCGGTGAGATACTTGGCCACGCCGTCGGCACTGGGCGTCATGGCATCGTCACCCTTGGTCCAACCGGCCGGGCAGACCTCGCCGTGGGCCTCGAGATGCTGCAGCGCGTCGACCATGCGCAGGGCCTCGTCGATGTTGCGGCCCAGGCCCAGGTTGTTCACGGTCATGGACTGGATGACGCCGTCCTTGTCGATCAGGAAGGTGCCGCGCAGGGAGACGCTGTCGTTGACCAGCACGCCGTAGTCGCGGCTGACGGTCTTGGTGATGTCGGCCACCAGCGGGTACTTGATCTCGCCGATGCCGCCCTCGTTGACCGCCGTGTTGCGCCAGGCCCAGTGGCTGAACTGGCTGTCCACGGACACGCCGATGACCTCGACGCCGCGGGCCTGGAACTCATCGACCTTCTTGCTGAACTCGATGATCTCGGTCGGGCAGACGAAGGTGAAGTCCAGGGGATAGAAGAACAGCACTACGTGCTTGCCGCGGTAGTCGCTGAGCTTGAAGTCATCCTTGAAAGAGCCGTCGGGCATGACGGCAACGGCTTGGAAATCGGGTGCCTGCTGGCCGATGAACTGGGACATTCTCTTTTCCTCCTGTAAAACCGGCGTCTATCGCCATGAATAAGCGGGTCGAGCCCCGCGCCTTGCACGTGAACAGCGCCGTTCAGCGCGTCAATCGGGACAGAAACTAACGACAATGCGGCCGACCCGCAAGGCATCACTCCGCATGAGATTGAAATCAGCTAGCGATGTAATTCACCCTGTCGGGGCATTAGCCAGGAAACGCTACCGCCGATGGCCCCGCTGGTGACAGCCCGAACATGGGCATCGCATGCCACAACCCCGGTCGACACACCGGCATCGGGCCGCGATCCGTCTGCGCTTTGGCCGCGCCGCATTCTTTACACCTTTAACTACCTCCGCCTCGTCTCGTCAGCCGCAAGGCCGAGCCCCTGTCGCGAGAAGCAATACCCGCTGTATAAATATCGGCTGGAGGGGTGACGCGGCGGGATACACCCGGTATACTCAGATCGCTTGGAACCAAGTGTGACACCCGGAAAAACAAAGGTAAGCTACCAGGTCTCAACATGCTGGATCTCTCGAAGATAAACGGGAGAGACAGGAGATCCTCGGGCTCAGAGAAAGTGCCGCTGCAGTTCTCGAATAGGGGATCACCGATCAGGCTGGTCCGAACGGTCTGTGCGTCATACCTCTTTTATCTGTAGAGGCTCTTGATCACCGACCAAGCCTCCGTTTTCGAGAAGACCGGGTCGCAGGCATCGCAGATCCCATTCGAGTTCAGGTCCTCCTGTTCAGGATTGTAGTTGTAGGGGCAGCAATCGCACACATCGCCCACGCCGTCAGCATCCACGTCCGACTGGTCCGGATTGTATACGGAGGGACATTCGTCGCACACGTCGCCAATGCCGTCAGCATCCATGTCCGACTGGTCCGGATTGTAGTGGTAGGGGCAGTTGTCGACCCCATCGTCGATGCCGTCGAGGTCACTGTCGGTGGCCCAGACCGTCGCCGCCAGTAGCAATGTCAGGATTACGGTCGGGTAGGTCCAAAGCGAGAAGCGCCGTCCCCAGCGAGGTGGAGACGGCGTTTTGATTTGGTACCCCGTACGGGACTCGAACCCGTGTTACCGGCGTGAGAGGCCAGCGTCCTAGGCCACTAGACGAACGGGGCGCCTATTCTGCAGCGCAACGGCTTTGCAGCCTGCGCGATGATCCTGGTTGCCCGGGAAGGATTTGAACCCTCATCGACTGAGCCAGAGTCAGCTGTCCTACCATTGAACGACCGGGCAATCGGCTCAGGAATATAGATCAGCGCCCCTGAGAATGCAAGGAATCAGGCCTCCGAATCGCCCGTCGGCAAGGTCGCGGGCATCTGTCGCAAAAGGTGTGCGTGCAAGGATTCCGGTGACTGGAGATCCGCGCGTACGGTGCCGTAGGCAGCAGGCAGGAGCACGAACGGGTAGTTTTGGGGACCGCCGAGGCCGCCGTGGCTCCCGACCTGCTCCTCGAAGACGACCACCCGTTGCCGGTCCTGCAGGACTCCGTTGACGATCAGATCCCCGGACATCTCGCCGTTCACCAGTTGGGCCAGTTCCCGGGACCACAGCTCCGTGTCCCAGTAGGGCGTCAGCGGATCCGACTCGCCATGGATCTCGCCCGTGGCCAGGTTGCGCAGACCGTCGGTGCCGATCATCAGCGGTGCGCCGTCCGGATCGCGCACCAGGACGAAACCGATGCCCGGATGGCTGGCCAGTCCCTCCACCAGACCCGGATAGAGGGAGCGGATCTCCTCCAGGTGGAGGGGACGCGGCGAGCCCTTGCGGTAGATGTGCGCCAAGCCGCCGGAGACGCATACGATCAGCGACGTCTCGGCATCGACAACCACGGGTGGTGCGGGCTCGTGTCGCCGGCGCATCCTCTCCAGCATGCGCTGGGTGCGGGCCTTGAGCCAGGTGTGATGCTCCTGCTCGCTCTGGCGCATTTCCTCGAGCAGCCCGCCCACGTAGGCCGCTTCGGTTTCGAGGGGCGGGCTGACCGCGATCACGCGTCCCGCCAGCTCCCGCACCAGATCGTCGAGGCCCTGGCCGTAGAGACGTCTGAAAGGCACGCTCTCGCTCTGGCCGTGGTCCGAAAGCAGGATCAGGTCGTACGCGATCGGGGCGTTGCGCAGGATCTGGCGCCGCAGGCGCTGCAGCTTGCGGTCGAAGGCCGTCAGGGTGGAGCGGGCCTCCCCCGCGTCCGGTCCCGCGTGATGCGCGACCTCGTCATAGCCGACGAAGTTCGAATAGATGATCGGCACGCCGCGGGCGACGTCCTGCTCCAGCCAGTAGAAACCCGTCTCGCGCAGAAAGGCGTTGCCGACCGCGCGCATGGCCGCCATGCGCAGGGTGCGTCGTATGAGACGCTTGCGCCGGTTGAACCGGGACGCCACGTGCCAGAACAAAGCCGTGGCGAAATCCCAGAGCGTGGCCACCACGGCGGTGGTGTAGGCGTAGGGATTGAGCCAGAACAGCGAGAAGTCGGCCTTCTCGCCGGGCTGCTTGTGTTCCCCGCCCTCGCGAACCGCGGACAGGGTCATCAACCGCTTGGCGGCGCCGCCGCCGAACATGCTGTTGATGCACGACCCTCCGGCCAGCAACGGCTTGCCCAGGGCCGCCACCGCGGCCTCGGCGTCGCGGAGATCGGCCGGGCTGCTGGCCACCATCACCTTGTCCCGGGACCGGTCGTACCAGCGATAGCCGGGCACTCCCGCGCGCGTCCCGTAGAAGAGGCCGCCCTGTACCGCTGGCGTGTTGGACGGCACGCCGGATTGCCAGCGATGGCGCCGGTGCGTGCCCAGGGCGAGCAGGGCCGAAACGGCCGGCATGCGACCGCGGCGCACGGCGCGCATGAGGCTGCGCCAGGACAGGCCGTCGATCTGCAGGATCAGCAGACCGCGCTTCTGGCCGGGACGCGCGCGCGGTCCGTAGCGCAGACCGACACGGCGCAGCAACGTCTGGAAGAGCGGGTAGACCTCGTCGATGCCAAGCCAGGACGTGAGGCTGGTGTTGACGATCGTGATCAGGGCAACGCCCAGGAAGGCGTGCCACGGGCCCTCGATATGGAAGGCCGGCTCCAGCCAGGCCATCAGGTAGAGTAGCCCGGCGTTGATGAACAGGGTGGGCAGTCCCTGGGTCCAGGCGTTCAGGGGCAGGATGGCCAGCACCAGCAGCGGCCGTACCGTGAGCATCAGCAGCGCGAAGTAGATGGGCAGCAGTAACGGCGCGCGCCACCAGTGTGGCATGGCGGTGTCGAACCAGATGCCGGGCAGGATGAGGGTCACCAGCGCCAGGGAGGCGGCGTTGATGGCCCAGACCATCAGGTATCTGATTATGATGCCCAGATACAGGATTCGACTCCCGGTTCAGGGTCCGGGACAGGCGCGTCAGCCGGCGTCGGCGGCACGCCGCAGCCGCGCGATCACGCGGGGCGCCCCTATCAACCACATCACTTCGAAGATCCCGGCGCTGCGCGTCTGGCCGGTCAGGGCCACACGGCAGGGATGGATCAGGTCGCCGGCCTCCAGGGACAATGACTCGGCCGTGGCGCGGACCACCGCCTCGAAGTCATCCTGGGAGACGGATCCCTCGGACGGCAGGTCGCTCTCGCAGGCGTCGGCGAGCCGGCCCAGACGGTCGCGGGCCGCGTCGGTGTCCAGATGCTCCGCGACCGCGTCCTGGTCGAGGACGTAATCGTCGGCGAAGAAAAAGCCGATCTGTTCGGGCACGCGCAGCAGGTTGCTGAAACGTCCGCCTAGGGTCTTCAGGACCAGCTTCAGGTAGCCCTCGGTGCCCGACGCGGGCGCGCGCCAGGCCGGGTCGAGGGACCAGTCCCGTTCCTCGAGCATGGGCAGGGCCAGGACGAGCTTCTGCCGCGGCTCGAGTCGTTTCAGATGCTGGGCGTTGATGTGGTTGAGCTTGTCGTAGTCGAAGCCGGCGGGCGAGCCGTTGACCTTCTTGAGGCTGAACTTCTTGATGAGCTCGCTGCGTGAGAGGACATCGTCCCCCGCGCCGCCGGGCGACCAGCCCAGCAGGGCCAGATAGTTGACCATGGCGTCGGGCAGGATCCCCTGGTCCGCGAACTCCTCCACGCTGGTGGCCCCGTGGCGCTTGCTCAGACGCTTGCGGTCGGGTCCTAGAATCATGGGCATGTGCCCGTACTTGGGCGGCTTCCAACCAAGAGACTCGTAGACCTGGAGCTGGAAGGGCGTGTTGCTCACGTGGTCGTCGCCGCGCAGGCAGTGGGAGATGCCCATCAGGTGATCGTCGACCACCACGGCGAAGTTGTAGGTCGGATAGCCGTCCTGCTTGACGACCACGCGGTCGATCAGGGACGCGTTGGGGAACTCGCGCTTGTCGTAGATGATGTCATACCAGAAGGTGGCGCCGTCGTCCGGCGTGCGCAGGCGCCAGCTCGGTTTGCGGCCCTCCCCCTCGAAGGTTGCAATCCGGTCCGCCGTCAGCTCACGGCAGAAACCGTCGTAGCCGGCGATGGCTTCCTCGCCCTTGGCCACATTGCGGGCCTGGATCTCCTCGGCGGTGCAGTAGCAGGGATAGAGGGCGCCGTTGTCGCGCAGGGTGTCCGCAGCCTCGCGGTACAGGTCCAGGCGCTCCGACTGGAGGTAGGGCCCGCGGTCGCCGCCGGCGTCCGGCCCCTCGTCCCAGTCCAGCCCCAGCCACGCCATGCCGCGCAGGATGGCGGCGTAGGCCTCTTCGGTGCTGCGTTCGCGATCGGTGTCCTCGACGCGCAGGATGAACTTGCCGCCTGTCTTGCGGGCGTACAACCAGTTGAACAGCGCGGTGCGGGCCCCGCCCACGTGCAGATATCCCGTGGGGCTGGGCGCGAAGCGTACGCGGATTTCCTTCTGCTCGCTCATGGGACGATCGGTCCTTCCGTGGTCATTCGCCGGTCTTCGGAGTCGGCCGGTCGTGGGGCCTGCGCGTCTGGTGGGCGTCGCCCTGCGGTTCACCCAGAACCGTGGGATCCAGCGCCGCGGCCAGTGCGGACAGGTTCGTGCCATAGATCTCCGTACAGGCTTCGTCGGGATCGCGGCCGTCCTTGACCGCAGACAGGAAAGCCCGCATCGACGGCATGCCGCCACGCTCTTCGATCAGGCGCCAGACCATCAGAAAAGCCGCGTAGCGCGCCTGGCGGAACATTTGCCGGTCCAGGCCTTCGTCGAGGATGGGAGGGGCTGCGAGCAGCTTTTCGGCCTCCGCGGGCGTGAGCAGAATCTCCCCCTCGGGGCGGAACTGGAGCATGTAGTTGTTCAGATGCGCACCCAGTTCCGACATGTAGGCCATCAGGCCCTGGCGCAACCAGTGGGGCAGAGCGCCGCACCGGTTTTCATCGAGCAGCCAGCCTACCACGAGGTCGTAGGCGGCGTGTGCGGCCAGGGTCCGCGCCACCAGTATGGGAATGGGCTGCAGGATGCAGAGATCGTCCGTGCGCTTGTACATGCGCCAGACGCCCTGGTCGGTGCGCGCCTTGTACGCGTCGACCTGGTTGGTGTTGACGACGCGGAGCGTGTCGGTGGCCGCCAGGTCCAGCAGATCGGCGGCGTCCCGCAGGGCCATCTCGCAGGCCTCCATGAACGGCACCATCACGCACGGTTTGTAGCCGGCGTTGTATTCGAGCTTCACGAGACCGATGATCATCAGCCCGAGTTCGGAGATCACGTCCTCGCGGCCCTGCCAGACCAGGCCCTTGCAGAGCGAACCAGCGCCGTAGGGCTTGCCGTCCTCGTCCAGCAGGGGCTTCCAGCCGGGCCAGAAAAAGGCATGCTTGTGATCGGGAAACCCGGACTCCGCCAGCTGCTCGGGCGAGAGGCGGGGATAAGGACCATCCCGCGTCAATTCAGGCAACTCGGAGGCGTGCTCCTCCGCCCCGACTGCCGATACGATCAGGAACGAGATCATGATCGCGAGCACTGGGCACGCGACCGAGCGGTTCATCTTGTTCATTATTTACCTTCCGACTTCAGGCGCTTGCCTTTCTCGTAGCACTGCTTGGCGTCGAGCCTATTCCCCATGGCATCGTAAACCAACCCCATGTTGTTCCAGACCGCGGACGTCTCGTCGATCTCGATGGCCATCTCGTAGGCGATCAGTGCTTCTTCGTGATGATCCAGGTTCTGATGGCACACACCGGTGTTGAAAGGGACCCGGTACGAGTCGGTCTCCAACTCGCCGAGGACCCGGAACGCTTCGAGGGCCTCCGTGTACTCGCCGGCGGAGACCAGGGCCAGCCCGAGATTGTAGCGCGACTTGGTATCGCTGGGATCCATCGCCAGGGCTCGCTCGTAGGCCTTCGCCGCCTCGAGGGGACGATCGCAGCGGTGGAGGCAGTACCCCTGCTGGAAAGCCAGCTTGGGATCCTCGTCCAGCGCGAAGGCCCGACCGTAAGCCACGGCCGCTTCGATGTATCTCTTCGTATTCCGCAACGACGAAGCCAGCGCCCGCCAGGCGGACACCATGGCCGGCTCACGCTCGACCACCTTGCGCAACGGACGCAGCGCCAGTTCGTGATCGCCCCCCCTCTGCAGGCTGAGGGCGTAGTTGTAGAGGATTTCGGGCGGTGAATCGGGATCGGAGGCCACCACGCCCATGAACTTGCGAGCCTCTTTGTTGTCGCCCAGGAACAGATAAAGCGAACCGATCCTGGCCGCCACGTCGTTCTGGCTGGGGTCGAGATCCCAGGCCTCGCGGTAGGCGACGATGGCGTCGCGAGGGCGCTTCTCGGCCTCGGCGATGCGCCCGCGGGCCTTCCAGCCGCCCGGACGGTCCGGACTTTCCAGGGTGGCGCGGCGCGCCAGCACCTTGGCCTTCATGGTATCGCCCGACTCGAACCAGGCGACGGCGGCCAGGGGCAGCAGTTCGTCGTTGTCCGGAGCGATCGCCATGGCCTGCTCGTAGGCGGCCGCGGCCTGGGCGTGCAGTCCGGACTCGGTCATCAGTCCGGCATTGTCCACGATGATCTTCAGCAGACGCAAGGTGATGGCCAGCGACGACCGACCAGCCTGGTCCGTCGGTTCTCCGCCCGACGCCGCCACGTAGTCCCGCGCCGGTTCGGCGTACATGCGCAGCAGGTCCTCGTAGGCCGCCGTGTCGCCGCTTTCCTCCAGGATCAGCACCTTGGCCATCACCAGCTCCGCGGAACCGGGACCGTAGGCCTCGCCGTAGGCGCGTATCCCGTCGTCGTAGGCCTGCAGCGCTCCCGGCACGTCGCCGGCGTCGCGCCGGGCGTCGCCGATCATCTTGTGGGCGTCGCGCCCGCCGTCGGCGGAGAGGCGCTGGTAGGCTTCGAACTCGGCCACGGCCGTGTCGTATTGATCCAGATGGACCATCACCATGCCCAGATTCCGGTGGGACTCGGGCTGCTGCCGGTCACACTGGATGGCGGTGATGAAAGCGTCACGCGCGAGCACCCACTCTTCCTGCTCCGCGTAGACGACGCCGAGATTGTTGTACAGATCGGAATTCCGCGGATTGAGCTGGATCAACCGGTTGAAGGCGCCGATCTTCTCCCCGGCGCTCAGACCGCTGGAAAGGATATCCGCGGCCGAATCGGGAGACGCCGCTTGCTCCTGGGCCGCGGCGGCCGAGATCATGACAACCGGCAGCAGCAGCGTCAGGGCGATGATGATGTGTACTCGCGAGATCATACCATCCCTTTCCCGGAACCCAGGGTTGCGTCGGGTTCATCGATAGACAGGTCATGATAGTGTTCGTCGGGGCGGGTGTCCAGGTTCACGCCTTGACTCATTCGGGCGACTAATGTTGCTTGTACACCATGATAAGCGTTTTGATCCTGGGCGCCGGAGGCGCCATACCCACATCCGAGCGGGGACCGGCCGCGTACTGGCTGAGCGTGGACGGCCGTACGGTCATGCTCGATCCGGGTCCCGGCGCACTCGTGAGACTGGCCGCGTCGCCCCACGGCCCGGACAGCTTGGACGAGCTCGATACCGTGCTGTTCACGCACTTCCACCTGGATCATTGCTCCGATCTGGCCGCGCTGCTCTTCGCCATGCACTTCAAAGGGCTGCCCAACACGCGGCCCCTGCAGCTGATAGGACCCCGGGGACTCGTCGGCTACCTGGCGGGGCTGGCGGAACTCTACGGCGACTGGGTCGTTCCGCACAGCCGTTCCGTCGAGATCCTGGAGCTCGCCTCGGGCGATATCGTGGCGCCCACGACCTGCACCGGAGGCTGGGCCGCCGGAGACACCGCCGCGGGTCCGACGATGAGCGCCTTCGCGGTCGAGCACTTCGAGAACCGCTTCAGCGCCGAGAACCTGGGTTACCGCATCCGTGACGGACAAGGGAACATCCTGGTCTTGTCCGGAGACGCCGGACCCGGCGGCCAGCTGGCCGAGGCGGCCGCGGGCGCCGACCTGCTGGTCGTCGAATGCTCGACGCCGGACGAACTCGGCGTGGACGGTCACATGACACCGTCCCGCATCGCGGCTCTCTGCACCCGGGCCGCGCCGCGCCGCGTCGTGCTGACCCACATCTACCCGGCCACGGCAAAGCTGGACCTGCCGCGCCTGGTGGGCGACGGTTACGCCGGTAACGTCGTCGCGGCCGTGGACGGCGACCTGTTCACCCTCGGAGGGTAATGACGTGAAGACCCGCACCGTCCTGACGACGTTTGTCTGCCTGATCCTGGTCGTGCCGATCTGCAACGCGCTCGGCGCGGAACCCCCGGCGCCGTGGCGGGACGAAGCGGAGTCCATATCCGGCTACGACATGGTGCTGATCCACGGTCTGGGCTCTAGCGCCGAAGCCTGGCACAAGCTCACGCCTTTCCTCGCCGCGGGCTTCAATCTGTCGACCTACGAACTGCCCGGTCACGGACACACGCCGGTCATCCCGAACCTGTCCATCGAATCCGCCAGCCGGGACCTGGCTCGCTTCATCGAGGACAACGCCCTGGAAGAGCCGATCCTGGTCGGTCACGGCATCGGCGGCATGATCGCCATGAACTACGCCTTCCGCTTCGCCAACGATGTGCGGCGCCTGATCATCATCGACGCGGCGCCGATGCAACTGGCCTCGACGGAGCAGAAAGGCCACGTGGCGCAGAGGCTGATGGACGATTACGACCAATTCGTGGCCGAGTCCTTCCTGGGGCTCAGCCCGATGGAGAAGGTCACTGACCTGATCGTCGACCAGGCCCTACGCACCGATCGCGTGAGTTTCACGCAACTGCTGATGAGCAGCTTCGATTTCGACCTGCGGGACGAGCTGGCGTATCAGACGGTGCCGATCCTGGTCATCGGCAGCGCCACCATGTTCCCCTCCTTCGATCATCCCCTGGATTATCTGGACAGCATCGGCTACGCCAACGCGCAGACGATCGCCTACAAGTTGATGCCGGAGACGGGTCACTTCGTGATGCTGGAGCAGCCGATCCTGGTCGCGAACACGATCATCGCCTATTCGGTCTCGGATTGACGTTCGACGAAGTTGAACCAGCGGGGTTCCGTGCCGCCGGGCGCGGGCGGCAAGGGGACGTAGCGTTCCCGGTACCCTGACGCGTGTTCGGCCCACTCATCCACACCCTGGAACATGCCGCTCTTGAAGCCCCGATACGGCTGGTCGGTGACCAGCGCCCAGATGGGGGGCATGATGTACATGGGTTCCCGTGCGAAGACGTAGTCATAGTCCGACTTCTCGTGTCCGGGCGGATGCGTGCGGCCCATGTCGGGCATCCGGCGGTGCGCGATGTGCAGGTCGTTCAGGCCCCACATGTCGATGGTCCGCAAGCCGCTCACGAACGGGATGATGCCGGCCGAATGGACGGCCAGCGTCGCGCCGGGCGGCGCGTTGTCCCGCAGCCATTTACCGCAGACGGTGCGTTGTTCCAGATCGCGGGCGCGCCGGCGGGACCAGCGCAGGGTGCCCGGCAGCGACGGCAACACGTTCAACAGGGTGACGGCCACGAGTCCCCACACGACGCGGGACGACGCGGGGCCGAGACGCTCGACGGCCCCGACCGCCCAGGCATCCAGCATCAGGAACCAGAGAGGCAACACGGGCAGCACGAACCGCCAGGTCAGCTTGAAATCCCCGCCCACCAGGGTCACGTAGAGTAGATACCCGCACGTGACGAAGAGGGGCACCGCCAGGGCCGGCCGCACGTCCGGTCCACGCAGGGCGCGCAGGGACGGCGCCGCGGCCACACTCAAAACGACCACCGCCGGATGGCGCAGCAGGAAGCGTCCCAGGTAAGCGAGGCCGCGCAGCAGGTGGTGCAGTCCGCCGCCTGTCTTGGCGTAGAAGGTGTTGGGCAGGGGGTAGCCGTAGTAGTCGAAGCGCAGCCACCAGTAAGGCAGATACACCAGGACGAAGACGCCGACCGCGACCACGAGCCAGCGCCGGCAAGGGTAGGAACCACGTCGCGCGGCGAACAGGGCGCCGGCGGTGACGAGCAGCAGGACGCCCACGCCCTCGGGACGCGTCAGCGCCGCCAGGACCAGCGCGAGGGCGGACCACACGGATATCACGGTCGTCCGCCGCGGGTCCCCGTCTTCCAGCGCCCGCACGGCCGTCACCACGCCCACGGTGACCAGCAGGGCGAACCAGACGGTCTCCAGCCCCTGCGCGGCCTCGGCGGCGAACCCCGGCGTGCCGGCCAGCAGGGCGACGGCGACCAGCCCCGCCCAACGGCTGTCGGGACGGGCCAAGCGCGCCGTCCGGAACACGACGCCGAACAGGACCAAGGCGGCGACGATGCCCACCACGCGGGCCGTCGCGGCGGGGTCCGCGCCGAGAGCCATGGCGCCGGCCAGCATCACCGTCCACAGGAAGTTCGTGTAGCCCTCGACACGCTCGCCGGGATTGAAGGTCAAGCCGTGGCCGTCCACGAGGTTGGCCGCGTAGCGGAAGGAGATGAAGGCGTCCTCCTGGATACAGTTGCCCTGGATCAACATCAGACCGGTCAGCAGCAGCAACGCAAACACCAGCGGGATCATGTGCATTCTGTCGCGCAACTCGAACCCCTTCCAGGTCTTGGCGGCGATAAAGAAAGATGCAGACATCATCCGGAGGACCTATTATTGGGGCTTGGGTTCTGATCGTTTTCTTCACCCTCAGCCGGCGAATCAGCATGCTACGCCATCGGTGCTACATTCACAAGACGAGCCCTCGCGACCGGACCGCGGCCGCGGCGCTCTGCGCTGTTTGCCTGCTGGGGTGGGCTTCCCCCGCGCTGGCGTACATCGGTCCCGGCGCCGGCTTCGCCCTGGGCGGCTCGCTGCTCTTCGGTCTGGCGGGAATCGTGGTCGCCTTCGGCGCCCTGTTGCTGTGGCCCCTGCGCGCCCTGGTGCGCGCCCTGCGCAGCCGCCGTCGCCTCAACCGCGCCCGCGCCCACCGCGTGATCGTGCTCGGGCTGGACGGGCTCGACCCTGGGCTGGTCAAGGCGGGCCTGCGCGAAGGGCGTCTGCCCAACTTGCGCCGGTTGCGCGAACAGGGCGGTTTCCGACCCCTGGCGACGACCACGCCGGCCATGTCGCCGGTGGCCTGGTCGGGTTTCGCCACGGGTGTCGACGCCGGACGGCACAACATCTTCGACTTCTTGAACCGCGATCTGCGCTCCTACCTGCCCGTACTCTCGTCGACGAAGATCAGCGGCGGCGGACGGATGCTGCGGATCGGCCCCCTGCGCATCCCCGTCGGCAAGCCCCGCATCGAATTGCTGCGGCGCAGCAAGGCCTTCTGGCAGGTGCTGGGCGAAAACGGCGTAAAGGCGACGGTGCTGCGCGTGCCCATCACCTTCCCGCCCGAGAAGGTGGACGGGCAGATGCTGTCGGCCATGTGCGTGCCCGACCTGCGCGGCACCCAGGGCACTTTTTCGTGGTTCAGCGCCGATCCCGGCGAGAGCGGCTTTGACGGCGCGTCGGCCGGCGTGGCGCCCGTCTCTGATGAAGAGACGATCGGGGGCGTGCGCAACGAGTTGACCGTCAGGGGCGCTTCGTTCGTCGGTCGACTGGCGGGTCCGGATCATCCAGACGGCGGCCTGATGGATCTGGAAATCGTGGCCACGGTCGACTCCGCGGCCCGCCTGGCGCGCTTCGAGGTCGACGGGCAGGAGTTCGTGCTGGGCCCCGATGAAAACTCCGACTGGATCCGCGTCGCGTTCCGCGGCGGCCTCGGCGTGACGGCCAAGGGCATCTGCAAGTTCCGCGTGACCAGCTTCGACCCGCCGTTCTCGTTCTACGTGACGCCGGTCCACCTGGACCCCGAGAGCCCGGCCATGCCCATCTCCCATCCGCCCCATTACGCCATCGCCCTGGCCAAGCTGCACGGCTCCTTCGCCACGCTCGGTCTGGCGGAGGACACCTGGGCCCTCAACGAACGCGTGATCGACGAGCAGGGTTTTCTGGACCAGGCCTGGGAGATCCACGCCGAGCGGGAGCGCCAGTTCTTCCACATGCTCGACCGTCAGCCCAGCGGTTCGATCTCCGTGGTCTTCGACGCCACCGACCGCATCCAGCACATGTTCTTCCGCTATCTGGACGAAGACCACCCGGCCAACGCCGGCAAGGACGTCGCGCGCCACCGCCACGCCATCCGCGACCTCTACGACCGGGCCGACGAACTGGTGGGCAAGACCCTCGACAAGCTGCGCAAGAACGACGTGCTCTTCGTCATCTCGGACCACGGTTTCAAGCCCTTCCGCCGCGGCGTGAACCTCAACACCTGGCTGCGCGAGAACGGCTACCTGTTCCTGCAGGACGACCCGGCCGAGGGGCCGCTGCCGTCGGTGCCCGACGGCACGACCGTCGAGCCCACGCAGATCGACTGGGCGCGCACGCGCGCCTACGCCAGCGGACTCGGCGGCTTCTACCTGAACCTGAAGGGACGGGAGAAATCGGGCATCGTGGCGCCCGCGCAGGCAGACGCTCTGCGCGAGGAGCTGATCGCCGCCCTGCGCGACCTGCGCGACGACGAACTCGACACGCCCTGCGTCAACGACGTGCTGGCCGGACGCGACTGCTATCACGGCCCCTACGTCGAAAACGGACCGGACATCGTGATCGGCTTCAAGATCGGCTGGCGCACGGGCTGGGACGCCGCCGTGGGCCGGGTCAGCCCGCGCGTCTTCGAGGACAACACGCGCAGCTGGTCGGGCGACCACTGCGTCGATCCGCGCCTGGTGCCGGGCATCCTCTTCTCGACCGAGAAGTTCAGCGAGACGCGGCCGGCCCTGATCGACCTGGCGCCCACCATCCTGGACCTCTTCGGGATCGCCCGACCGGCCTGGATGAGCGGACGCAGTCTGCTGCCGACCGGAGGTGAGAAGTGAACGTCCGTGCGATGATGACATTGCTGGCGATGCTGGCGCTGACGGCCATCGCCTACGGCGCCGCGCCCGGCGGAACGAACAAGGTGCTCTGCATCGGCTTCGACGGCATGGACCCCAACCTGCTCGATCAGTACCGCGCCGAGGGCGTCATGCCCAACTTCGACCGGCTCATCGCCGCGGGCGACTACAAGGCCTTCGGCACGGCGATCCCGCCCCAGTCCCCGGTGGCCTGGTCCAACTTCATCACGGGCATGAACCCCGGCGGCCACGGTATCTTCGACTTCATCCACCGCGATCCCGAGACCCTGATGCCCTACCTCTCGGCGGCCCAGGCCATGGCGCCGCAGCGCTGGTGGAAGGTGGGCGGCTGGAAACTGCCGCGCGGGAGCGGCGAAGTGCTGAACCTGCGGCAAGGCACGGCGTTCTGGGAGCCGCTGGCCGACGCGGGCGTCGACGTCACCATCTTCAAGGTGCCCTCGAACTTCCCGCCGGTGGATTGCGAGGTGCATTCCCTGTCCGGCATGGGCACGCCGGACATCCTCGGCACCTACGGCATCTTCACGTATTACACGGACGCGCCCACCGCCCAAACGGAGCTGTCGGGCGGTCGCGTAGTGCCCGTTCTGGTACGACGCGGCCATGTGGAGACGGAACTCTTCGGCCCGCTGAACAGCTACCGCGTGGGCGACCCCGAGGCCACGGTCCCCTTCTCCATCGTGCTGGACCGGGAGCGGGGCGAGGCCCTCTTCGAGGTACAGGACACGCGTTTCCTGCTGCGCGAGGGCGAGTGGAGCGAGTGGCTGTCGCTGGACTTCGAGCTGGTGCCCTTGTTGAAGTCGGTCGCGGGCGTGTGCCGGTTCTACCTGATGGAGACCTCTCCGGCGCTGCGCCTCTACGTGACTCCCATCAATATCGATCCGGCCAACCCGGAGATGCCCATCAGCACGCCCGAACGCTACAGCCGTGATATCGCCAAGGAACTCGGGCCCTACTACACGCAAGGCCTGCCCGACGACACCAAGGCCCTCGAAGAAGGCATCTTCGCGGACGACGATTACGTGTCCCAGTCCTCGGAGGTGCTGGCCGAGCGCACCACCCAGTTCAAGCACGAGCTGGAGAGGTTCGCCGAACAGGAGAGCGGGCTGCTGTTCTTCTACTACAACAGTCCCGATCAGACCTGCCACACCTTCTGGCGCAACATGGACCACGACTCGCCCAGGCACGACGCCGAGGCCGCGCGCCACGAGCACCGCATCCGCGAGATCTACGAGGCCTGCGACGAGGCGCTGGGCATGGCGCTGGATTACGTGGACGACGAGACCATCGTGCTGGCGATCAGCGATCACGGTTTCGCCCCGTACCACCGGTCCTTCCACGTGAACCGCTGGCTGATGGACAACGGCTACCTGAGCCTGCGCGCCGGGGTCGAGCCGAACGAGGTGGAATACCTGGCGGGCATCGACTGGCGGCGGACGCGAGCCTACGCCATCGGCATCAACGGACTGTATCTGAACCTGCGCGGACGCGAGCGACGAGGTGCCGTGAACCAGAGCTTCGAGCGCGAGGCGCTGCTGCAAGAACTGGTGGAGAAGCTCGAAGCGGTGACCGATCCTCTGACCGGGGAACGCGCGATCAAGTACGCCTACCGCACCGACGAGATCTATTCCGGGCCGGAGACGGCCAACGCGCCGGACATCATCCTGGGTTACTATGCCGGCTACCGGGGCTCGAACGAGTCGGCCCTGGGCGAGGTCCCCGGTACGGTGTTCGCGGACAACATGATGAAGTGGAGCGGCGACCACTGCATGGCCGCCGACGAGGTGCCCGGCGTGATCGTCACGAATCGCAGGATCGACAAGGACGACCCGGAACTGTTGGACCTGGCGCCGACCTTCCTGTCGCTGTTCGGGATCGAACCGCTGCCGGAGATGGTCGGGAGTCCGCTATTCGAAGGAGAATGAGATGTTCGGTCCCAAGGTGAAGATCGACAAGGATCTGATGGAGAAGATCCGCAAGTACGCCGGCGTCGCGGGATATGCTTCGCCCGAGGAATTCGTGAAGCATGTGCTGGAGAGGGAGATTGCGAAGTTCGAGGAGGGCGGCGATTCGGAGGACGAGATTCGGAAGCGGATGCAAGGGTTGGGGTACATCTCCTAGGGGATGAGCGTGGACTGGCTGGCCAAAACCATCACCGGACTGTTCGACCTGCTGCTGCGGCCCTTCGGGGCTGCGGGGTGGCCGGCGCTCGTCGTGATATCCGCCCTGTCGGGCGTGTTGTTGTTGTGGTTGTTCAAGGTGACAACCAACCAGGGGGCCCTGTCGGGGCGGCGGCGGCGTCTCACCGGCCACCTATATGAACTCGGGCTTTACCAGGATCACCTCGGGACCATGGCGCGCATCCAGTGGGACCTGTTCAAGGCCAATATGCGCTACCTGTCGACCTCGTTGCCGGCGTTGCTGGTGTTGTTGCCGGTGGTGTTGGTGATCGTGGTGCAGTTGGACGCCCGCTACCAGCGGCGGGGATTGCACGAGGGCGAGACGGTGTTGGTCTCGGCCCGCGTCGTCGAGGGCCAGGAGGACGTCCTGTCGCGGCTGGCGCTGGCGGCGGGACAGGGCCTCGACGTGGAAGCCGGCCCGCTGGTCGATCGAGCGGACCGCTCGGTGTGGTGGCGCGTGCGCGCCGCGGTCGACACGCCGCCGCTAGCGACGGTGACCGACGGCACGGTGAGCTGGACCAAGTTCCTGGCGCCGGTCTCGGCCTGGGGACGGCTGGCCGGAGCGCGGGAGCGCGGCGGCTGGCACCACCTGTTGCTCAATCCCACCGAGATCCCCCTGCCCGACGAGGCACCGCTGGCGTCGATCAGTGTGGAGTTGCCCCGGCGGGACGCGGATTGGCTGGGGTTGCCGGTGTGGTTGTGGGGGTTCTTCGTAGTCTCGATAATTGGTGGTCTGGCGGTGAAGAAAATTATCAAGGTGGAAATGTAGTCCCGGGTAATTGGCTGGGCCTGGCGATACGAATACTGGATAACGACACGGCAAGTTGACACAATTTACACGCTTACACTCTGCAATATAGATGTCATTTTTGACATCACATTGAGCGCAACTCACTTAATCGCAACATGATACGGATGGCATTTTATGGAGCAGTTTTCTTGACACATTTTGGCACAATATCGAGTAGACACCGACGTATTGAAACAAGACCTGCCCAATCGTCGCAATCCGCTAGGGTAACCGAGCCGCCACCCCTCAGTGGACCGCGATATCGTTCAGGATGTTCTGAAACCGCTTCAGCGTGTCGGTGTAGCGCGAGAAGTACACCCGTGCGATCACGTTCATGACCTGCACGCAGACCGGTGCGTTCTCGTTCAGCAACTCCCGAAAGGGAGCGACCTCGACGCGCAGAACCGTACTGTCCTCGGCACACTGGGCGAACGTCGTGTAACGCTCGAATCCCAGCAGCGGCGACAGGCCCAGGATGGCGCCCTTCTCCATCCGACCCACCAGGAGCATGGACTCGTCGTTGTCCGAGGGCAGCTTCAGGTTCACGACTCCATCCAGGACGACAAAGAAGTGAGTGCCGTGCTCGCCGCTGTTGAAGACGGTGTCACCCTTGCGATAGGGCGAAGAGACGGAGAACGTGCTGATGCGGGCTATCTCATCGAAACTCAGCGATCGGAACAGATCATGGCCCTTGATCATCTCTTCTACGCTCATGAGATCCTCCCCTGGCGGCGCGGATCGCTCAAGACCGTGGTAAACGTAACGATGGGTGCGTTGAGCAGTCCGGGCCCGAACTGGACTGGTCGCCGCGACGCGAACAGTCCGTGTCAACCACCGACCGCGACCCCGCAGCGAAGACCGCGTGGCCGCGTGACCTGACGCCGCAGATCGTATAGTGACAGTATAGGGTGTTGGGGGTGAAACGGCTGGTTGGGGCGTGGGAGCCGGGATGGGGTCGTATCCTGAGCGCGCTCTATCGCTTCCATTTGTCAATCTCATGGCTGCCGACGGCACGATGAGACCGCCCTGGGGCAAACCACGAGAACAACATGGCCTCAAGAACCATCCGAACTCGATCACGGATCGGCGTCACGGGCCTGGAACCATCTGTGTCTGTAATGAAGCGCCGTACCAGTTCGCGCGCGCGTTCCGCATCTTCGGCTGAAACCATGAACGACCTGGTGTTGTAATTCTCGATCAGCGGGCCCGCGAGAATTGACCCAATGGTATCGTTGTGAACCAGAAACGGGATACGCTCCACTTCGAACAGAGAACGCAGCACAGCCAGTTCAGCTTCATTTTGCACTGAATGTACTTTTATCATCTCTACTCATCGTCTGATTAACGTTGGCTCAGGCTAATGCGTCACCCGTCTCCTCGGACTGATCTGTTGCCGATGGCCCCAATCGTTCATCCACGCATTCCCTTGGTCATATTCACAATATTTGTCAATAGACCCAGACCAATGATGATTCCGGCAACGATCATTCCCGTCGAACGCTCGAAACTAAACGGCCACACCACGCACCCGGCGTAGACTATGGCACCTCACGTCAACGTCCCAAGAATACTACCACATGCCTTGACGGATATTCTCATCTCGTCCTCCTTTGCAGGATATCAGACATACAGCGAACACAGATCTCGGCTGGAACCTGCTGCAACCGGACAGCAGCGATCAATTCCCTCCACCAGTCCACACCACTCTCGAGGATAACCCACCACGCTTCACTCGTGCCGAAGCGCCTCGATAGGATCCATCTTAGCCGCCCGATTGGCGGGATACAGTCCGAAGAAGATCCCAATCGATGCCGAAAAAGCCACCGCTACCAACGCCACCAACGGATTGAACCCAAACGGAAACGCCAGCACCTTCGTTCCCCCCCAAGCCATCATATACCCCAGCACAGTCCCCACCACGCCGCCGATCCCCGTCAACGTCGCCGACTCCACCAGTATCTGCCGCAATACATCCTGCCGCCGCGCCCCCACCGCCATCCGCACACCGATCTCCCGCGTCCGCTCGGTGACCGAGATCAGCATGATGTTCATGACGCCGATGCCGCCGACCATCAACCCGATCGATGACATCACCACCAGCACCAGCGCCACCGCCTGCGTCACCTTGCCCACCAGCTCGCCGTAGGTCTCCGAGGCCACCACCTCGAAGTCGTTCTCCTCGTCGGGTCGCAGTCCGCGCACTCGCCGCAGGGCACCGGTGACGTCGGTCGTCACCTCGTCGCTGTCGTAGCCGTCGGCCACGGTCACGGCCATGGTGCGGTCGTCGGCGTCCTTGTTGGAGAAGTCCTTCTCGTAGGTGGGCCAGGGGATGACCACCCAGTTGTCGCCGATCTGGCCCATGATGTGGCGGCTACTCTCCATGACGCCCACAATCACGTAGTCGATGCCGAAGATCCTGAGCCGCTTGCCTATGGGATCGGTGTTGGGAAAAAGCGTCTCGGCCGGTCCTGCGCCGAGCACGCAGACGCGTCTGCGTGCGTCCTGCTCCGGGTAGGTGTAGAAACGGCCTTCGCCGAGGATGTAGGAGTAGAGGTTGTGGAAGTCGGCCGAGGCGCCGAAGACCTGTACCAGGTTGGTGCGCTCCTTGCCGTAGGTCAGCACCGTGGCGCGGCCGCCGGCGATCATGTAATCCGTGCCGTCTACGCCCTCGACGGCGGCCAGGGCCTCTATGCACTCGGGCATCAACTGGGGCCGGCGCATCTTCGCCTCGATGTCCTCGCCGCCGAGACCGTGGTATCGCGCGATGTACAGGTACGGCTTGGCCGCCTGCACGATGTCGTCCCTGATCTTGCCGCTCAGGCCGGTGACGATGGTGAACATGGCCAGCAGCGTCGCCACGCCGATGGCCACGCCCAGGATCAGCAGGAAACTGCGCAGCTTGTGGCCACGAATGGTGGCGAAAGCCTGCGCGAAGCCCTCGCCGGCGTGCATGCGGCCGCTCATGACCTTCCCATCACTCACGACGTAACGCCTCCACGGGATCGAGCCCGGCCGCCTTCCATGCCGGATAGGTGCCGAAGACCATGCCGATCACGAACGTCACCACCAGTCCCAGGGCGACCGACCACCAGGCGAAGGCGAAGGGCAGTGGCGTAACCGCGCTGATCAACAGGGCCAGTCCCATGCCGAAGCTGATGCCCAGCACGCCGCCGGTCACCGAGAGCGTGATCGACTCCACCAGGAACTGCCACAATATCGCCAAGCGGCGGGCGCCGACGGCCTTGCGGATCCCCACCTCGCGGGTTCTCTCGGTGACCGCGACCAGCATGATGTTCATCAGCACGATGCCGCCGATCACCAGGCTGATGCCCACCAGCGGTACCAGGGCGCTGTAGATGGCGTTCGAGATGCCCGACCACAGCGAGAGCAGTTCCTCCATGGTCACGATGCCGAAATCGTCGTCCTCGGCGGGACGCAGCTTGTGGCGCAGGCGCATGTAGTGTTGGGCCTCGTCCTTGGCCGATGCCATGTCCGTCAGGTCGGCTACGGCCACCTTGATGTCGATTGTCCCGCGCGCCCCGAAGAGTTTCATGTAGGTGGTGATGGGCACGACCACGAACCTGTTGCGGCTGCTGCCGAGCATGGTGCCCTTGTCCTCGATCACGCCGGCTACCCGGAAGTGGCGCCTGCCGAGTTTCACCGTGCGGCCGGTCGGGTCGTCGTAGTCGGGGAACAGGTCGCGTGCGATGTCCCAGCCCAGCACCATGGCTTGGCGGCTGGCGGCCACGTCCTGCCGCGTCAGGTGCCGGCCGGCGTGCAGGGGCAGATCCTCGAGCAGTGAGTAGTCCTCGGTCTTGCCCCGGATGTTCACGCCGCGGGTGTTGCGGCCGCCCGCGCGCAGATCGGCGGTACGGTCCCTGGATGCGCCGACGCTCGACGCATACTGCATGCGTTCGCTCAGATACTCGCGGTCGTCCAGGGTGAGTCTGGGATTCTCGAGGGACTCCAGGAAGGCGTCCATGTCCGTGAGAATCTCGTAGATGTTTACACGTGATATCGTGAAGACGTTGGAGCCCTCGTCCAGCACCTTGTGGCGGGCGTAGATATCGACTCCGTTGATCAGCGAGACGACGGCGATCACGCTCATGGTGCCGACGATGTTGCCGAGCAGGGTGAGCAGGGTCCGCAGCTTGTGGGTCCAGAGGCTGCCCAGGGCGATGCGGACGCCTTCCCAGAGGTTCATCAGTCGCGGTCCCGGCGCTTTTTCTTGGCTTCCTTCACCGCGTCACCGTGCTCCAGCTCGCGCAGCTGGCGGAAGGGGCCGGTCACGATCCGGTCTCCCGCTTCGACGCCCGAGAGCAGCTCGAAATCCTCTTCGCCGGTGATGCCGAGTTCGACGGACCGGAACGCCACCGTGCCGTCCTCCACCACGAAGACGCCTTCGTGCTCCCCGCGTTCGACGCTGTCGGCCGCCGCACTTTCAGGATCTACCGAGCCGCGGGCCGCACGCCGGCCGCGTTTTTCTTTCGGCGGCCACTCGCGGATGACCACGGCGCCGATCGGCACGGACAGCGCGCTGTCCGACTCGGCCACGGTGATCTCGGCCTCGGCCGAGAGACCGGGGCGCACGCCGTCGACCTGATCGGTCAAGGTCACGGTGACCTTGAAGTCGACGGCCTGACGGTTCTGCCCGGTGCTGGAATAGATGGGGCTGTTGCCGATCTCGGTCACCTCGCCCGCGAAGGTCGTGTCGGGGAAGGCGTCGATCTCGACCTGCACCGGCTGGCCAAGTGCGACCCTGATGACCTCGGTCTCGTCCACGTCGACCTCGGCCTCCATGGTGGTGAGGTCCGCGATCACCAGCAGCACCGTGCCCGGGTTGTTCAGGGTGCCCATGATCGCATTCTCGCCCTCTTCGACGTTGAGGCGAGTGACGACGCCGCCCATGGGCGCGGTGATGGTGACCTTTTCCAGGTCGTACTCGGCCCGGTCCAGGTTGGCCTCGGCCTGGCGATAGCGGGCGCGGGCGGCGACGGTCCGGGCCTCATCCACGCGCAGGTTGGTCTCGGCGGCGTCGATCTGCTCCTGGGTGGCCAGATCGCCCATGCCGCGCACACGCACCAGGTCGAGACGGGTCTTGTCCAGGGTGGCCTCGGCCACCTCCAGTTCGGCCCGCACCGTGCGCACCGCCGCCTCGTAACCGCGTACCACCGACTCGAATTCGGTGGGATCGATCTCCAGCAGGAACTGGCCCGCATCGACGCGGTCGCCCTCGGCCACGGCCAGGCGCGTCACCTTGCCCATGGTGTTGGCGCTGACATCCACCTTGCGCTTGGGTGTGAGCGTGCCCGAGGCGGTGACCGTCTCCACCAGATCCTGGCGCTCGATCGTGTCCAGGTCGACTTCCGTCGTCTTGGTGTTGGACTTGAGCAGGTTGGCGGCGACGAGGCCCACGACCACGATCACGGCTCCGATGATCAACCACTTCTTCACGTCAGCTCCTCACGGATCATATGAACAGTCGGCCGATGCCGAACATGACTAGACTCACCAGCAGCCAGGTCGCTACGACCACGGTCGCCGCCTTGTTGCGTGCGAAGCCGTGTATTTGCTCGAAACCGAGGACGAGCAGCACCACGCCCCAGACGGTGAAGACGTCGAACATCGACAGCAGGCCGAAAAGAGGATCCAGAACGCCCCGGTCGGCCACGAGCACCGCCGGTCCGAGCGAGACCCCCAACATGCTGCCCTTGGCCACCACCAGCGGCCACTTGATCAGCGAGGCGTAACCCATCGACACCACGTTGGACCAGAAGACCACGCCTATCACCTGCCCGAAGGTGCCCTGCCCGCCGGCCAGCTTGCCGAAGAGCAGAAACACCAGGCCCATCACGAAGACGGTGGCCGCGCCGCCGAAACCGCTGGGCAGGGCGGTCTTGAGACGGTCGACGGTGGTCATGTTCAGGTAGTCGTCGTACATCTCCTCGATGTCCTCGGCGGGCATGATGCGGCCGATGCGGGTGTCGCGCATGACGTCCACCTGCTCCGGGCCGGAGATGTGGAT
Source organism: uncultured Fibrobacteraceae bacterium (assembly GCA_964389015.1). Lineage (GTDB taxonomy): Bacteria > Krumholzibacteriota > Krumholzibacteriia > LZORAL124-64-63 > LZORAL124-64-63 > JAHIYU01. The sequence continues at coordinate 25,299 of CAYMCR010000009.1, read as the reverse complement.
CGTGGCCGCGGTGAAGGCGCCCAGCATGAGGATGACGGCCAGCACCGCCACCAGCACGCGCGGTTTCTCGCGCACGGCCGCCATGGTCGCGGACGGGTTGACGATGATCGTCCAGAAACGAGTCAGCACCGAGTCGTTCATTGATCCCCTCCCAGGGTATGCGGATCGTCCAGTCCCAGAGCGTCGAGCCTGTCGCGTAAACGCCGGCCGGCCGCCGCGAAGCGCGAGTCCGCTTCCTCGCGGGCGAGCTGACGGGCCGCGGATTCCTCGCGAGCCGCGTCGGCCAGGAATTCCCGGGCGAAGACGCCGCTCTCGATCTCGTCCAGGATGTGTCCCATCTTGTCCCGGACGCCATCGTCCACCAGCCTGCGCCCTCTCGTCAAGCCGCCGTATGCGGCCGTCGGGCTGATCATCCGCCGCATGCCGTCCAGACCGTGCCGATGCAGCAGGTCGGCGATGAGCTTGACCTCGTGCACGCATTCGAAATAGGCGTTGTCGGTGTTGTAGCCGCGCGCGACCAGCGTGTCGAAGGCCGCGCGGATCAGCTCCACGAGACCACCGCAGAGCACCGCCTGCTCGCCGAACTGGTCGGCCACGCATTCCTCGCGGAAGGTGGTGCGGAAGCCGCCGCCGCGCAGACAGCCGATCGCCTTGGCGTAGGAAGCCGCGAGATCCCAGGTCCCGTCCGGCGAGCCCTCGGTGACGGCCAGCATGCCCGGCAGGCCGCCGCCGCGCGCGTAGGCCTCGCGCAGCATGTCGCCCTGTCCCTTGGGCGCGACCAGGAAGCAGATGGTCCCGTCGGCGGGCTTGATCTCGCCGAAGGCGACGGCGAAACCGTGCGCGAAGCCGAGGGCCGCGCCCGGGCGCAGGGCGTCCGCCAGCCAGTCGCGCCAGGCGGGACCCTGGACCTCGTCCGGCAGCAGGACCATGACCACGTCTCCCTGCGCGGCGGCGTCGGGCAAGGGCTGCGCGGTGAAGCCGTCGGCCAGGGCGCGGTCGTGACCGCGGCCGCCGGCGCGGGCGCCGACCACGACCGCGAGCCCGCTGTCCCGCAGATTCAGGGCCTGGGCCCGTCCCTGGTTGCCGTAGCCGAGCACCGCGATCGTGCGGCCGTCCAGTGGCGCTAGCGTAACCTCGCTCTCCTCATATACGTCCGCGTCTCGGCGATTCTGATTCTCTGCACACATCATGGTCTCCCCAAGTTTAGCCCGACCATATAGGCGCCGCACCGTCTTGACAAGATATGCGTCCCTCGCTAGATTGAGAGCCCGCTCAGGACGTTTCCGGACGTATCCGGACGTATCCGGACGTTTCGGGTCGGGACAACGCAATAAGTATGGTGGCGGCTTAGCTCAGTTGGTTAGAGCATCGGAATCATAATCCGAGTGTCCGGGGTTCGAATCCCTGAGCCGCTACCATTTTTTTTGCCCCACAATCTCCGGGGCGACTTCCGCTCCGACCACTGTCATGTCCATGGAAAGCACATTTCTAGGCAAGGTTATCCCGGAACTGGACCGGTTGCTGACGCGTGTAGCCGCCGCGGAGACGGGCGCTCGCCCCGGTTCCGGCTATCTGGGCGTGCTGGTGGCCCTTTCGGGCGGCGCGGACTCGGTGGCCTTGCTGCTGGCGGCCGCCGCGCGGCGCACCCGCGTCGGCGAACCCGTTGCGGCCGCCCACGTCAACCACATGTTGCGCGGTGAGCAGGCCGACCGGGACGAGGACTTCTGCACCGAGCTCTGCCGCCACCTCGACGTGCCCCTGCACGTGCATCACGCGGACCCCGACAGCCTTGGCGCGCAGAACGGCACCGGCCTGGAGGACGCGGCGCGACGTTTGCGCCGGAGACATTTCGCAGCCGTGCTGGACGCGGAGCCCCGCCTGGCGGGTTGCGCCACGGGCCACCACCGCGACGACCAGCTCGAGACGCTCATCATGCGGTTCTTCCGCGGCGCCGGCGCCGAGGGCATGCGCGGCATCAGGCCCGTCGCCGGACGCACGATCCATCCCCTGCTGGTGACCGACCGCGCGGAGATCGAGGCCTTCCTGACGGAGTGCGGGCAGACCTGGCGCAGCGATCCCACCAACGCGGACGGGTCCAACGCGCGCGGACGCGTGCGTCACGAGTTGCTGCCGGTGGCACGGTCGATCTTCGGCGAGGCCGCCGCCGGCGCTCCGGTGCGCCTGGCGCAGCTGCTTGCCGACGACGTGGCGGTGCTGGAGCAGACGGCCGGCGACCTGCTGGCGGGGCTCCTGGCCACCGGAGACGGGGAATCCCTGCCCGTTGACGTCCTGACGGAGATGTCGCAACCCCTCGCGTCCCGCCTCGTACGCATGCATCTGCGCGAGTACTGCGGCGTGGAGACCGATCTGGCCAGGACGCACGTCGTGCGGCTGCTGGAGTGGTTGCCGGAAAGCCGCTCGGGCAGCGGCGTCGATCTGATCGACGGCTGGCGGGCGTGTCGCGATTTCGATCACCTGGTCTTCGTGCCCCCGGAGGGCGCCGACGAGGATTCGCCGGCCGCAGCGCTGACACTGCGGATCAGAGAGGCCACCGTGGACGAAATCGCCTGCCCCGAACCGGAGCCAGGCCTGCCGGCATCCGCAACACGGGCTTGGCGTCTGACCCTGCCCACCACGGCGCTCCACGGCGAACCTCGATTGCGCGGTTGGCGTCCCGGGGATCGGATCGTACCTTTCGGCATGAGCGGCCGCAAGAAGGTCAGCGACCTGTTGCGCGAATCCGAGGTGCCGGTCCGCGCGCGGCGGGACGTCGTGCTCGTCGAGGACGACGCAGGACCCTTGTGGCTGGTCGGACTGGTGCGGGCGGAGCGCACCCGGTTGTTGCCGTCCACCGCGACGGCGGTTACACTGCTGGTTCGTGGGCTCGACGCCGACGGCGCGCGAGACGAATGACCTGATAACCGTCCCGATGACACGGGTTTGATGGGAGATCCATGGCCAACGACAATAAAAAGCCCTCGTTCCCGGGTCCCAGCGGCGGACGGCGTCCCACGATGCCCGGGCGTACGGTGGGTTTCTGGATGCTGCTGCTGTTGCTGGTGTTCCTCGCCTTCCAGATGATGTCCATCGACCGCGAGCAGGTCTACGCCATCGGCTGGAACGCCTTCAAGGAGCAGGTCGAGGCGGGCAACATCCGCTCGCTGACCAAGACGGAATCGACTGTCCAGGGCGAGTTCGTCGAGAGCGTGCCGATCATGCTGGAGAACGGTACCGCGCCGGTGGTGCAGCGGTTCGAGATCGTCCTGCTGTCCGAGGATCCGCATTTCCCGGAATGGGTGCGCGAGAACAACCCCGACGCCTTCCTCAAGGGCGACACGCCCAAGACGAGCTGGCTGTCCGTGATCGTCACCTACTACCTGCCGTTCCTGCTGATCCTGGTGCTGTGGCTCTTCTTCATCCGCCAGATGCAGGGCGGTAGCAACAAGGCCTTCAGCTTCGGCAAGAGCAAGGCCAAGCTCATCAACATGGACAAGCCCACGGTGACCTTCGAGGACGTGGCGGGCTGCGACGAGGCCAAGGTCGAACTCGAGGAGATCATCGAGTTCCTGCGCCATCCCCGGAAGTTCCAGCGGCTGGGCGGCCGCATCCCCAAGGGCGCCCTGCTGGTGGGCGCGCCCGGCACCGGCAAGACCCTGCTGGCGCGGGCCGTCGCCGGCGAGGCCGCCGTCCCCTTCTTCAGCATGAGCGGCTCGGACTTCGTGGAGATGTTCGTGGGCGTGGGCGCCTCGCGCGTGCGTGACCTTTTCGAACAGGGCAAGAAGAACGCCCCCTGCATCATCTTCATCGACGAGATCGACGCGGTCGGTCGTCACCGCGGCGCCGGCCTCGGCGGAGGCCACGACGAGCGCGAGCAGACCCTCAACCAGCTCCTGGTGGAGATGGACGGTTTCGAATCCAACGACGGCGTCATCCTGGTCGCCGCCACGAATCGTCCGGACGTGCTCGACCCGGCCCTGCTGCGCCCCGGGCGCTTCGACCGGCAGATCGTCGTCGACATGCCGGATCTCAACGGACGGGAGGCCATCCTCAAGGTCCACATGAAGAAGATCCGCATGAGCAAGAACGTCTCACCGCGCAAGATCGCCGCCGGCACCCCCGGCCTGGCAGGCGCCGACCTGGAGAACCTGGTCAACGAGGCCGCCCTGCTGGCCGCCCGCAAGGACCACAAGGAAGTCGTCATGGAGGATTTCCAGGAGGCCCGCGAAAAGGTCATGCTGGGGCCGGAGCGCCGCAGCATGATCCTGGACGAGGACGACAAGAAGATCACCGCCTACCACGAGGCCGGCCACGCGCTGCTGTCCATGCTCTGCGAGCACGCCGACGCCGCGGAGAAGGTGACCATCATCCCGCGCGGACAGGCCCTGGGCGTGACCTTCACGCCGCCCGAGAAGGACGAGCATCACACCAGCAAGGAGAAACTGATCGACAAGATCTGCGTCTCGCTGGGCGGACGTGTCGCGGAGGAACTCTTCATCGGCAAAATCCACGGCGGCGCCTACGCGGACATCAAGGCCGTGACCAACATCGCGCGCATGATGGTGACCCAGTTCGGCATGAGCGAAGCCCTGGGACCCATCTCCTACGACGAGGGCCAGGAGCCGGTCTTCCTCGGACGCGACTACGGACGCCGCCGCACCCTGAGCGAGCGCACCCAGCAACTGATCGACGACGAGGTCACGCGCATCATCAACGAGCAGCTCGAACGCGCACGCACGCTGCTTTCCGAGCACCGTGACAAGGTGGAAGTCATGGGCGAAGCCCTGCTCGAGCGCGAGACCCTCGCCCGCGACGAGGTCGAGATGATCCTGGCGGGCACTCCCCTGCCTGCGCCGGAGGTTGACCTGCCCGACGACGTCGAGAGCGATGACGAGCACGACGATGTCGAGAGTGACGTTGTCGAGAACAACGATGTCGAGAACAACGATGTCGAGAACAACGACGGCGAGGACAACGACGGCGAGGACAACGACGGCGAGGCCGCGGCGGGAACGACCGCGCCCGCCGAGAGCGATCCGGTCCCGGACGATCCCGGCGAGGAGCCTCGGCCTTGAGCGAGCCCCGTAACGGAAATACGACGGACTTGGCGGCGCCCAGCAACGGCGCCGCCGTGTTTTGGCGGCTGGGCGAACGGACGCTCGACTACACGCGGCGACCGCTGGTGATGGGCATCATCAACGTCACGCCGGACAGTTTCCATGCCCCCTCGCGCACCGGAACAACCGGAGCCACCGGAACTACGCGTGCCGCCGAGATGGCCGTCGAGATGGCGACCGCGGGCGCCGACCTGCTCGACGTGGGCGCCGAGTCGTCGCGTCCCGGCGCCGAGCCCGTGGACGCGACGGAAGAGCAGGCGCGACTGTTGCCCGCCCTGAGCGCCATCCGCGAGGTCTGCGACCTGCCGCTCACCGTCGACACCCGCCGGGCCGATACCGCGCGGCGTGCGCTGGCGGCCGGCGCAGACGGCATCAACGACATCACCGGCGGCCGGGACGATCCCGAACTGCTGCCGCTGGCGGCGGATACCGCATGCGGCCTGGTCCTGATGCACATGCGGGGCACACCGCGCACCATGCAGGACGACCCCAGGTACGAAGACGTGGTGCGCGAGGTGGCCGACGAACTCGCCACCTGCGCGGAAGCGGCGGAGGCGGCCGGCGTGGCGCCCTCCCGCATCGCCGTCGATCCGGGCATCGGCTTCGGCAAGACGCTGGACCACAACCTGGCGTTGTTGGCCAACCTGCACGATGTGGCTCGCGGCCGGCCCCTGCTGGTGGGCGCCTCGCGCAAGTCCTTCATCGAACATCTGACCGGCGCGCCGACCGCCGAGCGCCTCGGCGGCAGTCTGGCCGCGGCGGCCGCCGCCTTCGTCCAGGGCGCGGCGATCCTCAGGGTGCACGACGTCCGTGAGACCGTGCAGGGCCTGGCGGTCCTGGCCGCCCTGGCGGAACAACGACGAGGGTTTCTTCACCGTTGAGCCGTTGCGCGCGCGGTGTTAAGCTACGCCCCGCGTCGGCCATGACGTGAATCAACCGAACGGTCCGGAGCCCGAATGATCAGCCTGCTCGCCGAATCACCGATCATCGATATCCTCGACATTGTGATCGTGGCGTTCCTGCTCTATCGCCTGGTGCTGCTGGTACGCGGCACGCGCGCCACGCAGATGTTCTTCGGGCTGGGCCTGCTGGTCATCTTCTCCTGGATCGCCGACCGGATCGGTCTGATCGTCGTCAAGCAGATCATCTCGTCCCTGCAGACGGTCTGGGTCGTGGCCTTCTTGATCATCTTCCAGCCGGAATTGCGGACGGCACTGACCCATCTGGGACGACGACGCGGCATCCTCTTCTTCGCCGCGCCGGAGGAGATCCCGGCGCAGCAGGAGATCATCCACGCCGTCGGGCGGCTCTCGCGCCGGGGGCTGGGCGCCCTGATCGTGCTGGAGCGGGACATCAGCCTGGGCCGCTGGGCCAAGTCGGGCACGCCGCTCGGAGCCGAGATCTCCGCCGAGCTGCTCGAGTCCCTGTTCACCATGCCGGGCCCGCTGCACGACGGCGCGGTCATCATCAGCCAGGATCGGATCTCCGCCGCGGCCTGCATCCTGCCCAACACCGAGCGCACGGAACTGGGCTACGTGCTGGGCACGCGACATCGCGCCGCCATCGGCCTGAGCGAGGTGTCGGACGCCGCGGTCATCGTGGTCTCCGAGGAAACGCGCGCCATCTCCCTGGCTTACGGCGGGGATATCAAGCGCGGCTTGTCGGTGGACGACCTGACCGCCGAGCTGAACCTCATCTTCACCCGCTCCCCGGACAAGACCCGCGAACAGACCGAGACCCAGCCCGCCTAGCCTCACACCACAGACCGACACCCGTACCAGAACGACACGAGATATCCGAGAGGGCCTGGGCCAGGGCGAGGAGCAGGTTGCGCCGGCCGGCAGGATCCTGTACGCCCAGCGCTTGCGCACACGGCAGGCTGGCCCGTCCCCGCCACATCGAGGTGACGGCACTGCTGCGGGAACCGGCGCCGCGCCGCGCGCCAACCCGTTCGCAATCGAGCCAGAGCGCGTAACCGTCCGCGGCGCGAGTAAGGCCACAGGCGACGAATCTCAGATCTTCACGGATGTTCAGTTGCAGCCTGGCGACGCTGCGGCGTAGATATCGTTTCCACTCGTCGAGCGGCATGCGCCACTCCCTTTCCATTGGTTGTGCGAGGCGCGCCCTGATCCACGGCTCATGGTTGTGCGGGGTGGGAAACCGGTGTGTCGAAGCGGGCGCCCGTTCCGCCACACCGGTTTGCGCCGTGCGACAGGCCGAGTCCTCCCATCCTCGACACGTCGCCCCCGCGTCGCGAGGTCGGGCAAGCGGCGGCCCGGTTGTTTCAGATGTGGCATTTCGGGCGGCATGATGTTGTTGTGTGCTCGGTTACGAAGGCGGGAGCCGCTTGCGGGATTTCTCGACGGGCGCCGTGGGGCGATACGTCGCGGCTTGCCGGTCGACGTGCGCGTCGCAGCCCGTCACGGAGTTATCTGGAAATACGGGGTCTTGGGGGCTTGTACCGGCTGTGGGACAGCCGAGCCTGGAAAGCACATAATGGCCGTGATCGGGGCTAAATCGTCAGCAGTTCGGGTACGAGACTATCCGCACGCGCGCCCTCGTCGCAAGTCAACTCAGCCCCTGACTCACCCGCAGGCATGTACTCCGCGAGCAGCCGTCCCAGCAACGACAGGGACAACAATTCACCCGAGCGGTAGCGATACAACCCTCCGTCGCGGTCACTCTTGACGAAGAGAGCGCCGCGCAGACGGGCTTCGCCGTCGATCATCGGCACGACAACGTCGGTGTTGCACCACTTCAGGAAGGCCTTCTCCGGCAGCGTCAGGCCGTCGCCGGCGATTTCGGGTACGCCCAGCGGGCAGTCGGCGCTTACCAGCAGGGAGCCCAGCCAGCCGTTGGCCGGGAAGGCGTAATCCGGACGTCCCGCCAGTTCCAGGCGGTCGCCGTTGCGCTGGCAGATCAGCAGGTCGCAGCCGAGCCCCGTCCGCCGCAACATGACGCGCAACGACTCCAGCCATAGTACGGGATCGGCGGAACGCTGCAGGGTCTGCAGCACCACGGCGAACGAGAAGCGATCCGGACGTCCGGACTCGTTGACGTTCAAGGGCCAGTCCTCGGACAGCGCGGGCGGGGTTTCCGCGGCGACGGGCTCGGCGGGCTCGGCGTCGTCCTGCTGCCCGGACGAGAGCGCCACCTCGGCTTCCGCCACCGTTTCGAACGTCCGGTGGGGCAAGGGGCCGAACCGTTTATCCAGGAACCAGTTGATGACCACGTTCGGCTGCACGAACACCAGCTCGCCGTCGTGATCCACGAGTCGGCGCTGACAGGACGCGAGTTCCGCGGCCAGGTCCTCGCTGATGGAACCCAGCCCGCCCAGGTCGAGGATCAGTCCGATCGCTTCCTCGCCGATGAGCCGGGAGGCCAGCGTGGCGAACTCGTGCTGATCGCCGCTGGCCACGGTCCCGCTCAAGCGCAGGCCGGCCACCGATCCCTCGGTGCCATCAAGATGCTCGAAGGCGATCGCCATGGGTCAGACCAGCTCCATGGATAACCAGTTGTCCAGCACGCGGCGGAGGAACCGCCATTCGCTGCCGACCTTCTTGGCCGGGATCTTCCCTTCCTTGGCCAGGCGGCAGACCGTCTTGACGTGCATCTTCAGATACTCGGCGGCCTCGACCGAGGTCATGACCTGGCTCATGTCCTTCTCGCCGCCGATGTAGATGGCGCTGTAGTCCTTGGTGTCGTTCATGATTGTCGTGCTCCTTGATGTACGGGTAATACCGATTCAAACGCGGCAACAGCAACTACCATGCCTCCGGTCATGGCACCTCAATTTCGCTTATATCGATGTAAATCGGGAGTTATCGGGCTTTCAGGAGCATCACGGGAAACGATGCGCCAGATGAGGGCAGTCTGGGAATGCCTGATCCATTGCAATCCGCAACCAAGGGCGGGGATTATGAAGATTGACGGGTCTTGGCCCTGATGAACTGCAGCACCTCGCCGTGCAGGGACGACGAGCCGTGGGCCGCCAGGATCATGTGGCCGCCCGTCTGGTAGAGGCGGAAGCGGGACGACTTGTTCCGGACCTTCTTCTGGACGTGACGCAGGGAGGCGGCGTCGATACGCTCGTCGTCCTCGCAGTGCGCGGCGTACACGGGCAGCTTGAGCTTGCCGAGCTGTCCCTTCGCCTTCTCCATGGCCTCGAAGACCTCCAGGTTCCAGCCGATCCTGCGGCGCAGCCCGGGCAGGTGGTGCAAGCCCATGGTGATCATCAGACGGGTCCAGAAGGAGACCTTGGGGATCAGGGCCGGCGACAGCAGGGAAAGGGTCGTCGGACTCTCTTTTTGGGCCAGCAGGACGGCCAGGGCGGCGCCGAAGCTGAAGCCCACCACATGCACGCGGCGGCAGGTCCGCGACATGATCCGGTAACGCAGCAACACCTCGTTGAGGCAGCTCTTCCACATGACCGTCGGCAGTCCTTCGACGCCCGTGCCGTGGCCGGGCAGGAGCATGTTGTAGACCTGCAGGCCGCTGCTGGACAGATGCTCGGCGAGACCCGCCAGATCGGACGGACTGCCCGTGGAGCCGTGAATCAGCAGTACACCCACTTCGGCTTCGTCCCGCACGCGCAGCTGGGACCGTTGACCGGCGCCGACGCCGGTGGTGGCTTCGACCTCGGCTTGCAGACGCGCATGCACACGCAAGAGGGACGCCCGGGATCTGACATCATCGACCGGGACCGACTCCTGCTCCAGCTCCCAGGCCGTCATGGCGAGCTGCGAGAGCAGATTGGGATCGCGCGGTTTGGTTTGATCGGAAGCCGTCAAGGTCATTCTCCGTCCGTGGTTGCGCCGCCCCTACCGGTCTCACCGGATGCGGCTGCATCGATCGCGGCGGGCGTGTCGGCGATGATGTCGGGCCAGTCCTCCTGGTCCATCCGACCCAGCACCGAGTGATCCGAATACTTGCCAGAAAGCACGAAGGCCGTGGTCATGCCGAGCTTCTTGGCGGTGACCAGGTCGTTCACAGGATCATCCGAGATAAATAGGGCATCCTCGGCCTTGCCGCCAATCTTTTCCAGCGCCAGGCGGTAAATCCTCTCCTGGGGCTTGCCCACGACGACGGAATCACGGCGCGCCACGCCGGACAGGCCGGCGCAGTGGTAACCGGGGCCGAAGCGGCGCTCACCCTGGCCGTCCAGGTAGAACATGTTCCGGTGGAGCGCGACCAGTTCGGCGTCGTGATCCAGCAGTGCGGACAGCGCGCCGGTCAGGTCGGACGACTCGAGGCCGGGGTTGGCGCCCAGCACCACCGCATCGCAGGGACCGTCCGTGACGAGCGTGAAACCGGCAGCGCGCCACCAGTCGGCCATCCCCGGCGAGCCGAGCCAGAGGATGCGGGTCTTGCCCCACCCCTCGAGCAACCGGGCTCCGGCGGCCAGGGCCGTCACCAGATCGTCCGGCGTGACCGCGAATCCCGCGTCGCGCAGGGCGGCCGCCAGGTCCTCGGGCGAAAGGGTGGTGTTGTTGCTGACCAGGATCCGGCCGTGCCCGTCCGCGGCCAGGCCGTTGAACCACGCCACCGAACCCGGCACCGGCTCGTAACGCTTGTCGCGCACCAGCACGCCTTCGATATCGATCAGGTAATTGCTCAACTTGGAAATTTGGTTCAAGACGCCGATACCTCCTCGAAAATCTCGTCGTAGCGCGGGGCCAGGCGCTCCCAGCAGTACGCGTCGCCGTCCAGCGGGAGCGAGCAGACGTGACCGCAGGCATCGCCCGCGAGCAAGCCGTCCAGCAAGGATACCAGTTCGTCCTCCCCCGCGTAGAAATGACGTCCCCGACAGTGCTCGCCGTAGAGCGAGGGATAGACCTGTTCGCGGGGCAGGACCGGATAGGCCCCGGCGTGCACGGCTTCCGCGACGGAGATGCCGAAGTACTCCTGGGCGGCGCAGCTCACCACGATGTCCGCGGACGCCAGCAGCCGGTCGTACGCCTCGCGCGAGGGCACGTAACCGCAGGCGTCGATACGGTCCGCCAGGCGAGCGCGCAGTTCGGCGAAAGCGTCATCCCTCTGCCGGGTCTCGCCGAGCAGCAGGAGACGGAAACGTCGACCGGCGTCGGCGAGCCTCAACATGGCGCCGGTGAACATCTCCGGCCGCTTGTCGAATTCCCAGCGATGATTCCAGAGGATCACGTGGGCGTGCCCGTCGCGCGGCCAACCGGGCCCGGTCTCGGCGGCACAGCCGCCGCCCAGGTACGGGGCGAAGCTCCCGGTAGGGTGCGGCGTGCGCTCCAGTCCCACTGGCATCACGCCGGATTTCGTCTCCAGTCGCGGCCGCACGTTCCGTGGCACCGCCTCGGGCATCCGTCCCAGGTAGTCGGGCAGGGAATCCAGGAACAGGTCCCGGTGAAAAGCCGAGTTGAACAGTACTCGGTCGGCCGCCAGGCAGCTCAGGATATTGGTGAAGCCGAAGTGGAAATCGAATTCCTCGTCCGGCGACAGCGGATAGGTCAACTGGTTCTCGTGCATGTAGAGCAGCAAGGGCGTTCGATCCAGGGGCGGCCGCAGCAGACCGCGCAGATCGGCCACGTTGAGAAAATCGGTCGCGATGATCAGATCGACGGTCGAGTCGTCGGTGGCAATGTCGGCGGTGATACGGTCGGCGAACCAGGCCGCCGCGCCGCGCATGCGCCACTTCCAGAAACGCGCCGGCAACTTAATGGACGTGATTTGATGGCGGGAATGACGCGCGAGGCCCTCGCGGAAAGAGTGGTGGGATCCACCGTCATAAGGCTCGAGAAAGAGGATTCTCAAGGGCTGCCCTTTCGATCTCAGCGAGGATTCAGAACGTGCACATTGATGATGGTCATCATTTGTCGTATAATATATCGGATTCCTTACTCCCGCCAACAACTTACAATAAGGTCACGTGTTGACCCAACAGCGAGGTTAAGTACATGAAAAGAACGGCGATAATGACTGTATTGGCCATGTTGGCCGTAGTGTCGGGCGCGGCGACGACCGCCCGGGCGGACAGTCTGGCCGGTTATCTGCCCGGACGCGTGATCCTGCAACTGGAGTCCGGCTTTGCGCCGACGGTCAGCAAGGCCGCCACGGGTTTGACCGTGGACGATCCCGGTCTCCAGCGACTGTCGGACCACTTCGCGGTTGATGTGCTCGAACCCCTTTTCCCGGTTCTCAAACACGCCGACAAGGCCGCCGCTGCGGAGCTGCGGCGCCAGTGGCTGGTGGAGTTCGACCCGGATACGAACCTGGACGAGGCCGTCGCCGCCTACGCCGCCCTGCCCGGCGTGAGCCAGGTGTACAAGGACGAGATCCGCTACTTGTACGAGGCCGTGCCCGACGACCCGGATCTCTCGCAGCAGTGGTATCTGCGCAACATGATCTACGGCATGAAGGACGTCCGCTGGCTGGGCGGCTGGGCCGAGACCCAGGGTGACAGCAACGTCGTCATCGCCATCATCGATTCCGGTGTCGACTGGCAGCATCCCGACCTGGGCGGCACCAACGCCGACTACACCGACGGCTGCATCAAGATCAACTGGGACGAATACTTCGGCACCCCCGGTTCCGACGACGACGGCAACGGCAAGATCGACGATATCCGTGGCTGGGACTTCGTGACCTTCGGATCCAACCCCTGGCCGGGCGAAGATTATCAGTACGCCGACAACGACCCCATGGACTTCGGCGGTCACGGCACCGGCTGCGCCGGCTGCGCGGCGGCCGTCACCAATAATTCCGTGGGCATTTCCGGCACGGCGGGCGGCTCGAAGATCATGGCCCTGCGCGCAGGGTGGCTGACGAACGATGGCGGCTATCCGCAGGGTGTGGTGAGCATGGCCTTCGTCGCGCTGGCCATCACCTACGCCACTGACAACGGCGCCGACATCATCAACTGCAGCTGGGGCAGTTCGGGTTTCCTGTACTCGTCCCTGAACTACGCCGTCGCCAACGGCTTGGTCATCGTCAACGCGGCCGGCAACGACGGCGACACCATTCCCGAGTACCTGGACACCTATGCCGGCTCGGTCTCCGTGGCGGCCCTGGACATTTACGACCAGAAGGCCGGCTTCTCCAATTACGGTTCATGGGTCGAGGTCTCGGCGCCCGGGGTCGACATCTACACGACCTATTACGACCACAGCACATCATCGAGCATCTACTCCAACGTGGACGGCACGTCTTTCGCCTCCCCCATCACCTGCGGCGTCATCGCCATGCTGTGGTCCGCCAATCCGGGCCTGTCCCACACGGAGGTCGTCGACCTGATGTACGACACCTGCGACAACATAGACGACGCCAATCCCTCCTTCATCGGTGAGCTGGGCGCCGGACGCCCGAATCTGCTGACCGCCCTGGGCGACAACTTCCAGAAGATACCGGACGAGTTCGAGGATGTCTTCGACGCCGTCAACGAGGCCGCCCCCGGCGACACCATCGCCGTGCGCGGATCCCACGGCATAAGCGGCCCTCTCTCGATCTGGGGCAAGCAACTCCATTACCTGGGCGGCTGGGACGACACCTACACCTCTCGTGACCCGGCGGGCAACCCGACCGTGGTCACCGGCACGGCCGCCGCCCCCGCCATGATCGTGGACGGCAGCGCCGGCACCGACGTCGTCGTCGACGGTTTCCGCTGCACGGGCGGCACCGGCGTGCACTTGATCAGCATCCCCTACACAGGCAAGTTCGGCGGCGGACTCGTCGTTCTCGGCGACGCCGTCCTGCGCAACCTCGACGTGACCGGTAACACCACCGGCAACATCATCGACGAGGGCGGCGGCGGCGGTGTGATTTTCTTCCACTCCGATGCCACCATGGAGAACTCCACCATTCACGACAACTCCTCCCTCTACGGCTGGGGCGTCTACGTCTATGGCGGCTCGCCGACCCTGGTGGACTGCGACATCTACGACAACATGACGAACGACAACTTCCTGTTCTCGCCGCTGGGCGGCGGCCTGTACGCCACGAATACCGACCTGACCATGACCGGCTGCGAGGTCTCCGGCCATACCGGCTTGCTGTCGGGAGGCGGTATCTACGTCGATGACAGCGTCAGTACGACGTCCCTGGACATGTCCCTCAGCGTCATCTCCGGCAACTCGGCCACCGGCTCTGGAGGTGGACTGTATCTGGACAGCACAGGCACCATCGCCCTCACCGGGAACACCTTCGTCGCCAACGACGCGACCGGCGCCGGCGGCGGCCTGTACGCCCTGTCCACGACGGCGACGCTCGACAACAACATCGTCGCCTTCAATACCGGCAACGGCGTCGAGGCCTCCGCGGCCTCCTTGACCTTCAATTGCAACGACGTCTACGGCAACACGGCGTCCGACTACGTCGGCGTGACGGATCCCACCGGCAGCGACGGCAACGTGTCGGTCGACCCCGCGTTCTGCGAGTTCGAAGCAGGAAATTACTCCCTCGTCAGCCTTTCGCCCTGCATGCCCGCCCAATCCGGCGGCTGTGGCCTGATCGGTGCCCTGGACGATGATACCTGCGAAACCGGCGTCGACGACCTACCGGGCCAGGCGCCCGCGAGGTTCGCCGTCGAGCCCAATTTCCCCAACCCGTTCAACCCGTCGACGACGATCCGCTTCTCGCTGCCGAAGGCCGCCGTCACCACGCTTCGCGTGTACGACGTGGCCGGACGGCTGGTGCGGACCCTGGTCGACAGCGAGATGACCGCCGCCGTGCACACCGTCGAGTGGCAGGGCGAGAACGATGCTGGTCGCCGTGTTGCGGCTGGGGTTTACTTCTATCGCATCCGGTCCGGCGGGCACGAGTACGTCGGTCAGATGGCCATGATCAAGTAGGTGGGCCGGGGGGTGTGGTCACGCGCTCGCACGCTTCGGCGCTGCGCGAGGCGCTTTGCGAGCGCGTGACCACACCCCCCTCCCACTAGCTTACTCATGTAGGGGGGGAGCTACGGCTCCCCCTCCTATTTTTGTCTTTCACAGGGGAACGCGCACGTTCGGTGGTGATCAGGTCATAGAAACACACAGGCGAAGAACGGTCCGCCTAGCGCATCCTTCTTCGCCTGTGTGTTTCTATGACCTGAATACCCGCGCAACTCGCTCGCGCGTTTCCCTGTGGATGACGGGAAACACTACGAGGTAGCCGCAGCAGAGCAGCGTGCGCAGGATGAGATCGGAGATCAGGCCTGACCGTTCCATCAGGACACGGACGATCTTGCCGTCCTTCCATTCGCCGAGCGAAGTGCCGGCCACGATGTCGACGACTTCCGGCACGGCCGTATCCCGCAACCAGCGGTAGGGGCCGAAGCCCGTGAGATCGAGGTTGGCCAGCACCACGAAAAGCACTACCGCGGTCAGGGAGATCAAGATCAGTTTGCGCCATTCCAGGTCGATCCGGTAGCGCCGCTGCGAGATCGTGCCGCCCCAGGTGGTCACCGCCGCCTGGCACACCACCGCGGAAAAGGCAGCCCCGTACAGACCCCACAGGCTGATGAAGAGGAAGGACAGCCCCACCTTGACCGCGGACATCACACCGCGGATCAAGGCCATGGTCTTGGTCTCCTTGGCGTAATAGAGCCCGAAGCCCACGTGCATGTAGCACCCCTGCAGGATCATGGTCAGCACCTCGAGGCGGGCGATGCGGTAGGCGGGCCAGAACTCCGGCGGCGTCAGCAGTTCCAGCACCGTGCGGATGTTGACCACGATCAGCAGGCCCCCGAAGGAGACCAGCAGCAGGAAGTAGGTGAAGACGCGGCCGATACGCTGCGGGGCGTCCGGTTCGTCGGCGATCTCGGTGCGGGTGGTGTTCCAGGATCGCATGAAGGGCTGGCTGATCAGGAGTCCGATCAACACCGGGAACTTGTAACCCATTTCCAGGACGCCGACGCTCTCGAGGCTGAGCTGGAAGCGCACCAGCACCCGCTCCACCTGCCGGGAGACGAATGAAGCCAGGTTGCCCGGCACCAACGGCAACAGGAAGGTGATCAGCTCGCGGGCGATCTTCCGGTCGTAGACGTGACCGCATGCCCGCAGGGCGATGACGATGAAGCACGCGGTGGTCACCAGCACCGTCACCAGCGAGCTCAGGAAGTAGCCGAAGAGTCCCCAATCGAGCACCAGCACGAACCAGATGCTCGTGCCAAGACCGAGGAACAGCCGCACCAGGCCGATGATCGAGAAGGTCACCGAGCGCTTCTTGATCAACAGGATGGAGGCTGCGGCGATGCCCGTTATCTCCAGCACGAATCCGGCCAGCGCCATGAACAGCAGGTTGGACTGTTCGGCGGATTCCAGCAGCAGGCCGCTCAGGGGGCGGGCGAAGATCGCCACCAACGCGGTCAAGACCACCGATACCGCGCCCACCAGCAGCACGCCGGTACTAACGACTCGCGGTTTCAGATCAGGGGTTTTCTCGTGATAGATGCGGATGATCCCGCCCTGCGCACCATAGGCCATCAAGCTCAGCAGCAGGGCCATGCCGGTCTCGATCATGCCGATCACGCCGTAGCCCACGTCCTGCAACACATGGGCGTAGAAAGGCAGCATGAAGAAGCTGATCAGCTTACCCAGGACGGCAGCAATCGTGTAGACCGAGGCATGACGGAACGTGCTGCGGACGATGGACATCTATTCTCCGAGCGGTCGGAGTTCGCGTCCGCGCGGCGCGGATCGCAGGAACTGCTCGTGCCAGACGAGCATCGTATAGATCTGCATCAGGCTGTGGAAATACCAGTCCTTGCCCTTGTCGAGCTCGGCCAGCAGCCAGTCGACCTTCGCCTGCACCATGAAATCGCAGCCGGAGGCCGCCACGTTCGACAGGACGCCGGTGATCTCGGCGCGGTAGACCTTGTTCTTGCGCAGCCAGGCTTCGCGGTCGTGGTAGGTGACACGGCTGCGCGGGTTGATGCGGCCGCGGGTCAGCTTGCGTATGAACTTGTTCAACTCCAGGATCTTCATGCGCCTGCCGATGGTGCGCGCGATGTCGCGGGGGTCGGCGAAGAGGTCGTGCCCCGTCCGGCTCCAGGGTACGCGGGCCAGGTCGGTGATGCGGCGGCGGTACATGTCCATGTAGATCGGGTTCTGCAACTTGTCCGGCGTCGGGATGCGCTGGTAGAGCTCGAAGAGGTCGGTGTCGATCAGGGGAATCAGGTCGTGGAAGAAGAACTTGTGCACGTCCACCGACATCTGCATGCGCCGGCCCGTGTTGAGGGCCAGGTGCATCATCTTCTGGATCCCGAAGTTTGGGTGCACGCGGTATTCCTGGAACGTGGACCAGATCTGCTCCCGGGCCAACGCCCGCATCTCTTGGGCGGCGTCGGCTTCCATGAAGAGATCGAAGGCCCGGCTACCCCGGTTGGTTCCCGTGAAATCGAGCACGTTCCGCCGCAGTTCATCCTCGTCCTCGATCAGGACGATATCCTCCGGCTTGATGTAATGCCCCGAGCCGATTGACAGGTACGGCCCCATGATGCCGTTGAGGAAAGGATCCGGCCCCACTCCCAGCTGCCTGGAGATGCCGATCAGCCCGGCGTTGCGCGCGTTGCACATGCCGTCGTTGAGCCAGACGGCCTGCTGGGCGTGCTCGCCGTACCATTCGGGACGGATCTCGACCAGCTCGTGGCGGTGTTCGAGCCCCAGCTTGCGCGTGACCTGGCGGGCGATGAGATACTCTTCGCAGTCCGGCTGCCCGTGGGTGAAGATCTGCAGATCGTCGCCGCGTTCGCGCACCAGGTACAGCAGCAGACGCGAATCGAGTCCGCCGGACAGGGCCACCACGATGCGTTTCGCGTCCGGGGGCAGGCGCTTGGCCAGCGCGCGTTCGTACAAGGACAGGGCCTCGTCGGCGATCTCCTCGTGACTGCGCTCCTCGACCACCTCGAAATTCGGGCGCCAGTAGCGCTCGACCTTCACGCGGCCGTCCCGCAGCTCGAGCCGGCTGCCCTGCATCAGATTCTTCGCACGGCGCAGCAGCGTGTGGTCGCCGAATGGACATTCCTGCGCCAGGAAGGTCGCGACCGACGCCCGATCGACCTCGAGATCGACGCCGCGCCAAGCCAGGCACACCTTGAGTTCCGGCCCGAAGAGGAAGACCTGGTCGTCCAGGTACCAGTACATCTGCTCGTAGCCGAGATGATCGTTCATGATGAGCAGGCGGCCGTCGCGGCCGTCGTCGATCACCAGGTTGAAGTGCCCGCCGACACGCTTGATGAAATCGTCGCCGTCGGCGAGGTAGGCGGCCAGCAGGCGCTGCGCGAAGTCGGGCGCCGTGTCGGGCACGTGCTGTCCGTCGATCGTCAGGGCCGTGCCTTCGATGAGCAGGCGTACGCCGCCGTCGGCCGCGAGATGTGTCGCCTCGCTGAAGGCGGGATTGGCGGAAACGGCGCCGATGACCCGGCCTTCGCGCCGGTTGGTGCAACTCCAATACCAGTCCTGATGGGTGATGGAAGCACGCATGGCGTCGGCGATGTCGCCCGAATCACGGTCGGGGCTCAAGGCCACGGCGCCGAAGATACCTGGCATGGATGTCGGCTCCTTCCCGGGACAGCTCCATTCGACTCATCGGCATGATAGCACAGCGGGACGTGGACGCCACGGGTTCCTGTCCTTGCCGCAGAACCGGGAGGGGCCTAGAATATGCGCGACGCCAACCGGAGGTCCGAACATGCCCAGCCAGCCTTCGCCCGATCTGCAGACGTTTCCCAACCCCCAGACCGAGCGCGAATACGAGATACTCTTCGACTGCCCCGAGTTCACCTGCCTCTGTCCCTTGACCGGCCAGCCGGACTTCGCCCATTTCAAGATCCGCTACATACCGGACCAGCTGTGCGTGGAACTCAAGTCGCTGAAGCTGTACCTCTGGACCTTCCGGGAACAGGGAGCCTTTCACGAGCAGGTGACCAACGTGATCCTCGACGAGCTGTCGCGGTTGCTCGACCCGTGGTTCCTGGAAATCGACGCCAAGTGGTTCGTGCGCGGCGGCATCACCACCTACGTCAGGGGCCGGCACGCCAAGGAAGGCTGGCATGGAGAGCCGCCGGCTTTGCGAGACACCTGGTAATCAACCGAGATAATCGTAGATCGCCACGAAGTGACAGAAGCTGCCGGTCAACACGAACACGTGCCAGATCGCGTGATGGTAACGCAGTCCCCGCCAGAGGTAGAAGACGGTGCCGCCGGTATAGGCCACGCCGCCCGCGAGCAGCCAGACGAGACCGGCGGGCGGTACGCTGGCCATCATGGGCCTGATCGCGACGACGCAGAGCCACCCCAGCGCGATGTAGAGCAGGGTCGAGAGCAGCCGGAAACGTCCCGCGAACCAGACCTTGAAGATGATGCCGGCTATGGTCACCCCCCACACCACGCCGAAAAGACTCCAACCCCACGAACCGCGCAGGCTCACCAGCAGGAAGGGCGTATAGGTGCCGGCGATCAGGACGTAGATGAAGGCGTGGTCGAGCACCTTGAAGACCGACTTGGCGCGTCGCGGCGTCAGGGCGTGATACATGGTCGAAGCCGTGTAGAGCAGCACGAGCGTCGTGCCGAAGATGGCGAAGCTTACCACGCGCCAGGGATCGCCGACGGCGACGGCCCGCACCACAAGCAGCACGAGTCCGGCCACGCTCAGGGCGGCACCCAGGCCGTGGGTGATGCTGTGGGCGATTTCCTCGCCGACCGTGTAGGGCCGTTTGTGGCTCCGCGTCATGGCTCCCGCCTCATGATTCCCCGTCCGCAGGAAGGGCACCCGCCTTCCCCGTCCAGCAACACCTCGGCCGTATAACCGCCGCGCCGGACGACCGTCACGCCGCAGCCGGGACAGACGGTGTCGGAGGCCCCGGCCAGAGTCACGTTGCCCAGGTAGACGAAGTCAAGCTTCTCGCGGGCGAGCGCGGCCGCCCGCAGCAGGGTCGCCGCCGGCGTGGGCGGGGCCCGCAGCTTCCAGGCGGGACGGTAGGCCGAGAAGTGTAGCGGGATCGCGCGGTCCAGCCCAACCACGAAGTCGACCAGGGCTTCGATCTGCGCGTCGGTGTCGTTGTGGCCGGGGATCACCAGGTTGGTGATCTCCAGATGCACGCCGGCGGCGTGCAGACGCTCGATGGCGTCGAGCACCGGCCGCAGGCGCGCCTTGCAGATCTTGCGGTAGAAGGCGTCGTCCATGGACTTGAGATCCACGTTGGCGGCGTCGAGCAGCGGCGTCAGTTCGGCCAGGGGCTCGGGATTGAGAAAGCCGTTGGTCACCACCACGTTCCGCAGTCCGGCTTCGCGGGCCAGGCGCGCCGTGTCGCGCACGTACTCGTACCAGACCAGGGGTTCGCTGTAGGTATAGGCGATGCCCACCGAGTCGCACTCGGCGGCCATGGCGACCGCCGCGGCCGGTGCGAGGCGTTGGCTGGTCCCGTCCCGCTCCTGGCTGATGTTCCAGTTCTGGCAGAAGGCGCAGTGGAGGTTGCAGCCCGTCGCGGCGATGGAGAAGATCTGCCGTCCGGGATGGAAGTGGTAGAGAGGCTTCTTCTCGATGGGATCGAGACCCGAGGCGACGACCTCGGCGTACTGCAGGGGCCGCATCTCTCCCCCGCGGTTGCCGCGGGTGCCGCAGGGCCCGTCACGTCCGTCGCGCACGCGGCAACCCAGGGGGCAGAGCTCGCAGACGACCGCGCCCTTGCGGGCCGGGCGCCACCAGGCCGCCTGCACAGTCGCCGTCATCACGTCGCCTCCAGTTCGGACAGGGCCCAGCGCGCCACCTCTCTGACGCCGGCGTCGGGATCGTCGCCGGCCGCCTCGCGCACCACCTCCACAAGGTCGCGTCGCCCGGTATTGGCGGCCACCAACAGGGCGTTGCGGCGCATCCCTTCGGGGTGGGACCGCCAGAGCGGACTGCGACGGAAACGGGCGCGGAAGGTGTCGGCGTCGCTGCGGATCAGATCGGCCAGATCCAGCTCCCCGTGCGCCGGCGATGTCACGTAGGCCGCCAGGGGCGGTTCGTCCGAAAGGCGCGCCGCCTTGTGATTCCAGGGACAGACCTGCTGGCAGATGTCGCAGCCGAAGAGCAGGCCCCCCTGCTCGCGGCGCCGGTCGGCCGGGGCGCCGCCGCGCCACTCGATGCTCCAGGTGGAGAGGCAGCGGTTGGCGTCCAGGGCAAAGGGTCGGATGAGGGCGCCGGTGGGACAGGCGTCGAGACACAAAGCACAATTGCCGCAGAGCGAGGTCATGCCTGCCGGGTCGGGCGCGCGCGCGGCCGGCGGGCCCAGCAGGGGTCGCGGCGCCTCGTCCAGGCCGGTTATCCGCAGGTTGGTCACCGCCACGCCCAGGAACAGGGCGGAACCCAGGCGCGGGTGGATGAGCAGGGTGTTCTTGCCGTAGAAGCCGAAACCCGCCAGCCAGGCGTACTCGCGCTCCAGGAAGGGCCCGGCGTCGACGGCATCCTCGGTCAGCAGATCACCCTCCGCGCGCAGGACGCCCCGGCGATGCAGTTCCTCGCGCAGGAGTTGCGTCAGGCGGCGGATCGAGCGCCGCAGGACGTCGTGGTAATCGTCGCCGCGCGCGTAACGGGAGACGCCGGCGGTCCAGGGACGGCCGTCGCGGCAGCCGTCGCGGGCTTCGCTGTCGTCGGGCTCCCAACCGCTGGCGTAGCGCTGCGCGAAGACCAGCAGCGACGCGGCCCAATCGCGTTTCCGGGTGGGATCGAGACGGTCCTCGGGGTCGCGGCTCAGGTACTCGAGTCCGCCGTGGTGCTCGTCGCGCAGCCAGGCGAGGTAATCCGGCCCGTGGACCAGTCGCCGGGGCAGGTTCACGACGCCCACCAGGTCGATATGTTGGGAGCGGGCGGGCGCGGCCAGGATGTCGCGCAGCTGCAGGGCGGAAAGCGACGGCGCGTCCATGTCAGCGTAGGCGTTTCACTGCGTCGTCGTAATCGGTGAGCAGGCGGCCAACGACCTCGCGAGCCGTGGGCACGTCTTCGATCAGCGCCGCCACCTGGCCGATCTCCAGCTCGCCCTCTTCGAGATCACCGTCGAGCATGCCGAGGCGGGCTCGCCCCTCGCCCAGCATGGCGGCCAGCTCCTCGCGCGAGGCGCCCACGGCCTCCAGGGCCATGACCTGCTCGCGGAAGGCGTTGCTCAGCAGCCGCACCGGCGTGTGTTTCTTGAGGACCAGCATGGTGTCGTCGCCCTCGACCACCGCTTGCTTGAAGGCCGCGTGACCCGAGGATTCAACCGTGACGGCGAAGCGCGAACCGATCTGCACGCCCGCGGCCCCCAGGGCCAGGGCGGCGGCCATCTGTGCGCCGGTGGCGATACCGCCGGCCGCCACCACGGGGATCGACACCGCCCGGACGCATTGCGGTACGAGCACCATGGTCGTCAATTCCTCGCGGCCGTTGTGACCGCCGGCCTCGAATCCCTCGCAGACCACCGCGTCGCAGCCGGCGTCCTCGCATTTGCGGGCCAGGTCGGCCGAAGCCACCACGTGGATGAACGTCGCGCCGGCCTTGTTCAGGTGGCCGGCCACCTTGCGCGGCGAACCCGCCGAGGTGACGAAGAGGCGCACGCCTTCTTCCAGCGACGTCTCCAGGTTCTCGCGCGCATGCTTGTGGATCAGCGGGATGTTCACGCCGACCGGCTTGTCGGTGAGCTCGCGAGCACGGTGGATTTCAGCGCGCAGGAAATCGGGCCGCATGCTCCCCGACCCGATCAGGCCCAGGCAGCCGACTTCGGCGGCGGCGGCGGCCAGCTCGGCGCCGCTGTTGTAGATCATGCCGGCCTGGATGATGGGCAGTGCGGTGCCCAAAAGTTCGCAGAGCTTGTTGTTCGACCAGCGTTCACTCATGTCAGTCCCCCCCCGGCAACGGGAACCAGCGCAAGCGCTCCAGATCCTCCGACAGCGTCGTCACGGTCGGAACGGACGGGTCGGCAGCTTTCATGACCGCACGCGCCTCTTCCAGATACGTCTCGCCGGCTTCGTCGGTGGCGTGATGGCGCCGCGCCGCGTAGGCGAGACGCCCCTCATCGTAGACGAGGTCGCGCAGACTCAGTGACGCCTCCCGCTGGAAACTGCCGTGCGTCCAGATGCCGTTGACGGCATCGAAGTCGTAGTGGGGCAACAGACGCCAGCCGTCCTCGGCAATGGCCTCCACGGCGCCCAGGATGAAGTCGAAGGTCCGCTCCGAGATGAAGTAGTTGAAGTTGACGCGCACCCAGCCCGGCCTGATGCCCTCGCAGCCGTGGTTGATGGCCTCGTGGTAGCGCATGGACTTGGCCAGATCGATGCCCAGCAGGCGATGACCGTACGGCCCGGCGCAGGAGCAGCCGCCGCGCGCCTGGATCCCGAACAGATCATTGAGCAGGGCGACCACGAAGTTATGATGCAGCAGCTTGTCGCCGCGCCGGAGCACGAACGACACGATGGACAGCCGGTGCGCCTCGAGGTTGCCCAGGATCTCGATCCCCGGATGGCGCGACCAGCGCGCGATGGCCCGTTCCACCAACGACCTTTCCAGGGCCTCGATGCTCTCCTCGCCCACCGCGCGTTTGAGACCGAAGACCAGGCCGGCGCGGATGGCCTCGATGATGGCAGGTGTGCCCCCCTCCTCGCGGTGGGTGGGATCGTCGAGGTAGTCGTATCCGTGGGGGCCGACGTAAGAGACCGTGCCGCCGCCGGGCACGGTGGGAACCCTGTTCCGCAACAGCGCCCGCTTGACCATCAGGACGCCGGGCGTGCCGGGGCCGCCGATGAACTTGTGGGGTGAGATGAACAGGGCGTCCTTGTAGCCCGGGTCGTCACCGCCCGCACCGCCTGCCGGATTCATCTCGATCTTCATGTAGGGCGCCGCGGCGGCGAAGTCCCAGAAGGCCAGCGCGTCGTGCTCGTGCAGCAGTCTGGAGATTCCCCAGGTGTCGGAGACGATACCCGTCACGTTGGACGCCGCGGAGAAGCTGCCGATCCGCAACGGCCGCTCCGCGTACCGGCGCAGTTCGCGCTCGAGCATGTCACGGTCGATCTGGCCGTTGGCGTCCTCGTCGATGGTCACCACGTCGGCGATGGACTCGCGCCAGGGCAGCTCGTTGGAATGGTGCTCGTACGGTCCGATGAAGACCACGGGCCGCTGGTCGTCCGGAATGAGCTTCGACAGCCCGTAGGCCGTGTCCAGATCGGCGGGAATGCGCAGGTTGAGGATCTCGACCAGCTTGTTGATGGCACCGGTCGCGCCCGAGCCGCAGAAGATCACCACGTCGTCGTCACCGCCGCCGCAGATCTCGTGGATCAACGCGCGGGCGTCCTCGCGGAAGCGCGTGGTCTGCAGACCGGTGCTGGAACTCTCGGTGTGGGTGTTGGCGTAGAGGGGCAGCACTTCCTCGGCGATGAAGCGCTCGATGAAATCCAGCGAGCGGCCCGAGGCTGTGTAGTCGGCGTAGATCAGCCGGCGCAGGCCGTAGGGCCCGTCCAGGGCGCGGTCGCGTCCCACGACGCCTGCGCGGATGGTCTCGATGAGCTTTTCGACGCGGGACTCCAAGGGATACCTCACCGGGAGAGAGTTATCGGCAGAGGGTACCGTCTGGCGCGCCGGGAGACAAGGCGCGCGTCAGTAGAGACGCTTGACCGCCCCCCAGGTCAGGTCCCCGCTCGCGATGATGTCGTCGCAGTCGTCGGGGTGGTTGATCCAGGCTACGGGGTCGCCGGGGCTGTCGTGGATGAGGTTGCAGGTGATCGGTACACCTGGAGCGGGAGCGTAGCCCGGATGGCCCGGGGGAAATGACAGTGAGCCGGGAATGCCGTCGACCGTGATGATAGCGTGCGGGGAGATTTGCCCAAAGAAGATGATCTCCAGGTAGGCAAGCACCACGGGGGTCCCATCAGTCTCCAGTGGAGGATCCACGTAGACGTACAGATCCGGCCACGTTAGCGGGATGACGCTCGCGTCATTGACTACTGTCCAATGATGATAAAAGGCTTCGACATCCTCCGCAACGCGCGCTTCCCAGGAAACAACCTGATCCGCCGTGGGACGTGTCAGTAGCAGGTACGCGGTCACCGTCTCAGGCTCAGGCGTCCCACTGGTCTCGTAGCAGAAGTCCAGCCCCTCGGTGTCGAAATACACGCTCATCCCGTCCGGGTCCGGATCGACCTGAGCTGCCACGTTCCCGGCCGTCAGGAGCATCATCGCGACCCTCTACGCGATGGATGCTTCGACGATCGATCTCTGTCTGTCGCTGTTTCCT
>CAYMCR010000008.1:0-65309 GCA_964389015.1 uncultured Fibrobacteraceae bacterium | reverse complement strand
AGCATAGCACATTCAGGCCATTATGCGAATATTAAAGTTATACATTGTACTAGGAGTTCTTTTTGGGGACTGCACCGGGTTGCTCTGATATTCATCTAGGGCGCAGTATGTGTAACGGATAAATAACAAAAACGTTACGTACCAACGCAATCAGGACAAGACACCTCTCGGATGTTATTTAATTGACAAATGCGGCCGTTGTCAGCATAATACCTAGTAAGCCTGTAGGATTTACGGGTTATCGCGTCGGATTCCCCCTAGAGGGACAGGACAATGCGCATATCCACCAAGGGCAGATACGGTACCAGAGCCATGCTCACGCTGGCGGCGCACTACGATGACGGGTTGGTGGCTGCGAGTAAGATCGCCGAAGACCAGAAGATATCGCTGAAGTATCTCGAGAGTCTCCTCAGTTCCCTGAAGTCGGCAAGATTGGTCATCTCCAAACGGGGCATGCAAGGTGGCTACATCCTGGCTAGATCGCCGGCCGAGATCAGTCTCTATGATGTTCTCGTCCCGCTGGAAGAAGCACTCGATATCGTACACTGCACCGAGGAAGCGGATAGCTGCAGACGCAGCGGCATCTGCTGTACCCAGGAAGTCTGGAGGGAGATCAAGGATGCGGTGGCAGGCATTTTGAGCAAGACCTCGCTGTCTGATTTGTTGGGACGACAGAGCGTACTGGAGCAGATTGACAAGACGTCCAGGAACACCGAGCCCGGGTCTGTGGAGAACAGGCCCGGTTTTTCACGCGACCGAGACGGTGGAACGCAACAGGAGAATGTGTAATCGGGTTTCGCGGCGAGGGACGCAGCGACCGATCGACCTGATGCTTGGCTGATAGAACTATCGACAATCTCCACAGTTGGTCTGGGGCCGGCGACGAGCGGTCCCGCAGAAGAACGAGGTGTTCATGGAAGTGCTCCAGTACTCGATCGGAAAGGTGATGCCCTTCATCACCTTGGCCGTTCTGATCATAGGTCTCGTGTACAGACTCGGGCGATGGCAAAAGGCCGCTGTTGGCAACATCGCCTTGTTCCCCTCCGCGGCCGATGGCTCTCAGCTGTTCAAGAAGGTGATGGGAGAGGTGGTCTGGTTCAGCAGTTTCCGGAAGGAAAACAAATCCCTCTGGCTGACGACCTGGCCGTTTCACACCGCGATCGTCCTGATCGTCTTGGGTCATTCCCGTCTGATCACCGACTGGCCCCTGCGTGTGTTGCTGGGACTGTCGGAAGAAACCGTTCACTCCATCAGTGCCTGGGGCGGTGGCATCGCGGGCGTGTTGGCCCTGGTCTGTTGCCTGTTACTGCTGTTCCGCCGATTCACACTCACGCGGGTCCGCGAAATGTCCTCCGGCGAGGATTACGGAGTACTGCTGTTGCTGCTTTTCATCCTGGTGACCGGTAACATGATGCGTTTCTTCGCGCACTACGACATCACCCAGGTGCAGTTGTACTTCGGCACTCTGTTCAGTACCAGCGAAACCATGGTGCCTCAGGACCACCTGTTCCTGATGCATTACTTCGCTGTGCAATTGCTGTTGATCTACCTGCCCTTCGGCAAGTTCCTGCACATTCCGGGCATTTTCTTCAGCAGAACCTTGCTAGCAAAGGACTACTAAGATGGAAACAAACCATAACGACACGGACCTGCAGAAGGTCATCGACCAGGTCAAGGCCCTCAAGAACGGACCACAGGTACTGCAGCTGTACATGGATATCTGCGCCAAGTGCGGGATCTGCTCGGATCAGTGTCACGTGGCCCAGACCATCCCGGAGAGCCGGGCCAATCCGGCGAAACGCTCGGATCTCATCCGGAAGCTCTACAAGCGCTATGGTTCCACCTGGGGCCAGGTGCTGAAGGCCGTCGGGGCCGCCCGCGACATCAGTCCCGAAGAGGTGGAGATCTGGCAGCGTGATTTCTACGAATGCTCCGGTTGCCGCCGGTGCGCGAAGTTCTGTCCCTTCGGCATCGACAATTCCATAATCACGCGCAAGGGCCGGGCCGTGGTCCATGCGCTGGGCAAATCGCCCTTCATGATGTCCGAAACCCAGCGGATCTCCGACGAGACGGGGAACGACGAGGGTCAGACTTACAAGGCGTTCGTGGAGGCCTGCCGCTTCCTGTGCGAGGAGGTCAAGGACGACTGGGGACTGGACGTCGAGATACCCATCGACAAGGAGGGAGCGGACATACTGTTCATCCCCGCCTCGGCAGATCTCATCTCCTTCCCGGAGACCCACATGGGCGTGGCCGTCTTCTTCAAGGCTCTGGAGGTGTACGACGGGACCACCTGGACCATGTCGTCGAAGGCGTTCGACGGCGCGAACTTCGGCCTGTTCACCGGTGACGATCCGCACATGAACCGCAAGAACCAGGTGGCCCACGACGCCTGCATCGAGCTGGGCGTGAATAAGCTGGTCATCGGCGAGTGCGGTCACGCCTACAGGATCGCCAAGCGGATGGGCCCGACGGCTTCGAAGAACAACAACCCCTTCGAGACCACCAACATCTTCGAACTGGCCGACGAATACCTGCAGAAGGGGGCGTTCAAGTTCGACAAGTCGAAGGTGGACGAGATCGTGACCTACCACGATCCCTGCAACTTCGCGCGTTCCACCGGCATCTTCGAGGAGCCGCGGAACCTGATCAACGCCATGACCGACAACTTCATCGAGATGACGCCCAACCGGACCGAGAACTGGTGTTGCGGCGGCGGCGGCGGCCTGGCCGTCATGGACGGAGCGGAGAAGGTCGCCAAGCTGGAGGGCACGTTCCTCGACTACCGCATGAAGGTCGGCAAGGTGAAGGTGGACCAGATCGCCACCACGAAGGCCAACTACTGCGCCGCGCCGTGCGCCAACTGCAAGCGCCAGGTCATGCAGCTCATGGAGCACTACGAGACCGGTGTGAAGGTCGGCGGGGTGTTCGACCTGTTCGGCAAAGCCATCGTCCTGGAAACCGAAGAGCAGGGTGCTGCCGGCGATGCCGCAGCACATATCGCAGAGGAGGTTGAGTAATGCCAGCGAGAACTGCCGTGGTAATCGATGACGAGGTGGACCTGACGACTTTCCTGTCGTCCATTCTCGAGGAGAACGATTTCTCGGTGCGGGTCGCCAACGATGCGGTTTCGGGTGAACAGCTCATCCTGGAGTCACCGCCCGACATCATCCTGATCGACCTGATGATGCCGGGGCGGACGGGGATCCAGCTCTTCACGAAGCTGCGCGCCAATGATGCCACCAAAAACATTCCCATGGTGATGGTCACCGGTATCAAGGATCAGCTCGGTATCGATTGGGGCGATATCGTTGACCGGTATCGGACGCGTAAACCGGACGGTTTTGTCGAGAAACCCATTGACCCGGATAAATTGATGAAGGTGGTCAACGGCGTGCTCTCGGGCGAGGCCACGGATGGCGAGGTACTCCACGGATGACGATCGTGGTACAGCTCATCGGGCAAACCAGCCAGCCCACGCTGTCATGAGCTGGGATGTCAGACGAGCTGTACCCATCTACCGCAAGTTTCTGCTGGAAAACAAGATTCTCCTCTTCTTCACCTTCCTGATGGTGTTCCTGTGTTCCGTGGTGCTGATCGCGGTCTACTGGGCTACCCAGGATGCGGTTTCCGGCATGCTGTCCAGCCGGGCCGAGGCGTCCTACGAAATGTGGGCCGCTCCCCTCGGTAAGGTCGTGGCAAATGAGCCGGCGGGCGAGTTGCCGGTGTTGCTGGACCGGGTGCTGGACCTGGACGACCAGATCTCTTATCTCGTAGTGGTTGATGCGGCGGATGAACTGCTCGCCTGCCACGCCCGTCCGCCTTCGGACACGCCGAGACTGCAAGCCTACCTGGCCACACACGAGGCAGTCCCTTCCCGCTATGGTTGGAAGCCACGTGATTTCGACGAATTCAGTTATGTCCTCTCGTTGAACGGCGAGCGTGTCGGCGGACTCTACATCGGAGTGTCGACCCGGTACGGCGATCGGGTCGCTTCGCGAGCGGCCTTGATGGCCATCATCCTCATGGTGATGCCGGGAGCCCTGGTGATCGGCGTCGCCCGGGTCGCGATCCGCAAGGCCGTTGCGCCTTTGAAGGAACTGACGAGAGTGGCCGACGAGATCAGCGCCGGTAATCTCGATCCCAGCTTCGATTTCGGCGTTCATGTCAACTGCTGGGAAATCAAGAACTGCCAGCGCACCGATTGTGATGCGTACCAGAACTTCACCCAGCAGTGCTGGTACATCGACGACACGCCGTGCGAGGGATTCGAGCCGCGTTTTCCCCAGAAGCTGGAGGGCTGCCGCACCTGCGAGGTTTATCAGACACACCGTGGCGACGAGGTGGTCCAGCTCGCGGATTCCATCCGGCACATGACCAACTCGCTCAAGGCGTCCCAGGAGCTGCTGGTCGATGCCGACGATTTCCAGAAGCGTTTGATCCAGTACTCCTTCGACGGCATCATCGCCACCAACGCCGACGGGATCGTCAACATCTTCAATCAGGTGGCCGAAGAACTGGTGGGCGTCCCGAGCGCGGAGGTGCTCAACCGAAAACAATGGCATGAGTTCCTGGACGAGGAGCTCGAGAAGGCCATGGATATCCCCATCTCACACGAGCCGGTCCGGCGCGTGCGCGGCTTTGCGCCCCGGGAGGCGACGATCAAACGAGTCGACGGTTCCCGGATCGATATCCGCGTGGCCGGTATCAGCCTGTACGAGCGGGGCATTCACATCGGCAAGGTATTCTTCTTCGAGGACATGCGTGAGATCAAGCAACTCCGCGAGGACCTGATCCAGTCGGAGCGGCTGGCGGCGGCGGGGCAGGCGGCCGCGGGCATCAGTCACTCCATCAAGAACATCATGGATGGCTTCAACGGCGGCGTCTACGTCTACCGGGCCGGGAAGAAGCGACAGGACGAGCGGAAGATGGCCACCGGCTTCGGCATGATCGAGCGCAACGTGAAGATCATCTCCGATCTGGCCAACGATCTGCTTAACTTCGCCAAGGAGCGCAAGCCGGTGATGGCCCCCTGCGATCCCAGGAAACTGGTCGAGGATGTGATCGCCAGCGTCGGGTTCCCGTCGGCGAGCAAGATCAGCATTCGAGTCGAGGGTCCGGGATCCGACCGGAGCGTGATGCTGGACCGTCACGCGCTTCATCAATGCCTGTCCAACCTGGTCAACAACGCCGTGGGTGCCTTCGCCAAGGGCGAGGAAGGCGACATCGTGGTCGAACTGGGGTACGAGGGGGGAAACGCCTACTTCGCCGTTCACGATGACGGCATGGGCATGAGCCCGCAGACGATCGCCAAGATAAAGGGCGGCATGTACTCCACCAAGGGATCCAAGGGGACCGGTCTGGGACTCCAGGTCGTGCAGAAGATCGTCAAGGAGCACAGGGGGACGTTGACCATCGAAGCGGAGGAAGGTCGCGGCTCGACCTTCCGCATCGAGGTCCCCGCCGACGGCGTCCTCGATGAAGCGTGAGCGACGGCGGCTGCGTCAGCCGGTCTATCCCCTGAAACGACACGACCGTTCGAAGACGAAACGGTAAGCCCATGTCAACCACATGACGCGGCCGAGGTGGTCGCGGGGATTCACGGATCTGAACAGGTCGGCGGGCAGGAAGCACAGAAAGACCACTTCGTCGAGGTCCTGCAGCGCCTCCGGTGTGCCGAGGGTCCAGGGGGATGCCTGCACACCTGTTTGATCGGCCAGCACGGGTAATCCCGCACAGTCGAGACTTCCATCGCCCAGGGGCAGCGTCTCACCGGTTTCGCCCAGCCTGAAGACGAGCGGCGTCTGCAGCGAGCGACGATCCATCGCCGCCCAGGGCGCAGCGGACCTGATGGTGAGCATGGATAGGAATTCCCAGGCCAGACAGCCGCGGTGGATGCCTCCCGCGGCGGTTATGTCGCGGAGCATCAGTTCGGAACAGAGCGGGGTCGCGTCGGGGTCGATGCCGAGTTCCGGAAGCCGGCTGCGGAGGGCGGATATCGTGGTGTGAGCATTCAGCCGGTTGTCGGGGAAGCTGCGCTTCATCTCGGACATTGCGCCTTGTGTGGCCATGTCCAGCACGTTGCCGAGATCTCGATTTCGGGCCACGGTCAATGAGGCGAGATGAAGTCTCCAGTCCGGCAGGGTGACCGTGCAGTCGAAAGTATCGAGTTCAGGCGGCATCTTTCTCGTATCCCTCTTGGTGTTGAGGTCTGTCCGGCAAGGTATGGCGAACGTGGACGGACAACAAGGGAATTCCCTACCTCAAGAAGGTGCCTATCCCGAACAGCTGACAGGGGAGGCGATTGTCAGACTCTGACACGGCTGGTATGATCCCCGTCCCATCCTTACCGGAGTTATCGATAGGAGAGATCATGTGCCGCTTCATGCTGCCCCTGCTCGCCATCGCGATCATCGTACCGCTGAGCGCCCCGGCCGGAGACTATACCGTGGGCGAGACTGCTATCACCCGTCTTTCCCCGCAGGAGCGCGCCGTGCTGTTCGGCGACCTGCGCCTGCCCGAGGGCGATATCGAGGTTCACGCCTACGCTCCCGCCGCCCAGTTGCCGTCCGCCCTCGACTGGCGCGACACCCCCGGCGGCTCGTTCGTCACCGGCGTGCGCTGGCAAGGCATCTGCGGTTCCTGCTGGGCCTTCTCCGCGCTGGCGGCCTTCGAGTCCATGGTGCTGATCGGCCGCGACGAGCCAGACTCGGACCTGGACCTGTCCGAGCAGTACATCCTCTCCTGCAACGTGATGGCCGGGAACTGTACCGGCGGCTGGCTCGAGGGCGCCTTCGAGTTCCTGCGCCTGGCCGGGACACCGACCGAAGCGTGCTTCACGTACCTGGGCGACGACGCGATCCCCTGTCGCGAGAGCTGCCACGCCACGTTCGACCTGTTGGAGAAGGTCGACCAGTGGTGGTTCGTCACCGCCGGCGACGCAGATCCCACGGCGATCAAGACCGCCCTGCAGTACGGACCGGTCTCCGTCGGCATGGTGATCCACGATAACTTCCTCGGCTATACGGGCGGCGTGTACGACGCCTACGGCAGTCCCGACATCGGCGAGGGACACACCGTCCTGATCGTGGGCTACGACGACGCCCAACAGTGCTGGATCGCCAAGAACAGCTGGGGCACCGACTGGGGGGAGGACGGTTACTGTCGGGTCGCCTACGACAGCGGCTGCGACTTCGCGGATTATTCGCTCGCCTGTAGCTACGACCCCGGCTGGACGCCCAGCGTCACGTGGTCGCCGGCCGAGATCGTCCCCGGCGAACCGGTCACGATCACCTACGACGTGACCGGACGGCCCCTTGCCGGCGCCGGGAGTATGCTTATCCACTGGGGGCACGACGACTGGCAGAGTGTTACCGATACGCCCATGACCTCCCTGGGCGGGAACCTCTGGGAGGTCATCGTCACGACGCCCGACTGGGCCGTCTCCCTGGAGTTCGTCTTCACGGACGGCGCCGACACGTGGGACAACAACGGCGGCGCCGACTGGATCGTGCCGCTCTTCGGCTCAGCTCCCGCTTTCGTGATGGACGGACTGCTAGATCCGGGAGCCGTCCAGCTGGCATCCAGCGAAGAGCTGAGCCTGTGGAGCGCTGTCTCGGGTCCGCTGCTCTATCTCGCCGTGCAGGACCTGGCGACCCCGCGTACACAGGACCTCTTCGCCCTCGTCGCGACCGACACGCTGTCGATGCGGACCGCGCCGTGGACCAAGTCCGGGCAGGTGGTCACGTGGTCCTGGTACCTGGCGGCCGAGGTCGACAACAACTGGTCGGGATGGTTCGACGCGATCGAGGATGTGCAGGACGGCGCCGCCTTCCGCCGCGCCAACGGCGAGGTGCTCGAAGGCGTGCTGGATCTGGATGAATTGCTGGTCGGCCGTTCGACGCACGATCTCTGGTTGGCCGCGGCGGCTTACGAGACGTGGGCCGGCGGCGTCCTGATGCGGCAGGCCCCGGCGGGTGACGGCGACGGGTCGATCTCGCCGTCGGAAATGGCGTTCGATGTCGTCGTGCCGCTGGAACTGGTCCGGCTGAACGCGACACGCGACCACGGCGGCGTGACGCTGGGCTGGGAAACGTCCGCGCCCGCGGCGGCGAGCGACTTCGTCCTGACCGCCGCGACAGGCGCTACGGGCTGGAACCTGACGGTCGAGGCCCTCGATGCCTACCGGTTCCGCGCGTGGGATCGTTCCTCCGCCGCCCGCGGCGGACGGGAGCTGACGTATCGTCTGCACGGACGCCGCGAAGACGGCACCCTGTTCCTGCTGGCCGGCCGTGAACTCGCCGCGTTGCCGGCCGCCGCCCTGCGCGTGGACGCGGTCCGGCCCAATCCCGCCAACCCCAGCCTCGAGATCTCCTTCGCCATGGCCGTGCCGGGACTTGTGCAGGTGCGCGTGCTGGACGCTCGCGGCCGTCTGGTCGCCACACTGCTCGACGAGACCCGCGGCGCCGGCGGACACACGGCGCACTGGGACGGCGCGACGGACGCCGGCTCGCCCGCGCCGTCGGGCGTCTACTTCGCGCAGGTGCGTTGTGGCGAGTCGGTGGCTACGCGCAAGCTGACGCTGGCGCGCTGATGTCACCAGGAGACGGCCGGGATAGAGGTCAGGCCGCGTCGCGCCCGAAGAGTTTGCGCAGGCGCGCGCGCCAGCCGCGACGGCTGTCCACGGCCTCCCGGATGGAGGGGATCATCGCCTTGGCCGCTTCGTAGCCGCGGTCACAGCATTCCCGTGCACAGCGGAAGTCGGCCCAGTGGTAGGCGGACACTTCGGGGCTGATCACCAGATCGGCCGTCTGGAGCACGAAGTCGTTCAGCCGCAGCTTGGCCAGGGTATCGGCGCGCATCATGATCTCCAGGCCCGTCTTGTACTCCGGCTTGCTTGACTCGAAGGCGGGCAGGTCCACGGCGATCACGAGGTCGGCGCCCAGTTTGCGGCAGGTGTTGATGGGCACGCGGTAGAGCACGCCGCCGTCGACCACGAACTGGCCGTTGCGCTGGACGGGCGGGAAGACGCCGGGGATCGCCGAGCTGGCGTAGATACCGTCGATGAGGTCGCCCTTGTCGAAGAGTATCTTGTCGCCCGAGATCAGGTCCACGGCGATGGCGGCGAAGGTGATGCGCAGCTCCGAGAAATCGCGCGCGGTGAACATGTGCAACAGGGGATTGCGCAGCTTGTCGGCGTCGGTCAGGGAGGGACGCGTCATCGTCTTGAAGGCCATGAACTTGCGCGCCACGGTGTCGAAGAGGTCCTGGATGAGACCGAGCTGCGCCTCCTCGCCGCTGCCCTTGCCGATGAAGTGGGTCCAGGTGTCCAGGAACTCGGGGTCCTGAGCCAGTCTCTCCAGACGCCGCCAGGTGAGGGCGGCGTCCTGTGTTTCGGCGTAGAGACCGCCGACGATGGCGCCCATGCTGGTGCCGGCGATGACGTCGGGGCACAGGTCCGCTTCCTCCAGGGCAGCCAGGACCCCGGCGTGGGCCGTGCCGCGCGCGCCGCCGCTGCCCAGGGCCAGGCCGATGACCGGTTTGTCGCTCATGTCGTTTCTCCTTACCAGTCCGAGTCCAGATAGCTGGTCGCCCACGCGCCGGGATCGGCGGGCAGTCCCGCCGCCTCGAGCCCGTGCACGAACATGGCGCCAGTCGTGCCGCGCTCCAGCAGGCCGCGCGGCAGACGGTCCTCCTGCAAGAAACCGTCCAGCAACCAGAAATCTACCGAGTCGGCCAGCCGGTGAGCGTGCAGATGCTTCAGGAAGGCCGCGGCGACGCCGCGCCCGGGGAGGTCGGTGCGGAACTCCACGACCTCCCACGTCTTGGGGTGGACCTTGCAGATCGCGTAGCCCACGAGGCGATCGTCGAGCCGGAAAGTGAAGGCGCGCATCTCGTCGCGTGGGTTGTCGAAGACGCGCCAGTTCATGAAGGCGGTGCTGCGTCCGCCGACCACGCGTTCGGCGGGCTGGAAGCGGTCGAGGTCCTCGTCGAAGCGCGTTACCTCGATTACCGCCAGATCCGTCGTTGCGCCGGCGAAGTATTGCGCGCGCACCAGGCCCCAGAACGGGGCCAGCAGGCGCGACAGCAGCGCGCCGCCGGACAGGTTGCGCAGGGCGCGCGCCGACAGCAGGGCCTTGCGCACGCGGAACCTCGCCAGCTTCAGCCAGCCCGCGTTCTCCAGGGCCTTCACGGAGCCGGGCAGCGAGGCGAAGCCGGTGCCGAAGCGCGGACCCGCGACGCCGTCGGGCGGTGTGTCGACGGCGAAAGCCATCACGTCGTTGAACAACCCCTTGCCACGAATGGAGCGGCCCATCAGGCCGTCGACCGCCTGCACCGCGGTCAGCTCGCGCTCGCCGTAGTGGAAGGGCTGGGCCAGCAGGCCGACGGTGCCGTCCAGTTCGCCGTTCTCGATCAACTTGTAGAGGTGCGGCTCGCCAAAGGGGTTCTCGAGGTGTTTCCAGTCGAACCAGGCACGTTCCTTCAGGGCGAAGTCGTAGGCACGGAACAGATCGACGATGGCGTCGAACTCGTCGGCATGTGCGCGGACGATCTCCAAGTCCTCAACCCTCCAGCAACAGGCGGTTGATCAGGTAACGCAGCACGGACAGCGACTCGTAGCCACCCACGCCCAGGCGGGGCAGCAGCAGGGACGGCGTTTTTCGTCGTACCAGACCCGGTTGCGTCGTATAGGCGCGCTCGTAGCCCGCGGCGGCGGCGTGTGCGGTGACGCGCTCGTCGAAGTCGCCGTTGGGATAGGCCAGGTCGCGCACCGGGGCGCCGGCCGCTTCCTCCAGTAATCGGCGGGATTCGCACAAGTTGTAGTCCAGCTTTGCGTCGTCCAGGTAGGTGAGGATGTCGTGGTCGTGGCCGTGGGAACCGAAGGTGCATAGGCCGCTTTCCGCCATCTCGCGCACTTCGGTCGCGTTCAGGGGACGGAAGCGGGGCAGGTGCTCGTCCAGCAGGTCGGCGTACCGGTCCCGCAGATGTGACAGCAGCGCCGCGATCGTCGGCTGGTCGGCGTTGCCCACGGACTTGATGGCCACGAGCAGGTTCTGGATGTCGTCCCACCGGTCGGACCCATCGACCGGGCGAAACCGGTGTTCGCCCAGACCGAACTCGCGCAGGTCCAGCGCCTCGAGACGGCCGGCCTGTATCGGGGTGATGACCACATCCGGCCAGAACGTCCGTTGTTCCTGCAGGTGGCGCGTGGAGACGAAGAAGAGCGCCGGCGCCCGGTGTTTCGCCAGCAGGGGCAGCGCCAGGCGGTGGTTGTTGACGTAGCCGTCGTCGAAGGTCAGCAGGACGTTCAGGCGACCGGGATCGAGGCTGTCCGGGTCGGCCAAGGCGTCGGGCGCGACGAAGCGGCCGACCCGCCCGAGCCAGGCGAGCTGGGCGTCGAAATCCGAGGTGCGCACGCGCAGCCAGTTGCCGAAGTCGTCGTCGTCGCGCAGGTCGTGGTACATGAGCACGAGCACACGCGCGGGACCGCGGCGGGTTGCAAGCCGTGTGATGAGGCCGTTGCCGATAATCGACTTGATGAGACCGCGCAGGGCCACGATTGCTCCTTTTCGCCGGGTAGGCTGGAATCCGAGGGCATGGTAGCGCAGGAGCAGGGGATGGGCAACGTTGCGGTAAGTTCGGAGAGCCGAAGTCCAGGGTGATCTTTCGTGTTATACTAGGGTGTCGACCCCCGCCACAATCGAAAGTCTCAATTCTGCCTTTCGGGAGGCCCGTAATGCATCGTCAGATCCGTCTTTCCACCGCCGCGCTGTTCATCTTGACGCTTTGCCTGGCTCTGCCGGTCTCCGCCGCCGACCAGCCGACGGTCACCTCTTATCTGCAGCACGCTCTCGACGACGCCTCCTATCCCCACCGCGACGCGGACGGCCGCCTCGCCGTGTGGGTCTACTTCCAGGACAAGGGTCTGACGGGCGACGACTTGACCGCCGCCCTGAACCGGACCGAGGATGCCCTGTCCGACCGCGCCGCCCGCCGCCGCGCCAAGATGACGACCGTCAAGGGTGAGCGCCTCGTCGATGTCACGGATCTGTCCCTGCACCAACCCTACCTGGACATCGTTTCCGCCACCGGCGCGCACCTGCGTCGCGAGAGCCGCTGGCTCAACGCCGCCAGCTTCGACGCCACGCCGGACGAGATCGCGATCATCGCCCGTCTGCCTCAGGTGATGAAGGTGGACCTGGTGAACATGTTCCACCGGCCCGAGTTGCCTGTGCGCCCGGACGACGTGGCCGCGCGCGAGGCGCGCAATGAGGAGCTGCGCGCGGGCAAGGCCGCAAGGTGGGACATCGCCTACGGCGGCACCCTGGCCGAGCTGGAGCAGATCAACGTGCCGCCCCTGCACGACGAGGGCGTCACCGGCGAGGGCGTGCTGATCGGCATGCTCGACACGGGCTTCAAGACCACTCATGACGCCCTGGCGCCCATCACGGTCATCGACCGCTGGGACTTCGTGAACGGCGACGATGTGGTGGAGAACGAGGCGGGCGATCCCAGCGACGCCCACAATCACGGCACCATGACCATGTCGACGATCATGGGCAACGATCCGGGCGGGCACATGGGACCGGCCTTCAGCGCCCAGGTGGTGCTGGCCAAGACCGAGGATGTGGCTGACGAGCAGCCCATCGAGGAGGACAACTGGGTCGCCGGCATCGAGTGGCTGGAGACCTTCGGCATCGACGTGGCCACCAGTTCCCTGGGCTATCTGGACTGGTACACCTTCGCCGACCTGGACGGCAACACGGCGGCCTGCACCAACGCCGCCGATCTGGCCGTGGGCAAGGGCATCGTGGTCTGCAACTCCGCCGGCAACGAGCGGGGCACGAGCTGGAACCACATCATCACGCCGGCCGACGGGGACAGCGTGATCGCCGCCGGCGCGGTCGAGCTCAGCGGCAGCTACACCTACTTCTCTTCGCCGGGCCCCAGCTACGACGGCCGCATCAAGCCGGACGTCTGCGCCCTGGGCTCGGGCAACCACGTGGCCAGCCCCAGCGACGACCACGCCTACACCTCGGCCTCGGGCACGTCCTTCTCCGGACCCCTGACCGCCGGCGTGGCCTCCCTGGTCCTGTCGCGCGTGCCTTCGCTGACGCCCATGCAGGTGCGCGATGCCATGCGCGAGACCGCATCGCAGGCCGCGACCCCCGACAACGACTACGGCTGGGGCATTCTGGACGCCCACGCCGCGGCCCACTACTTCGGCGCCAGCATCGTGCACACGCCGCTGACCGACACCGAGGACACGTCCGGTCCGTACGCCGTGTCCTGCACGATCACCAACCGCGTGGCCCTCGATCCCGCGTCGCTGAAACTCTACTGGAACGTCGACAGCGGCGCCTGGAACGAGGTCGCGCTGGTAGACCTGGGCGGCGACGCCTACGAGGCGCAGATCCCCGGCCAGACCGCGGGCAGCGACGTGGCCTACTACCTGTCCGCCGGCGACGTGCTGGGCATCACGATCACCTTGCCCGCCGGCGCTCCCGCCGAGGCCATCGCCTTCCACGTGGGACCGGACGTCACCGACCCAGTCGTCTCGCATCAGCCCCTGGGCGATCAGCCGCTGCTGACCTGGCCCGCCACGGTGAACGTCACCGCCGGCGACAACATGGGTATCGCCTCGGTCACCGTGACCTTCGATCACGACGGCGTACCGCAGCCCGACTTCCCGCTGCTCCACCAGGGCGGCGACCTCTACGCGGCGGACTTCCCGGTGCCCGTGGAGCAGGTGCAGATCGACGACGTCTTCACCTACTCGGTGCGCGTGACCGACACCGCCGCCGTGCCCAACGAGGTCGTGATCGGTCCGTACGCCTTCACCGTCATCGATGCCCTGGGCGTGGCCCTGGTCATCGACGACTCCGCCGCCAAGGCTGACGATCCCAAGTTCAGTCCCGACAAGAAGCTGGTGCCGCCGCACGTCGGTATGCACAAGGCTTCGCCCGGCGACATCGAACGCTGGTTGACCGCGGCCGGCTATGTGATCACCACGGTGGACGCCGCTGCGCTGCAGGCCACGGACTTCGACAACATGCAGTTCGCGGTGCTCTCCTGCGGCGACAACACCACGCCGGTGGCCGACGCGGGACTGCGCACGCTCGTGCGGGACTGGGTCCTGGCCGGCGGCAAGCTGCTGGTCGAAGGCGGCGAGGTGGGCTACGACGCCGAGGCCAGTCCCGGCTATCCTGATTTCGCGACCGACGTGCTGCACGTTGCCGACTGGCGCAGCGACAGCGCCGGCGACCTGCAGGTCGTCACGGGCATGGGTGGACACCCGCTGCTCAACCTGCCCCACGCCCTTCCGTCCACGCTGGCCATCAATTACTCCGGTTACGGCGACGAGGACGCCATGGATCCCACCCCCGACGCCTACGTGGTCCTGGAAACCGCCAGCTACAGCGGTGCCGGCGGCGTGATCGTCTACGACGACAATCCCGCGCCTCAATCGGCCCAGGTCGTCAACTACTGCTTCAACATGGCCGCCCTGGCCGATACCACGGGCGCCCGCCAACTCGTGGAGAACACCGCAGCCTTCCTCATGGCAGACGAGGGGGAGGCGACCGCGTCGATCTCGGGGACGGTCTACGAGGTCGTCGAAGACATGATCATCCAGCTCGCGGGCGCGACCGTCAGCGCCGGCCCGGGCCACTCGTACGTCACCGGTCCCGACGGCCAGTACACGCTCGACAACCTCTATGCGGGCACCTACACCGTGATCGTCAGCGCGGTGGACCACGCCACCGTGCTCGAGATGATCACCGTCGGCGAGGGAGAGCACGTCTACCAGGACTTCGAGCTGTACACGACCTGGACCGTCGAGTACGTCCAGACGACGCCCCAGTCCATCCCCGACAACTCGCCGACAGGCATCACTTCCATCATCACCGTCACCGACGACGGTGAGGTCTCGGAGGTGACGGTGCCGATCGACATCACCCACACCTGGATCGGCGACCTGATCGTCGAGCTGACCTCGCCCGAGGGCACCACCGTGCGCCTGCACGACCGCTCGGGCAGCATGGACGACGACATCCTCGGCACCTACGGCGAGACGCTCACCGTGGACGGTCCGGGCGAGCTGCTGGACTTCCTGGGCGAGAGCCCGCTCGGCGACTGGACCCTCTTCGTCTCGGACAACGTGGGCGCCGACACGGGCACGCTCAACAGCTGGGGCCTGAACATCACCATGCCCCAGACGATAACCGCGGTCGGCGACGACACGCCGCGCGTCACGCGGTTGCTGGGCAACGCGCCCAACCCCTTCAACCCGCGCACGGTGATCGCCTTCGAGCTGTCGCACACCCAGGTGCCGCGACTCTCGATCTTCGACCTGCGCGGCCGCGAGGTCCGGCGGCTGCTGGACGGCCGCACGCTGCCCGCCGGTCGGCACCAGGTGGCCTGGGACGGTCGCGACGCCGCCGGGCGCGCCCTGGCCAGTGGACTCTACCTCTACCGCTTCGTTGCAGACGATGTGGTGGATGAAAGGAAGATGCTGCTGACGCGGTGAAAACGCGGGAGCCGGATGAGAAGACACCCTCTGACCGGATACGACGCGCCACGCATCCGGTCAGAGGGTGTCTTCTCATCCGGGTCGCCCTTTCAACACTTCAGAGAGAGGGCCTGGCGTAGGCCGGAGTCGAGCTTGGCCATGGTGGGGTGGGGGAGGCGTTTGACCTTTTCGATCAACCTGTGTTTGTCGAGG
Organism: uncultured Fibrobacteraceae bacterium; assembly: GCA_964389015.1. GTDB lineage: Bacteria > Krumholzibacteriota > Krumholzibacteriia > LZORAL124-64-63 > LZORAL124-64-63 > JAHIYU01. The sequence continues at coordinate 49,585 of CAYMCR010000008.1, read as the reverse complement.
GTCACGAGTTGGGTCACGTTCGCTACCGAGTTGCGTGTCAGGCCGGTATCCCGACGGTTCAAGCGTACATTCCCTGGTGCGTCCGCTCGTGACATGTTCGTCGTCAGAATGACCAAGATGATCGTGCCGATCCCGCTGCGATTAAAGGAGTTCGCGGAAACCACGACGGCGGGACGGCGGAAACCGGGACCCGAACCGCTGGGTGGAGGTAAGTTCGCCCACCACACGTCACCGCGTCCGATCACCACTCCTCATGCTCCAGTGAAGCGCTCTGAGCGGCGGCCCATGCCGGGTCGAGCCGACTGGACTCCGGGTCATCCCCGTAGACGGCGTTGAGCGCATCCGTAATCGCCTGTTGCCCCTCCCGCTCGAGATACGCGGCCACGGCGCGCTGATAGAGCTCGCTGCGGCTGATCCCGAGGTGCCGGGCCAACTGCTCGGCGTCCTCGAAAAGGTGATCCGGTAGGGAGATGGCTGTCTTCATGCTGTCAGTATAACTCAAGTTATACCCCTTCGTCAAGCCACCGGGTCGCAGCGGATGCAATCCCCGTGCGCGATTCTTGCTCTCCGGACCGCACCCCCTTTGACCTCCCGCCGAATTACCGCTATCCTCCACGGGTTCCAACCGGAAGGCGATCCATGGCCAAGACAGTTACACGCTACGTCTGCGGCAATTGCGGGCACGAGGAAGTCCGCTGGCTAGGACGCTGCCCCCAGTGCGGGGAGTGGAATTCCCTGACCGAGTTCAAGCTCGGCAAGGCCGAAGGCAAAGGCCGCGGCGCCGGTTTCGGCCGCGCGCGTCCGGTGTCGTCCGGCGGCGGCGACCTGCTGCGTCCCCTTTCCCTGGCCGAAGTCACCTCGGCGAACCAGGAGCGTCTGGCGGTGGAACCGGCGGAGATCGCCCGCGTCCTCGGCGGCGGACTGGTGACCGGCTCGGTGGTCCTGCTCGGCGGCGAGCCCGGCGTGGGCAAGTCCACCCTGCTGACCGGTCTGGCGCTGAGCTGGATGGGGCAGGGTGTGCGCGTGCTCTACGTGGCCGGGGAGGAATCGCCTGCGCAGATTCGCATGCGCGCCGAGCGGCTCGGCTTCGACCCCAAGACGACCGAGGGCTTTCACATCCTGAACGAAGTCGACCTGGAGAAATTGCTGGCCGCCCTCTATGACGATCGCGCGGCTCACGAAGGCCCGTGCGTGATCATCGCGGATTCCATCCAGACCCTGCACAGCAGCGAGATCGACGCCTTCCCCGGCAGCGTCAGCCAGATCCGCTACTGCGGCGGCGTGCTTGCCGATTACGCGCGCACTTCAGGCCGTCCCGTGTTTCTGGTCGGACACGTCACCAAGAGCGGCGACCTGGCCGGGCCCAAGCTGCTCGAGCACATGGTCGATACGGTGCTCTACTTCGAGGGCAGCGACGGCGGCGCCGTGCGCATGGTGCGCGCGGTGAAGAACCGCTTCGGCGCCACCGGAGAACTGGCCATCCTGGAGATGCGGAGCGATGGCCTGGTACCGGTGGATGAGGCGGGGGCCCTCTTTTTGAGCGGTCGCCGCGGCAAGGAGCCGGGCTCGGCCGTGTGCGCCGTGCGCAACGGGTCGCGCACCTTCCTGGTGGAGGTGCAGGCCCTCGTGTCGCCCTCGCGTTACGGCACGCCCCAGCGGGTGGTCCAGGGCGTGGACAGCAAGCGCGTGGCGCTGCTGGCGGCCATCCTCGAGAAGCGCGCGGGACTGGACCTGGCCGGCTGCGACATCTTCGTCAAGGTGGCCGGCGGCGCGCGTCTGGAGGATCCCGGCGCGGACCTGGCCATCATCACCGCCCTGGCCTCCTCGCTGCGCGAGATCCCGGTGCCGGTCGACACCCTGGTGCTCGGCGAGGTCGGCCTGACCGGGGACGTGCGCGGCGTCGGCGATCGTCCCGGTCGTCTGCGCGAGGCGAAGCGGCACGGGTTCAAGCGGGCGGTGGTCGCGCGCGCCAAGCGCAACCGCAAGACCGAGCAGGGCCTGGCCGTGGTCGTGGCCGCCACCGTCGACGAAGCCGTGGCCCTGGCCCTGAGCCGTGCGCGCGCCGCCGGGGAGGGGAAGGCATGACCGTCGCGCCGGCACCCCTGCATCTGATCATCCTCGCCGGCGGTAGCGGGTCGCGCGCCCGCCGCGCCGAGGGCGCGCCGCCCAAGCAGTTCGCCGTGGCTGCGGGCCGCATCCTGCTGGGCTGGAGTGCCCGTGCCCTGGCCGCCCACCCCGCCGTGACCAGTCTGACGGTGACCTGCGCCGAGGCCTGGCGCGAGACGGTCGGCACGGCCCTGCCGGACCGACCCGCGGTCCGCTTCGCCGATCCCGGCCCTACGCGCACGGCGTCGACCTGTAGTGCGTTGGAGGTTCTGCGCGCAGGCGAGGATCCCGGTGACGACGATCTTGTCGCCGTCCATGACGCGGCCCGCCCGTTCGTCAAGGCGGAGCTGCTGGGCCGCCTGTACGAAGCCGCCGGCGCGAGCGGCGGCGCCGTCCCTGGTGTTCCGGTCGCCGACACGATCGTGGCTTCCCGCACCGCAGCCGACGGCGCGGTGGCCTATCTGGACCGCGACACCCTGTTCGCCGTGCAGACGCCGCAGGTCTTCCGTTGGGCGCTGTTGTACGACGTGCACGCCTGGGCCGCGGCTGAGGACGCGTCCTTCACCGACGACGGCGGTCTGCTCGCGGCCCGGGGCGAGCCGCCGGTGATCGTGCCGGGGGACGAGACCAACTGGAAGGTCACCACGGCCGCCGATCTCGTGCGAGCGTGCGAGCTGCTGGAGGGGCTGGGTTGAACACGGCCAGCGCCATCTGCAGCATCTGCAGCAACGTCGAGGGCAACCGCCTGCACGAGGTCCGCGAGATGATGTTCGGCCTGCGCGACACCTTCACCTATCTGGAATGCGCCGGCTGCGGCTGCGTCCAGCTCGTCCATCCGTCCACCGACCTGTCGTCCTACTACCCGTCCGACTACTACTCCTATGCCAAGAACGGCCCTGCGCGCTGGAACGGTCTGCGGGACCGGCTCAAACGGTGTCGGGCCAGGGCCCGGCTGCGCGGCGGCGATCCCCTGGGCGCGGTGCTCCTGCGCCTGCTCGGCACCACGCCGCAACTCGAGTGGATGGCCTGGATGGGCCTGGGTTTCGAGGCCTCGATCCTGGACGTGGGCTGCGGCGCGGGGGAGTTGCTGCAGGAGCTCCGTAGCGACGGTTTCCGCGACCTGCAGGGGATCGATCCCTTCCTCGCGGCGGATCTCGACCACGGCGGCGGGTTGCTGATCCACCGCTGTGGCCTGGCCGATCACGCCGCAACGCACGACCTGGTCATGCTGCATCATTCCCTGGAGCACATGCCCGACCAGCAGGACGTCTTCGGGCACCTGCAGCGCCTGGTTCGACCCGGCGGCTGGCTGTTGATCCGCATCCCCGTGACCGACAGCGCCGCCTGGCGCGAGTACGGCGTCGACTGGGTCCAGCTCGACGCGCCGCGGCATCTCTACCTGCACACCTGCAAGAGTCTGGACCGTCTCGCGAGCGCCGCGGGTTTCCAGCGCCGCCGTCTGCTGCACGATTCCACCGGCTTCCAGTTCTGGGGCAGCGAGCAATACCGCCAGGATGTGCCCCTGCGCGATCCACGGTCGGTGGCGTCAAATCCCGCCCGGTCCCTGTTCGACAGCGGCCGGCTGGCCGAGTTCGAACAGCGCGCCCGGGCCCTCAACGTCCGTGGCGAGGGAGATCAAGCCGTCTTCTTCTACCAGGCCCCGCCCGGCTGACGTCGCTGCATCGATTCAGCCGCCAAGGGGTTGCAGTCCCGCGAACACATACCTTTATTGTCGGGGATTGCTCGCACGCATGACCCGACCGGCGTCGGCCCCCGACCGGACCTGGAGGATGATCCATGCCTCGTCTGCGCAGCCTTGCTCTCGTGTTCGCCTGCGTCCTGTCGCTCTCGCTCTACGCCGGTTTCGCCACGGCGCAGGGGGAGTACAGCGTACTCGGTCTCTCCGCGGCGCCGGACGCCTACCTCGGCGAGGCCGAGGTCGATTTCGACAGCGACTTCGAACTGTACGTCATTCTCGCCGGCCCCGGCGCGGTCGAACCCCTGCCCTGGGACTTCTCAGCCGTCGACTGGGCCGTCCTGCAGAGCTGCTGCGGCGGTTCGCCAGCCTACATGGTCGAGTCCGATCTGATCTCCGCCTCGCTCGTCCACGAGGGCGATCCGATTCTCGGTGTGCGCACCAGCGCCCCGGACTGCCTCCCGACGGATATCATCCACATCGCCACGCTCACCTTCACCTGGATCTACCAGCCGACGGGACCGTTCTTCATGGGCGCGGCCGCCATGTCGTCCGTGGAGATCTGCGGGGAGGACCCTCAGTTCCTGTCGGGCTGTTCGGTGCGGATCACGCCCCTGGGCATCACGCCGGCGGAGAGCCGGAGCTGGGGCGGGGTCAAGAATCTGTACAGGTGACGGCGACAAGTAGCGAGCCGGTTCTTCAGTCCACTATCATGCCTCCCCGGACGTACGCGCCCAGTGAACTGTGCGCCTGATTTTTCCTGCCATATTTCCCGTTCTAATTGAGGCGACTTTCTTGCTCGTATCGAGTCCAAGGCACTATATTTGCGCGAGATCAGCGGGCTTTCGAGGAGCCCGGATCACGCTGAAGCGCGGCAACCGGCAGGTGGCTTCGACAGGAGATCCAAGTGAGCAAGAAAACAGAACAGGAAGCCCCTCCTGTGATCGAGATCAACACGGTGTGGTGCAAGGGCTGCAACATCTGTGTCGAATACTGTCCCCAGGACGTACTGGCGCTCGAGAATGGTGTCGCGGTCGTTGTCAATCTCGATCCCTGCAACAGGTGTCAGCTCTGCGACTATCGCTGCCCCGATTTTGCCATCACCGTGAAGTGATCGCGGAAAGGATCCTGGTCAATGCCAGTTACCAAGAGAGATGACAGAGTTCGGGTCATGACCGGCAACGAGGCGTGCGCCGAGGCGGCGCTCGCGGCCGGGCTCGAGTTCTTCGCCGGTTATCCCATCACGCCGTCTTCCGAGATCGCCGAGGAGCTGTCGACCAAGCTGCCCGCCGGCGGCGGCAAGTTCATCCAGATGGAGGACGAGATCTCCGCCATGGGTGCGGTGATCGGCGCCTCCCTGGCGGGATCCAAATCCATGACCGCCACCAGCGGCCCGGGATTTTCCCTGAAGCAGGAGAACATCGGCTACGCCTGCATCACCGAGGTTCCGTGCGTTATCGTCAACGTCATGCGGGGTGGGCCGAGCACCGGGCTGCCGACGATGCCCCAGCAGTCGGACGTCATGCAGGCGCGCTGGGGAACTCACGGCGACCATCCGATCATCGTCCTCTGTCCGCAGAGCGTGGCCGAGACCATCGACCTCACGGTGCGCGCCTTCAGCCTCACCGAGAAGTACCGGATCCCCGTCATCCTGTTGCTGGACGAGACCGTGGGGCACATCAGCGAGAAGATCCGGATCCCGGAGTACTCTGAACTGGAGATCTACGAGCGGCACAAACCGACCGTGCCGCCGGAGGATTACCTCCCATACCGGCACACCGACGACGACATTCCCGAGATGGCCACCTTCGGTACCGGCTATCGGTTCCATGTCACCGGGCTGTGCCACGACGAGACCGGTTTCCCCACCAACGACCCGGTGGAGATCGAAAAGCAGATGCTCCGGCTCAACCGCAAGCTGGAGCGTTACCGCGACGAGATCATCGAAGTGGAGCAGGTCGGTGACGATGGCGCCGAGATCGGCATCTTCGCCTACGGCTCAACCGCGCGTTCGGCCAAGCGGGCCATGCAGATGGCCCAGGAGAAGGGTCTCAAGGTATGCTTCCTGCGGCCACGCACCATGTGGCCGTTCCCCGACCGGGAAGTTCGCGCCTTGGGTGAAAAGGTCAGATGCATCATCGTGCCGGAGATGAACCTCGGCCAGCTCGCGCACGAGGTCGAGTGGGCGGTCGCCGGGCAAGCCGAGGTGATCAAGGTGAACAAGATCAACGGTGAACCGATCAGCCCGCCTGAAATCCTGACTGCCATCGAGAAGGCGGTGAAGTGATGGAGAGCTTCGATTATACACCCTATATGCGGGGCCCGAAGTTTCCCCTCATCTGGTGCCCGGGCTGCGGGCACGGCATCGTCATGAAGTCGATCCTGCGGGCTGTCGATCGCGTGGGCTGGAACCGGGACGACATGGTGATGGTCTCGGGTATCGGCTGTTCGAGCCGCATGCCGGGGTACGTTGATTTCAATACCCTGCACACTACCCACGGCCGGGCCATCCCGTTCGCCACCGGCGTCAAGATGGCCAATCCCGATCTGCACGTGGTCGTGATCACCGGCGATGGCGACGCCACCGCGATCGGCGGCAACCACTACATCCACGCCGCGCGGCGGAACATCGATCTGACGGTCGTCCTGCTGAACAACACCATCTACGGCATGACCGGCGGCCAGGTCAGTCCCACGACGCCCGTGGGCAAGCGGGCCAGCACCGCCTCGTTCGGCAACATCGAAGCGTCGTTCAACATCAGCGGGTTGGCCGAGGCCGCGGGCGCGTCCTTCGTGGCGCGCGGCACGGCCTACGGGGCGGTCCAGCTCTCGAAGTACATCGAGAAGGCCTTGCTCAAGAAAGGCCTGTCCGTGGTCGAGGCGATGTCTCCCTGTCCCACCGTTTTCGGGCGACGCAACAGCATGCGTACCCCCGTACAGATGATCGAGGACCTTCACGAAAGATCGGTGCCGGTGAAGAAGGCGGCCACGATGACGAAGGAGGAGCTGGAGGACAAGATCGTCACCGGCGTCCTCACCGACATCGAGAAGCCCGAGTACACGGCTGAGTACAAAAAGCTCATTGCAAAGCTGGGAGGGTCGGCATGAGTTTCCGCTACGAGGTCCGGTTGAGCGGTGAGGGCGGCCAGGGGCTCGTGCTCGCCGGCAAGGTGCTTGCCGAGGCGGCAGCCATCTACGACGACAAGAACGCCACCCAGAGCCAGTCCTACGGTCCCGAGGCGCGCGGCGGCGCCAGTCGCTCCGAGGTCATCATCTCGGACGAGGACATCGACTATCCCAAGGCGGTGAACATCGATCTGCTGCTGGCTCTGACCCAGGAGTCGGTGAACAAGTACCACGCCGATCTCAAGGACGACGGTATCCTGCTCGTGGACGCGGATGCCTGTTCCGAAATCCCCGAGGGCGGCTTCAAGGTCTACCGGGTCCCCATCATCGAAATCGCCCGCGAGAAGGTGGGCAAGGTGCTGGTGGCGAACATCGTCGCTTTGGGAGTCATTACCGAGCTGGCCAAGGTGGTCACCCGGGAGGCGGTCGAAGCGGCCATCCTCGCGCGGGTGCCCAAGGGCACCGAGGAACTGAACCTGAGCGCCTTCAAGGCCGGCGTCGAAGCGGCTCAGGAACTGGTACCTTAGATCTGTAGCTCGTCCAGCAGAGAGTAGACGATGTTCGAGACCTGCTGGGTGCGGGCGAGCAACTCGTCGACCAGTTGCTGGCGTCCCTTCTCACAGTCGGCATCTTCGCAGTAATCAAGGATATGGGCCAGGTAGCCGAGCTCCTCGGGCAGGAGGTTGTCCTCGGCGGCGACGGCCAGACGGTATATGTCACGCACGTGCTTCAGGTAGCGGAAGGACCCGAACATCTGGTCCAGATCGTAGGCCCGGTGCGGTAGGCGCTCCGCCAGGGGTGTGTACAGTTCCTGGGTGACCGGACGCCAGAGATCGGACCTGGCCATGAGGATCAGCAGCATCAATTCGATATCCCGCAAGCCGCCCTTGGTCTCCTTGATATCCAGCGCCGAGATGACGCCCTGATCCACCGCCTGGTGACGGGACCGAATCTCGTCGGCGATCTGGCGCACGAAACTGTCCTGATGGTCGAGGATATGGGGGCGGATGATCCGATGGTAGAGTTCAACCTCGAACTTCTTGCTGCCGACGATCTTACGTGCGCCCATGAGCTGGGACATGTCGATAAAGGTCACCTCGTCCGGCGCCTCGAACAGATCCTTCAGCTCCGTGAAAGTGGTGACGTAATTGCCGAAGCGCTCCGCGAAGCGGTACTGGGGCATGGTGCCGCGCTTGATGATCTCGCTGTTCATGCGGGTCAGGATCCTGCCGCAGTAGTTGCGGATCTCCGGATCGTCGGAATTGAGCAGGATGATCAGATCGTAGTCGTCGTCGAAAGCGAGCTTGCGGCCGTGGCCGCCGGCGGCATAGATGGCCAGCAGGTCACGTGTGCGCACCCACATCTCGGCTTGTGATCTCACCTCCTGCTTGCAGATGTCGAAGAGCGATTCGAGGTAGGTGTCGACGAACTCGGTGAATTCGGCGTTGATCTGCTCGCTGGGCGCGCCCTCCCGGCATTCCAGGCCGATGCGCAGGAATTCCAGATCGTAATAGCTCCCCAGTTCCTCTTTTTTGCGGGCGAAGGTGGGGAAGGTATCGACGCGGGCGAAGATCCCCTTGGCGATGACCTTGAGCCGTGCGGGTTCGTGCAGGTGGCGGACGTATTCGGCGTACCTGTCGACGGTGCGTTGCAGGAAGCGCTTGAAGTAATGGCTGGACGAGCAGTGGAGCTTGCAGAAGTAGAGTAGATTCTTGCGCAGCTCCTCCACCTCCTCGTTCCAGACCTCGTCCTCGAAGATCCGCGTGAATCGTTCGCGGTCGTCATCGTGCAGCCCCGCCAGGAAATCGTTCATCAGTTTGGGATAGTTTTCGAATACGGCCGTCATGCGGGAAATCACGTCCGGCACCTGGCTGATGCGGGTGACGAAGACGCTGCTCAAATCGTTGAACAGGGCGTCGGCGTTCTCGTAGCTGCGCTGCTGGTGCAGCAGCACCAGCAACCGCAGGACCACGAGGCTGGTGACCTCGCCCCACTTGGCGTATCGCTGTACCAGTTGTAGGCGGTCTTCCGTGGCGAGCACCTCGAAGTCGTCGACGAACTCGTGCAGCAGCTCACGGTGCTGCTCGATAGGGGTCATGACGTCGTCCCAGAACCGGGTGCCGCGGAAGAAACGCAACGCCATGACGAACTCGGTGGCGATGTTCTTCTTTTTCCGCCAGCTCGCCAGGTTGGTGTTCCGGTCGCGCAGAAAACTCGAGAAAACGCTGATCTCCTCGAGGTGATGCAACAAGTCGTCCTGTAGCTTTCTGGCGGCGGCGCGAACGGTTTGCACGTGCTCGTGGTAGTGAATGAGCAGATGGTCGTAGCCACGGACCACGCCGGTGTCCCGGTAGCCCATCAGGTCGGCCACCGATTCGAGCTGGGCGCGCGAGCCGGCCTCCTTGAGCAGGATCTCCTCTTCCTGCACCTCCAGCAACTGATAGAGGAAGCGGAAAACCTCGATGAAGGAGAGGGCGTCCTCCAGGTCGGTGTAGGTCTGTAGGTTGCCCGGGTCCCGGGCCATCAGCTCCTCAAGGATGCGCCAGGCATTGACTTCCTTGATGCCGAGCACGGTCTTCTTGGCGGCGAGGAGCCCTTTGATGATGCGCAGGGCGTCTCGCTTGGGGTGGAGACTGTCGCTGGGGAGCTTGCGCAGCAACAGGGCGCGGATCTCACCCATCATGCCCCGCAGGTAGCCCTCGTGATAACGGTTGTCGCCTTCGGGGTCGCAATAATAGCGGTCGGTAACCTGGGCGGTGTACTCCTCGAACAGGTCCTTGCTGCCGACGATGTGCCTGGCGCCGAGCATCTCGGTGATGATGATGAAGTCCTGGATCTCGCCCTTGAGCAGCTTGATGTATTCGGGGATGGAGGCGGAGAAGCTCTGTTCGCCCACATGCTCGGAAAGGTGCAGATGCAGCGGGATGGCGCGGCGCAGCATCTCCCGCTGCAGTCTGCCGAGGGCGTGGTTGAAGGCGTCGCGCCGGTCGCTGCCGTCGTCGATGATGCCGAGATCGAAATCGTCCTGGTCGGCCCGGGTGCCGACGCCGCAGATCACGAAGTCGGGCTGTTCGTCCGCCGCGAGAAAGAGGCTGAGCAGCTTGGACATGTAGGCGCCGGTCAACCGACGCAGGTCACGGCCCATCTGCAGCATGAAATCGCGGTAGACGCCGAAACGGTCGGACCCGGAGGAGAGGCCGAGCCGCAACACGTCCACGGCGCGGACGTTCAGATTGAGCAACTGGAAAGCGAAAAAACAGCCGAGAAAATTGAGCTGCTCCGATTCGTCGAGGCCCATTTCGCAGACCAGGTCCATCTCCAGGGTGATGTCAGGGGCCGAGGACCAGAAATGGACCTCGTCGATGGCGCCGGATTCCTCGAGACGTTCGGTGAGCAGATCCTTGTGCAGGGAAATGAAGTGGGTGAACTTGCGGTGGTGGTTGCCCAGTTCGCCGATGCGTTCCTGCAGGCGGTCGAAGTCGTTCAGCATGGCTTTCCTTTGCGGGCGACAGGGGAATGGGGAAGCTAACCGCCCTCTATCCCACCGCTCCACCACTGTATAATAAGCCGTTCAGTCCTCCAGTCCCGACCGGTAGCGCCCGGTGGCGGGATCCTTGTAGACCTTTACCTGCTTGTAGAGCTTGATGCTGCGCAAGCCGGCGGCGATATCCAGGAACAGGCTGTCCAGGCAGCCGGCCAGGTCGTCCATCTGCTCCTTGAGGCTCTCGAGGCGCGAATGGAGGATGGCCTCGTCGATGGTGCCGCCGGCGGTGGAGAGTTCCTCGCGGATATGGTAGAGCTTGAGGGCGAGCACGGTGATCCGGTCCACGATGCTGGCCGGCGATTCGGAGTGCAGCGGCGCGGATTCCAGGGGCAAAGACGCGGAGGCCAGCACCAGCATGATCTGGCTGTCGAAGAGCTCGATGGTCTTGACGCGGCGCGCGTTCGATTCGTCGATGGAGTGCTTGACCGCGGCGAGGACGTCGCTGTCGTCGTCGTGGGCGCGGCTGCGGTCCTCCTCGTGCCACTGGAAGGTGTTGATGAGTTGGAGCAGCTCGGCCAGGCCGGCCCAGCCGACGTGTTCGGGCGGCAGGATCCGCAGGGCGTCGTCCCAGCCCTGTACCAGGTGTTCCTTTTCGTGCCAGTTCTCGATGACTTGCCAGAGAATGGGCAGCAACTCGTCTGCCGCGGGCAGGTCCACGGGAAGTATCTTGGCATCCGGGCCGTGTGCGGTCATGATCTGTCCTTATCTTGAGCAGGATGCGATCTTCGTCCCGCCAACACTAGACCACCGGATGCGTCCAGGCAAGAGCGGCAGATTACGGTGCGGCAGATTCCGGTAGGGGAGCAGCTCATGGGATTCACGACGGTGAAACGGCAGGTACGCGCGATTCTTGTCGCGGCGTTGGTGCCATGTGCTTCGCTGATCGTCTTCTGCGCGCCAGCGTCCGCGGTCCAGGCAGCAGAACCGGTGATCTTGCACGAGGCGGTGGGCGACACCCTCAGTCGCGACGAAGCTCTTCGCTGGGGACTGTTCCCCGACGTGCCCGAACTGCGCCTCGTCGTCTTTCGCATCGCACCGACCGGCGGTTATGTCGCCCGACTCCATCTCGACGGCCCCGACGGCCCGCGACTGCGCGAGCGCAACGTGCCGTACTCGGTGTGGGAGTCCTGGCGGGACTGCCTCGACCGCGGCGTGCCGGTCGACGGCGAGGGAGCGCCGCCGGTCCCGGGCGCAGCTGCCCTCTGGCCCGAAGCGTGCCTGCCGGACCTGGGCGAGGCGCCGCCGCCGTTGCCCGCCCCGCCCGATACCACGCTTCCCCTGTCCGCCGCCGACTGGGTGACTCTGGTCGACGTTGGCTACAAGCACAGCACTACGCGTTTCGGCGACTACTTCACCGACATGTTGCTACTGGGCGTGGCCGTGGGCTATCCGTTGCGCGACTGGTTCGTGCCCACCATCGGCTTCCAGGTGGGCATCGGCGATCTGCAGGACGACTTCGAAGAGCTCACCGGCAACGGCAAGTCCGCCCACTACGCGCTCGAGCTGGGCGTCCAGCTGCGCGCGCCTCTGGCCGCGGAAACCGACGTCTACCTGGGGCTGGCCGGCGGCTACTACATGCGCTCCCTGCGCTGGGGCGGCACCCTCTACTACAGCTATCTCGATGTCTACGAGAGCGGGTCGTTTGTACGCGAATTTTCAGACTGGGGCGGCGCGGCCCGCTTCGGTGTGCAATGGCGCCTGGGCGCCCGCGGCGCCAAGCCCAGGCTGCTCGACCTGAGCGTGCGCTACGAGTTCTACGGGGCGGAAGCCTCGCTGCTGGAGAATCCGGACACGGGGGCCATGTTCACCGCCGAAGACCGCGATGTCTGGGTCGGCGTGTCCCTGGGCCTGATCGTGGGCATCTGAAACGGGAGGAAGACCAGGGCATGATCATCAACGACTTGTCGCGCGGCGACGTCATCGTGCAGCAGCTGCAGCTGGGGGGAGACCGTAATTTCAGCTACATCTTCGGCGACCGCGCCAGCGGCGAGGCGGCGGTCGTGGATCCCGGTTACGGGCCCGACGAGTTGGCCGCCGCCGTGCGTGAGGCGGGACTCGAACTCAAGTACATCCTGATCACCCACGGTCACGCGGACCACGTGGGCGGCCTCGATCGCCTCGCGGCTCTGACGGGTGCGACCGTCGCCACGGCATCGTGCCGCCTGGGCACGCAAGACCTGGTCGTCCTCGAAACGCCCGGACACGCGCCGGATCACCTCTGCTGGTTATTCGCGGACTTCCTGGCCACCGGGGACCTGCTCTTCTGTGGCAAGGTGGGCGGCACCGGCCCGTTCTTCCCCGGTTCCTCGGCCGCGGCGGAATGGACGTCCCTGCACCGTATCCTCGAGCTGTCCGGCGATAGCGTGGTGCTCCCCGGTCACGACTATTACGGCGGCGAGGGGGAGATGCCGCACTCGACCCTGGCCTACGAACGCGTCCATAATCCCTTCCTGCTCTGTCCGGATCTCGAGGCTTTCGAGCAGCTCAAGGAGAACTGGGCGGCTTACAAGGAAGAACACGGCATACGCTGAGAATTCCGGCTGGATCGCGAGACGGGAAACGCGTATCGTGAACAGCCGGTCGCATCTTGAACGCAGCCCCGTCATTTCGGCGGAGACCAGGAGAACGAAGACATGCTCGACCGCATCATGGATGCCCTGCGCTTCATCTCGGACACCTACTACGACATCGCCCCCGACTGGCTGGAGAAATTCACGCCAGTGCTGCTGCTGCTGATTGTGGTGGTCTTCGTCTTCTACCGCCTGCCGACGGTCGAAGTGGGGCACGACAAGGATTTCAAGCGGCGCCGCGTCATGAACTGGCTGCCCCTGGGGCTCACCTACGCCTTCCTTTATATGGGGCGCTACAACCTCAAGGTGAGCAAGTTCGCCTTCGAGAACCTATCCGGCGGCGACGGCGGCGCCATGATGGGCAACGAGGCTTTTGGTGTGATCTTCGGCGTGGGCACCATCGTCTACGGCTTCTCCTTCCTGATCAACGGGCCGCTGACCGACAAGCTGGGCGGGCGCTTCGCCATCCTGATCGGCGCCGCGGGTGCGGCGGTCGCCAACGCCCTGATGGGCCTGGCGTCGCTCTCACTGCTGCACGACGGCCCCGCCTCCGGCTTCCTCGCGACCAACTTCGTGATGGTCTTCTCGATCCTCTACGCCGTGAACATGTACTTCCAGAGCTTCGGCGCGGTGGCCATCGTCAAGGTGAACTCGTCGTGGTTCCACGTGCGCGAACGCGGCGTCTTCGGGGCCATCTTCGGCATCCTGATCTCATTGGGCATCTACTTCGCCTTTGATCTGGGCTACATGATCCTGCAGGACATGGGCCTGGCCTGGGTCTTCCTGATGCCGGCGTTGTTGCTGACGCTCTTCTGGATCATCGACTTCTTCGTGGTGCGCAACAAGCCCAGCGAGGCGGGGCAGGAGGACTTCAACACGGCCGACGCCACCTCTGGCGACGAGGGGCCGCGCAAGAGCGCGGTCACGGTCTTCAAGATGATGATGACCAACCCCATCATCGTCACCATCGCGTTGATCGAGTTCTGCAGCGGCTTCCTGCGCCAGGCGATCATGCAGTGGTTCCGCACCTTCGCCAAGCAGACCGACACGCTGCTCGGACTCAAGAGCAGCTTCGTCTACGAGAACTGGGGCCTGATGCTCTGCATCGCCGGTATCCTGGGCGGCGTGGTGGCGGGCACCATCAGCGACCATCTCTTCCAGTCGCGGCGAGGCCCCGTGGCGGCTTTCCTCTACGGCACGATGCTGGTGGGCTCGCTGATGCTGGTCTTCACCTACCAGCAACCCTACGTGGGCTGGCTGGTGCTGATCATGTCCATGGCCGTGATCGGCGTGCACGGCATGCTGTCGGGCACCGCCAGCATGGACTTCGGCGGGTCGAAGAACACGGGCATCGCCGTGGGCATCATCGACGGCTTCGTGTACCTGGGCACCGGGGTGATGTCCTTCACCTACGCCATCGTGCTGCCCAAGGAGCAGCTGGATGCCGCGGGTCAGATCATCGGTCCGGCCACTGATCCGGCTAACTGGAAGGCCTGGCCCATCGCCATGGTGCCGCTGGCGGCCCTGGGGCTGATCCTGGCCACCCGTGTCTGGCACGCCAAGCCCAAGGGCAAGGCCGCGGCCCATTGAGGTAGTCCGATGATGAGACCGTCTTGCATGTTGTTGACGCTGGCGTGCGTGGCTTTCGCCGGCGGTGTCCGGGCCGAACGTTTCGTCGTCGCCGACGGCGATACCGTCTGGCTCACCGAGCCCGTGATCGTTCTCGGCTCGCGTGTGCCGACGGCTCTGCCCGGCCTCCTGCGTCCAGTGGCCGCGGCCGATCCCGCCGCCGCCGCGCCCGTCCGCTCGGCCGCGGAACTGCTCGCCACCCTGCCCGCCGTCGAGGTGAACCAGCGCCAGCAGTACGGCACGCAGGCCGACCTGAGTATCCGCGGTTCCTCTTTCGAGCAGGTGCAGGTGCTGCTCGACGGCTGGGATGTGGGCGATTCCCAGACCGGCCACCACAACCTCGATCTGCCTCTCGGTCTGGCGGACGTGGCGCGTCTGGAGGTTCTCCGGGGCCACGGCTCCGCCCTGTACGGGGCCAACGCCTTCGGCGGCGTGGTCAACGTGATGCCCCGCGCTCCGGCCCCGACCCGGGGCGGCGCGCTCGCGCTCGGGGGCGGCGACGCCGGGACGCGTTACGCCGACGGCCGGCTGGAGAGCGGCGCCGTCACCGGCCTGGGCCTGGACGGTCGGGCCTGGCTCTCGGGCGGCTGGTTCCGCACCGACGGAGACCGCGTCGACACCGACGTCGAACATTGGCACGCTTCCACGCACGCCACCGGCCGCACGGGTTGGGGCGAGCTGGATCTGCTGGCCGGATACGCAAACCGCGAGTTCGGCGCCCTGGACTTCTACGCGCCCTTTCCGTCGTTCGAACACACGCAGACCCTGTTCGCCGGCATCAAGCTGCGCGCCGATCTCTCCGATGCAGTCGTTCTCGAGCAACGGCTCGGCGGCCGCCGCCATCGCGACCGCTTCACTCTTATCAGGGATGATCCCGACCTCTATCGAAACGACCACGTGACGCGCCGCGCCGCGGCCGAGACACGGCTGCTGGTCGAACTGGGCCACGGTCTCGCCTTGGCCACCGGAACCGAGGCCGTGTACGAGGACATCCGCAGCGACGGCATCCGCGGGGGAACGGCGGGACCGGCCCTGGGCGATCACGAGCGCCGGCGGGCATCCGCGTCATGGGAGGTCTCGGGTCGTCACCTGCCCCTGCGCTGGAGCCTGGGCGCCCGGCTGGACGCCTGGTCCATCCTCGAGCCCACCTTTTCGCGGTCGGCGGCCGCGAGTCTCGAGCTGGGCGGCGGCGTCCTGCTGCGGGCCTCGTCGGGCACTGTCTTCCGCGTGCCGACCTTCACCGAACTCCATTACGAGGATCCCGCCAACCGGGGTGATCCCGCCCTGTCGCCGGAACGCGGTTGGTCGTGGGACATGGGCGGCGAAGTGCGCCGCGGGCCCTGGACGGTGGTCTGGGAGTACTTCACGCGCTACGAGCACGACCTGATCGACTGGGCGCGGCCCACCGCTGCCGTCGCTGAGCCCTGGCGCGTCATGAACATCGCCACCGGAGAGGTTCGGGGCTGGACCCAGACCTATCGGCTGGAGACCCCCCGCGGCAATATCGTCTACCTTAACCACACCTATCTGAGCCGCGATCGCAGCCTGCCCGCCGATCACGTGGCCAAGTACGATTTCCTGGCGCCCCGTCACCTGTTGTCGGCCGGTGCCACCGTGTCCGTTCTGCGACGTCTGTGCTTGACGCCCCAGGCGCGATACCGGGAGCGCGCCGATAGTGGCGGACACCTGGTCGCCGATCTGAGAGCCACCTGGTCGTATGCCGCATGGCGGTTCAACCTAGACGCCACCAACCTCTTCGATCGTGCCTACGAGGAGGTTCCCGGCGTACTTATGCCCGGTCGGGTAATCACGGCGACCATGGCTCTCACGTTTTGATCACTCGCGGGTATTTCTGATCAACGACCCTTTTACACCGTATTGGTTTTCTTCTTCAACAACGATATCGTAACTTTATTGATTGCAATACTGTCTAATGAGAACAAAAAAAACTGTCATTTCTGGATTATGCTATTGCATTGTGTTGCAGAAATATGTTAGAGTTGTAGCACTCAAGAGGCCAAAACCATCACAAATTTTTGATGGTAGGGCATGGAGCTCAAGGTTTCTGAGAGTTTTCCCCATGACGGGGAGGCTCGCACTTCCACCCAACCCATGCAAGGGGGAACGTTCATGCGTAACTTGATGAAGCTGATGGCCGTGGTAGCGGTTGTTGCGATGATGACCGGAGTGGCTTTCGCTGCTACGATCGAAGCGCAGAAGGGGACCAAGGAGATCAAGAATCCCCAGGCGTCCAACTCTCGCGGCGCTCTGGACTGCAGTGGCCTGACCGAACTGACCAATCCCTACAGCAACCCGTTCATGTACATGCCGGCGGTCGGCAACGTGGATGACTACTTTGGTGCCAGCTACTTTATCTGGACCGGCGGCGAGGTCGTCTTCCATTACACGTTCCCCGCCAGCGCTGATGGCTGGGATTGGAACTTCACCTGGGTCCACCCCGCGGGTGGCTATGTCGACTGGTTCTACTCCACGACAGGCTGCGGCGAGGAATTTGTTGAGGGCCTTTCCTGGGGCACCTTGGATTCCGGCGGTTCCGTGACCGGTACCGGTGGCTGGGATGGCGAGATCTGGATGTGGCTCGACGGCGAGTATGGCTTCGGCGACTTCTTCTTCGATGCCAGCTTCAGTGCGTGGCTGTACATCCCGTTCGACTTCTGTGCGGACGTCATCGATGTTACCGGCACCGGCATCTTCGTTGGCGACACCTGCGACGGGTACAACACTCCGGCCGGCACGTGTGTGATCATTCCGCCGACCCCGACCCAGTACCTGTCCGACGGTCAGGAAGACTACTACGGCGTGTTCATGCCCGCCGGCTCGACCTTCCAGGCTGATGTCATTCACACTTGCGACGCCAGTCTGCGCGTGATGGACGCCTGCTTGGAGCCCGTCAACTGCGTCGGCTACATGGACGCCGTGTACCCGGACACGTTCGAGAACATGCCGTTCACGAACGACACGGGTGTGGATGCCCTGTTCTACCTGGTCATCGACGCCTATGATGACTGCTGCGGCACCTACGAACTCAATTTCACATCGGGTGATGGTGCCATCGCCAACGAGGCGATGACCATGGGTGAGGTCAAGGCCCTGTGGCGCTAGCCTGAAAGCCTGATCGACCGGTCCACCGGTCGTAACCGAGGGGCCCCGGATTCTTCCGGGGCCTCTTTCTTTGTGCGCCAGGCATGGCGCGTGGTGTGTAAGCACCGTTCGGCTGGATATGGCGTCCGGTCGATGACTTGAAGGTGCAAGTCCTCTACGGACCCTGATGGCGGGACCGTAAGCTGAATAGTTGGCCTGACCAGTGGATGTTGTGATGGCTCGGCCCGGCGGCTCCGCCGCCATGGACAATCCGGGCGGTACTGTGCAATATAAGTGGTGGCCCAGCTACGTGGCGGCTCTTTGTAACATGTTGTCATATATTGGCATATCTGGCGGAGGCGGTTTTGGGAGCCACTTGCAGGGCTATTAATCGCAGAATCTTGTAAAATTATCAATTCTCATGCCGATAATAATGGGATACAGGTTATCAAGGAGACGGGTCGCGTGTATCGACGCGTCACGTTGATTGTCTCGGGCGAAAGGGATGGATATGAGGACAGGATCATGGATGGTCGTGTTACTGCTGGTCGCGTTGGCGGCGTCGGGGGTCGTCGCGAAGGACCAGCAGCGCACCGACGGCCAGACGTTCGGGATGATGAACCGACTGCACGGTCCGGCGTTCGGTCCCCGCGCCTACTTCGAGGGCTTCGAGGTGGCCGTGCCTCCGAGCGGTTGGGCCGCCATCACCAACAGCGACGAGACCTGGCAGCAGCTGGCGATCGACGGTGGTAGCCTCGAGGGCGACTTCGCCGCTTACATCAGATGGAGCGAAACGATCTCCCAGGACGAATCGATCTCCTTCATGCAGACGGTCGACGTGGCCGGCGACGAATACGTGCTGAGCTTCTGGATGGCCGGCGACCGCGAGACCGAGTGGGCCGACGACGCTGTCGAGACCGTGGAAATCAACGGCATTGTCGTCTTCGACTGGGATTCGACTGCCGGCGGCGGCGGTCATTACGTGTTCGAGAAGTACTTCGTGGACTTGTCCCTCTACGACGGTCAGACCGTGGAGATCGCCTTCCGCTACGTGGGCTTCAACGCCAACTCCCACTACCTGGACGCCGTGATGGTCGACGACGGCACCGGCTACGATCCGCCGCCACCGCCGCCGCCCCCGGCCAATAACCTCTGCGAAAACGCCATCGACCTGCGAGAGCAGGGCCTGGCGGTCTTCGAGATCGACCTGTGCCCGGCCACCGACGACTACACCGCCGGCGAAATGGGCAACGCCTGTACGGGCTATCCCTCCGAGGGCCGGGACGTGGTCTACAAGATCCACCTGCTGCAGGGCGATCCCTTCATCGTGTCGATGCAGGGCAGCCACGACGCCTCGCTGTGGGTGGCGACCAATTGCATCGACCCGACCGGTACCTGTGTGATCGGCTCCGACGACACGATCGGGGATGGCTACGAGCACATCCCACCCGACGGCGATCCCGAATGGGTCATACCCGCCGACGGCTGGTACTATCTCTTCGTGGACGGCTTCGATTCGGGCTCCTGCAGCCTGGTCACGATCACGATCGACGCGCCAATGTCCAACGCCGATCTGGACTGGGGCAGCGTCAAGAGTATCTATCGCTGAGTACCTGTAGCATTCGGGCAAGAGAGGCGGAGCCCCGGGATATCCCGGGGCTTCGTCACGCCGGCCGCGGCGTCAGTCCCGGCGGAAGATGCGCACCTGTTGCCAGCGGCCCGACTGGAAGCGTCCCCACAGGGCGACTGCCTGGAGCAGGTAGCAGACCGAGCCGCCCAGCCAGGCGGTGGTGACGTCGCCGCCCTGCTGCACGATCAGGTACCAGGTCATGGGCAGGAACAGTCCCCACATGATGAACATGGTGACCAGCATGACGGGGCGGGTGTCGCCGGCGCCGGTCAGGATGCCGCTGCCGACCATGCGCATGCCGTCGGCGAACTGGAACCCGGCGGCGATCACCACCAGCGTGCCCGCGAAGACGAGTACGGCCGGATCGTCGGTGAAGATCCGGAACATGTGCCCGCGCGCGACCAGGTAGATGGCGACCAGGACCAGGCTGTAGTAGATGCCCAGCTTGTAGACCTGCCGGCCGTACGAGGCCGCCCGGTCCGGCCGTCCGGCGCCTACCTCGTTGCCCGTCAGGACCGAGCCGGCGGTCGTCAGCCCCCACATGGGCATGAAGGAGAACGAGAGCAGCTGGATGGTGATCTGGCTGGCGGCCAGCGGCACGGCGCCCGCCCGCCCGATCAAGGACGTGAAGACCGCGAAGGAACTCATGTCCACGAATCCCTCCAGCGCCGAGGGCTGTCCGACACGCACGATCTCCAGCACGACACGCGGATCGAGGCGCCGGGGCACGTGTATGCGGTAGCGTCGGCGGTGCTCGCGGGGCAGGACGGCCGCCACGATCAGGATCAGCGCGTTGACGGTGGTGCCGATGCTCGTGGCGATGGCTGCGCCCTTGACGCCCATGGCGGGCATCGCAAGCAGCTGCGCGCCGCCCAGCTCCAGGCCCGACCAGCCGAAGATCAACCAGGCGTCGAGCACGGCGTTGAGCGCGTTGGCGAAGATGCCGGCCCACATGGGCGTGCGCACGTCGCGTCGGCCCTGGAAGTAGCCGGTGAGGGCGAAGAGCACCTGGGTGAACACCGCGCTCATGGTGCGCCACTTGATGTAGACGTAGGTGGCATCCGTTACCGCGGGCGGATTCTTGATCAGAGGCAGGAACTCGTAGCTGTAGTAGCCGGCAACGGTGAGCAGCGTCCCCGTGATCAACGAAAGATAGACCGTTTGCCAGGTGTAGTGCCCGACGGTTTCGTCGTCGCCCTTGCCGTGGGCCTGGGCGACGAAGGTGTTGCTGATCCGGCTGAGGTTGTTGAACAGGCTGTAGGCGGCCCAGGTCAGAATACCGCCCAGGCCCGCCGCACCGAGAGCCAGGCTCGAGAAGTGGCCCAGGAAGATCGTGTCCACCGTCCACATGAGCGTCATCGAAAGCGTGGTCATCACGATGGGCGTGGCCAGCGCGACGATCTCGCGTCCGTGGTGGATGCGCAGCAGGTTCAGGGGACTGCGGGTCGCTTCGTTCATGATTCACGCAAGATAGGGTGCGGACTCCGGGTGAGACAAGCGTTGCTTGAACGGATACATGCTCCTGACGGCATGCCAGGGAGAGCGGTGATGGAGGCGGTCGGCTCTCCCGGCGGGGCGCTCGCAGACGACTTCCTGTCGTCTGCTCGCTCGGCATTCGGAGCCCTCCGCCCTCCTTGGCTGCGGACTCCTTCAGACGCCCAGCGGGAGAGCCGCCCACCTCCAGCGCCTTTTGCATGCCGTTAGGAGTATGTATCCGTTCAAGCAGCGGTTGCCTTCGTTTGAGCAGTCGGCTACGTTGCGGATTCGACGAAGTTGCAGTCCACCGGAAAGGTGAAACGTGTCGCGTTTGATCGAACCTGCCAGGGGTCCGTTGCTCGGCGCCGTGAAAGTGCCGGGGGACAAGTCCGTTTCACACCGGGCGGCGCTCTTTGCGCCCTTGTCTGGCGGCGTAAGCCGGATTCGGGGCTGGCTGGAGGCCGAGGATACCGGTCGCTCTTTGGCGGCCGTCGAGGCTCTGGGGGCCGAGGTGCGGCGCGAGGGCGGCGAGCTTTCGATCGGGCCGGGGTCGTTCCCGGTCGTCGGGGCGGTCGCCTCCGATGCGCCCGTGGTGGACATCGATTGCGGCAACAGCGGGACCACTACACGGCTTTTGATGGGGCTGCTGGCCGGTCGCCGGGTCCGCGCGCGACTCGACGGCGACGCCAGTCTGAGATCACGTCCCATGGCCCGGGTGGTCGATCCGCTGCGCTTAATGGGTGCCCGCATCGACTACGAGCAGGACGAGGGACGCCTGCCGCTGGTGATCAGCGGCGCGGCCCTGCGCGGCATCGACTACCGCCTGCCCGTGGCTTCGGCTCAGATCAAGTCGGCCCTGCTGCTGGCGGGTCTCTGCGCCGCCGGCGAGACAGTCGTGGCCGGCGGCGGTGCTTCGCGCGATCACACCGAGAAGATGCTGGCGGCCATGGGCGCCGATCTCCGGACCGGCGACGACCGTTGCACTCTCCAGCCGGGGCGCCCCCTGACACTTCTGGACATGACAGTGCCGGGCGACCCGTCGAGTGCTGCCTTCCTGCTGGCCGCCGCGGTACTGGTGCCCGGCAGCGGGATCGAGATCCGCGACTTGATGTTCAATCCCACCCGCGCGCGCTTCCTGGATGTCCTGGATGACATGGCGGCTGGACTGGAGATCCGCCCGCAGACGGGCCGGGCGGTCGAGCCGGTGGGCGAGGTCCGTGCCCACCACGGCGCGCTGCGGGCCTGCGAGATCTCGGGCCCCGGCATCCCGGCCATGATCGACGAGCTGCCCCTGCTGGCCGCGCTGGCCGGCCGCGCCGAGGGTGTCACCCGCATCCGTGATGCGAAGGAACTGCGTTACAAGGAATCCGATCGCCTCGAGACGACGGCGGCCGGTCTGCGTGCGCTGGGCGTCGAGGTAACGGTGCACGAGGACGGCCTGGACATCGTCGGCAATCCGGACGGCTATCCCACCCGGCAGGCCGCGGCGGTGTCTACGCGGGGCGACCATCGCATCGCCATGGCCTTCGCCGTGGCCGCGCTGGCCTCGCGCGGGGGAGTGTTGCTGGACGACGACGCCTGCGTGGCGGTATCATTCCCGGACTTCTTCGCGATCCTCGAAGACCTGCAGCGTGGAGGCACAGAGACATGAGATACCTGCTCGCGGGTGAGAGCCACGGCCGGGCCCTGGTCTCGGTGATCGAGGGCTTCCCGGCCGGCCTGCGTTTGCGCGAGGCCGACCTGGACACCGAGCTCGCGCGCCGACTCGAGGGCTACGGCCGCGGCCCGCGCGCCCAATCCATCGAGAACGACACCTGCCTGATCCCGGCGGGGCTTTGGAAGGGACGGACCCTCGGCTCGCCCCTGGCCATCGTGATCAAGAACCGCGATTTCGACGCGCGCGGCGGCAAGCCCCACCCCGACTGGCCGGTGCCGCGACCGGGACACGCCGATCTGGCCGGTCGCCAGCGCTATGGCTACCACGGCTTCGCGCCGGTGGCCGAACGTGCCAGCGCCCGTTCCACGGCCGGTGTGGTGGCCGTCGGCGCCTGCGCCAAGAAGTTGCTCCGGGCCATGGGCATCGAGGTCTGGAGCCATACCGTGTCGATGGGCGGCCTGGAGGCGCACGGACCGGAGCCCACCTTGACGAGGCTGCGCCGCGTGCGCAAGGGCACACCTCTGCGTTGCCTGGACCGCAAGGCCGAGCCGGAGATGGTCGCGCGCATCGACGCGGCGCGCGCAGAGGGCGTGACCCTCGGCGGCGTGACCGAAGTGATCGCTTTCGGTGTTCCGGCGGGACTGGGCACCTACGCCCAGCCTGACCGGCGACTGGACGCGGCTCTGGCGGCGGCCCTGGTCACGATTCCCAGCGTAAAGGCCGCCGAGATCGGCGACGGCGTGGCGGTCAGCGCCCGCGACGGCCAATCGGCGCACGACGAACTCTTCCCCGACGGCAGCGGCGGCGTGAAGCGCGAAACCAACCGCGCCGGCGGGCTGGAAGGCGGCGTCACCAACGGCGAACCGGTCCGCGCCAGGGCTTACGTCAAGCCCATCTCCACCCAACGCAAGGGATTGCGCAGCGTGGATCTGAAGACCGGCAAGGCCAAGCGCGGCTCCTGGGTACGGTCGGACATCTGCGTGGTCCCGGCCGCCGGCGTGGTGGCCGAGGCGGTCGTGGCCTGGGAACTGGCCGTCGAGTTGATCCGCTTCCTGGGAGAATGTCCCCTGGATGAACTCGTGACACGTTTCAAGAGGAATACAGCATGAGCGATGAGACACTGCCCGACGCCGCTTTTCTGCCTGCCCTGAAGGAGCGCGGCTTCTTCAAGCAATGCACCGACGAACCGGCGCTGACCGAGCTGCTGGCGTCGGAGACCGTCACCGGGTACATCGGTTTCGACCCCACCGCCGACTCGCTGCACATCGGCAGCCTGATCCCCATCATGGGACTGGTGCATCTGCAGCGCCACGGCCACCGTCCCATCGCCATCGCCGGCGGCGGCACCGCCATGGTGGGCGACCCCAGCGGCAAGACCGAGCTGCGCAAGATGCTGACCATCGAGCAGATCGACCTCAACCTCGACGGCATCAAGGCCCAGCTAGCCCACTACATCCACTTCGGCGATGGACCCGTCGACGGGCTCATGGTGAACAACGCCGACTGGCTGGTGGACTGGTCGTACATCGACTTCCTGCGCGAGATCGGGCGGCACTTCAGCGTGAACGTCATGCTCTCGCGCGATTCGGTGAAGTCACGGCTCGAGACCGGCATGTCCTTTATCGAGTTCAACTACATGATCCTGCAGGCCTACGACTTCATGGTGCTCAACCGCGACCACGGCTGCCGCCTGCAGATGGGCGGCGACGACCAGTGGGGCAACATCGTCTCGGGTATCGACCTGACGCGCCGCGTGAACCGCCAGGAGGTCTTCGGCCTGACCTTCCCACTGATCGCCACGGCCACCGGCGCCAAGATGGGCAAGACCGCCGCCGGCGCCGTGTGGCTCGACGCCCGGCGCACCAGCCCCTACGACTTCTACCAGTACTGGGTCAACGTGGACGACCGCGACGTCGAGCGATTCCTGGGGCTCTACACCTTGTTGCCCATGGACGAGGTGCGGCGACTGGCGGCGCTGCAGGGCGCCGACATCCGCGAGGCCAAGCGGGTCCTGGCCCACGAGGTCACCAGCCTGCTGCACGGCGAGGATGAGGCGCGGGCGGCGGCCGCAGCGGCGGCGGCCCTCTTCACGGGCGGTGCCGAGGCCGGCTCCATCCCGTCGAGCCAGCGTCCCGCCGTCGATCTGGCAGGGGACGGTCTGTCCCTGATCGACGCCCTGGCCGATGCCGGCCTGGCCAAGAGCAAGGGCGAGGCGCGGCGGCTCATCCGCCAAGGCGGCATCAAGGTCAACGGCGACAAGGTCGACGACGAGATGCGTATGCTCGCCCCGGCCGACGTCCGTGACGGCAAGATCGCCCTGCAGGCGGGCAAGAAGCGCCACCATCACATCCAGGTGGGGTAGGGCGTCGTGGGCGAACTGCTCCGACGCCTGAACCCGACCGTGCCCAAGCGCGTACTGCCGCTGCTGGCGGGCTTAACCTGGGGGCTGGTGGCGGCGATGCTCTTCACGAGGGCCGGCGGCTGGCTCCTGGCGTCGCCCGTGCTGACGGCCTTTCTCGCCGCCGCCGCCGGCGCGGCTATCGGCGCCTATCTGATCCCGCGCATCTTCCTGCCGCTGGTGCGCGTGAATCTCGCGCGGTTGGCGCGTCGACCCGAGAGCCCGTGCCTGTTCTCCATGTTCGCCTGGCGCAGTTGGGTCGTGGCGCTGGTGATGTCCGTCGGCGGCGTCGCGTTGCGACACAGCCCTATGCCCCGGCCGCTGCTCGCCGCCACGTACGTCGGCATGGGTCTTTGCCTGGGCGCAGGAGCGATCCTGTACTTGCGGTCGCTTCGCAGGGGTGGTCCCGTGGACGCCTGAACGGTGCAGTTGATTCGCCCTGGGCTGTAATACCCGGTGCATTTTGCAAACAACTATTGCGTAGCTAGTTAAAAGCAGAGTATTTTGATTATGCACCTTTATTCGGGGGGTGAAGATGAGTTCGGTCGAGACACTTATCGCTTTATTCGCCGACGAGGATCGTAGATTACGTGATCTGGCGCGCAGTTTCCCGGTCCCGCATCGCGAAACGCCGCCTGAGCACAGCAAGCTGAACCTGAAGCAGACGCTCGGCCACCTGGCGTTCTGGGATCGTTTCACGGTGGAGTTCTTCGACGCCCGTTGCCACCGCCGTGAGGTCGACGCGATAACCCTCGGTGATTTCGAGAAACGCAACCGCGCCGAACTCGAACGCATCTACGACATGCCCTTCGAGCATGTGTACGAGATCTACAATACCGCCACGCGTAAACTCCAGAGCTTTCTGCGCGAGCACTGGGACGAGCTGGACGACGAGGCGCGCACGAATTTCAACATCCCGCTCAAGCACCGCCGCCACCACCGCCGTCTGCTCGAGAAGGCGCTGGAGGAGTTCGCCCCCGCAGTGGAAGCGGAGGAGGCGCAAGAGAAGGCCTGCTGATCGCTTTCCGACCGTAACGCAACGAGGGCGCCCCCGGGGGCGCCCTCGTCGTGTTCGGGTCCGTCGTTGCCGATCATTCGGGCATGTTCTCTTCGAGACCGGCCCAGTACAGATCCAGGGTCGTCGAGTACGACTCGCCGCCCTCGACACTCTCGGTCACCTTGCGCACGGGGCCGACGCCCGGGCAGAACCAGATGGAATCGGTGCCGGTCACATAGGTTTCCATGCCGTCGCTCAAGGTGTAGTCCACCACAAGCGTGCGGCAGGCCATCCAGAAGATGGTCGTATCGGTCTGCTTGTCGTCCATGGTGGGACCTTCCAGGTCGGTAACGCCCGACAGGATCTCGGCGCCGTATGCGACCTGGGTCGGCCCATCCTCGGGGACCGGGGAGAAGGTGGAGGTGCCGTTCCAGCTCTGGGTCGTCACCGGCAGCTTGAGCCAGTCCGCCGGCGGGTTGAAGGTGACGTCGTTCTCCTTGCCCGGGGGATCCCCTTCGTGGAAGCCCAGGAACTGGATGGCCGAGGTCGTCGTCTTGAAGCGGTCGTAGTCGTAGAAATCGAATTCCAGATACTTTCTCGGGTAGTCGTAGTAATCCGCCTGCCAGCGCCAGAATTCGCCGCCGGTTTTCACCTCGTATTTGGTTATGACTTGGAGCCCGCCCATGTCCTTGACGGGAAAACTCTCCCAGTAACCCACGTAGAACATCATGAAGGAGTCGGTGACGGGCATGAAGTCGGGCGTGCCCTCGACGTTGACCTCCCAGGTGAAGCCGTCGGTGTTGACGTTGCCGTGCATGTCAGCGAAATCGTCGAACTCCACGTAGAAGACGGCGCCCGGCGTCAGGGGCGGGGCCAGGCCCACCGTTAAGACCGTGTGGTTCTCGGACCAGACGCCTACGTTGTCGGGATCGGGCATACTCAACATGAACTGGCCGCTGACCACCGACGGCTGCAGGGAGTCGTCGTCGACGGGCTCGTCGAAGGTCATGCGGATGTAGCTGGTGCTCGCGGGGATCGTTGTCCCGCTCGCGGGCTCCACAGACAGGAGTTGGGGCGGCGTGGTGTCGGCTGCGTCGCCGGTGGTGAAGCTGAAGTCCGTGTCGGCGGCCAGGGGGTTGTCGAATAGGTCCTCGGCCGCAGTGGTGATGGTAACTGTAATCAACGTGGACGCCGGCAGGTCGGCGTCGAAGGTCAGGGTCCAGGATTCGTAATCGCCGTCGAGGGTGTAGGCGTGCTCGACCTTGTCGGGGCTGGTGACGGTGATGGCTCCCGGCAGGGTGGCCCCGTCCATGTTAGCGGAGAACTCCAGCCAGACCTGCGTGTTGAGCGGCACGTCCACGGCGCCGTCGATGGGCAGAGTGTTCTGCAGCAGGACATCATTGGTGAAGGTCCAGAACTGCCAGGCGAAAGGCTCTTCCAGCCCGTTGCCGGCCCAGTCGGTCAGGCCCGTGCCGAGCGTGACCGTGACCTGGGTGCCTTCCGGCCAGTCGCTGTGATCGATCACCAGCGTGCGGGCGTCGGTCCAGGTGAAGTCGTTGATCGTGCTGTGGGACAGTGTGACGTTGCCGTCGTCCGAAGCCGGGTCCATGTTCTCGTTGAAGGTGACGGTGACGTCCTCGCCTACCGCCACGTCTGTCACGTTCTGATTCGGAACGACCGTGATCACCAAGGGAGCCTCGGTATCCTCAGCGGGGGTGGTCGGGTCGTCGCTGCAGGAGGCGAGCGCCGTGAGCAGCGCCAGCATCGCCAGCAGGGTCAGGATGCGCCAGTTCTTCATGATCTATCCTCCCTGGTCGGGGTGAGTACGTTTAGTGTCACCATCATCGATCTCGCGTTCGAGGCTTGTCAACAACGTAGCGGTGGCCCGGAAACTTCCCGGCGCGTATACTGTTCCAGATCCGCCAGCAAAAACCGGACCGGAGGAGGCTGACAAGATGCGTGACACGAACAGGTTGCGTGCGACGAGGACGACACTGGCTCTCGCCCTGCTCCTGCCGATCGCCGCCTGCGGCACGGCCGGCGACGAGAACGGAGGCGATGCCGCCATGCAAGAGACACAACGGACATCGGACGCGGCGCCCGAGACCCCCCAGCGCCTGCTCTTCATCCACCATTCCTGCGGTGGGCAGCTCATGGCGGACCACGGCAAGCGCGCCGGCGGCGAGCCCGGCTCCGGCCAGCGCTGCATCTACGACAGCCATCACAACGGGGGCGGGCTGCGAACCCTGCTCACGGCGAACGGCTACGACGTGAGCGAACTGA
The DNA here is from genome assembly GCA_964389015.1 of uncultured Fibrobacteraceae bacterium. Classification (GTDB taxonomy): domain Bacteria; phylum Krumholzibacteriota; class Krumholzibacteriia; order LZORAL124-64-63; family LZORAL124-64-63; genus JAHIYU01. Next base: position 21,371 of record CAYMCR010000008.1, on the reverse strand, counting down.
GCTACGAGTCGGTCCTCGGCGCGGACACGGACATCCGCCACTGGCGACGCAAGTTCGCCGAGCACATGGACGCCATCCTGGCCACCGACCACCAGGATCGGCAGTATACCGGCGGCACGACCAACGACATCGTCGCCTTCAAGTCCTGCTACCCGAACAACGATTTCACGGGCCCCGGCGCCGAGCCTGGCAACCCCGACGCCGAGGAGTTGACCGTGGCCAACGCCAAGGCCGCCTACCGCGCGTTGCTGCCCCATTTCCGGGCGCGACCCGGCGTGCTCTTCGTGGCCTTCACCGCGCCGCCGCGCGCCGAGCCGAAGCAGGGCCTCAAGGACCGCCTGAAGGGCGCCTTCGGTTCCGGGACGACCGCGGCCGATTTCGCCCGCGAGTTCAATACCTGGCTGGTCGATCATGAGAACGGCTGGCTCGCAACTTACGACCTGCCCAACGTGGCGGTTTTCGATTACTACGACATCCTGACCGGCGATGAGGGGAACTGGTCGGCCTACCCGACCGGCGGCGGACGCGACAGCCATCCCAGCCGGCAGGGCAACGCAAAGGCCGCGGCGGCCTTCGTACCCTTCATCAACGCCGCGGTAGCGGGGATGAAATAGCCTGACCACCCTCACGAGGATGCTGGCGTCGGCATGATGCAGCGTATCAAAACCGGCCGCTTGCGCCTCCCACGCTACTGGGAGGCGCCGCTGTTCGTCACCGCGACCTTCCTGATCTTCGTCGTGGCCAGGTACATGCAGTGGGGCGCGCGCCGGGAGATCTTCAAGACCCTGCGCATCGAGTTCGTGTTCGGGCTGGTGCTGGCGGTAGCCTGCGCTTTCCTGATCTCCGCCAGTCCCGTGAAGTTCGGTACGCTCAAGACCGCCAGGAACGTGCTGATCGGCATCGCGCTGCTGTTCGCCGTGATGATAATCCAGATTCCCTTCGCCGCCGACAAGGAGCTGGCCAATTCCATCTTCATCGATCGGGTCATCAAATTCGCAATGCTCACGTTCTTCATGGTGGTGCTGATCCGGTCACCGCGGGCCATGCGGTTGTTCATGGGTGCATTTCTCTTCGCCTGTTTCTACGTCACGCAGGAATCCACGCGCGGGCTCATTTCCGGCGGCTTGGTCTGGCAGAACCAGGGCGTGATGCGATTGCACGGCGCTGTGCCCATCTATGCCCATCCCAACAGCCTGGCCGGCGTCGCCATGGGGACGTTGCCGTTCTGCTTCTTCCTGTTCCCGGCGATCAAGAGGTGGCTCTATCGTCTGCCGCTGCTGCCGCTGGTGGGCACAGCATCCACCTGCGTGCTGTTCTCGGGCTCCCGGACCGGCTATGTGGCCTTCGCGGTGCTGATCCTGTTCTGGTGGTCCCAAACGCGAAAGAAGTTTCGTAGCGCCGTCATCGCCGTGCTGCTGATCAGCCTGGCGATACCCCTGCTCCCCGAACAGTATGTGGAGAGGTTCAAGAGCATCGGCGGTCAGGAGGCGGAGGGGCATTCCAAGGAGAAGCGGATCGAGATCCTCCAGGACGCGACCGCTATCTTCCTCGCCAATCCGGGCGGCGTTGGCATCGCCTCGTTTCCCGCCGTACGCATGCGCAAGTTCGGGCGCAAGCAGGACACCCACAACCTGTACCTCGAGGTGGCTACGAACCTCGGCGTGCAGGGGGTGGTCGTTTTCGTGTTCCTGCTCGTTTCCCTGATGCGTGCCTATCGATCCGCCCAGCGCAGTTTCGAGGCGCAGATGCGCGCCCTGGCCAGGGCGGCCCGCAAACGAAAACCGCCTGGCAAGCTCCGGCGTGAATGCGAGTCCTGGTCGAGCGACCTGCGTTTCATGCGGGGGGTCTCGATCGCCGCCAGCGGTTTCATCGTGATCAGGCTGGCGCTCGGCATGTTCGGCATGGATCTCTACGAGCCTTACTGGTGGTTCGGCGCGGGTCTGGCCTTCAATCTGGTCTACATCGCGAAGGAAATGCGCCGGGGCTCGCGCTATCTGGTGTCGCAATTGGAGGCGGTGACGCCGGAATGATGGTTAGCTGGAGGGCTTGCTGGATAGGTATATCTGTGCCATACTGTTAAGACCCATCATACGTGAATTCAGAGTAAGTCCCAGCATGTAAAGGGACTTGCTCCGATGGACCCTCCGGCATAGTAACACTCCACTTACTTGAGGATTACGCGGGAGGTCGCGATAAAGGAAGGACCGATCGGATGTCTGTTCCCGAGCCTATACCTACTCCTCCGAGGGTTCGCTACCTGCGCGCGCCGTCCCAGATCCCGGACCTGCCGCCGGATCTGGCCCCCGTGCTCGAAAAGGTGGCGGAGAAATATGCTTTTCGCGCCAACGATTATTACCTGGACCTGATCGACTGGGAAGATCCCGACGACCCCATCCGTCGCTTGATCGTGCCCGATGCCGCGGAACTCGACGACTGGGGCCGACTCGACGCCAGCAACGAGGCAGCCAATACCGTGGTCCGGGGCGTCCAACACAAGTATGGCGACACGGCCCTGGTGCTCGTGGCGTCCACGTGCGCTGCATACTGCCGCTTTTGCTTCCGCAAGCGGCTGTTCATGGATGAGAACGAGGAGGCGGCGCGGGACCTGTCCACGGCCTACGAGTATGTCGAGGCTCATCCGAAGATCACCGATGTCCTGCTCTCCGGCGGCGACCCGCTGGTTCTCTCGACGGATCGTCTGCTGCAGATCATCGAGCGTTTCGCAGCGATGGCGAACGTCCGTATCATACGTGTGGGCACCAAGAGCATTGCTTTCAATCCCTATCGCATCTTCGACGATCCCGGTTTGCTGGAGGGATTCAAACGGACGGTCGCCGGGGGTACCGCCGTTTATCTCATGGCCCATTTCGACCATCCTCGCGAGCTGACCGAGCCGGCCCGCGAGGCGATCCGCGCTTTGCGGGAAACGGGCACCCACGTGATCAACCAGTGTCCTCTGGTACGCGGCGTGAACGATGACGCCGGCGTCCTGGCCGAGCTCTTCGAGACCATGACCGTACTCGGTGCACCCCAGTACTACCTGTTCCAGGGCCGGCCGACTTCCGGCAACGAGCCCTACAAGGTTCCTCTGGTGGAGAGCTGGCAGATTTTCGATGCTGCTCGGCGCCGCTGCTCGGGTCTGTCGCGACGGGTCCGCTTCTGCATGAGCCACGCCACCGGTAAGATCGAGGTGCTGGGCGTGGATGATCACCATATATACCTGCGCTACCACCGTTCCCCGGATCCTGACCAGGAGAGCCGGATGCTGGTGTGCCATCGTGACGACACGGCATATTGGCTGGAGGATCTGTCACTGGCCGTCGAGTCCTGAACACGTCTCCATCATTTACCTCGACCGGGTGTCAACGATGAGCTGTCTGGCCGACACGATTTGGATAACTTGGGAGCAGCAAAGGCGTACGGAGACGCTCGCCAAGGCGCTCGAGATCCCTCTCTACCGTTTCAGGCCGGTGAGGATCTACAGTCTGAAGGTTCTCTTGCTTTCGCTGCGGACTCTGCTCGTTCTGCTCTCGAAACGGCCGCGACGCCTCGTCGTTCAGAACCCGTCGATGGCACTGGCCGGCCTGGTCTGCTGGCTGAAACCGTTGTTCGGCTACAGGCTCGTCATCGATCGGCACTCGAACTTCAAGTTCCCTACGATGGAGAGCCGTTCGCTGAAGTACAGGCTCTTTCACGCCCTGAGTCGCATGACCGTGGCCAGGGCGGATCTGACGATCGTGACGAACGGGCATCTTGCCGGGATCGTCGAGGGCTGGGGTGGCAGACCGTACGTTCTTCAGGATATGATGCCGACCCTGACGGCGGGAGATGCCGTCTCCCTGAGCGGCCGCTCGAACATCGCCTGGGTGAATTCATTCAGTGCCGATGAACCGGTGGAAGCGGTTCTCGACGCGGCGAAATACCTGCCGGACGGGGTGACTCTCCATATCACCGGCGACGATTCCCGCCTGAGTCCGGCCCTGTTGTCCAGTGTGCCCGACAATGTGCGACTCACAGGCTACCTGCACGAGACGGACTTCCAGTCGTTGCTCAAGTCAGTGGATGTCGTGCTGGCTCTCACGCGTCAGGACCACACGCTGCTGTGCAGCGCCTACGAAGCCGTGGCTCTCGGCAAACCCCTGGTCCTAGCCGATACGCATGCCCTGCGCGAGTACTTCAACAGCGGTGTGCTGTTCACTTCTCTCGATCCGGAAACGATTGCCGCCACCTTGTGCCAGGCTCTCGAGGAACGCACGCAGAGAGCCCAGGCAGTCGAGGAACTGCGAGAGCGCTTGCTAAGCGAGTGGAAGCCCAGGTTTGAGGAGCTCATCGACAGAGTCGCGGCTCTCTGATCCGACTCTATATATTCCGGACCGGTTGACCCGGCATGCCGGGCGGGCCGTCATCGGGGATATCGGGCGTGGTGACGGAGTGGCCTACGGGGTTCACTTCACCATCCACATCGAAGACGAACAACCATAAATCCTCGCTGGGTGCGAAGGAACCCGAGTTGACAGTCACGTTGATGGAGTCCGTATTCCAGCTCTGGGGGATCTGCACTTCCTGGTGTGTCACGTTCGCGTACTGCGCGGCATTGCCCACGACGACGCGAGCCAGGCTCGTATCGATATAGATGTCGGAGAAATCGAAGGTCTCCCCCGCGAAGGGCTCACCGACCGAGGCATCGAACCCGAACACGTAGAGACGGTTCCAGGGGAGCTCGCCGAAGGCGTCGTTCACGGCATGGACCAGGCGGCCGTCGCGGTAGATGCGCAACGTGCCGTAGCCGTGCTGGATATCGCCTTGCCCATCGTAGACCATTTCGAGGTTGTGCCAGCTGCCAGAGGAACCGCCCCAGTTCCCCCAGGTGGTCACGTGACCTTCACCGCCGTCGTTGACGCCGTCGTGGTTCGCGTCCGCGGTGTAGGTGAGGTGCATCCCCGTCCACGAGACCGAGCCCTCGGGTCTTTCTGTATCCGCCCAGAGCCGCACGAACTTGTTGGAACCGACGGTGAGATCGGGAGCCGAAGTGCGGAACCACCAATTCAAGTAGACCCGGTCCGGTAAGGTGTCGCCCCAGTCGGACATGCGGAAATAGCCCTTCCGCTCGACCCGGTAGAACGGCCGACCCGGGACACGGTGATTCTGGTCCCAGTACCTCATCGGGGAGGTCCAGTTGGGTTGATTCACATCCCAAGGGCAGTCCGGGCAAGGCGAAAGTCCCCAATCGCCCTGGGTGGAGGGGATGATGTCGCCGTGCTGGAGCTCACGATCCACGTATCCGGACTGATTGGACAGTGTGTCCCATAGATAGGGTTGCTGGGTCGGTTTCGTGCCGAACCCCATGCCTTCGATCGCGATGGTGGTGCCATCCGTGAAATCACCTGTCACGGATTGAACGATCGGCTGTGCTATAACAGTCGTAGCTGTGATCAAGACCACGGTGAAGCCGATCCATCCTCTGACCCTCAAAATGCAGACCTCCTGCGAGCCCCGGAGCCAGCTCTCACGTAGCAGCTCCAAACTCCTCTAGCAAGATCGAGACCATGTTTCTGCGTATGGCAATTCCCGTGGAATGCATCATGATCATTGAAGTTCCACTGTTGATACAATGTATTTCTGCTTGCCCGTCATTTCCAGTTGAATTTCGTCCACCCACTCTATTGTGATTTGCAAGTCCGGATCTCCCTCGTTTTTAATAAGATCACGAATGGTGTCGGAGGCGCGAGCATCGGCCGGGCCGTCTGTGGCAATCAGGAGGTGCAGGTGGTCGCTTGTCGTCTGATGGACCTGGAAGCTCCGTATTTCAGACATCTGTCCGAAGAGATGGCTGAAGAAGTGCACCGTGAGCCTGTTGCCCCGGGGCGTGAGGATGATATCGGCCGTTCGACCGACGAGGCTCGCCATCATCGGCAATGTCCGTTCACAGGGACAGGTCTTGCGGGTCGAAGCTCGGCCGAGGTCACCTACCTGGTAGCGAATGAACGGCATAACTCCGGGGTTGAGTCGGGTCAGCAGCACCTCGCCCGTTTCACCTGTGGGGACGGGGTGTCCGTCGTGGCAGAACTCGGTGAACACGTGGAGGGCGAACAGGTGATATTCTCCATGGTCTTCGCCGCATTGCGACGCAACCTGCATACCCTCCGAAACGCCGTACGTGTCGATCGTGCGACAGCCGAACGCCTCCTGGATCGCGTACCGGTGTTGAGGCAGCAGATGACTTCCCCACGAGACCGCACCGGCGAGCCGATGGCGGGTCCCGACCTCGATCGCCCTCATCGCCAAGAGGTGCATGCTCTGTGCGGTGCCCATGAGATAACGTGCTCGCCGACTGACCATCGAATGCAGGGCCTTGTCCAGGGCAGAGTCGCTCAGATCCACCGTCGGCACATATGTGATGGCCAGTAGTCGGTCTTTCCAGCCCTTGAGCCCATGCCGGTTTCCGGATATGCCTGTCTGCACCATGGCGTCGCCGGGCTTGTAGCCGCTCATCATCGCCCTGAGGAACATCAAGGCACGCGCTCGTGCCTGCGAATCCGTGTCGATCATGCTGCGGAAGGGCTGTCCCGTCGATCCGCTCGTAGCTTGCTCCTCGGTGGGGAAACCCGTGTGACGGAGACAGCGGTCGGGATAAGCGGCCGACAACATCTGCTTCGTCACGACGGGCAGCTTGTGCATATCGTCGGCACACAGGATGTCACGGGGATGTACGCCATGTTCGCGATAGAGGTCGCGATAGAAGGGAACCTCTTGATAGGCGACCTTGATCGTCTCGTGGAGTGCGCGATCACGTTCGGCTGCGATTATTTCCCGAGGCCAGTATTGACTTTCCTGATAGTATGCGAGGTACTTGGCCACAGGTTGGCGTGTCGCAAGCCCACCGAGAGGCATTATCAGCCTGCCCCACAGGAGATGACGGAGATTCACCACGGAGATCGCTCCTCCAGGAAATGGTTGTCCATATCAGTGTGCGTCATGATACATGGAGGATAAGGTGAAGGCTAACTCGAAACCGTTCGGCGATGTGGACGTGGCTGCGTCCGGACCCGTCATCCTCGCCCCAGGCGAGCTGTACGGAGGGGTCGAACGCCAAGTTGTGGATCTTCACGGGAAATTGAGCGAGCGTATCGGACGCGAACCGGCGGTATTGCTGTTTCACGAGGGCGAGCTGGCGAGGCGGATCGGTTCCGCGGGGGGCGACGTCCACATCATCGAGGCACGCCACCGCTACGACCCTGCCGCCGCCACACATCTAGCGCGATACTTCGAGAACCGAAATGCCATGGTTGTACACGCACATGGCTACCGTGCCATGGTGACGCTGGCGGTCGCGGCGATCCGGGGTTATCAGCTGCCGCCGGTCGTGAAAACCGAACACGGATTGCCGGAGCCGATGCGGAACCGGCCCTTTGACACCGTAAAGGCGAAGTGGAACCATCTCCTCGATCGCTGGGCGACGCGACGTCTTCAGGCCACGGTCTGTTATGTCACCGATGATATCCGGTCCCGTTTCGATCACGCTCACGCAGGACTCGTCCGGCATACTGTTCCCAACGGCATCGCACCGCTCGAACGGACCGGGGCGGTCAGACCCGATGGCGTGCCGGCCGGCGGCTTCAACTTCGGCATCGTGGGGCGTGTATCGGAAGTGAAAGGGATCGAATACGCTCTCAGGGCGCTGGCTTCGCCGGATATGCCCCCGGCCGCGCGTTGCGTCGTCGTCGGCTCGGGCCCACAGGAGGAACATCTCCGCAGGTGTGCGCGGGAGTTCGGCGTTTCAGACAGGGTGGTTTTCCTCGGTTTCCGCCGGGATGTGTACGAGATCATGGCTCACTTGGACGCCCTGCTCATGCCCTCGCTTCATGAAGGTCTTCCCTACACGCTGCTCGAAGCCATGTCGCTGGGATTGCCCGTGCTGGCATCGCAGGTGGGCGGCCTGGACGAAGTCCTGGTCGATGGTGAGACCGGACTTCTCTTTCCCTGCCGAGATGCGGGAGCCATTGCCACGGCCTGCCGTCGACTGATGCTTGACCGGGATCTCGCCGTACGGCTCGGTGCCTCGGCTGCTCGTGAACAGAGGCGCAGGTACACGCTTGAAGGAATGACCGGCTGCTACGAAGCCGTCTATCTCGAGAGTTCTGTCGCTGACAATGTCCCCGGCGCTGGATCTGCAACGCCGGGAGCATGACTGTCAGACGCCCCGCTGTCCCAAGCTCAACTATAACAACCGGTTACCCCCACAGACGGGCCAGCGCCCGGCAGGGTTCCACCAGCAAGCCCCGGAGGCGGTCGGGCTGATACCTGAACACGGGATGCATGAGTTCGTGATAGGCGTGGTCCAACCAGGACGCGACGGCGCCGGCGGCGAGATCGTCCGCGTCGCAATCCAGCCGGGAGAGAGTCTCGCGCACGGCCAGCGCCCTGGGCATGTCGTCGAACGCGCCGCCGGCCAGCATCGCCAGCCCGTCGGCCCTGCGCATCCCCTCACGCTGCCAAAGCCACGAGAAGAGCAGGTCGGCGTAGGTGGCCAGGGGCAGCCGACTGGTCTCGGTCTCGTCCCAGTCGATGAGACCCGAAACGTGCCCGCCGACCAGGAAGACGTTGCTCAGGGTCATGTCGCCCTTGCGCAGCTTCAAGGGGCGGCCGGTCCCGGCGGCATCCAGTTTCTCGCCGACGGCGGCCATCACCGGGACCAGGTCGGGCGCGTGCCGCGCCAGCAATCTCTTGAGGTGATCCACCTTGGGGGTCAGGGCGTCTGATGCCTCGGTGAGGCCAAGGTCGGCCGCGTCCAGTTGCAGCAGGCGTGTGAGAACATCCGGAAGATTGGTGTCCAGCACGTGTGGCGGCCGTTTCCGGAAATCGGCCCAGGGCTTGCCGGGGCAAGCCGATTCCACATAGATGGGCATGCCCTCGAATTCGAGACGGCGGAGGTTGTTGGGCAGCAGGCCCGCGAGGATGTCATCGTCGGCCAGGTGGGCCGACAATCCCGCCAATATGCGATGGGCGTTTTCCACGCCGGCTCTCGTTATCGGACGCAGGGGGATCTTCACGATCCACGCGGGTCTTTTCCTGCGCGACAGCACGGACACCAGCTTGCCCTTGCGGTTCACCGCGGGCGGTGAAACGGTCCAGTCGTCGTCGAGGGCTCCCAGTTGCCGGCGAACGGAGTTCAGGGCGCCGGTCAGCCAGGATGTTCTGGCCCGGCCCGGTCCGGCGACGATGGCGTACTGGGGCGCCATGCGGCGGTAGAACCAGAGGGGCAGGAGCCGGCCACGGCCCGGATGCTGTTTCTGGAAGGCGCGGATGGCCGACTTGTCGGCCAGATCCACGAAGATGCGTTCCTGTTCGTACTCGTTCTCGTGGGCGTGCAGCGAGTGGAGCTTGTAGCCCGCCTTGTGCAGGGTCCGCATGACGTTGCGCAGGGTGTAGAGCGGTGGATCGCCCTTCTGCAGGAGATGGCTGCGGCGCCATCGATTCGGCAATCCCAGGAACAACTCCCCGTCCGGTTTCAGCACGCGCGTCGCCTCACGCAGCAGAGGCTCGAGATCGTAGGCCATGTCCGGCGTGGCACAGGGGACGCGTGTGCCGGGAGCCGCCGTCCAGCAGACGGCGTCGAAAACTGCGTCTGCGCAGGGCAGGTGCCCGTTGCCGTCGCCGGGGATCAGTTCCAGGTTGTGGAGATCCCCGTCGGCGATCCTCCTTTCGAGCACGCGCAAGGCCGCCGCCGAACTCTCGAGCACGGTGACCTTCTCCCAGACCCGCGCCAGGGCCACGGCGCTCGCGTTCCAACCGCCCGAGATGTGCAGGATGTGGCCGCGACGACGGCCACCCAGCAGCCATTGCCAGGCCGTCCGGGACTCGTCCACCAGTTCGGCGATGCGGGCGCGCTTGTCGGGCTCGGCCGGCAAGGCGGCAGCGAGGCGATCGAGCAACTCCGGCAGGGAGGCGTTCGCGGTCTCATCGAGCAGGCTGTCGAGATTTTCAATCCCCGTCATCGGCACGCTTCTTCCGGTTGCCGATCACCCGGGCGGGATTGCCCATCAGGATGTTGTAGGGGGGATACTTCTTGGCGCCGACCACCGAGCCGGCCGATACGATGCAGCCGTCGCCGAGCTGGGTGCCGGGCATGATGAAGGTATTCGATCCGATCCACACGTCCCGGCCGATCACGACTTCCTTGTACTCCGCGCCTTGTTCGCGGATAAGCCGGTCCGGATCTGCGAAGACGTGGTTGGTGCTCCAGATCTTCACGCCCGGTCCGAGCAGCGTGTAGTCGCCGATGGTCACGCCGCCCGCGGCCTGTATGAAGTTGTCGACGCCCACGGTGACGTGTTCGCCCAGGGCGATCCGGTGCACGTTGCGGAAGCGCGCGCCTTCGTGGATACGCAGTGTCTCGCCGCATGTCTTGAAGTGCTCCCGCAGGGCATTGGCGCGCAGCCTGAAACCGTACGATCCCGGACAGTTGCGCACCACGCTATAGCGCAGGTACATGCGCCCCGTCGGGTCCTTCATGGACCAATACCATTCCTTGAGGGTTTGGAGCATGGTTCGCGTCCTTGCGTTGCGTCCAGTCGTTCCGTCAGCGGATCAGGACCATGCGGCGGCTCACCGCGGTGCGCCCGCTGGAGAGGCGGTACAGGTACACGCCGGACGGCAGGGTACGGCCCGTAGCGTCCGTGCCGTCCCAGCGCAGGGTGTAACTGCCCGGTTGCTGCATCGTCGGTGTCAGGATGCTGCGGATCAGACGTCCCGACAAGTCGAAAATGCTCAGATCGGTCAGGCCCGGTCGTTCCAGGTCATAGGCGATCGAGGTGCTGGGGTTGAATGGATTGGGGTGGTTCGGATGGAGCCGCGGCGTCGCGGTGGGCAGTTGGACGTCCGACACTATGCTGACCCAGGAGGGATCGACGACACGGATCAACATGCCGGCGAAGACGGGGCCGATCACGTTGTTGGCGTATTCGTTGGGGTGGCTGTCGGTCATGCCGTAGGGGCGGCGATACTGCGAACGCAGCATGTTGCGTTGCGGGTCGCTCGGATCGTCGGGGTAGGCCAGGTAGTCGAACAGATCGAAGAACGAGATGTTCGCATGTCCGTTCATGAACTCGGGACTCTGCAGCCAGTCGTAGAACTCGCGAGCCCGGTCTGCTTCGCCGTTGGTGATGTCTTCGGGACGACGGGGCGGTCCGGAGACCAGGACGAAGCGCTTATCCGGGTACTGGTCTATCTCGTCGCGGATCAGCATATACCAGTACTTGTAGGCGGCCAGCTGGCCGTCGTGGATGATGTCGCCGGTCTTGTGGTCGTTCTTCAGGACGATCACGTCGTGGCGGCTGAACAGCGAGTCACGGAAGGCGCTGCTCCCGCAAAAGATCGTGTAATATCCCCCGGGCTGGATGTCGTTGGCCTCCACGCCATAGGACCAGTCGTGGTATACGGTGCTGTCCGGCACGATGATGCCGGTAACCGAGTTGCCGCTGTGGTAGTCGTGATCCCAGAACTCGATGGACGTTTCGAACTGTTCGTTGTGCAGGTCCAGCAAGCTGCGCACGCCGGCGTCGGTGATCATGTTCCGCCCGGTGGAATGGTGCACGAACATGAATTTGCCGTCGGGGAGGGGACGTTGACGGACGAACACGAAGTTGCTCTCTTCGTGCAGTTCGGAGTCACCGTCCTCCCAGATTGTGAAGGTGAGGTCGTAACGTCCGGCGTCGGCGTAGATGTGCCGGAACGGTGTCTGGTCGGGCATGACGGTGACGACGGTGCCGTCGTGGAAATCGACCTGTACGGAGTCCGTGCCGGCGCTGAACGACCAGTAACAGTCGACGCGATCCTCGTTGTAGATGAAATCGACGGGATCGTGCGAGAGGGATTGCAGGGTTCCGGCCGTGGCCGTGCCGCAAATCGCAAACAGAGTGAGTAGACAGGTTATAGAAATTCTCGAACGAGCCATTGGTGCAAGCCTCGTCGCTGTTATTGACGGTTCGAACGTGGATGGATTCAAGATTATAGCATTTTTGGAGGCAATTGTCACCTGCTCGACGTCGTCATACCTGGCGTCCCAGCAAGAGCTTGGTGATTGAGGTCCAGAGACGGCGATCCCAGGGTCGTTGCGCGCAGGCGCGAACAAGATCGATCGTGCCCGCGCCCCGCTCACCCTGACGCGTTTTCCAGAGACCCCGCGACACATAGGTGTGGGCCCAGGCCTTCCGCTTCTGCGCGCCGGTTACGCAGCCCGGGTGGTTCGCGAGGAACCGGCGCATCAGCTTGAAGGCGTTGTCGAGACGCTCGCCGGTACGATGGGACATCTGACCTGCCCAGATGCGATAATCGACCAGAATGTCGGGCAGGTAGAGGAATTCGTGATCCACGGAGATGCGCAGCCAGAGGTCGAAGTCGATGCCCATGGACAGCGACTCGTCGAAGCCGCCCGCCCGCTCGATGATGCTGCGTCTGACCAGGGCGGTGGGGAAGTGGACGAAGTTGTCCACCAGCAGTTCGCCCGTGATGCGACCGCTGTAAGTGGCCGGGCGATCGGTCTCGATGGGCTGTCCCGCGCCGTCGATGAATTGGAAATTGCCGTAGACCACGCCGATGCGTTCGTCCGCGAAGTGCGGCAACTGCCGCGCCAGCTTGTCCGGCCGCCACAGGTCGTCCGCATCGCAGAAGCCGACGAACTCCCCGGTCGCTTCCCGGAGGCCCCGATTCTTGGCCACGGTCTGGCCCGCATTGTCCTGGTGCACGGTTTTCACGCGCGGGTCATCGGCATAGCCGGCGAGCACCGCGGGCGTATCGTCGGTGGAGCCGTCGTCGACAACGACGACCTCCACGGCCGGGTGGGTCTGCGCCAGGATGGAGTCGACCGTGTCGGCCACGTAACGACCCATGTTGTAGGTGGCGGTGATGACGGAGACCAGGGGCGTGTCGTTCATGACGTCGTGGATCCTTCTTGGTGGTTCACCGCTGTATACGGCGCTTTCAGAGTTAACCTGTCCGGTACGTTTTGTCGAGAGCGGGAAACAACTTCCGCTCCTCGTCGCCATGTGGCAGACTGACCCGTCTGTTCGCGCGCCGACTGCGCCTGGACGTCGACGTGAGAGGAGAATGGCCTCGCAGAAGATTTTATACTGCATCGAGAGTATCGGCCGTGGCGGCACGGAGAAACAGCTGGTCGGCCTGATCAACCGTCTCGACAGGGAACTCTTTCAACCGCAGCTCTGCACCTTGCGTCCCTCGAGCGATTATCTGGACGAGGTCGATTGCCCGTGCCTGGAGCTGAACATGTCGCGCCTGATGTCGCCCCGGGGCCTGGCGTCGGTGCGCCGTCTCGCCCGTCACATCTCCACCGAGGGCGTGGCCATCGTCCACTCGTTCTTCCAGGATCCGACCCTGCTGGCCATGCCGGCCGCCCGTCTGGGCAAGGCTCCGGTGAGGCTGATCTCCTTCCGGGACCTGGGTTTCTGGCGAACGCCGCTACAGGAATTCCTGATGCGCCGGGCTTATCCGCTAGCGACGGGGTTCATGGCCAACTCGCAAGCGGTGAAGAATCATGTGTGTCGTAAGGACCACCTCGAGCCATCCCGGATTAAGGTAGTCTACAATGGTGTCGATACGAATGAATACCAGTTCGTGGAGCATCTCGAACCCGAGGTTGCGATCGGGATCGTGGGCAATCTCAACCGGCGCGTCAAGAGGACCGATCTCTTCCTGCGCGCGGCGGCTCAGATGCATACCCGGCACCCCGAGGTCGTTTTCCACGTGATCGGGGACGGCGAGCTGCGATCGGAGTATGAGAATCTCGCCGCGGAGCTGGGCATCGCCGGCAGCACGGTGTTCGCCGGTCGGATCGACGACGTGCCCGGCTATCTGGGCAAGCTGGCCGTCGGCGTGATGTGCTCGGACTCGGAGGGCTTCAGCAACTCAGTATTGGAGTACATGTTGCGAGGCTGCGCCGTGGTGGCCACTTCGGTCGGCGGAAACCTGGAAGTGGTGCGTGACAGCGAGACGGGTTTGTTGGTACCGCCTGGTAACGTGACGGCCCTCGCCAGCGCCATGACGCGTCTGGTGGAGGAGAACAAGACCCGACTGATGTTGACTCTCAGGGCCCGCACCGTCGCCGAGGCGAGTTTTACTTGGAGCAGCTGCGTGGACGAATATCAGGATCATTATGCACAGGAGCTGCGCAGGGCCGGAGTCGTTTGAGGATAGGATTCGAGGATGTCGATCGTTTTTACAATCTGCGTGTTGATGCTGGTGTACGTGTACGCCGGTTATCCGGCCTTGTGCGCCATGATCGCGGCTCTGTGCAACCGTGGCGTGCGCGGCGCCGAGGGCACGCCGACGGTGACGATCATCATCGCCGCCTTCAACGAAGCCGCTTGCATCGAACGCACGCTGCGCAACAAGCTGTCGCTGGATTATCCCCCCGAGCGGGTCGAGGTCATCGTCGTTTCCGATGCCTCGGACGACGGCACGGACGAGATCGTCCGGAGGGCGGCCGACGAGACGGGCCGCGCGGTGCGTCTCTTGCGCCAGGAACCGCGCGCGGGCAAGACCGCCGCCCTGAATCTGGCCGTGGAGAATGCCTCGGGCGAGCTGCTGGTCTTCTCCGACGCGAACTCCTTGTACGGCCCGTCGGCCCTGCGCCGTCTGGTCGAGCCGTTCGCCGATCCCGAGGTCGGGTATGTGACCGGCCGCATGGTCTACAAGGCACCCGACGGTTCCCTGACCGGAGAGGGCTGCTCGGCCTACATGCGTTACGAGAACGTGCTGCGCGGACTGGAGACCCGGCTCGGCTCGGTGGTCGGTGTGGACGGTGGCATCGACGCCGTGCGCGCCTCGCTATACGCCCCGATGCGGCACGACCAGCAGCCGGACTTCGTCCTGCCGCTCAGCATCGTGCAACGCGACCTGCGGGTCGTCTTCCAGCCCCGGGCCCTGCTCTACGAAGATAGCCTGTCCGTCCCCTCGGACGAGTTTCGCATGCGGACGCGCGTGGCCCTGCGCGCCTGGCACGCCCTGAAGGACAAGGCGATGCTGCTCAATCCCTTCCGCCACGGGTTCTACTCCTGGCAGCTCTTTTCCCATAAGTGGCTGCGGTACCTCGCGCCGATCTTCCAGCTCGGCGCTCTGGTCTCCAATGCCATCCTCGTCGGGACGGCGCCGATCTGGAATGCGCTCTTGGCCCTGCAAGCCGTCTTCTACGCGCTGGCCCTGGTCGGCCTGCTGCTTAGAAATCACCGGCTGCCCCCACCGTTGTCCTTCCCCTTCTACCTTTGCCTGCTCAACGGCGCGGCCGGCAATGCGCTGATCCGTTTCCTGCGCGGTGAGCGGCTGGTGACCTGGACCCCGCGGACATGAGCACGCCGCCACGCCTGCCGGACTGGCTCGTTGGCCGTATCATGGAGCCCGCCTGGGATCTCTACGAGCGAAGCGTGCGCCTGCGCACCTGCCACCGCCTGGCCCTGGACCAGTACGACGCTCCCGCCGCCCTGGCACGGCGGCGCGGGATCCGTCTCAACCGGATCGTCCGGCACGCAGTCGCGACCTCCCCTTTCCACCGCCGGCGTTTCGCCGACGCCGGCCTCGATCCCGCTGCGGTGTGGACCATCGACGACCTGGCGCGCCTGCCCCTGCTGACCAAGACCGAAGTGCGCGACAACCTGGACGAGATACTCTCGGCAGCGTACAGCCGTGACGAACTGGTGCCGGCCAAGACCGGCGGCTCCACCGGTACCGCCCTGCTGGTCTTCTGCGACGCGCGTGGCGTGCAGCGCCGCAACGGCGCGGCCCTGCTGGCCGACACCTGGAGCGGGTGGCGGCTGGGGCAGCCGGTCGCGGCGGTCTGGGGCAATCCCACCGCACCGGTCAGCTGGCGGAATCACCTGCGCACCATCCTGAAGGACCGTGTCGTCTACCTGGACACGATGCGGTTGGACGAGGCGGCGGTGCGCGAATTCGCTGCCGCCTGGCGGCACATGCGCCCGGGTCTGTTGTACGGTCACGCCCATTCCATTTTTCTCCTGGCGGAGATGATCGAGGCGATGGGCATCGAGCTCCGACCCGCGGGCATCGTCGCCACGAGCATGATGCTGCTCCAGCCCGAGCGTGAGGTGATCGAGCGCGTGTTCGCCCGGACTGTCACCAATAGGTATGGCTGCGAGGAGGTGAGCCTCATCGCCTGCGAATGCGAGCGGCACGAGGGCCTCCATGTCAACGCCGAGCACGTGGCCGTCGAGGTGCTTCGCGATGACGGTTCGCCCTGCGCTCCCGGCGAGGACGGACGCCTGGTGATCACCGAGTTCGTCAACTTCGGCATGCCCATGCTGCGCTACGAGGTGGGAGACCGCGGCGTGATGCACGACGCGCCCTGCACGTGCGGGCGCCCGCACCCCCTGCTGCGCGCGGTCACCGGTCGGGTCGCCGATTTTCTCATTGCGGCCGACGGCAGCCGTGTGGCCGGCATCTCCCTGATCGAAAACACGCTGACACGTTACCGCGGCATCGGTCAGCTCCAGGTCGTCCAGGAGGAGATCTCCCGGCTGGTGGTGAACCTGGTGCGCGCCGAGGGCTGGCGCGAGGAGACCGCGGACGCGCTCGCCAAGTCCTTCCGCAGCGCCCTCGGCGAGGATCTGGTGGTGGAATTGCGTTTCGTCGACAGCATCCCACGTGAACCCAACGGCAAGTACCGGTTCTCCATCTGCCGCGTCGGCGGCGGGGTGACCTCGTGAACGCGGCGGTCGCGCACGTCAAGGCACGGTGGTGGTTGCTGGGCGCCCTGCTGCTGCTGGTTCCGTTCGTGGTGCCCATCCCCGGGCAGCTGGAACGGATTCATATCGTGCGCTCGTTCGGGGTGGTCGCCCACTTCGGGCTCCCCTTCGGCCTCGTTTTGCTATTGCACCGCTTCGGTCCGCTGCAGGGGCGGCTGGGCGCCGCTGCGGCCATGGCCTTCCTATTGGCCGCGGGCTGCGAAATTCCCCAGCTATTGGTCGGTCGCCATCCCCGACTGCAGGACGCGGGCGTGGATCTGGCGGGCGTGGTGTCGGCCGCGGGATTGTTGCTGCGATTAGAATACGGACGTCGCTGGGCGATTCCGATCTTTCTGGCCGGTCTCGCCGTCCTGCCCTATCAGCTGCGGGAGATGCCGGCTTATTATCGCGGTGAACGCCTGGCCCACGCACGCTTTCCCCTGCTGGCCGATTTCGAGGATGATCGTGAACTGTTCATGTGGAACGAGAACGAGGCCCGTGAGGTATCGTGTCGCTTCGTGGACCGTCCCGGTGGTGGACGTCTGATAAGCTTCACCGGGGATCCCGAGGACATCTGGCCGGGCGTATTCCTGAAAGGCATGCCCCGCGACTGGAGCCGTTTCAGTAAGCTGGTCTTCGAGGCGCGGGTCGACGGCGGCGGACAGGCCGTCCTTTCGGTGCGTCTGGACGATTTCGACAGCCGGCGGGATGCGGTGTGGTGCAGCGAGAGCTTCCGGATCAACAGTGAATGGCAGCGCTACGAAATGGATCTCGCCGCCGCGGCGGGTGAAGTCACGGTGCGGACATTCCGGTTGGACGATATCGACAGTCTGCTATTATTCCTGGGTCGCTTGGAACGTACGACCGTCATTCAACTGGACAACATCTCCCTGGAGTGAGTGTCGTGAGGATCGGCTTTGGCTGGGACCGACATCTCCTGTCGGAAGGCAGGGCTTGCCGCTTGGGCGGAGTGCACTTCCCCGCTTGCCCGGTCGGTCCTGTCGGTCATTCGGACGGTGACGCCGTAGCGCACGCCGTGATCGACGCCCTGCTGGGCGCCGCGGCCCTGGGCGACATCGGTTGTCATTTTCCCGATACCGATCCCGCCTGGGCGGACGCCGCGGGCCTGGATCTGCTGGTGCGGGCCACGCGGTTGGTGGCGGACGCTGGTTGGCGGGTCGGCAACGTCGATACGACCGTGATCACGGAACAGCCGCGCATCGCCCCCCGCGCGGACGAGATGCGCACCGCCCTGGCCGGGGCTCTCGGCGTACCGGCGGGCGCGGTCTCGGTTAAGGCCACAAGGGGAGAGGGTGTCGGACCCGAGGGGCGGGGCGAGTGCGTAACCGCCCAGGCCGTGGTCATGCTGACGCCGGTTGCTGCCGGAGGTGATGAGTGATGGGCATGAACGAAACCCGTACCGCGGATCCCCTGCGCATCGCCGTGCTCATGGGCGGCGATTCCCGGGAGAGGGCCATATCCCTGGCGACGGGAAAAGCGGCGGTCGAGGCTCTCACCGCGGCGGGTCACGACGTGGAGGCCAGGGTGATCGACTCCGTGCCCGCCGTCATGGACATGACCGACCTGGCCGACTTCGACGTGATCTTTCCGGCTCTGCACGGCGGCGACGGTGAAGACGGGCATCTGCAGGCGCTGCTGGATCTGATGGGCGTGACCTACGCCTTGTCCGGTCCGCGGTCCAGCGCCGTCGCCATGGATAAATCGGCCACCAAGCGCCTGTTGCGCGGCGCCGGCATCCCCACGCCCGACTGGTTGCTGGTGAGCTGGGAAGGGGCCGGCACGCGGCCGGTTTCCGCGAGCGGGCCCGGTCTGACCAACGAGGGAAGGCTGGACGTGGACCGCCTGTGCGACCGGGCCGCGTCCGAGCTCGGTTTTCCTCTCGTGGTCAAGCCCAACGCCGACGGTTCGAGCGTGGGCGTGCGCATGGTCGAGGACGTCGCCGGTTTCCCTGCCGCCTTTGTCGAGGCGGCCCGTCACGGCAACAGCGTCCTGCTGGAGTCCTATGTCCCGGGCCGCGAACTGACCGCCGCCATCCTCATGGGACGCCGTCTACCCCTGGTGGAGATCGTTCCCCGCGAGGGCTTCTACGATTACGAACACAAGTACACCGACGGCGCCAGCGACTACCTCTGCCCGGCGCCCGTGCACTCGCCCCTCTACGAGATGATCAGCGGCGACGCCCGCCGGGTCTACGATCTGCTCGGTTGCCGTGGCGTCGTGAGGATTGACTTCCGGCTGGATGGAGCTACTTATTTCTGTCTCGAAGTAAACACAATTCCGGGTATGACGGGCAACAGCCTGGTGCCCAAAGCGGCGGCGGCGGTCGGCATCGGTTTCGGTGATCTGTTGACCGATCTCTGCCGGGACGCCGTCCGCAGAGCACGCGAGCGCACACGTCACAGCCCGGTCAGGAGAGATGCATGACCCTGCACGTTTACGACCACGTCGCCCGTACGCGACGGAAGTTCGAACCGATCCATCCTGGCAAGGTCGGCATGTACGTTTGCGGCATGACGGTCCAGGACAAGCCGCACGTGGGCCACATGTTCGCCTTCGTCGCCTGCGACATGGTGCGCCGCTACCTGGAGCACCTGGGCTACGAGGTCCAGCACATCCAGAACTTCACCGACATCGACGACAAGATCATCGCCAAGGCCGCCGAGGAGAGTGTCGACTACCGTGTCGTGGCCGACCGCAACATCGCGCTCTATCACGAGTACGCCGAGGTGCTCAACATCCAGCCGGCCCACGAATACCCTCTGGTGACGACCCACATCCCGGAAATCATCGCCTTCATCGAGGGACTCGTCGCCAAGGATCACGCCTATGCGGCCGCCGGCGACGTCTACTTCCGCGTCCGTTCCTATGACGATTACGGCTTTCTTTCGGGCCGCCACGTGGACGACATGCGCAGTGGTGTGCGCGTGGAAGTCGGTGACAACAAAGAAGATCCCCTCGATTTCGCCCTCTGGAAGTCCGCCGCGGAGCACGAGCCCGGCTGGGACTCGCCCTGGGGCCGGGGCCGACCAGGCTGGCACATCGAGTGTTCGGTCATGTCCACGAAGTTCCTCGGCAACCATTTCGACTTCCACGGCGGCGGACGCGACCTGCTCTTCCCGCATCACGAGAACGAATGCGCCCAGAGCAGCTGCGGGACCGGCGAAAAGTTCGTCAACTACTGGTTGCACAACGGGTTGCTCTTCCTCGGCGACAAGAAGATGTCCAAGTCCGACGGCAATTTCTTCGCCATGGGCGACGTCCTGGCGAAGTTCCGTCCCGAGGTGATCCGCTTTTACCTGTTGAACGCCCATTTCCGCAGCCAGATCGACTACAGCGAGGAGCGTCTGCGCGAGGCCGAGGCCGCCCTGGACCGATTGGTGCGTGGCGCGGTGCGTCTGCGGGAAAAACTGGCATCCGGTGTCGAACCGGTGCCGGAGGGGCTGGTTTCCGAACCGGGCGAGAGTCTCACCAAGGCCGTCCGTAACCACCGACGTCGCTTTTTTGCGGCCATGGACGACGATTTCAACTCGGCCGGCGCCCTTGGGGCCTTGTTCGGCCTGGTGCGCGATCTCAACCAGTACTATAGCGCTGCTGGAGATGAACTCGTTGACATACAATGCCTTGAGGATGCTCAAACCCTTTTCGTCGAGACCGTGGACATCCTGGGTCTGCATCGGGACGGCCTGGCCGGCATGACCGCCACCGGCGTCGCCGGCATTCCGGACGAGATTCTGGCCATGGCGGCGCAGCGCGAAGCAGCCCGCGCCCGCAAGGACTGGGCTGCGGCCGACGCCCTACGGGACGAGATCCAGACGCGGGGCTTCTCGGTCGAAGACGGCGCCTCGGGCACGCAGGTGCGCCCCGCCTGAGTGCCTTTTTAAACTTGACACTTGCGAGCTTCCTCATATATATTGCGTGGCCCGCCCCAAAATGGTGGGATCGAGAAAAGCGGCGGCCAAACGGTCGCCTCTCTTCCCTGTCGTGTGTCCACGATTTCGTCAGGAACGGGCTGGCGTAGCTCAATTGGTAGAGCTCCTCACTTGTAATGAGGTGGTTGGGGGTTCAAGTCCTCTCGCCAGCTCCAACGACAAGTGGTGCAGGATGAGTGGCGGGGTTCCCGAGTGGTCAAAGGGAACAGACTGTAAATCTGTCGGCGGATGCCTTCGATGGTTCGAATCCATCCCCCGCCACCAACACGATACAGAGTGGCTTCAGGATCGGGGCGGGAGTAGCTCAGTTGGCTAGAGCATCAGCCTTCCAAGCTGAGGGTCGCGGGTTCGAGTCCCGTTTCCCGCTCCAGTAGAAGGATCTACGGTCGGCCGGGATCGACAGTGTTCGATCAGGGTCGGCGTTTGAAAAATCAGGACCGGGCCCACGTAGCTCAGCCGGTAGAGCACTTGCATGGTAAGCAAGCGGTCAGCAGTTCGAATCTGCTCGTGGGCTCCAGGTCTGGTTTTTTATCGTGCTCCCGTCGAGTGGGAGCAGTCGCGGCGAGCCCCCGCACGATTAGGGTTCGCAACAGTATTCATACTGGTGCAGGAGGATGCCAGCCATGGCTCGCGAAAAGTTTGAAAGGACCAAGGAGCACGTCAACGTCGGAAC
>CAYMCR010000007.1:0-79374 GCA_964389015.1 uncultured Fibrobacteraceae bacterium | reverse complement strand
TCCACGGCGAGAAACACTACATCTTGTACCGGGGAGAGTCAAGTGCATAGCCCCACACTGTAATTGCAAAGTATATGGTGTACCCGCACCATGGCGGTGCCTTTCCCTGTAACTGCGAGCACCCCAGTGAGTATTCATGGCAGGAGGCGCCATGGACCAGATAGAGACTTTATACCGCAAGTACGCCGCAGCCGTCTTCCGCTTCGCCTGCGGCCTGTGCGGGGATCGTAACGTGGCCGAGGACCTCGTCTCGGAGACGTTCGTCCGTCTGGTCACGCGGTCGCCCAGGATCGAAACCCGCACCGCCCTGGCCTATCTGCTGGCCATCGCCCGTAACACCTATCTGTCAGGTTTGCGCCGCCGGCGCCGCGAGATCCCTTTGACGGACGAGATTCCCGCTTGCGACCCGGCCCCGGATGCGCGCCTGGACGACCGGGCGCGCCTGGACGAGGTGACCCGCGCGCTGGGCGATCTCTCGGAGGGTGAACGATCCGCGCTGTTGCTGCGCGTGGATCACGAGCTGTCCTACGAGGACATCGCCGCCGCCCTCGGCACCACGGTGGGCGCTGCCAAGGTCAGGGTACACCGCGCCCGCCTCCGTCTGGCGCGCGCGCTCGAACGAAAAGGAGTGAGTTATGATGCTCAAAGTGACACGTGATATCGTGAGCGACCTCTGGCCCCTGTACCGCTGCGGGGAGGCCAGCACGGACAGCCGTCGGCTGGTGGACGCCTTTCTCGCGACGGACGGTGACTTCGCCGCGCGTCTGCGGGAGAGCGACCGGATGACCAGTGCGATGCCGGCCTACCGCCTCTCGCCTGACGCCGAGTTGCGGATGCTGCACGACGCCCGCGAGAGGGCACGTTGGAAGATGATCCTGTTCGGTGGGGTGTTGGCCCTGGGTGCTCTGGCCCTGCTCGGTGCACTGGGCCTCGCCTTCTTCAGGTTCTCCGGATGAGGTGCCTGTCTGCCCGGACTATTCCACCCCGCAGCAAGACGACCCCCGGTCGCGAGACCGGGGGTCGTATCTATTTGGTAGCGGGGACAGGATTTGAACCTGTGACCTTTGGGTTATGAGCCCAACGAGCTACCAGACTGCTCCACCCCGCAACCATGACTCGTTTTTCGCTTCCCGTCGGAAGCGGGGGCCAATATAAGAGGCGAAGCCGCTGCCTGTCAAGTTGGTGGCATGAACAGTTCATTCGTCCTGCGTCGTCTCGCCGGTCAACTCACCCTCGCCGACCACTTCGATGACCGTCTCGCCGGGCTTGCGCATGCGATACCGCTCGCGGGCCACGCGTTCCAGGGCCGCGGGGTCGCCGGTCTCGGGGTCCAGTGCGGCCAGCCCCCGCTCGAGTTCCAGGTGGTGGGTGCGCAAGCTCTCCACATCGGTCTCGAGCTGGCGCCGCTCGGCACGCAGCCCGAGGTATGTTCGCAAGCCGTTTTCGCCCAACAAGGCCACCGCCAGCAAGACGGCCACCGCGACGGCACCGAGCCAGAGCACAGGTTTGCGGATCCGTCGACTAGCCGGCGGCCTTCCCCGCAGGAAGGGGCCGGTCGCCGGGGAATTCCGACTCTTGCGGGGGATGGGTGCCACGCGTTCCTCCCTGAACCACATGGTCGTGCCTGTCGGCGTGTGAGGGCGCCGCGCGCTGGCGGCGCCCCGCGGCGGTCAGCTCAGATTGTAGAAACAGCTCCGGCCGGGGTAGACCGCGAGGTCGCCCAGCTCTTCCTCGATACGCAGCAGCTCGTTGTACTTGGCGATGCGCTCGCTCCGGCACAGGGAACCCGTCTTGATCTGGCCGGCGTTCGTGGCTACTGCCAGGTTGGCGATCGTGACGTCTTCGGTCTCGCCGCTGCGGTGGCTGACCACGTTCGTGTAGCCGGCGCGCTTGGCGATCTCGATGGTCTCGAGCGTCTCGGTCAAGGAGCCGATCTGGTTCAGCTTGATCAGAATACTGTTGGCGCAAGCCTCGTCGATGCCGCGGCGCAGGCGCTCCGGATTGGTCACGAAGATGTCGTCACCGACGATCTGGATCCGTCCGCCCAGGGCCTCGTTCATCTTGCTCCAACCGGCCCAGTCGTTCTCGTCGAGGCCGTCCTCGATCGAGGCGATCGGGTAGTTGTCCACGAGGTCCGTGTAGAAGGCGACCAGGCGGTCGGCGTCCCAGGGGCCGTCGCCCTCCGCGTCCAGGTGGTAAGCCCCGTCCTTGAAGAACTCGCTGGCGGCGGCGTCGAGAGCCAGGGAGATGTCCTCGCCGGCCTTGTAGCCGGCCCTGTCGATGGCGGTCATGATCATGTCCAGGGCTTCGCGGTTGCTGCCTAGGTTCGGCGCGAAACCGCCCTCGTCGCCGACGCCCGTGGCCAGGTTCTTTTCGCTCAGCACCTTCTTGAGGGTGTGAAACACCTCGGCGCCCATCTGCAGCGCCTCGGTGAACGACTCCGCGCCGGTGGGCATCACCATGAACTCCTGGATGTCCACGTTGTTGTCGGCGTGCGAGCCTCCGTTGAGGATGTTCATCATGGGCACGGGCAGGGTGCGGGCGGCGACGCCGCCGAGGTACTGGTACAGCGGCAGGCCGATGGCGTTGGTCGCCGCGTGGGCGACGGCCAGCGAGACGCCCAGGATGGCGTTCGCGCCCAGCTTTTCCTTGTTGGGCGTGCCGTCGAGTTCGCAGAGGATGCGGTCGATCAGCACCTGGTCGGTGACATCGATGTCCAGCAACTCCGGCTCTATGATCTCCTGGACGTTCTGGACGGCCTTCAGCACGCCCTTGCCCAGGTAGTGGCTCTTGTCCCCATCGCGCAGTTCGATGGCCTCGTGTTCGCCGGTCGAGGCGCCGCTGGGCACGGCTGCGCGACCCACCACGCCCCCGTCCAGGAAGACCTCGACTTCGACGGTGGGATTGCCACGCGAATCCAGGATCTGCCGCGCCTGGATGGATTCTATGTTGGTCATGCCTGAGCCTCTTTCCTTCGTATTGTGATGGAGTCTGCCCTGGATCGCCGCGAGTCTAGTCAGGTGCGCTGGGGGTGTCAAGGCTTACGCCCCGTGGGAGCATGTGCTATAATTACAGAAGCAATTCAACCCCGCCCTGCAACGTTTCATGGCATACGAAAGGGATCGCCCCATGCTAAGCCGCTGTCTGTCAGTGCTCTGTCTGTTGTCGCTGCTTGCCGCCGGCGCCTCGGCGGTGTCCGCACCCGTTCCGCAGCGCGACGTGGACGATCTCGAAGACCTCCTGCCCCGTGCCGAGACGGTCGCCGAACGCGAGTTCTGGCGCGGACGGGAGCACCTCATGCCGACCCGCGGCACCAAGGCGGACACGCCCCCCCTCACACCGGTGCGCAACGTCGCCGAGTGGGAACCCGCGACCGGTGTGCTGATCCGCTATCCGCTGGGTCTGCCCTACGGCCTGCTGACCGATCTTGACGACGATGTCACACTGCACGTGGTAGTCTCGAGCGGCTATCAGGCCACTGCGCAGAGCAATCTTGCCGCCAACGGTGTGGACATGGGCAAAGTCGAGTTCCTGGTCCGCGCCAACGACTCGATCTGGACCCGCGACTACGGCCCCTGGTACGTCTTCGACGGTACAGGCACCATGACGATCATCGACCACACCTACAACCGGCCGTGGCGTCCCAACGACAACCTCATCCCGATCTACTTCGCCGCTCAGCAGGGGTTGCCCGTGATCAGCCACGACATGTTTCATACCGGCGGCAACTACATGACCGACGGCAACGGCCTGGGCATGTCCACCGATCTCGTGGTCGACGAGGCCTGGTCGGAGCACGGCATGTCCGAGGCCGAGATCGACCAGCTCATGTTGGATTACTACGGTGTGACGACGTATCACACCCTGGAGTACATCGAAGCGGGCGGGATCCATCACATCGATACCTGGGCCAAGTTCCTGGACGAGGAAACGGTTCTGCTCAAGGAAGTATGGGGCTCCCATCACACCTACGACGATCTGGAGCAACGCGCCGTCCTGCTGGCGTCGCTGACCGCGTCGACGGGACGCAATTACGAAGTGTTCCGCGTCTACTGCTACGACATCGGCTGGGGCGACCCTGCCTCGTACACCAACAGCCTCATCCTCAACGACAAGATCTACGTGCCGTTCTTCGGGAATTCGACACACGACCAGGCCGCCATTGCCGCCTACCAGGTCGCGGCGCCGGGCTACCAGGTCGAGGGATACTACTACAGCGGCTTCCTGACCGACGACGCCCTCCATTGCCGTGCCAAGGGCGTCTACGATCGGGGCATGTTGCGGATCGGCCACGTGCCGATACGCGAGGAGCAGGAAGGGCCAGTAACCGTGACCGCCTTCGTCGACGACCGCAGCGAGGCCGGCCTCGACTACGCGCGGCTGGTCTACCGCTTCGCAGGCGAGGACTGGACGACGGTGGAGATGACCGCCCTCGGCGGCGATCTCTACGAGGGCGTGATCCCCGCGCCCGCCTCCGACACGACGGTGGCGTACTACATCCAGGCGGCCGATCTGGAGGGACGCGTCGAGGGCGTGCCCCGCACGGCGCCCGCTGCCTGGTACGAGTTCCCGATCCTGCGGCAGACCACCGGCGTCCCCGCTTCCTTCGCGGCGGCCCGTCTGCTGCCCAATCGACCGAATCCCTTCAACCCGTCCACGACCTTCTCCTTCGAATTGCGTGACCCGGCGCCGGTGCGACTGACCGTCACCGACGCGCGCGGTCGCGAAGTACGCTGCTTGCTGGCTGGGGAGATGTGTCCTGCCGGATTCACCGACGTGAGATGGGACGGTCGCGATGCGCGCGGCAGGGCGTTGCCGTCGGGTGTGTACCACTTTACACTCGAGGCTGCCGGCTTGCGCTACACGCGTCCGGCGGTTCTGGTACGCTAGCAGGACGGTGCGCAGGACGTTTGTTGACCGGCAGCACGATGCGAGCATATCTTCGCCGGAACCGACGACCGGATGCAGGCTTGATCCCGGCCGTCGCCCGGAGAGGATATGATGTTCGACCGCAAGCAGGACCTGAAACTCATCAAGCGCTGCAAACGTGGCGAGGAGGAGGCGTTCCGGGAGCTTCTGACCCGGTACCGCAGCGCCATCTACGGCCTTTGTTATCGTATGACCCGGAGTGCCGAGGACGCCCGCGACCTGTCCCAGGAAGTGTTCATCAAGGTGTTCTCCCTGCTGGACAGGTACGACGAGAGCTACGCCTTCTCGAGTTGGATCTTTCGCATCGCCACGAACCACTGCATCGATCATCTCAGGCGCAACCGTCTGCGATTCCTGTCCCTGGACGGGTATACCTCACCGGATGGCGACGAGATCGAGATCCCGGTGCCCGACAAGGCGGCTCAACCCGATCGCGTGCTGGAGCGGAGACAGGCCATGGACAAGCTGGAGGAAGTCATCGCCGACCTGCCTCCCCACTACAAGGCGATCATCCTGCTGCGGCACGACCAGGAGCTTTCCTACGAGGAGATCGCAACCGTGCTGGATCTGCCGCTGGGGACGGTCAAGGCCCGTATCCATCGCGCCCGGGCCATGGTGCAGCAGATGTTGAAAGTTCGCTCATATGAAATATAATCCAGGACGAAAAAGGTTGAATGATCGTGCAACCTCCGGTCGAAGCACCCGTACGGAAGCGAGAAGGGGTGGTCAGCAAGACGCCGTTGGCATGAACGGCGTCACGCGTCAGAGGACCCGGCCCGTCCTGCCTCCGTTCCGTGGGAAGGAGACCCTGGAGGGATAGCATCATGAAAAAGACGAAGTCGATGAATCCACCGAGCTGTACCGAGATCCGCACCAGTCTGCAGGACTACCTGGACGGCACCTTGCCGCGCAAGGCATCGATGGCGCTGTTCCTGCACATGCGCGAATGTACCGGCTGCAGCAAGGAACTCAAGGAGATGGAGCGCCTCTACGGCCTGCTGGGCGGCCTGTCGCCCGTGGCGCCACCGGAGGATTTCGACGCACGCATCCTGGAGTCGGTGCCTTATGCGGCCTACCAGGCCATGGAACCCCTTCGACGTGAACGCATGCCGGTCATCCTGGAGGAGGCGGCTCTACCCGTCTTCGTCCGCGCGAGGGGGACTCGAGCCGTGGGCGGAGTATTGACCGCCCTGACGGCCATCGGTCTGGCGACCGATGCGCTTACCGGAGGCTGGGTGGCCTTGATGGTCGCCGGTGCCCTGCCGGAAGTACTGGTGCGTCTCCAGAGCGCGTCCCGGAGGATATATACCGGTGTCATGCAGCGTTCTTCGATTCGCTAGCCGGCGGACCCTGTTCCGTCGCAAGCGCATGGGCTCGACCACCTTGGTCGGGTTCTCGCTGCTGTTGTTGATGTTCCTTTCGATCGCGGCCCCGGTCTCCGCCACCGATGAACCCGCCGTCTCGCGTGAAGACTCCCTGCGAAGCTCCATTGAACGACGGTTGCTTCGCATCAGTGAGCTCAAGGACTCCCTTTCCATCCAGCACGATGAGGAATTCAGCGAAGCCATTGAGGATCTTGGCCAGGTCTTCGAGGAACTCGAAGATCAGTTGCGCGACATCGACATCACCTTCGACGATCAGATGCTCAAGTTCTCCAGCCCGGACGGGGAGTTGCGCATCGACATTCCCGAGGACTGGGGCGAGAGGGTAAGCCAGGGGCTCAGCGCCATCACGGCCACCATCCTCTCCGAACTGCCGGATACGTTGGATATCGAGCAGGGTCTGCAGGATTTTCGGAGCACGGCCGAAGCATGGCACATCGGTATCTTCGACGAGGATGAGCCCGTCGAGCCCCAGATCAAGGTCATCGGCGACGAGATCATCAGCACCGGCGATGATGTCGTGGTGGCGGCCAACGAACGCGTCACCGGCAGCGTGATCGTCCTGTTGGGCGACGCCACGATCATGGGCACGGTCGATGAAACCGTTCTCGTCATTGGCGGTGCGCTCAATCTCGGGCAGGACGCACGTGTACACGACGACGCCGTGTGCATCTTCGGCTCGCTCCGGCGTCACGACGACGCCACCGTGGACGGCACGGTAGTATCCGTTGGTGGGGAAGGCCTCGCGGGAGATATCATCGGTCTGCCGGATCTGGCCTACGGCTTCACCGGCGTGATCATCAAGCTGAGCGGGCTGCTGGTGCTCGGGTTGCTTATCCTGCTCGTCTTTGCCTTGCTGCCGCGTGCCAGGTTGGACGCTACCGAGCACTATCTGATCCAGACCGCCGGCCGCTCCTTCGCAGCCGGTCTGCTCTGGTCGACCGTCGGGCACCTGTCGCTCTTGCTGGCTCTGGCCTTGCTGATCGTGACCGTGATCGGCATCCCCGTGGCCGCGTTGCTCGGAATCGCCTATCTCCTGCTGGGCATCACCTCGGTGGGTGTGGTCGCCCGGGTGCTCGGCGCGCGACTCTGCCAGCGTTTCTGTACGGGCGACAGAGCGGCTTGGTGGACCCTGCTGGTCGGCCTGTTGATCATCCTCTTGCCGGGCATCCTGGGCACGCTCTTCGGCGGTCTGGCCGGTCTCAAGCCCCTGGGGCGTCTCTTCGAACTCATCAGCCTGGCCGTACACCTGACGGTTTATTGTTTCGGGTCGGGAGCGGTCCTGGGCAGCCGTTTCGGATCCAAGGCGAGCTGATCCCCCTCCTTATTTCGCAAGTGCGCGATATTCCCCATATGACCTGGTTGGAATTCCCCTACTGTTGATCTCAACCGCTTGGTCCTGGTGTTTACGGGCGGCGGGGTCGTCGCGCCAATTCCTTGTGTTGCATTGCATTGAACGATTGAAGCGATGGATTCCGAACAGCGAGCGATCCGACACGCGCCAAGGCATGGTACCTGCGGCTCTCTTGTTCATCGTATTTGGCAGGTCCCAAAGGGGGGGACAGGTCACCACGAGGGTCCATGATGACTCAGCCAGGCCGATCGTTACGCAGCATGTCCATCTGGTCGCTGATCTTGGCGACGCTGGGCGTGTGCCTGTGGGCGCCTGTCGCCGTGGCGAGCCTGACGATCACGGCCGACAACGGCATCACGGCCCGCGTGCATTCCGGCGACGACCTGGCCGACTATCTGTTCGAGGAAAACGGCGCCTTGCTTCTGCGCTATCCCGGCCTCGGTGACGTCGAACTATACCAGGGACCGGATGATCCCCGCTTCCCGCGACGCGACATCGCCGAGTTTCGCCCCCTGTCCAGGGATGTCGTGATCCGTGCCCTGAGCGACGTGCATTCGCTGGGTGTCGACATGGAAGTGGATGTCTTCCTGCTACCAGCGCCGCCGTTGCTGACTGCGAGCAGCTTCGCACGCCGCGACGCCATCCTGCTGGCGCCCTCCTTCGGCGATGTCGATGATAGCGCCGTGGCTTCGGTCACGGTTCACGAACTGGGCCACGTCCTGACCTGGGTGTATTTCGATTCCAGACCGGATCTGTGGGACGCCTACATGTCCCTGCGCGGTCTGGACCGGCAGCGTAACGGCCCGGGGGCGAGGCACGCCGACCGCGCGCGTGAGATTCTCGCCGAAGACATCCGCTATCTCTTCGGCGGCGGGTCGGCCAACGTCTACGGAGCGATCGAGAATGCGCAACTGGCGCAGCCGGACGAGGTCGCCGGTCTCGCCGGTTTCCTGGTCACCGCCATGCAGGGGCGTCCCGGCTCGCATACGATGCCGGCCTGCAATGCTTTTCCCAATCCCTGCAATCCGCGCACCACCATCGAGATGAATGTGGCGACCGACGGAACGCAGCGGGATGCTTCGACCGCGACACTCGAGGTCTTCGACATGCGGGGCCGGCGCATTCGCACGGTCACGGGCGGTGTCTTCAGCAACGACCGCCTGCTGTTGACCTGGGACGGTCGTGACGATGTGGGCGACCAGGCCTCCAGCGGCAGGTACCTGTATGTGGCGGGCTGGCGTGACTTGCGGGGGCGGGGAGCCGTGGTCCTGGTAAAATGAGGTAAAGATATTCCGTCGCATGCTCAGGGGATGACGGCGAGTGCGGCCCCCGCTTCGGCGGGGGTCGCCGTGTATGTGAGGGTTGATCGGACCGAAGCTCTGTTGGGAAGACCTGACTCGACCATGGGTGCGCTGAATCCTTGCCCGGATGTCGTGGGACCCTTAGTCTGAGAAGATGTGCTAGGTGCTGCACCGGTCGGTGACAGGAGCTCGTGGACGGCGTACCGGAGTGTGATATGTCGAGCAGGATATTCACGGTAGCGTTCGTCTCGCTCATGGCGGCCTCTGTTCTCGGTGGCCCTTATACGGCTAAATACGACCCTCAACTCGAATTCCAGCGCACGGTCACCGCGTCCGACTCCCTGATGGCCGCGGGCCACTATGACGAAGCGGCGGCTTTGGCATCCGCGCTTCTGGAGGACAATCGGCTTTTTCAGCACCAGCGGTGGCCCTTGCATCAGCGGGCCGGTTTGGCGCTACAGAAGCTGAAGCGCTATGACGAGGCGCTGATCCATCTCGAGCAGGCCGTCGTTTGGGCGCAGACCGAAGCGGCCAATCATCGCAACCTGGCCACTTTGTTGGTCGAGATGGATAGGCCCGGGCGCGCGCTGTCCGAATACCGTGAAGCCTGCGATCTGGATCCCCGCAATTGGCACTATCGGCTCGAGTATGGCAACGTTCTCATGGTTTACGGCCAGGATGCACTGGCGGAGAGGGCCTTTGGCGAGGCCGCGGCCGTTTGCCCCGATTGTCCGGAGGTGCACCGGGCGTGGAGCCGTTTTCATCTGGAGCTGACTGATTACGTCGGTGCCTTGCCTCATCTCGAGCGTCTGCATGAACTTCGACCTGACGATCAGGAAGTCCGTTCGTTGCTGGCCCTGGCGCGACTGCGCACCGATCAGGCCGAGGGGGCGTTGGCATTGCTGGCGCAAGCCTGGCACGACGACCTCGGGGACCGGGACGTGAGGATCGTCCTGGAGGCGGATCGCATGCTCGGGCGAACTGACCGCGCGGTGTCCCTCGCCCTGTCCCTCGGTGGCGGGATAAGACCGTCGACCGACCCGGACCTCTGGGCCCAGGCCGCCTTGATCTGCATCGAGGCCGACCTGGACGAGGAGGCTCTCGCCCTGATCGAAAGAGCCCTCGATCTCGATCCCCGCCACGCGGGTTACCTCAACAACCGCATACTCGTTTTGCGTCGACTGGGACGCACGCGCGAGGCGGATCGCGCGTGGGAACTGCTGATCTCACTCGATCCCGCGCGTGCCGGTGACGCGAACGAGAGCCCTTGAATCTCGGCCGGTCAGGAGGTGCGGGATGCGATCCAGCAGGATCATCCGTCTGTGCGTGTTAACAGGATTCCTGATCCCGATCCATCTCTGCCTGCTCGTCGGGTGCGCAGTGCGGCAGCCGGGATCGGGCCTGGGGGACAGCGACGTCATGCTGCGCGAGGTGGCTCCTCCCGGTGGCGGCTCCTGGCGTCCGCACGAACTGAGACGCTGTGCCGGGGTCGACCAGGCCGTGCTCTCCCGCGGCGCGCGCGAGGTCCTGTCCACAGCCCACGACCTGTTCCGTATGGGCGAGGGGGGAGACTCGGTGATCGAACTCGAGCTCTACCTCTCCGAAAAAGGGCGCGCCGACGGCCTGGTGTTGTTGACGCTCGGTCAATTGTACGTGCTGGCGGGGCAGGGGGAACCCTCGGTCGAGCCGCGCGAGGGGCCGGCCGCGATTACCGGCGATTGGGGTGTGGATCGCCCGCGTCTGCTGGCGCGGGCCGAGCAGGTGTTGCGTGAGGCCGCGAATCAGCGGCCAGACGACAGCGTCGTTGATTACCTGCTCGCGGACGCGGCCCGGGCGCGAGGCGACATGTCCGCCGGCGCCGCCCTGTTCGCACATGGTTTTGGCAAATGCACCCTCTCGGCCAGTACGGCCGTACTGGCCCGCTATCAGGGTTTGAACCCCCATCCCGCCCTGCAGACCAAGGGCGTCGCGCCGGAATATCCCGCCTCTGCCGCTCGCGACGGGATCTCCGGGGAGGTGGTCCTGGATCTGCTCGTGGCCCCGACCGGCCGGGTCAGCCAGGTGTCGGTGGTTTCCAGCCCGGACCGCCGGATTGGTGAGGCTGCGACTGCCGCCATGACCAAAGCCGAGTTCTCCCCGGGCCGTCTCGGCAAGTACCCCGTTTGGTCCTGGGTTCGTGTCACGGTAGCGTTTCGGTGATAGGCGCCCGTGAGCCCGGAGATACCATGTCGTACTCCCTTGTACGAACTCCCGGTTGATTTCAGAGGGTAAGTGGCCTTATTTTAAACGAGCTCGGGTATTGTCAGGCCACACGCTCGTCGCGGTGACCATGGGCTCTCCTTGCGTGGCGGGGATTGTTCGTCTCGCGCACCGGAGGTCAAGATTTTGAAGAGACGCCTGGATTATCGAATGCTGGTGGTGGGACTCGCGATCCTCTTGTTGGCGGTGGCCGGCTGTACGACACGACCGCAGCCATCCGAGACCTTGAATATGAGCGGCAATCACACCGCGGGCGATCTGTTCATGGTGACAGCGGATACCGCTTCCGGCGGCTACAAGTATCGGTATCCTGATCTTTCCCCCGACGGTACCAGGGTCGCGTTCACCATCGATTGGCCGGCTCTGCCCCCTCCCGGGACCGTACCCGACGTGCCGCCCCTCATTCGGCAGATGGCTGTCATCGATCTCGAGCCCCGTTTCGGTGCCCAGCTCTCGTTGGCCGACCAGGGCGCCGCCCTCGTTTGGCTGCGCGATGTCCTGTTCAGGTCGGGGAACACCCAGGAGCGCATGCGACCCAACGTGGACTGGCAGAAGGGATCACCCCGCTGGCTGGACGACGACAACATCGTATTCTGGATGCAGACCTCACGCGGCGCCAGGCTCTTCAGGGCGCCGATCGAGCCCGGGTTCCAGAACACCAACGATACTACCGCCGAGCTCATCTACCGCGAATCGGATGACGACCTGGAACTCGAATGGAAATTCTGGGAGCATCTCTCGCCGCGCGTTTCGCCGAACGGGCGCTGGATCGCCTTCAGCCACTACGGGCACACGGACGCCGATTCACTGCACCAGTCCACGGGGCAGAGCATCTGGGTCTGCGCCGTGCCCGATTACGGCACCCTGACTGAAATCGCCTTTCCGGTGACAGCCGAAGCTACCCTCTGCGATTGGCCGGCCTGGTCGCCGGACAGCAGAAAGCTGGTCTTCAGCGCTTCCCTGGATCTTTCGGGCGGGTACGACGGTTACTACACGCAGGAGCTCTTCACGGTCGATTTCGATACGACCGGTTACGCAGCGAATGGTGAGATCGAACTGAACAGGAACTTGGAGCGCCTAACGTATTCACCCCCCCCCGAGGGCAGCAGCTTCGTGGTGCGTAACCAGGAGCCCGTCTATTCCGCCGACGGTACCATCATTGCCTTCGTTTCGGATCGCAGGGTACCGACGATCACCCTCACCGAGCGGAACATCTGGTACATACCGGCAGACGGTAGTTTGGAACCCCAGATCGCATTCTTCAGCCGTTCCGACGACAAGGCGCCGCTGTTCACCGGAGGGCCGGGCCGCGAGATGTTGCTGACCAGCTCTCTCGGTTTCCCGACGGAGATCCTGGACCAGATCTGGCAGGATACCTACGAGCAGGTTGCGGAAGACAACCCGGATATGAACGACCTGCAGGTGAGAGCGCAGGCCGACGCCGTTCGCGAGGAACTGGCGTTCTTCGAGGACGTCATGAGCCACATCTACCTTCTTTCCAATTGGTAGCCATGCTCTCCCACTCCGACACCCGGACCGCAGACGAGATCGTCCGTGTCGGGCGTCTTCTGTATGATCGCCGTTACGTGGTGGCGACGGAGGGCAATGTATCGGTGCGTCTTGCGGAAGAACAATTTCTCATAACACCGTCCGGCGTCTGCAAGGGTGAGCTTGTCGCTTCCCAGCTCGTGGAGCTCGATCTGTGCGGAACGGTTGCCGCCGGCCAGTCGCTTCCACCCAGCTCCGAGTGGCGCATGCATGCCGAGATTTATCGGTTACGAGCGGATGTGACGGCTATCTGCCATGGACATCCAGCCAACGCGACCGCTTTCGCCTGCGCCCGGAAGGAACTGTCCACCGCACTGTTACCGGAAGCCTCGCTGCTCCTGGGCGATGACCTGCCTCTGGTGCCTTACAGCACACCGGGCACCGATGATCTGCCTATGTCGCTGCGGGGGAGGATCAAAGACCACGATGTATTGCTGCTGGCCAACCACGGCGTGGTTACCGTCGGCTCGAGTCTCATCGAGGCCTACCGGCGGATGGAGACGGTGGAGCGCCTGGCGGAAATAGCTATCGGCGCCGAGCGTCTGGGGGGCGGGATACGCTTGACCTGGCGGCAGCGACAGCTTGCCCTGGGGGATCGCAAGCGCTGAGACCTCGTGCACTTGGTCTCGACCAAATCTCTCAAGAAATGAAAAGGGGTGGGCGTAGGCCCTCCCCTTCGTCGTGTGTATCCGTCTAGAAGACCAGCTTGGCGCCGGCCCAGGCGAAGTAGATCGAATGGCCGGGGTCAATGAAAAAACTGTTGTCAATGTCGTAGGTGAACATACCGAGTCCCGCCTCGATATCGACGTCGTCGTTGAGCATGTAGTCGAACATGATGTCGAACTCGTTACCGATGGCGTCTTTGCCGTCGATGGCCTCGGCCAAGGTGAAGAGGAAGAAGTCGACGGATACGTCGAGCCCCGCGAAGGGGGTGAAGCCGCCGGCGAAACGCAGCGCGGTCAGGTCGGACCAGTCCACGTAGTCCTTCATGATGCCCAGGAAGTCGCTATTTGAGCCGAAGAGCTCGCCGAAGCTCTCATCCTTGTCGGTGGCGGGGTCGTCGCCGCTGGCGTAGTTATACTCGAAGCCGATGTACGGCTGCACTTCGCTGTCGAAGTCGTAGAACAGGCCGGCGTAGTAACCGAGGCCGGACTTCTTCTCCTCGATCACGTCCTTGTCTTCGGATTTGTAGCAGGTACCGGACTGGGTCACCACCTCACCGTAGAAGTGGATGCCCTCGTGGACGTAGTCGAACAGGCCGCCGAAGATGTTGTTGCGGTCGTTGTCGATGTCGGGATCGGCCCAGTTCTCGGTGGTCACGATCATGAGGTAGGGCTCGAAGAAGAAGGTCGGGCTGGCGTCGTAGTGCATGTACAGACCCATGATGTCCGTGTCGCCGATGCCGCTGGTGTACTTGCCGCCGAAGGTCTCGATGAGCTTGAAGTTGAAGTAGTCCAGCCAGCCGCTCTCGTAACCGTAGCGGCCGTGTACGCCCTCGAAGAGGATGTTGGTCGCCAGGTCCCAGTCCTCGATGCCGACCACGCGCTCGCGACCGTAGGCCACGGGCATGCGTCCGATGGTCACGTCGAAGTCCTCGAAGAGGAAGTCGTTCATGGTGAAGGTGGCCTGGTAGATGGAGTTGGCGTCGGGGGCGGTATCGCCGAAGATCTGGTAGCTTTCGACGGTGAGGTTGTACCAGGCGTTCGAGTTGACGTCGCCGGCGAAGGTGACGCGGGAGCGCATGTGCCCGGCGCCCTCGGCGTCGTCGGCGTCGGTGCTCTGGTCCAGGTTGTTCCAGCCCTGCCAACGGTAAACCATGTTGCCGCTGGTATCCCCGGCCAAGGCATTCGCGGTGATCCCCATGCCGATCAGTAGGGCCAAGGCAAACATCAAATATGCTATTCGTTTCAACATTGTCCACTCCTCCGTGAAGAAACAAGATCAGGTCACATCGATCCTCTGCGACCGACGAACGGCCGTGCAACCTATCAGATCGATATCACCTCCTCACTAGTCCTGAGTATATGTCGGTCATTCGTTGTGCTATGGCGGGCCATCCGAATCGCTCCTCGATGACCGCGCGAGCTTTGTGAGCTCTCACGACTGTCTCGCCGTGGTTGTCCAACATGTATCGGACCAGGTCGGCGAATGCGTCGCCGGATTCACTGATCCAGAGCGCCTCTTCTGTGACGTCAGTGATGCCCTCGGCGCCGGTCGACGTCGTCGCCACCGGGATGCCGTGAGCCATCGCTTCGAGGATCTTGATCTTGATGCCGCCGCCCTCGGTCAAGGGAGCGACGAAAAGACGACACCGTCGGTACAGATCCGTCAAGTCCTCGACGAAGCCCATTGCTGAGATAGACCGGTCCCCGCTACCGTGTGCAGCCAAAAACCGCCGCGACCCACGGCCTGCGAGCACCAATTCCATGTCTTGACAGTATTTGGAGACGACCGGCCATACCTTGTCAACCAGAAACATGGCGGCTTCGCGGTTCGGTCGGTGCGCGAAACTTCCCACGAAGAGCAGACGGGGCGGATCGACGGGTTCCCAAACAGGCGTGATCGCTTCGATATCCACGCCAAGGGGCACCGTGTGACAGTTGCGTCCGCCGTCGGCCATGAGCAGGTCCCGGTCCTGATCCGTCACACAAAAGGTGGTGTCGGCCCAGGAGGTGGCGGCGGTCTGGAGATTACGCCAGGCGCGGACCTGATGGCGCAGGGCGGTGCGGTGCAAAGGGTTGCGTGTAGTCTCCATTCTGCGGCGCCAGGGCAGCGAACTCAATTCGTCGCTGCCGAGGACGAGGCGCGAGGTCAGGCCGCCGGCGTCCCGCAGCCGCCGTAGATCACGCAGGTACAGAGTGAGTTGCATGCATTGCACGTGGATCACGTCCGGATCGGCGGCCACCACCTTTTCCAGGATGGTTTCTGAAATCCGTCGCGACCAGTACTTGGCTACGTAGTAGGGATGTCCCTGCGCCAGGCCGTTGCAGAGTGCTGCGGCACGCCCCGCGAACAGTTTGAGACGGGGCAGACCGCGTGTGCCGGCGTCGAGGAAGGGGATGGTGTGAACGGTCACGCCGAGTTCCGCGCCGATTGCGGTGGCGAGCCCCCGTTCGCCGCTGCGCTCGAGAGAGATCAGGGTGGTTTCGTGCAACTGTCCGAGGTGTCGTACCATGCTGCGGATGGCAACGCCGCCGCCGTGGCCGACGTGGCGATGAGGCAGATAGGGGGAAATGATCAACATCCGCATGGAGTTACCGGATCAGTAGAGTACGTATCCCTTGGCGTCCGCCAGGTTCTTCTTGACCTTCTCGAGCTCTACTTCGAATTCCGGAGATCCGTCCTCCAGATAGGACTTGTTCTGGTGTATCCAGGCTGCGGCTTCCTCGTCGATCTCGTCCTCGGTGCGCAGCAATTCGGTGATCTTATGCTCTATCAGATGGGTGAAGCGGTCTTCGGTCATTTCCAGATCCAAGTGTTCCTCGTCCAACAACGTGTTGGCGATCTGGGCGGCTAGCTCATGGATACGTTCTTCGGAAAGCCTCATGTCCTGGTCTCCAGATATCTCCGGTCAGAGGATGAAGCCGTGCTTCTTGGCGATCTCGCGCTTCATCTTGGCGCGCAAGGCGCCGTAGTCCATGTCCATGGCCTGGATCTCGCCGCGATGCTCCTTGAGCAGTTCATCGACCTCGGTATCGAGGTCTTCCTCGGCGCGCATGTCGTCGAAAAAGGTGTCGGCGATGACACGGTAGACGAGGTCGGCGTTGGTCTGGATGTGCATTTCCGGCGCCCGCTCGATCATTTCGAGCACCTTCTCCGCCAGGAAATCTATCTTGTTCGGTGACAGTCGCACGGCCGCCCCTCGTACCTGAAGTCGTCGAGTTGGATTCGTAGGGACCATACAACGTCTTTTCCCACCACTTGGCAAGTTCAATTACATCACTTACCCTACTGGACCTGGACTTGTGCCCGCAGCCGGAACCGGGACATGCGTGACGTGTACAAGCGCGCCGTGTCGTTGGTAGGCTGTCGTGTGACCAGTCTGCCGACCTGGATCGTTCTGCTGCCCAGCGCTTCGCGTTGACGTGAATGATCCGGGGTAGGGACCATCGAACATCAGCAAGGAGAACGGAGCAGTGACCGAGAGCCTGGATACAGTGCGTGTAGAGGAAGTTTCGCAGCGGCTGGAGGAAGTGCTCGCCGAGGCGGGCAAGGTGGTCGTGGGACAGCGTCGGATGCTGGAGGGGTTGGTGCTCGGTCTGCTGACCGGCGGTCACATCCTGCTGGAGGGCGTGCCGGGCCTGGCCAAGACCCTGGCGGTGCAGACCCTGGCGGGAGTGCTGGACACGGGCTTCCAGCGCATCCAGTTCACGCCCGACCTGTTGCCCGCGGATATCGTCGGCACCACCATCTACCAGCACGAGACCGGATCCTTCACCGTCAAGAAGGGACCCATCTTCAGCAACATCGTGCTTGCCGACGAGATCAACCGCGCGCCGGCCAAGGTGCAGAGCGCTCTGCTCGAAGCCATGCAGGAGCGCCAGGTCACCATCGGCGAGGAGACCTTCGCCATGGACGATCCGTTCCTGGTCCTCGCCACCCAGAATCCCATCGAACAGGAGGGGACGTACCCGCTGCCGGAAGCCCAGGTCGATCGCTTCCTGCTCAAGCTGCAGGTGGAATATCCGTCCCGCGACGAGGAGCGGGTCATTCTCGAACGCATGGCCGGCCGGACACCGCCGCGGGTCAATCCGGTCCTGGGGCCGGATGAGATCAGGACCCTGCGCGGCGTAGTGAACGGCATCTTCGTGGACGAGAAGATCAAGGACTATGTGCTGGATCTCGTCTTTGCCACGCGGGACCCCGCGGCCTGCGGTCTGGAGGCCGCGCATCTGATCGCCTACGGCGCTTCGCCGCGGGCCACGTTGGCTCTGACGCAGGCGTCACGCGCACGGGCCCTGTTGGCGGGCCGGTCTTTCGTGGTGCCGGAGGACATCAAGACGACGGCCCATGCCGTGTTGCGTCACCGCATCCTGGTCACCTACGAAGCCGAGGCTGAACAACTCACCAGCGACGATGTCATCGATCGCCTGCTCGATCATGTGGAAGTTCCTTAGACGCCCGCAGGACACAGACGTCGAGCGGTCGCTTCCCGGCGGCCGCGGCTCGATCACGCCCGAGATGCTCGAGGCCGTGCGGCGGATCGAGATCCGCGCCCGCCGCCTGGTCGACGAGACGTTTTCCGGCGAGTATCACTCCGTGTTCAAGGGGCGCGGTGTGGAGTTCCGCGAGGTGCGGGAGTACGTTCCCGGGGACGATGTGCGGACCATCGACTGGAATGTCACCGCGCGTACGGACGTCCCCTACGTCAAGCAGTTCGACGAGGAACGCGAGCTGACGGTCATGCTGGCGGTGGACGTGAGCCGGTCCGGCCGTTTCGGTTCGGGCGAACGGATGCGTCTGGAGGTGGCCGCGGAACTGTGCGGCGTCCTGGCTCTTTCCGCCACCACCAACCGCGACAAAGTCGGACTGGTGCTTTTCTCTGACCGCGTCGAACTCTACATTCCGCCCGCCCGGGGGCGCGGGCACGTCCTGCGCATCATACGGGAACTGCTGGCGGCGGAGGCCGAAGGTGCGGGCACGGATCTGTCGGCGCCGCTGGAATTGCTCGGTTCGGTCCTGAAGCGCAAGGCGACCGTCTTCCTGGTGTCCGATTTCTGGGCCGACGACTTCGTTCGTCCCCTGCAGATCGTCGCCCGCCGGCACGATCTGGTCGCCGTGCTGGCGCGCGATCCGCGGGAGACGGCTCTGGCCGGGTGCGGCCTGGTGCGCTGGGCGGATGCCGAGACGGGGCGCGAAATGCTCGTAGACACTTCACGAGCCTCCGTTCGCGACTCGCTCATGGCGCTAGCCGCCCGACACGATCGCAATCTGCAGGAGGCATTCCGGCGTTCGCGTGTGGATGTCATAGATGTCGATATCACTACATCGTACGTCGATCCCCTGAGACGATTCTTCACGCGGCGCGTGCGTAGGGCCGGGAGGTCGCTGTGAAGCTGTCACACGGGATCTTCCTCTGCTTGGCTGTCTTGTTCTGCTGCGCCGGGAGGGGTGTGGCGCAGATGGGCGTGGCGCCGGCCCCGACGGCCGTGGCCCTTCCCGATACCGCAACGCTGTTGCTGGCGTCGGAGCGCGTCGGGCCGGCACCGACCCTGCGCTCCGCCGGTCCGGACTCGATCGTTTTCGGCGGCGAGATCGCCGTGCTCTGTGTTTTTCCGGCCACCGCCGGCGAGGTGGCGCTCGATTCCCTGGTCTGTCGCGTGCCGTGGGCCGAAGTGACCGGCGTGGCAGCGATCGACGAGCCGGCGAACGACGGCACCGTGGTATCCATCGGTCTGCGGCTCAGCCGCGCGGGACCCTACCGTCTGGCCTGGGCGGACGGGCCCCGGACCGAGCAGGTCTTCCACGTGACGGGTCGGTTGGGAGCGGCCGACCAACCGTCACCACTTCGCGACCCACGGAGCCTCGGTTGGTACCGTTGGCGACTGGTGCTGGCGTTGCTGACGGCTCTGGCCTTGCTGCTGCTGATCCTGCGCTTGCGTCGCCGCCGTGACCTGGTGTCGGGCTTCAGCGATCCCTTGCCGCCCCCGGCCTGGATGCCGGCGGCCGTCGCCTTGTGCGATCTCGCGGATGGCGGGCTGGCTGCTCGTGGCGAGGGTCGCGCCTTTCTGCACGAACTGGACCTGATATATCGGCGCTTCCTCGCCGGCCGTTTCCACATCAGGGCGGTGGAGATGACGTCGGATGAAATCGCGACAGCGCTCGCGTTGCGCCGTTATCCCGCGCAGATCTCGACACGCGCGGTCGCTATCCTGTCCTGTTGCGATCTGCTGCGTTTCTCACCCGGCGAGGTCGCCGTATCCGCCTGCCTCGAACAGCTGTGCGCCGTGGTCGACGCGATGGCGGAGACGCGTGTGATGGCGCGGCACACACCGGTCCCACCGGCGCTGGAGGTCGAAGCCCGTCTGAGCTGGAACAAGCTGCAGGAGATCGAGTCGCCGGCCGTAGCAGCGTTGGCAGGGGGTGGACGTGTTTGAACTGACGCAGCCCCTGGTGTTGATCCTGGCGGTCCCGGTAGTCGTCGCCGCAATCGTCCTGCGCAAGCGCCGGGCGGACACGGCCGTGCTGCGTCATCCCCACCTGGCGCTCATGGCCGATGCCGAACCGGGTGTGCGCGTTCGCTTACGTGCGTTGTTGCCCTGGCTGCGCGTGGTCGCTCTGCTGCTTCTGGTAGTGGCCCTCGCCCGTCCCCGGGAAGTACACAACCTGCGCGAGGTCGAGGGGGAGGGTATCGACATCGTCGTGGCGCTGGATATCAGCGGCAGCATGCGTGCCCTGGATTTCCAGCCTGACAATCGTCTCGAGGTCGCCAAATCCATCATCAGGGATTTCGTCAACGGTCGCGGCGAGGACCGCATCGGCCTGGTCGTCTTCGCCTCGCGGGCCTTCACCCAGTGCCCGCTGACCTTGGATCGCTCCATCCTGACCGGTTTTCTGGACGAGGTGCAAATCGGCCTGATCGAGGATGGTACGGCCATCGGCCTGGGGCTCGCCACGTCCGTCAATCGATTGCGCCACTCCGAGGCGGTGAGCCGTACGGTCATCCTGCTGACCGACGGCAGCAACAACGTGCCCACGCTGGAGCCCGAGACGGCGGCCGAATTGGCGCGCTCGCTCGGCGTGCGGGTCTATACCGTCGGTGTCGGCAAGCATGGCCTGGTGCCCTTCCCCGACGATCGGTTCGGTGGCAGACGCACGCGCCAAGTGGAGATGCCCCTGGACGAGGAATTGTTGCGGGAGATCGCCGACGTGACGGGGGGCAGCTATTTCCGTGCGGTCGACGCGGAAGCCCTGGCGCAGATCTTCGCGACCATCGACGAACTCGAGACCAGTCGCTACCGGACGACGATCACCACCTGGTACGAGGAGCGCATGGCCTGGTTCGCGGCGTCGGCCCTGCTGTTGTTGTTGTTGGATACCCTGCTCGGCGCGGCGTGGCTGCGTCGCTTGCCATGAGACCGCCCGGGGCGTGGGCCCGCGGGACGGGGAGGAACAAAGAGTGAGATTCGCCGCCGGACAATGGCTGTTGCTGCTGGGGACGATCCCGGTCCTGTGGGTCTTCCTGCGCTGGGGAGACGGCCGGGCGCGTCATCGCCTCGCCGTCCTGCTCGGGCCCCGGGCCGGTGAGCACGTGGAGCATATGCCCCCGGCGGCGCGGCAGTGGCGGCGTTTCTTCCTGCTGACGGGGCTCGTCTGGTTGATCCTGGCACTGGCGCGTCCACAGTGGGGCGCGCACGAGGTCGTGGTCCAGCAGCGCGGAACCGACATCGTGATCGCCCTCGACATCTCCAATTCCATGCGTGCCGAGGACGTGGTACCGAGCCGTCTGGTCAGGGCGCGCGCGGAACTGGGGGCCTTCCTCGAGACGTTCGACCGCGGTCGGGTCGGGCTCGTACTCTTCGCCGGACAAGCCTTCGTGCAATGTCCGCTGACGCTCGACCTGGGCACCGCCCGGCTTTTCCTGCGCATGGCGGATCCCGACATGATATCGGCCCAGGGTACCGTGCTGGGCTCGGCCCTGGCCGTCAGCGCAGACCTGCTCGT
Source organism: uncultured Fibrobacteraceae bacterium (assembly GCA_964389015.1). Lineage (GTDB taxonomy): Bacteria > Krumholzibacteriota > Krumholzibacteriia > LZORAL124-64-63 > LZORAL124-64-63 > JAHIYU01. Next base: position 57,937 of record CAYMCR010000007.1, on the reverse strand, counting down.
CAGCGGGGCGGGGGAGAACGTCGCGGGTTTCCGCCGCGCCATCCTCCTGGTCACCGACGGCGAGGATCTAGAGGGTGGTTGGCAGGAAGCCGCGGCACTTTGCCTGGAACGGGGCATCACGGTGATTCCCGTCGGCGTGGGCGAGGAGACCGGTGGTCTGATCCCGCTGCCGGGTGACGATCCCGACGCGACGGGTTATCTGAAGGACGAAGCGGGCAAGGTCGTCATGAGTCGCCTCGATCTGGAGTCGCTCCAACTCCTGGCCGACGACGGCGAGGGCGTCGTGTTCCGCATCGGGGCACAGGGTCTGGATATCGAGACGCTGCAGGCCCTCGTCGCCGGGCTCGGCGAACGCACACTGGACGGACGGCACATCACCCAGTACGAGGAACGATTCGTCTGGCCGCTGATCCTGGCCTTCGCTTCCCTGTGGGCCCTTACCCTCGTCCGGGCACGTGCGGTCAGGAGGACAACGATGGCCCCGGTGGTCGGTTTGGTGCTCCTGGTGCTGGCGCTCGTGCCTTCGTGGGCAACGGCTTCGGTGCTGACTCCGCCGGGGTCTACAGCCGTCACGCGCGGTATCGAGGGCTATCGGGCAGGTGATTACGAGGCCGCGCTCGACGCGTTTCTGGAGGCCCGTGCGCTCGATCCGGACGACCCGCGCCTGGCCCTGGCCGTGGGCGCGGCCATGTCACGTCTGGAGCGTCACGACGAGGCCGCCCGTGAATTCTCGCGGGTGCTGGCCTTGACCGACGATCCCGAACTCCGCGCCGAAGCGCTCTACAACGCCGGTACTGACGCCCTCGCGGCGGGCGATCCGGCCCGCGCCGCGGACCAACTGCGACGTTCGCTGGCCATCGAGCCCGATCGCCTCGACACGTTGCGCAATCTGGAATACGCCATGCGTCTGATGGAGCAATCCCCGCCCGAGCAGTCGCAGGATGGACAGGACGGCCAGGAAGGCGACCAGGGCGAGCCGCAGCAGCAGGACGGTCAACAGGATCAGGACGGGGAGCAGCAGCAAGACCAGTCCGGCGAACAGCAGCAGGACGGACAGGAACAGGCACAACAGGAACCGCAAAGTGGCGAAGACGAGCAGCAAGACGGGGAGCAGCAGGAGCAGCCCCAGCCCCCGTCTGAACAGACGGCGGACACTCCACCTGAAGCCGGGGAAACCGTGGCGGAGGATGCCGAGGAGATCTCGAAGGAGCGGGCCATGTCGATCCTGAAGGCCCTGGACCGCGACGAAGAGGAATTGCGCCGTTCCCTGCAGAAACGGCTCAAGGGTCAGGAAGCTGCCAGCGGAAAGCGGTGGTAGATGATGAGAATAGTCACTATACGGAAACTGATCGGACCTCGCGCCGGCCTGCTGCTTTTTTTCGTGTGCCTGACCGGCGCTACCAACGCGCTGGCTGCCGCCGACATGACCGCGCACGTCGATCGCGACGTGGCGTCACGCGGCGATCAGGTCCTGCTCACGATCACGGTGACCGGCGACAACCGTAACCTGCCGGCGCCGGATCTGCCGGAGATCCCGGGCGTCGTCGCGAGCCGAGGCGGCTCGAGCCAGAGCTTCCAGATGATCAACGGCGCCGTGTCGACTTCCGTCACCTGGACCTATTACCTGCGCATCGAGACGGACGACGACGTGACGATCCCCGGCCTGGAGGTGATGCTCGACGGTCACCGGCTCCATAGCGAGGCCATCACCATCCGCGTCGAGAGCGGAGCGTCCCGATCGCGTGCGTCCAGCAGTCCCGCCGACCGCTCAACCAGCACTGCTAGACGTGACCAGACCGTTGCGCAGGGACCGGGCGACGACCATTTCGTAACCCTCACGCTGGATCGCGAGACGGCTTATGTCGGTGAACAGGTGGTACTGGTGTTCAGGTACTACGCGAATCCCTTCGCGCGTGGTCTCGACAGGCCGCAGTACACGCCACCGCGGGCCGAGGGTTTCTGGCGCGAGGATCTGCCGCCCAATCGGAATTACAGCGACAGCATCAACGGCCAGCAATACGAGATTACCGAGATACGTTACGCCCTGTTTCCCACGCAGCCGGGAGTCCTGACCGTCGAGCCCGCGGTAGTGACGCTGCCGACCGACCCCTTCGCTGATTTCTTCTCGTCACGACGCCGCAGCCGGCGCTCGGGACCGGTTCGTCTCACTACCGAGGCCCTGGAGATTCGCGTGCAGGATCTGCCACGGCCGTCACCGGAGGGCTTCTCCGGTATCGTGTCGCGTCAGGTGGATCTGAGTGCGAGCGTGGATCGCGACACCGTACCCCGCGGCGAACCGGTGAGCTTGTCGCTCTCGCTCGGCGCGGACGGGTCACTCAAGAGCATCAGCGGGCTGCCGTGGGAGGCTCCGGAGGACCTGCAGGTCCACGAGGCGGGTGGTGGTCTCGAAACCAAGAAGGACCACGGCAGGCTATTCAGCCGTCTGAACCAGGAAAGGGTGCTGATCCCCCTTGAGGAGGGAGAACTGAGGTTGCCACCCGTGACGGTCGTGTATTTCGATCCGACCGCGGAGCGCTATGCCGAGGTCTCTCGTGAAGTCGGATCCCTCACCGTGGTGCCGGGAGATCGCCCCGTGGCCGGCGATACGCCGGCGCGGCAATTGAGGGCGGAGATCGAGCGGCTCGCCAGCGACTTGCATTTCGCGCACCCCGCTTCGCGCAACCTGCGCACGCGCAGCGAACCGTTTACGTCGAGCCCGGCCTGGTGGGTGAGCCTGCTCGCACCGCTCGGCCTGTTGGGCCTGATGCGCTGGCAACTGTCACGGGAAGCGTCCCGCCTGCGCGATCCCCTGGGGACGCGTCGTCGCGGCGCCCTGCGCCAAGCGAAATCCCTGCTGCGCGAAGCCGGCAGGTGCGGCGACGACACGGCGGGCAGCGCGCTGGTGATCAAGGCCGTACAGGGATATGTAGCCGACAAGACGGGCCGTTCGGCCGCGGGTCTGCAGATGGCCCAGGTCATGTCGTTTGCAGAGATCATCGGGCGTCGCGAGATCGCCGAGATGCTGATTGCCCTGGTCCGTCGTTGCGAGGCGGCGCGCTACGGCACGGCGGGCGCGGCGGGTCAGCTCGATGTGGAGGAGATGGCACGCGAAGCCCGGTCCCTGCTGGCGGATCTCGAAGCGGCGGACGCCAAGACGCCGTCCACGGTATTGCGCTGCTTGCTGTCCTGGTTGCTGGCGGTTGCTATTCTCCAGGGCACTCCGGCCCCGGCGCAGGACACGCCCATCGACGCCGGCGGTGATCCGGTGCGCCTGATGGCTGAGGGCGTGCGGGCCTATACCGACGGCGAGACCGAGGCGGCACTCATCCGTTTCCAGGGGGCTGCCGCGGCGACCCACGATCCCGACGTCTACTACAATCTCGGCAACGCCCACGCACGTCGGGGGGAATTGGGCCATGCGGTCGTGAACTACCTGCGCGCCCTGCGGCTGAGGCCACGGGATCCCGACGTTCGGGCGAATCTGGGCTGGGTCCGCTCGCATACCCGGGACATCGAGTTGGAAGGCGCGCCGCTGCCGCCCGTGATCAAGCAGTTGCGTTCGGCGTTGATGGCCTTCTCGCTCGACGAGTGGTGTCTCGCCCTGGCCGTGTCGGTCTGGCTGGCGTGTCTGGTCATCGCCTGGTCGTGGTGGCGGACGGGCTGGACGGCCGGCATGAGGCGGCTCGGCCTGTCGGCGGGCGTGCTAGTGTTGTTCACCCTGTCGGTCACTGCGTGGCGCTGGTACGATGAACGTTTACGAGACGTCGCGGTCGTGGTCGTGTCCGAGGTGTCCGTGCACAGCGGCCCGGAGACGACGTTCCCCGTCGTCTTCCAGGTGCACGACGGCTTGACCCTGCAGGTTCGAGCCTTGCGCGAAGACTGGTCCCAGGTCACACTCGGCGGCGAATGGAACGGGTGGGTGCCGTCCGCCACCCTGACACACGTGCGCGTCGAGGCGAAGAGGTTCGAGTGAAGGTGATTTCTGGGCAGTTCCGGATGTTCTGGATCGTGACGTGTGTGGCTTTCGCGCTCCGTCTGGTCCATCTATGGTTCATGCGTGGGAATCCACTCTTCGAGTTACCCGTCATGGACGCCGCTGTACACGACATCTGGGCGCGCAGCATACTCGAGGGTACTTGGCCGGGCGCCGATCCCTTTTTCCGGGCTCCTCTCTACCCTTACCTGCTGGCAGGGCTCTACTGGGTTTTCGATGCAGCTCGTTTCCCGGTGCAGCTGGTGCACGTGATCGTGTCCGCCCTGGGCGCCGGACTGGCGGCGCTGTCCGCCGACAGGTTGTGGGGCAGGCGCGCGGGCTACCTGGCCGGGTTCCTGCTGGCCGCCCTGTGGACCAGCATCTACTTCTCCGCCGAGCTGCTGATCGTCACGGTACCCACGACCCTGAACCTGCTGTGGTTGTGGCTGCTGCTGCGCGAGGACACCCCTCCCGACACACGGCGTCTGTTTCTGGTGGGACTGGTCCTGGGCCTGTCGGCCATCGCCCGGCCCAATGTTCTCATCGTCCTGCCGGTGCTGGCCTGGTACGCCTGGCGCTCGCTCCGGACGCGCCCGGCGGGATGGTTGATGCTGGCTGTGGGACTCGCCCTGCCCATCGTACCGGTGACCGTATCGAACCTGGTGCGGGGTGACGACACTGTCCTGATCGCCAGCCAGGGTGGTATGAACTTTTTCATCGGCAACAATTCTGCCTCGGACGGGCGCACCGCCATCGTGCCGGGCACCCGACCCACCTGGCAAGGGGGCTACGACGACGCCGTGGCCATGGCCGAACGCACCGAGGGCAGACAGCTGAAGCATTCGGAGGTCGATCGGTATTTTCTCGGGCGCGGCCTGGCCTTTTGGGTCGAGGAACCGGCGGCGGCCGCGAAGTTGTACTGGCGCAAACTGAGCATGCTGCTGGGGGCCGGGGAACGGTCCAACAACAAGTTCATCTACGCCTGGCGGGAATGGTCGCCGTTGCTGAAGGTCCCCGTCCTGGTGGGATGGCCGGCTCTGTTGTTCCTCGCCGTACTCGGCTGGTCGAGACGGGATGGGGGTGCCCGCTCCCGTGTCCTGTTGCTCGGGACCGTCGCAGCTTACGGCGTATCCATCCTGCTCTTCTTCGTCAATGCCCGGTTCAGACTTCCTGTAGCCGCGATCATGGCCATACCCGCGGGAGCCGGCCTGGACGCCCTGGTGTCGGCTATCGGGAGGCGTCGCTGGCAGTTCGGCTTGATCGGCCCGTTCCTCGCCGTGATTCTGCTGGCCTTCTCACTGAGCGATTGGCTCGGCTTTCGGGAGCACCGGACGGAAGCAAATCCCTTCTATCGTTTCACGCTGGGCAACGCCTACATCAGCCGGGGAGACAACGGTCTCGCCGTCGCGGCCTACCGCGAGGCGCTCGCCATCGAGGACCGCTATCCGAACCGGCAATTCGAACTCGTGAAGGACAATCTCTACGATGCTCTCGGCGACGCCTTGCGCAGGGAAGGTCGGGAAAACGAAGCGCTGCGGGCGACCGTACAATGGGTGGATGCCAGTCCCAATTCCCATCCCGCGCGACTGAAGCTGGGTGATCTGCTGCTGGCTGCGGGACGCGTGGACGAAGCGGAGGTCCAGTTCGAGATCGTCCTGCGTTCGAATCCCGACGACCGCGGGGCCATGCTCGGTTCCGCCTGGGTGGCCTACCACGAAGGCGCCTACGGCATGGCCCTGCGGCGTTTTCAGACCCTGAACCGCAAGCAGAGCGATGCCAGGGCCTTCTTCGGCACTGGGTTGTGCCTGATGGCTCTGGACAGGGATCGCGAAGCCGAGTCGGCCTTCAAGCAGGTCCTGGAGTTGAGTCCTGGCTACTGGCAGGCTCTGGGAAATCTGGCCGAGATCTACAAGCGGGCGGGGCGCCTCGCCGAGGCGCGGAGCGCGTATCAACGACTGTTGAGACTGAACCCCTCGGACGCACATGCCCGGGAATGGCTACGGACCCATTGAATCCCGGCCGTGGCCTCAATCCTCGCGACGATAGACCGCAGCGGTTGTGGGGGTCTCCTTCACGGTGACGTCGACTATCTGTGGTAAATCACTCTCCAACCGTTTGAAGATCCACTGTGCCATGTTCTCGGCCGTCGGATTCTCGAGCCCCTCGATCTCGTTGAGGCAGTGGTGATCCATGATCTTTTCCAACGGCTTGAATGCGGCCTTGATGTCCCCGAAATCCATGATCCAGCCCGACGCCGGGTCGACCTCGCCCTCGACGCCGACGATGATGGTATAGGTATGTCCATGCATCCTGCCGCACTTGTGTCCCGGGTGGACGTTGGGCAGCCAGTGGGCGGAATCGAACGTGAACGACTTGGTGATCCGGTTGGGCATGACCGACCTCTTTCCCTGCGGTAAACAGGACCGTTTACGTGCCAGTGGTTCGCGTTCCAGCATATATCATATGGTGTTATTCGCCAGCATTCTGACTCAATATCCCCAGTCCACGGCCGATAACTCCTTCAGATGCCATTATTGCGGCGCCGATGTGCCGGGTGATAGCCAGGAGTGGGGAATTGGCCCAGTTAGACGAGATCGTGCTCACGCATCACGAAAAGCGCATTCAGGAAATGGAGTTGAGACGCCTCGCGGGTGTCGACGTGATCGATGAGGCGCGGGAGATGGATCCCGCCACCATCCTCACGGATCTCATCTCCAGCCTGGAAACCCTGGACAAGGTCGTCGAAGCCGGCGATGTAGTGCATTTCTTCGTCGATCTCGCCGAGCGCCAGGGTGGGCGGCTTCTCCTGCTACGCAACTGGGGCGAAGGGCTGCGGGTGATGCTGGCCCAGGGCGTCGAGCTGCCGCCGCGTCTGCTGGACCCGAAGTCGCCCAGACCTAAGGTGATCGCCCTGCGGGAGACGGACATCTTCATGGTGCTATCGCGTGAAAAGGTGGTCTACAGCGGTCTGTTCCCGCTGGATTATTTCCCGCCCGAACTGTCCCGGGCTCTGAACGCCTCGGAGGATCGTTCCGTGCTCCTGGTGCCGTTGCCGTTGCGCGGGCGCTGGGGCACGTATCTCTACCTGGATTGGCTCAGCTTCGAAGGCGCCGAGCGCATCAGAGAGGTGACCACGCTGGCGCGTTATGCCGTCATGCGGCTGCATGGTCTCGAACACGACGTGTTGCCGGTGGGCCTGCAAACCCGTCGGATCCAGGAGGCCGAGACGAAGGCGCAGCACGAGCGCGAGATGATGGGTTTCGCCGACTTGAAGCCGGGCGAAATGCCGCCGGAGCGAATCTACGGAATGCTGGGTGAACTCACCGCTCTGCCACAGGTGGCCGGACGCATCCTGGAACTGCTCGGCGATCCGCGTACGACGGCGAGCCAGCTCGAGAAGGAGATCGCCCGCGACCTAGTCTTGACGGCGCGCATGTTGCGCGTGGCCAACTCGTCTTTCTACGACGGCAACAGCGAAATCAAGACGATCCGCGACGCGATCGTGCGCCTGGGCTTCAAGACCGTGCGCAATTGGACCCTCGTCGCGGCGTCCCGGGCGGTTTTCCCAGGTGTGGACACCAGCCCAGTGTTGCATCGCATCTGGTCCCGTTCCGTGCGGTCCGCCGTGGCCAGCCAGATCGTGGCCGAAGAACGGGGATTGGAAGATTGCGAAATCGCCTTTGTCGGCGGCCTGATGCAGAACATCGGGCAGCTCATCCTGGCCAGATCCCTACCGGGCCTGTGGGATCACATCGAGCAGACCGCCCTCGAGCGGGAGTTGCCGCTCTGGCGGGTGGAGAAGGAACTCCTGGGCTACGACCACGGCACCCTGGGGGCGTTGCTCATCGAGGACTGGGGATTGAGCAGGCGTCTCGGTCAGGCGGTCAGACACCACCACGATTTGGAGTTGGACAACGATCCGGAGGGGCTCGGCGTGGTGATCGGGCTGGGCGAGGATCTGGTGCAATGCACCGAAGTCGAGGACCCCTGGTCGTGGGAACGCTTCCATCGCGAAAGCGTCGCTGCCCGCAAGTTCGGCGTGGACCAGGTGTTATTCGACACTCTTGCGCGACGGCTGGCCGACGCTCCGCTCGAGGGGCTCGACTGATCTCTGATCAGGATTCAGCCGTTGCGCCCGCGTCAGCCTCGTGGGGGTGCTCGAAGCACTGCCGGCACCGGGCTTCATAGGTGCCCTGCGCACCCACCACGATCTTCTGCGTGTTGTCGGTCAGGCGTTGCGTATGATTCGCCGGGTTGCCGCACAGCACACAGATCGCCAGCTGCTTGGTGACGTACTCCGCGATGGCCATCAATCGGGGGATGGGGTCGAAGGGCTCGCCGCGGTAGTCCATGTCCAGCCCCGCCACGATTACCCGCTTGCCCAGGTTCGCCAGCTTGTTGCAGACTTCGGCTATATCGTCGTCGAAGAACTGCGCCTCGTCGATACCCACCACTTCGGTCTTGTCGTGCAGGGATTCCAGGATGTCGGGACTGGACGCCACCGGCGTGCTGGGCAGTCGTTGTTGGCTGTGGGTGACGATCTCGTGCTCGCTGAAGCGGTCGTCGATGTTGGGCTTGAAGAGCTGGACCCGCTGCCTGGCGATCTGAGCCCGTCTGATGCGGCGGATGAGTTCCTCGCTCTTGCCGCTGAACATGGGGCCGCAGATGACCTCGATCCAGCCTGTCTTGCCGTGTATGATCTGCATCGAATCTTCGCTCCTAGTCTCTGTTCACGTGGACCCGGGAAATGTACTCGACCCGCCCGACCTTGACCAGTCCGTATTGACGTGTTTCCGGATGTGGCTTTGCTGGTCCGTAGGCAGGTGTTATCATCGTTCCATGTGGACACGGACGCATTTCCGAGAACTCATACCCATGCCGGTCATCGGCATGGTGCACCTGCTACCGTTGCCGGGCGCACCGGACTGGGGAGGCGACATGGGCGCCGTCCTGGCGGCGGCGCGCGAGGATGCCGCGGCGCTGGCGGCCGGTGGTGTGGGCGCGGTGATGGTCGAGAACTACCACGACGTGCCGTTCTACGCCGAACGAGTGCCTCCCGAGACCATAGCCGCCGTCACGCTGGCCGCGGCGGCGGTCGGCGAGGCCTGCGGCGGGCTGCCCTTGGGGATCAACGTGCTACGCAACGATGTCCGTGCGGCGCTTGGCGTTGCGGCGGCGGTCGGCGCCTCGTTCGTGCGCGTCAATGTACACACGGGCGCAGCCCTGACCGATCAGGGCCTCCTGCAGGGGCAGGCGGCCGAGACGCTGCGTGTGAGGGGAAGCCTCGCACCCGGCGTGGGCATCATGGCCGACCTGCGCGTCAAACATGCGGCTCCACTCGCGCCACGTCCGGTGGCCGAGGAGGCCGGCGATCTGCGCCGGCGCGGCGGGGCCGACGCTGTCATAGTCTCAGGCGCGACAACGGGCGCGGCGGCGGATCCGGACGAATTGGCTGCAGCCCGCGATGCGCTGCCCGATTGTCCACTGCTGATCGGCAGCGGCGCCGCTGCGCAGAACGTCGCGGACTACATGCCGCACGCCGATGGTTTCATCGTCGGCATATCGCTCAAGACCGCTGGAGGAGACGGGCGCAGCCGTATCGACACGGACAGGGTCGCGGCGTTCGTGTCCGCGGTTACCAGGATCGACAACAAGGAGACGTGATGAATCTGCTCGTGACCGGCGGCGCCGGTTTCATCGGCGCCAATTACGTGCGCCTGCTGCTGGACCGGGGTGGCGACCGTGTGGTCAACCTCGATGCGCTGACATACGCGGGCAACCTCGAGAACCTCGCCGGCTACGAGGACCACGCCGACTACCGTTTCGTACGCGGCGATATCCGCGATCGCGAACTGATTGATCGCATCCTCGCCGAGGACAAGATCGAGGCGATCGTGAACTTCGCCGCCGAGAGCCACGTGGATCGCTCGATCGACGGCCCGCGCGAGTTCCTGGACACCAACATCATGGGCACGCAGACCCTGCTCGAGGCTGCGCGACAGGCGGGCGTCGAACGCTATCTGCAGGTCAGCACCGACGAGGTCTACGGTTCGCTGGGGCCGGAGGGATCCTTCACGGAAACGAGCCCACTGCAGCCCAACTCACCGTACGCCGCGTCCAAGGCGGCCGCCGACATGGTCTGTCGATCCTACTTCCACACGTACGGCCTGCCGGTCCTCATCACGCGGTGCAGCAACAACTACGGACCCTATCAATTCCCCGAGAAACTGATCCCTTTGATGATCGCCAATGCTCTCGAGGACAAGCCGTTGCCGGTCTACGGCGATGGGTTGTACGTCCGTGACTGGCTCTACGTGGGCGATCATTGCGAGGCGGTGGATCAGGTGTTGCGTCGGGGACGTCCCGGCGCGGTGTACAACATCGGCGGCAACAACGAGATGGAGAATATCCGCATCGTCCGCCTCCTGCTCGAGATCCTGGGCAAGGACGATTCGCTGATCTCCTTCGTCACCGACCGCCTCGGCCACGACCGCCGCTACGCCATCGACGCCTCCTTCATCCGGGATGAGCTGGGCTGGGAGCCCCGGTACGCCTTCGCGGACGGCATCCGCGCCACGGTCGACTGGTATCTCGAGCATCGCGACTGGTGGGAAAAGGTCCGCAGTGGCGCCTACCGGGATTATTACACGGCCATGTACGGTGATCAGGGCCGTCATTCGTCCGGATGAGCGTCTCACTCGCTTTACCCGGGGGCCGGACGGCGCGACTGGTCGAGGACGTGCAACCGGTGTTGCGCGCCGGACTGGCCGTTATCGAGGGCATCACCGTGGGCTCCGGCGATTCGGTCAGGCCCGAGATCGACACCAGGACCGCCGAACTACGTGCAGCGTACAGCGGTCTGTTGCCTTCCGAGATCGCGCCGCTGCAGGAAGCCCGCACGCTCTACAAATCCGTCGGCATCCAGCCCACCCGCACGCGGCCATCGTCCGAGGCGCTGCTGCGCCGCATCCTGAAGGGCGGCGAACTGTACGCGATCAGCAACGCCGTGGACGTCTGCAATCTGGCCAGTCTGGAGTTCCTGCTGCCCCTCGGCTTGTACGATCTGTCCAAGATCCGCGGTGACGTGACGATCAGGCTGGGGCGCGCAGACGAGGCGTACCCGGGCATCCGCAAGGGGCCGGTCCATCTGGCCGGGAGACTCGGTCTCTTCGATGACGAGGGCCCATTCGGCTCACCCACCAGCGATTCCCTGCGCACGTCCGTCGACGACGGTACGAACAACCTGCTGGTGGCGATCATGGCCACCAGCACCTATCCCCCCGCACGCCTGCGCGAACATGTGGCACGCTACGTCGAGCTGACGACGAACCACTGCGGTGGCCACGTATCCTGCTCCGGGCTGCTCCGTGCCCCCCGAGAAACCCGCGCTAACGACTGAGTCGTAGTAATTGCTGACGTCGGTTGAACGGATCACCGGAGACGGTCACGCACCCAACGCCGCGCTGCTTCAGGATCACGCAGGCGACCCTCCAGCTGCAGCGTTTCCAGCTCCCGCAACAGCGCGCCGACGCGCGGGCCGGGCGGCACGCCCAGCGCCAGCAACTCGTCGCCGCGCAGGAGAGGGGTCGGAGTCAGATCCTTGGTGTCCCCCGTGGCCAGGCGCTCGCGGCAGAAGTCGTGTAGAGACATGTCCCGGTCCGCCGCGCTCTTGTCCAGCCGGTGCAGTTCGAGCAGGGCGGGAAAGTGCTCCTGACGGATGAACCGCTTGAGTGTCGCGGGACGCATGTGCTCTACGTCGAAGAAGTGCATGTGCTGCGAAACCAGCCACGCCACACGATCTGCGATCACGCGCGGGAAGCGCAGGCGCTCGAGAATGTCGCGGGCCAGGTCCGTGCCCACGCGTTCGTGGCCATGGAAACGGATGCGGCCGTCCGCCCGTCGGCAGGTGTCCGGTTTTCCGACGTCGTGCAGCAAGGCGCCGAGGCTAAGCACGAGGTCGGGTTGTCGCACCTCGTCCAGCATGAGCATCGTGTGGGTCCAGACATCACCCTCGGGGTGGTAGTCGGGTGGTTGGGGCACGCCGTACAAGGCGCTGATCTCGGGCAGGAACAAGTCCAGCAGTCCGGTCTCGCGCAGCAGTGTCAAGGCCCGGGAGGGAGCGGGACCGGTCAGCATCATGCTCAGTTCGTGGCCGAGACGCTCTGGAGATACTGCGCGCAGCATGTCGCGGCAGTCGCTCATGGCCTCCCGGGTATCCGGCGCGATTTCGAGCCCGCAGCTCGCCGCGAGGCGGGCGGCTCGCAACAGGCGCAGGCCGTCCTCGCGAAAACGGTCGGCCGCAGCGCCCACGGTGCGCAGAATGCGCGCGCGGCAGTCGTCGAGTCCACCGACGGTGTCGAGAACCTCGCCCGAGCGGGGATCCAGATAGAGCGCATTGACCGTGAAGTCGCGGCGCAGGGCATCTTCGGCCGGCGAATCACTGAATTCGACCTGCTCGGGATGTCGGCCGTCCAGGTAGTTCCGCTCGCGCCTGAAGGTGGCCACCTCGACATGGTGGTCCCCGGAGATCACCAGCGTCACGCCGAAGGCGGCGCCCACGAAGCGGGTGTTCGGGAACAGCTCCGCGATCCGCTCCGGCTTCGCCGCCGTGGCAACGTCGAAGTCGCCGGGCGCCAGACCGAGAGCGAGGTTGCGGACCGCGCCGCCCACCAGGAACGCCGTCTGACCGGCTTCGACCAGGCGTTCGATCACGGCTACGGCCGTGTCGGCCTCCGGTGGCAGGTCCCGAAACCTGTCGTTGATCTCTGACTTGTCGTCGGTCATTTTGGATGCACCCTGTCGTGTAGGATTCACCAGCTTGTCAGGAGTATTTCACGATGTTGCGCAGGTGTCATCTTATTGCCGTCGGTCTGGGCAGTTTGCTGGCCGCCGTCTTGGCCGACGCGGGCACGATCGCCGCACCGGATTCGGCCGGGCTCATGTATCGCGTGAAGATCCTCGCTGCCGAGGAAATGGCCGGTCGGGGCAACGGCACGGCAGAGGCCTTGGCGGCGGCGGACAGCATCGCGGTCTGGTTCGCGAACGCCGGTCTGCGCACGATCCCTGCGCAGGAAGGCTGGTTCCAGGATTTTCCCCTGTCCGGAAATGACGCGACTGCCGGTTTCGGACGGAACGTCCTCGGCTGGCTGCCGGGTGAAGGTGCGCTGGCGGAGCGGGTCCTGATCATCGGCGCCCATTACGACCATCTCGGTCTCAAGCTGGCGGACGACGGCGAGACGGTGGCCGGCATTTATCACGGCGCCGAGGACAACGCCTCGGGTGTGAGTGTGCTGGTCGAGGTGGCCGGGCTACTCGCGGCCGAGTCCGACGACGAGCGACGCAGCTGCCTCTTCGCGGCCTTCGCCGGCGAGGAGATCGGCTTGCTGGGCTCGTCCTGGCTGGTGAACCATCCGGTCTGGATGCCGGGTGCTGCGGACCTGATGCTGAACCTCGATTCGGTAGGACGTCTGCGTGACGACAGGCTCTACGTGGGCGGTCTCGGTTCGTCTCCCGTCCTGCGCGCTCTGGTCGCGGATGCCAATGCAGGCCACGGCATGCGTCTCGAACTGAGCGACAGCGGTTGGGACGCCAGCGACCACGTTGCATTCAACGCGTCAGGGGTTCCCGTCCTCTTCATGTTCACGGGCCCCCATCCCCAATACCATACCATCGAGGATCGCTGGGAACGGATCTCCGGCGCAGGCTTGGTTCGCGTTGCGTCGTACGCCTGTGACGTGGCAACCTCGGTGATGTGTCGTGCCGGCGCCATTCCCTACTCCGCCCAAGCTGAGCTGCCGCCCAGGGATCCTGCGAGCCGCGGTCGCGAGCGAGCCTGGCTGGGCACGATTCCTGACTTCGTCGAAGGCATCGACGGCGTGCGCCTGGCCGGCGTGATGCCCGGCGGCCCCGCCGCGGAGAGCGGCCTGCAAGCAGGAGATGTCATCGTTCAGCTGGGAGATCACGCCATCGCCGGTCTGCCGGACCTGACCGTCGCCCTGCAGACGTATCGTCCCGGGCGATCCGTGGCCGTGGAAGTGGTGCGCGGGGAAGAACGCCGGACGTTCCTGATCACACTGAGGATCCGCCCTCGATAATCCGTCTTTCGGTGTGGGGTTCCACGTGTACCACCACACCGATCAGTCGCGTGACGTCCTCCCTGAGCGCGTCCTCCACGGCGTGGGCCAGTCCGTGACCTTCGGCCACGGTCATGTCGGGCCGGACAGCGATGGATACGTCGGCCAGGTAGACCGAACCTCGCGGTCTGACGGCCAGGAACGTCACTGCCTCGACACCCGGGACAGAGAGCACGACGTTGTGCACCTGCGATTCGAACTCGTCGCCGGGACGGGTCTCCATCAGGATGTCCGTATTGTCCTTCATCAGCTGCCAACCCATCCAGACGATCCAGACGGCGATGACCAGGGCGGCCACGCTGTCCAGGAAGGGCGCGCCGAAGCGGGCGCCCGCGATGCCGACGATCGCGGCCAGCGATGACAAGGCGTCCGATCTGTGGTGTGCGGCGTTGGTGCGCAGGGCGGGCGAGTTGTGGATGCGGCCGGCGCGATCCGTGTAGCGGGCCATGGCTTCCTTGGCGACGACCGAGATGAACGCGGCGATCAGCGCGCCCCCGCGGGGCGTGGTGGACTCGCCGGCCAGAAGGTGCTCCACGGCCTCCTTGCCCAGCACGAAGCCTGTCACCAGCAGCAACAAGGAGGCCGCCAGAGCGCCGAGCGTCTCATAGTTGTGATGGCCGTAAGGGTGGTTGCGGTCGGGAGGGCGCGCCCCCGCCTTCAACGCGATGATGACGCCGACGTCGCCGGTGAGATCTGCGAACGAGTGGACCCCGTCCGCGACCAGCGACGCGGAATTGCTCAAGAAGCCGACGATGAGTTTACCGATGGTCAGCAGCAGGTTGCCCGCCATGCCCACGGTCGTGCAGACCATCGGACGCAGCAGGAGAGAACCGCGCTCGCCGGTGCCGGTCGATTCTCGTGTCACGAAAGGTCAGGACTCCTTGGTGTAAAGCGACTCGATCAGATCCCCGTACCGGTCCTGGATCACCCGGCGTTTCACTTTGAGGGTGGGTGTCAGCTCACCGCTTTCCAGCGTGAACTCATCCTTCAGCAGGGCGAATTTCTTGACGGTGCTGAAGCTCGGGAACTTGCTATTGGTCCGGTCGAGGCCGCGCTGGTACTTGGCCGTGATCTCGGGGTTGCGCAGGAGATCTTCCTGATCCGTCCAGCTCAGCTTGTGCTCACGGGCCCAATCCTCGAGGTTCTCGAAATTGGGGACGATCAGGCTCACCAGGTAGGGGTGGCGGTCGCCGAGCACCACGATCTGGCTGATGAACTTGTTCTTCTTGAAGGCGTTCTCCATCGGCTGCGGCGCGATGTTCTTGCCGGCGGCGGTGACGATGATGTCCTTCTTCCGGTCTGTGATGTACAGGAAGCCGTCCTCGTCGAAGTGCCCGATGTCTCCCGTTTGGAACCAGCCGCCCTCGGTCATCACCTCGCGTGTGGCCGCCTCGTCCTTGTAGTAGCCCTGCATCACCTGGGGCCCCCGCACGACGATCTCCCCGTCCTCGGCGATCCGCACTTCCGTCTCAGGGATCACCTTGCCGACGCTGCCGATCCGGAAATCCTCGAAGCTGTTGCAGGTCACTACGGGTGACGTCTCCGTCAGTCCGTAGCCCTCCAGGATCTTCATGCCGGCGGCGTAGAAGAACTCGTTGATGTGCGTGGCCAGGGGAGCGCCGCCCGAGACGAAGAAGTTCAGCCGGCCGCCGGTGCGCGCCCGCAGCTTGGCGAAGACCAGCTTGTCGGCGATGCGGTACTGCAGGGCGAGCCCGAACGGCACCTTCTCGCCGGCGCGCACCTTCTCGCCCCATTCCTGGCCGATCCGTCTGGCCCACAAGTAGATGTTGCGCTTGAGGGGACTGCCGGCCATAGCCATGGAGTTGACCCGGTCGAAGATCTTCTCGTACAGGCGCGGCACGCTCACCATGATCGTCGGTTTCACCAGCTCCATGTCAGCCGCCACCGTTTCGACGCTCTCCGCGTAGGCGATGCCCATGCCGATGTGGAGCGGTGTGTAATACCCCGCCATGCGTTCGAGGACGTGGGACAACGGCAAGAACGAGAGCATCTTGTCGTGCTGGTTCATGGGTACGGTGTCCGCCACGATCACCACGTTGGACACGAAGTTCCAGTGACTCAGGACCACGCCCTTGGGGTTGCCCGTGGTGCCGCTGGTGTAGATGATGCTGCAGGGATCGTCCTTGTCCGCGGGGCCCACGTCGTCGGCCGGGCTCTGCGGGTGCTTGTCGGCCAGGTTCTGTCCGATCTGGATCAGCTTCGTCATGGGCATGATATCGGGCAGTTGCACGTGCTCGAAGGAGATCACCTCGCGCAGGAACGGCAGCCCGCCGCGTATCTCGCCGATCTTGGCGGCCTGCTCGGTGTTGGAGACGAAGATGGCCACCGGCTCGCAGTCCTTGAGGATGTACTCGATGGTGTCCGGCAGCAGCGTGGGATAGATGGGCACGCCGGTGGCGCCCAGGCTCAGGATCGCCAGGTCGGCCAGAGCCCATTCCATGCGGTTTTCCGCGAGTATCGCCACCCGGTCACCGCGACTCACACCCAGCGAGTCCAGGCCCAGGCGGATGGCACGCACGAGTCGTTGCGCCTCTGTGCTGGATGTATCCCGATATATGCCCTCTGTATCTTTGGACGAGAACAAGTCCGGGCGCGGCCGCTCTTGAACCGCGGCGTAGAATAGCTGGGGGATCGTCGTGGCGGTCATAACAACTCCAATGGCCGGAATGATCGAGCCTGGGCTGAGCTGCATGCCAAGAAAACGCCGGTTCCCTGGACGGAGCCGGCGAGCCCGGTACGACGGCTGCCATGGTGAACAATAGTTAACCCTTATCAGCAGCACAGCTTCGATGTCAATGTCTATCCAGTTGAGGATTGACTTTTTAAGTCCTGATTCGCATCATTCAAGTCGAGGAGAGTAATTCCTACCTGATTGCACAAGCTTCGATGCAATCGGTGGATCGTGAAAGGGCAGAGAGAGGTTATCACGTCATGCTGCAGATCACTCGTCAGACGGAATATGCTATCAGGGGTTTGCTGGAACTTGCGGAGAGGAACAGCCAATCACCCGTTCGTTTGAAGACGCTGGCCGAAGCCTGCGACGTGTCGGAAACCTTTCTGGCCAAGATCTTCCAGATGCTCTCCCAGCACAACGTCGTCAAATCCCACCGTGGCGTGAAGGGGGGCTTTTCCCTCGGCCGGGAGAAGAGCCAGATCACGCTGCGCGAAGTCGTCGAGATCTGCGAGGGCGGCATCGCCCTGAATCACTGCCTGCGTAAAGTCAATACCTGCAGCCGCGCCAGCGATTGCAAGGTGAGCGGAGTATGGGCAACAGCCCAGGACGCCATGACGAAAGCTCTCGACGAGACCACACTGCAAGATCTGCTCTGATCCGGACTGTTCCGCTGTGCAACGCTGTGCGCTGACATGAATCGCCACCTTGTAGCGGAAGTTCTTGAATGGTTCAGCCGAAGCAGGTTGTCGAATCACCGCGTAAGCTCTCACCGACCTCAGGGGCTCTTCTCGCGACCGCGTTTTTCCCTGAGTTGACCACAGGCGGCTGCGATGTCGTCCCCCCCGCTGAGCCTCATATAAGCCTCTACACCTTTGTCGCGTAGTCTGGTCTGGAAGTCGAGAATCCGCTGTGCCGGCGGCGGTCCCAGCTTGCCGTCGATACGGTTCATGGGGATGAGATTGACCTTGAAAGGACGTCCTGCCAGGTATCTCGCCAGGGCCTTCGCTTCGCCTTCGCTGTCGTTGACGCCGTCCAGGAGCACGTAGGCGATGGTAGCCCTGCGGTGTCGTGTCCGGGCGTATCGTTCGGCGAGTTCCAGGATCTCGGCCACCGGTGTGCGTCCCGGCACGGGCATCAACCTGCGTCTCAGCTCCTCTCGACTGCTGATCACCGAAACCGTCAGCCCAACGGTCATCGTCGACGAGATGAGACGCTGCAGCCCCTCGGTGTGGCCGGAGGTGGAGATGGTGATCCGTCGGGGAGACAGGGCCAGTCCCTGTTCGCTCACGAAGGTCGTGATGGCGGTCTCGACGGCATCCAGGTTGTCCAACGGTTCGCCCATGCCCATGAATACGATGTTGTAGCTGCGATCACCGAGTCCGTGCAGGGGGTCGTGCCGCAGGTCGTCGGCGAGACGCAGAACCTGTTCGATGATCTCACCGGCGCTCAGGTTGCGGATAAGCCCGCCGCGCGCCGTGGCGCAGAAGCTGCACGCCATGGCACAGCCCACTTGCGAGGAAATGCAGAAAGTGGCGTGCTTCTCCATAGGGATGATCACGCTCTCGATCCGGTGATTATCGCGTAGGTCGAAGAGGTACTTGCGCGTCCCGTCCCGGGAGACCTCACGCGCGGCGAGGTGCAGGCCCTGCAGATCGTGATCATCCGCAAGGCTTTCGCGCAGGTGACGGGGCAGGTTGCTCATGTCGTCCCAGCGCCAAACCGCGTCCCGGTACAGCCAACGCGCCAGCTGGTCACCGCGATACTGCGGCTCGTGCCTGGATTCCATCACGCTCCGCAGCTCCGCGACGGGTACATCGCGCACGAGCGGTCTCGCATCCCTGTTCATCGTACCTCCAGGCGGCGGGAGTCCGGAAGTCGGCGCTCGACCGGAGCCGGGCGCCGACCGTGCATCCCCTCTTGACACCGGCATGATGGACTGCCCATGGTGTGACCGAGTGACCACAGTGGTATATCATCGCTGGTCACGATGCAAGAAGCTCTGAAGTGCAAGAAGCTCTGAAATCCGGGAGGGATACTCTTGCGCACGATCCTGGTCGTAGACGACGAAGCCGCGATTCGGCAGACGCTGGAGCAGCTGCTCACCTACGAGCAATACGCGGTGCAGCTGGCAGCCAACGGCGCCGCGGCCCTCACCATCCTCGCGGACAAGAAGATCGATGCGATGCTGTTGGACATCAAGATGCCCGACATGGACGGTTTCGAGGTTCTGGAACGGATGGCCGACACTGGATGCGAGGTCCCGGTCATCGTGGTCTCCGGGCACGGCAATATCGAAACCGCCGTGGAGGCGGTTCGCAAGGGCGCCTACGATTTTCTCGAGAAGCCGCTGGACAGGTCGCGCCTGCTCCTGACTCTCCAGAACTGCCTCGATCACTATAATCTGCGCGGACAAGCCGAGGATCTGCGCGATCGCAGCGGCTACAATACACCGTTGATAGGGGAATGCACCCGCATTCGCGAGGTCCGTGGTTTCATCGACAGCGTTGCGCCCACCGACGCGACCGTCCTGATCACCGGCGAGAACGGAACGGGCAAGGAGCTGGTGGTGCGGGCACTCCACGCCGGCAGTCCACGCAGGGACAAGCCCCTCGTCGAGGTCAATTGCGCCGCGATACCGCGCGAACTCGTCGAGAGCGAGCTGTTCGGGCACGAGAAGGGCAGCTTTACCGGTGCCGACAAAATGCGTGTGGGCAAGTTCGAGCAGGCCGACGGTGGCACGCTGTTCCTGGACGAGATCGGCGACATGAGTGAAGAAGCTCAGGCGAAAGTGCTCAAGGCTGTAGAGGAGAGCCGTTTCGAGCGTGTCGGCGGTCGTGAAGCGCGTCAGGTCGATGTGCGGATCGTGGCCGCGACCAACCGGGATCTCACCGGTCCCGAAGCCCATTTCCGTCAGGATCTATATTTCCGCCTGAATGTCCTGTCCGTCGAATTGCCCCCGTTGCGCGACAGGGAAGGGGATGTGGATCTCCTGCTGGGGCATTTCATGTCCGTGCTTTCGGTTCAGCTCAAGAAGAAGCCTAAGACCATCACGGCGGAGACGCTCGCCTTGCTGCGGGCCTATGCCTGGCCCGGCAATGTGCGGGAATTACGCAATCTCGTGGAGAGACTGATGATTCTCGTACCAGGTGAGCGAATCGAACCGGATGATCTGCCGGCCCTGACCGGTAGCGGTCCCGAGACCTTGGCGGGAGAGTGGGACTGGATGAGTTGCACCGATTTCCAGGCGTTCAAGGCGCGTTCCGAATCGATGTTCCTACAGACCAAACTGCGCGAGAATCGTTTCAATGTGAGTCGTACAGCTGAACGACTCGGTATGCAACGAAGCAACCTGTACAAGAAGATCAGTAAGTACGGGCTACAGACCCAGGCTGGCGATTGATTGATCGCGCTCTATTGACAGATCCTCCAAACACCCATAGAATTAAGAGGTAAGGACTAGAGGTTGTGTGCAGGTAATTCCTGTACACCCTTTTCAACTCCCAATCATTCGGGGATGGAATCCGCCCCGATTTTTGGAAATTGGAGTGGGATCATGAGAAAAGCACTTACATTTCTTGGCCTGCTTCTGATCCTGACAGCGGTATCGTCCGGTTCCGGTACTGCCTGGGCGGCGTCGTCCGCGCAGGGCTTCGTGATTCAAGAGAACCCACCCGCAACGGACACTCCTCCGGTCAATACGCCGGATGATGAATTCGAGTGCCTGGGTGATCCCGATGATGCTATCACCGGAAACCGGAGCGATGGTGCAACCGACGATGGTTTCGATTTCGGCACCTTTTCAGGGATGCCGGATGTGGATGACGTCGGTAGCTATGAAGAGTGGTTCGCACTGTTTACGATGCTGTTGTATCTGGGTCTGATCTGATGACCGAGCGTTAAGGGCTACGGATCAGGCCTTGCCATCAGGAGCCTTGACCGAGTCGAATTGCCCGCCTTCTCGCCGGGGGACAATGTCGATGGATCATCGATTTGAACGACAACGTGACGACGGAGCGGAATCCATGAGGCCCAGTGCGCCTACGGATCTTGCCGAGCTCGTCCGTCTCGAAGAAGTCGGTGATCTGCACTACGAGGCCTCTGCCTTCTCGACTTCCCTGGACTACTACCAACGTATCCTGACCTCTGCGGCCCTGGACCATCTCGAAGTCGCCCATGCCCTGGACGTTTACCGCAAGAGTGTCGATGCGGCGCTTAATCTGGGCGATCTCGCCCTGGCTGAGAGATTGTTGCATGGTGCCGATAGTCATGTTTCGGCCGTAGTGGGTCTCGACCCTGTCGACGAACGATTGTTGCTGGCGCCCCTGTTGGGACGACATGCCGCCCTTTACACACAGCGCGGCGCATACAAGGAAGCTCTGCAGATCTGCAAGCGGGCGTTTGCCGTCTTGGCCGTCACCGACGACCACGTCGAAGTGGCCAACCTCCAGGTCACGATGGGTGTCTGTCATCATCGGCTCAGCCGACTCGACAAGGCCGAGGAATTCTACACCGACGCCTTGGCCACTTTCCGTCGCATCAGCGATGAACTCGGCATGGCTACCCTCTACAACAACCTCGCTTTGTTGCACAAGAACGCTTGCCGCTGGGACAAGGCAATGGAGTATCAGAGTCGCTCCATAGCCTTGGCCAGCGAGCACGGTGCGACCCACCTGCTGGCACGCTTGCACTTGAACGAGGGCATCATCCTGCGCAAGGCCGAATGCCCTGGCGAAGCACGCGCGGCCTTCGAGAAGAGCCTGCGCCTGGCCGGCAGTCTCGGGGATATGGACCGTCAGGCCAAGGCCAGCCTGGCGCTTGGCCAATTGGATCTCATCGAGGGCCATCTGCTGCGCGCCGAGGAACTCATCCTAACCGGCAAGCACATTTCCGACGAAGCCGGCTTCCTGCGCGAATCAATCATCGCCGATGAGTACATGGGAGATCTGCTGCTCGAGCGGGGAGAGAGCGAAAAAGCCCTCTACAATTACGGTCTTGGCCTGGAAAAGACCAAGCGCATCAACACGCTCACCGATCTCGAAGGCGAATTGCTGCGCCGTTGCGCTGAAGCCAGTCTGCAGGAGGGTGATTGGTTGCAGGCGGCCGAATCCGCCAAGGCCGCCATCTCGGTCTGCCAGAATTGTGGCGAGGATTACGAACTCGGCTTCTGTCATCTGGCCCTGGCCGAAGCCCTGACCCATCTCGATAAGGACGATCAGGCCGACGATGATTTCCGCGCGGCGATCAAGATCTTCAACTCTCAACGTTTGCCGCGACTCGCCTCGAGAGCCATCCTGGCCAGCCTCGACTTTTGCCTGGAACGCGGTGGTCGCAGCCAGTTGCTGCGCCTGCGCCGCAGCCTCAACGAGGCTCTCGAAGGAGCCCAGTCCAGAGCCGACGATCTCCTGTATTGCCGCCTGCAAGCCGGGCTGGCCGAGGTGTTGCTGCAACTCGGCGAACTGGACGAAGCGTTACTGACCGCCAGCGAGTTCGAGCGCGCCGCGGAGAATGTCGACGAGCCGGGCCTGCTGTCCCGGCACGGCGATCTGCGTATTCGCATCGAAAAGGCTCTCGTCGGCGCTTGGCCCTCTGCGGAGATGAGGATCCCGGACACGCCTGCCATATCGCTGAAGGGCGGCTCTGTCACGGATGAGACCCTGTCCGCATTCCTCGATTCGTGCATGTCCCGCGCCTCGGCGGACGTGGGATTTGTCGTCCTCGAGCCTTGGGCGGCTCCCGTGGGCGGCGGCGCCAGGATCGTGACCAGGGGACTCTCGCGGCCGGTGGCGCATCAAGCGGCGTTTTGGTTTGCGGAGACGCGCGTGGACGAAGTACCTACACCCCGGCTCTTGACCCGCACAGACCTGGCCCAGGATGTCCTGGAGGAAGCACCCGGCCTGACGTCCATCTGCAGCTCTTGCCTGTTCCTGCCGGTGGCGGTGCCTGACAAATGTTACGGCGTGCTCTGCCTGGGATCCCGCAGCAGGGATGAAGACGATGCCCTGGCCCTGAAGCCCGTGCTCGACCACATGGCTGCAGCGGCCGGTTATCTCGCCATGTCTCTCGCTGAGGAAGAACGCAACCGACCGGTTGCCGTCGCCTGGGAAGAGGACAACCGGCACGAGGCCTTCTCCCAGATCATCACCCGCAATGCCGAGATGCGGGATATGCTGGTCCTGATTCGCAAGGTTGCCGTGAGTGAATTGACGGTGCTGTTGCAGGGCGAGACCGGGACCGGCAAGGGGCTGCTGGCCCACGCCATCCATCGGCTTAGCGAGCGCAAGGATCGGAAGTTCCTCGCCATCAACTGTGCGGCCATCCCCGAATCACTGCTCGAAAGCGAACTCTTCGGACACGTGAAGGGCAGTTTCACCGGTGCTTTCGCAGACAAGACGGGGTTGCTCGCAGAGGCTGTGGGTGGAACCGTGTTCCTGGACGAAATCGGGAAATTGCCGCTGGGCATGCAAGGCAAACTCCTGCACTTCATCGACACGCATACGGTGAGGCCCGTAGGCTCCAACCGCAACCGCGTCGTGGATGTGCGGATCGTCTGTGCCACGAAGAGCGATCTGAAGGAGAAAGTTGCGCGCGGCGAATATCTCGAGGATCTGTACTACAGATTGCTTGATTTCCCCGTGATAGTTCCTCCCTTGCGCGATCGTCAGGACGACATTCCCCTGCTGGCCACGCACTTCATAGCCCGCTACGTTGCGCAGACGGGGATCGAGACGCCCGGTTGCACATCCTCCTTCATGGAAGCCCTGGCGCAGCACGACTGGCCGGGCAATGTCCGCGAACTGCTCAAGACGATCAACCGCGCCATCGTACTCGCCCATGGCGAGCCCATGTTGCGCGTGTCCCATCTCCCTCTCGAGGTTGCCAGATCCCTCCCCGACGGAGGCGACGTGCACCCGATCTCTCCCTTGCGCGACACCATCGGCGCCGTCGAGGCCCGGGAGATCATGCGGACCCTCGAGCATACTGGTGGCAACAAGGCGGAGGCTTCCCGCCTGTTGGGGATCAGCTACCCGAATCTGCTCAAGAAGGTCCGCCTCTACGGCCTCGACAACTCTTGAAACCTATCAATTGTTGTTTCCATCCTTTGGATTGGTGTTAATTTTTCTAATACCGTAACAGATTGTCGTCATACGAGTTGTGATATTGGCGATATGAGTGTGAATTCTGTTGCCCATCGTCATGACCATATCATTTCAGTTGGCGGGATCGCCTCTGTAACGTCAACGGGGAAAGTAAGTTATAAAATGGCTCTTTAACGGAGCCCTGGCATGTTGTCTGCAAGGTCAAGTCTCTTGAAAGAGGGTGGGAGCAGTTGCAGGGATGGACTCGCACCGACCCATTTTGATTGGACAAGGGACTCGGAAAGGGGAACGGATTCACGCCCTCATCAACAACCGGCTGTATGAGGGGCGTTTTCAACGATGAGGCTCGTGTAGAGTTGGTCGGGAGGTGGGGTCCGGGCCAACCCGCACAACGAGTGGCGAAAGCTGTGAATCCTTTCCCTTCCGATGTTCCGTTCGAAACGATCTGATTTTGAAGAAAGAGCCATCTCGATCCTGAAGTGGCGAGACTCAGGATCGGGCAGCCCATCAACGGGCTGGCGGCTCTTTCTTTCTTCCTAAATTGAGCGATACCAAAGCTTGAAAGACCCCACCTGCTGAGCTAAAGTATTTGTAACCAATCAAATACAGCAACCTTGCCGGGCTGCAAGAACAACCCAACAGGTGGAGATCTCATGGCCCATCGTAACCGATACCCAGCCACAAATCATCCCCAAATCGCCGCCATCGAAGAGACCCGCGACACCCTGACCAGCCGGGCCGGCCTGGCCCTGTTCCACATCGTCCTCATTCGGGGAATCCGATGATCATCAGGAGAGACATGTGAGCTCTCCAGTCCCGCTATCGACCCAGGATCTCTCCTGCCAGACGTTATTCGCTGAAAATCACATTGTTCGTGTATTCCGTAGTGAATAAATGAAATAGAGACATAGGTGCTCGTGACTGACGGCTGCTCGACGTGATCGAGAGGCACGGTCTGATGATTGGCACGCCCCGTGCGTATAGGAAGCCAGGAGACCTGACCGCAAACCCAGATGGGAGGTGAATCATGAGAACCCTCAATTCAGTCCACACTAAGCATCACTTCGCTGGTTGGGGCAGATTCATGGGGCTCATGATGGTCCTGATCTTCATGGTCGCCCTGCTAGGGTGCGACGAGAATGTGGTGTACATCGACGAGGATCCGCCGGCGGTGCCGACCGGAGTCTTCACCGTGACCGGCGATTTCGTGGTTTCGGTGTACTGGAACGATATCTACGACCTCGATCTTTATGGATACGCCGTCTATCGCCACGACGGCGACGATCCCGTCTATGGCGCCTATTACTGGCTGGGCGATGTGGCCTGGGACGAGAACTTCGACGACCAGACGCTCCTGCACTGGTTCGACGACGAAGAGGTCGTGAACGGCGAGACCTACTACTACGCCGTCCTGTCCTTCGACGCGAGCGGCAACGAGAGTGCGCTGAGCTTCGAGACGGTCGTGGATACGCCGCGCCCGGCCGGCATCCAGCTTTTCCTCTTCGACAGCAACGGTGACGACGCGGACCTCGGCGGCTTCGACTTCAGCGAGCTGGAGACCGGGCGGGTGCCCTTCGACGCGCCCACGGCCGACATCTACGTCGCTTTCGAGGACGATATTCCCTTCGTGTACGCCGCGCGACCCGACAAGGTGCAGCTTCAGGACTACGGCACGATCCCACTGCGCTTGGTCGACTACGCGCCCGACGAGGGATATTCCGCAACGGGACGCGCCGAGCTGATCGAGGGCCATTCCTATATCGTCAAGATCACCGAGGACCCAGCCACGGCGGTCAACTACGCCAAGTTCTTCGTATACGACGTAGCGAGTGCATACGTGGAATTGGACTGGGCCTACCAGGAAGACTGTTTCAACCCTGAGCTGAAGGTGCAGGCCGACAGGAAGCTCTGTGACGCCAGGGAAGACGAGATAGTCCGCTTCTAGAGGACGCGTACGAGGTCCGGACCAGGAGGTACGGCCATGAGAACGAAGAGAATGATGACCAGCAAAACGGCTGAAACGACGCGCCCGTCCCGATCCAGCGCCGGGTTGCGCATGGCCATGACCCTGCTGATCGCACTGGCGCTCGCGGTGGGCTTCGCGACGGCTCGAGCCCAGCCCGCGGCAGAAACGCCCGCCGGTGCCGACGGCTGGAACGGCTACGAAAACCAGCCCTACCGCGTGAACATCTGGCACGACCGTGGTGACGACGAGATCTACCAGCGCGGGGAGGCCGTGCGGATCCATTTCGAGACCAACAGCGACGCCTACGCCGTGGTGTATCGAATCGATGCCGAAGGTTCCGTGTCCATACTATGGCCGCGCAGCCGCTTCGACGATGGCTTTGTTTTCGGACATCACACCTACAACCTGCCCACACCCGGCGCGCAGCGCATAAGGGCCGCCGGTTCGGAAGGTGTCGAATACGTACAGGTCGTCGTTTCCGCCTATCCCTTCGACCTGCGCGGTCTCGAGGTGGATTTCCACCATGAGGGCGCGGAACAGGAACACGCCTATTACATAGCGGGCGATCCCTTCCTGGCCATGAACGACGTCAACTACGCCGTGACCGGTCTCGAGGATGCGTCCGACTACGTGGTGACCAACTACCTGAGCTACTACGTCCATCGCCAGGTCGATCACCCCCGTTACATGTGCACGCAGTGTCACGATGACGACAGCGACTATCATCCCTATGACGACGTGTGCGTGGTCGAGATCCACCACGATTACAGCTGGGACAACGACTGGTACCACCGCTACTCCTATTATCCCGTCTACTACTATCCCGTGTACTACTACGTGGATCCCTGGACCTGGCGCCCGTGGATCAACTACTGGTACCGGCCCTGGTACAGCTGGCCCGACTGGCACTACGCCACCTGGGGCTACGACTGCTACGTCTGGAACTATTCGCCGCACTGGCGAGGGGACGTATGGGTCAGATACAAGGAAGGTCACCGGCGTTACCGGCCGATCGACAAGAACCATCGTTACGCCGAAAACCGCGGCGATCGGGAATACAACCACCCCGGCGGAATCGTGAAGACGCCGCGGCCCACCAAGGACATGGTGGACTCCTTCGACCGACACGCGGGTATCCGCAAGGGCGATCGGGACAAGCCGGGTAATCGACTCGATTCGCGTCCCGTATTCACGGATCGGGACCGGCTGGTGAGACCGGTCGCCGGGTTCACCAAACAGCCCCGCGACGAACGCGCACCGGGCATCAGGGTGCCGAGCGGCGACGAGCGGAACGGCATTGCCGGGCCCACGGTGCGACCCAATCCCGCCACCGGTCGCGACGGCCAGGAAGTGACCCGCCCGGTGCGGCCCGGCGCCTCCGAAGGCCAGCAGCCCATTCGCGTCTCGCCCGGCACCCGGAGCGCGCCCGAGCGGAAAGACGAGCGCTCGGTCCGTCCGGTCACGCCCCACAATCAGGGCTCGCGGATCTGGCAGGGTGGCAGCCGCGACCAGAAGCCCGCGCGTACCGTCAAGCCTAGCTCGGGAAGTGACAAGCCGACGCGCAAGGCCCCGGTGACCAGGTCGCAATCCAGCCGCGACAGGACTCCGACGCGCAAATCCCCGACGGTGAAACCGGGGAGCAAGAAATCGTCGAACAAAGGGTCGTCCTCATCGGTGAAACCCAGATCAAACAGCGGGAGCAAGAGCGGCGGTACCACGCGTAGCCGTAGCTCCGGTTCCTCTTCATCGTCGCGCAGCAAAGGCGGCGGCAAGTCAAGTTCAAACCGCGGCGCCAAGCGCTAGCGGCAGGGAGTCGTGTGATCAATCCCCCCATCGCTGGCTGGCCGGAAAGGGCCTGATCCTTGAAGAGGTTGGCACCGAGCGGGAACGGGCAGCCAATCCGGTCAGCGGCCGATCACCGACGAGATGCAGTGGAGCAGGAGTGAAAACAATGCCAATCAGGGGTGGCGGCGTTTGATCTCCAGCTCCACTGCCATCGTTTTCCCGGCAATTCGTGAACGGCGGCAGGTAGGCGTCGATTGACGCTCCCGGAGCGGGAGCCTATAATACACGTCTCTGGCGGTGCTGATCCGGTTATCGCTTTCCCTCGAAAGGTGGCGAATCCATGCTGACCCGGGACCAGGCACGCGGTGCCATCCCGCCGGGATACCGACGGTCTGCATGCGCCTTGGCGATGTGGGGATTGGCGCTGTTCGTCTGCGTGACTCCCGCCGAGGCCGCAACCGCGCCGATACCCGATAGCCCCTGGACGATCGACTCTGGGCCAGGCTTTGCCTGGTCCGTACAGGCCCGCCCGGCCCTGAGCCTGAGCGCACAACGCCTGATGCAGGACGGCTCGAGGTCCTTGCAGGCCGCCCGGCTGGCAGGCCGCGCCGCTCCCGACAGCCTGTTTGCAGCCGTGTTGATGTGCGATTTCGCCGATAGCCTGTTCTACGGACGGCACGGGCTGGTGCCGGGTGATTTCCCCCCGCCCACCCAGAGCGATTTCTACTATCTGGCCCACGACTCGACCTTCTATCACCACCAGATGACCGACGTGCAGGCCTATTTCGATGTCGTCAGCGGGGGGCAGTTCACCTTCGCCTTCGAAGTCGTCGGCACCGTGGCGAATCTACCCCATCCCATGACCTGGTACGGGCATCATCCCGAACTGGGGGAGCAGAAGGTGTTGATGGCCTTGGACGCCGTCACCATGCTGGACGGCGAGGTCGATTTCTCCCGCT
The DNA here is from genome assembly GCA_964389015.1 of uncultured Fibrobacteraceae bacterium. Classification (GTDB taxonomy): domain Bacteria; phylum Krumholzibacteriota; class Krumholzibacteriia; order LZORAL124-64-63; family LZORAL124-64-63; genus JAHIYU01. The sequence goes on along the minus strand of CAYMCR010000007.1, from coordinate 29,329 downwards.
TCGACACGGTGGTCCTGATCCACGCCGGTGCCGGCGAAGAGACCGACCTCCTTGGCGACTCGCCGGAACAGATCTACAGCAGCTACCTGGGCCCCGAGGCTTTCGAGGAGGCACGGGACGAGGACATCATACCCGACCCCTGGTTGCCCACGGGCGACGAATACGCCGGCGGGGAACCCGTGACCATCGACCAGGTGCTGGTCCTGCCGGAGAACGAGTTCCAGGACTCGGTGGGCGATGTCGGCGGTTATTTCGGTTCCCTCGGCGTCTACTGCTTCGAGGTGGGACTGCGCCTGGGCATGCTGTCGCTCAGCGATTTCACGCCGTCCGGCCATCCCGACAGCCAGGGCATCGGGGAGTTCGGCCTGATGGGCTACGGCCTCTTCGTCGGGGCCGGCTTCATCCCGGCCCATCCCTGCGCCTTCAACAAGATGCTCATGGGCTGGTTGGATCCCTACACGGTCGATCCGGATGCCGACGGCGTGTACCGTCTGTATCCTGCGGAAAGCACCGCTCCCGATTCCGTGTTGGCGCGCGTGGAGATCGGGCCCAGCGAGTACTGGCTGCTGGAATACCGTAAGCAGGATCCGGACGGCAACGGCATTTTCTCCTTGCCCGGCGATCTCAACGGCAACAACATCCCCGACTTCTACGACGCTGACTCCTATTACCGGGACGGTACGCCCACGAGCTGGTATGACCCGGAGACGGACACGCGTGAATGGCTCTTCGGCGCCGAGTTCGATTTCTTCATGAGCGAGAACGACGCCCGCCCGGACGGCGTCAAGGGCGCCGGTAGCGGTCTGTACATATGGCATGTCGACGAGGGTGTGATCCAGGCCTCCTTCCTCGCCGGGGAGAACACCTTCAACGCCGATGCGGCCCGCAAGGCAGTGGATCTGGAAGAAGCCGACGGCATCCAGGATCTGGATCGACGGATCCCGTCGGCCTGGGTGCTCGGCGCCGACGGCGACAGTTTTCGGGGGGAAGGCAACCACGACTTCGGCCCCGGGACGTCTCCCTCGTCGGAGACGACGGGCGGCATTCCTACCGGCATCGTCATCGACATGATCAGCAATGTGGTGGCCGACTCGTCATATGTGGTTCCTTTCTCGGGAGAGACCCGGATCCGATACAAGAGCTACATGACCTTCCGGTGCCGCCGCACGGACGTGACCGGAGCCGGTGATCCCGAGCCTGTGGCCACGCGCCAACTGATCGACGTGGATCTGCGCGGCTCGCACCTGCTGGCCGCGGATCTGGATGGATCCGGTGACGGCGTGCTGGAGATCGTGGTGGCGGCGGACGGCGGGCGCGTCTTCGCCTTCGACCATGATCTCGGGAGCTTCCTCGACGGCTCGCCCTTACTCGGCTTTTTCGCCGTGGGCAAAGGGCCGGAGGGCGCGCCCGTGAGCTGGAACGGCCCTGCCGCCGTGGGTGATCTCGATCTCGACGGCCTGCCGGAAGTGTTGTTGACGGCGGATTCCGGCTTGTACGTGTTCAACAGCGAGGACGGCACCGAGATGTTCGATGGCGATGGGGACGGTGCCAGCTATGGGTTGGCGCTGCCCCTCGAGCATTGTCGCCAATCTGCCATCGTGGTTCCGATGACGCTCTCGACTGCGGAGCGGGATGTGGCTGTCGTCGTCGAACGCCGGGACGTCGACGAGCAATTGCGTCTGCACTACTGGAACCTGGCGGAAGACGAGGTCCATGCCCTGACGGGTTCCGGGCTCGTATCGGCAGCTCCTCCCACTCGCTGGCGAGGTCTCACGTTGCTGCCGGTGCATGATGAAGCTGGCTCCTGCTGGCACCTTGCGGATTGTGAGAGCGATCGGCTCGTGGCGCTGCCCAGACAGCCGTCCGGACTGTTGATGTTTCCGGGCGAGGACGTGCTGGTTATTCCCGCCGTCGATGGCGGCGCCATGATCTGGGATGACCCCTTGGCCGTCGAGGTCGACGCCTGGCCGGACTGGGCCGGCGTGAGCTCGCCGTTGTCACCGGGTCTCGGCTACGTGACCGAGACGGGTTTCGTGCTGGCGAGCGCGGGCGGTTTTCCGCTCACCGGTTGGCCGGTAGAACCCAGGGTAGCCGTAAAGCCAACCTCAGGCGTCGGCGCCCCTTCGCCCTTGGTGGTCGTGATCGGCGGGCAGACCCACACTCTGTTCGCATCTCGTGACGGCCGTCTCTTTCTTTACGACCAGGACAGGCGGCTCAAGACAGGTTGGCCGCTGGCCGGCCCCGGGCAGACCGCCGGCACGCCGTTGCTGATGAACCTGGATGGTGTGCCGGGTCTGGAACTGGTGGCGGTAGGCGCGATCATGCGTATCAGTGGGTATGACGATGCGGGCGATCCAACGGGAGACCCGGTCTCCGGGCTTACTGCTTGGAGCCTGCCTGGCTCCGCGGACGCCGTGGAAACCTGGCCCATGTGGGGCGGCTCAGGTAGCCGCGCGGAGACGGCCGGGCCTGTAACCGCACCGCCGCTTGGGGAGGGGCTGCTCACGGCCGGGAGCCATATTTGCTATCCCACGCCCCTGCTGGGCGGAGAACTGCATGTGCGTGCACTGGCGAATCGTGATTGTCAGGTGCGGGCATACTTGTACAATCTCGAGGGTGAGGAAGTGCGGGCTTCGGAAACCGTGCAGGCGCGCGGCGGGTCCGTGGAAGTCCTGCTGGATGTCACGTCCGCCGTGTCGGGGGTGTACATCTGTCGTCTGGTCGCCGAGAATGGGGGCTCACGAGAAGTGAGTGTACGCCCCGTGGTGATTTCCCGCTGAAGACGGACGACAAGGGACTGAAAGAGGATGATATCCGACCCGGAAAAGCACTCGCGCCAGAGGCGCGGCGGAAAGGATCGGGAATGAATAGAACCAGCCTGACGCAACTTCTCACGGCCCTCGCCATGGGCTTGCTCGTGCTGTCTTCTGCCACCCTGGCGGTGTCCGGCACGCCGGGAGAGTCCGGATTCCTCTCCCTGCGCACCGCCGTCGGCGCTCGCGAGGCGGCCATGGGTGGCGCCGGCGTGGCCCTATCCAAGGGCGCGGCCGCGGTCTACTGGAATCCTGCCCTGCTCGCCTTTGCGGAGAACGGTACGGATCTGCTGCTGCAACATCAGCGCATGTGGGGCCTCTTCGACAAGGAGACCGCGAGTATCGCCCACCGGACCGACCTCGGTGCCCTGGGCTTCATGTTCTCGGGCTTCTACACCGAGGAAATGGACCGCTACGAGGAAGTCAACGTGGGCGTTCCGCTGGGGACTTTCCGACCCTACCAGGTCGCTCTCGGCTTCTCCTATGCCCGCAAGATCTCCGAGACCTTCGCTGCAGGTGCCACGATCAAGCTATTACACGAAGAGATCGACATGTACGGCGATACGGGACTGGCGTACGACGTGTCGATCGCTCACAAGGCCGTCATCGAGGGCCTGTGGTTCGGCGCCTCCTTCAACCATTTCGGTCCGAACCTGACCTTGAACAACGAGCCTTATCCGTTACCGACCATCCTGCGGGCGGGCATGGCCTACGATCCTACACATGACTTCTTCGCGGGGAAGGTGACCCTGGCCGGGGATGTCGTCTTTCCCAACGACGGGAATTCCAAGGCCCATGTAGGCATGGAGTACAGGATGGTGCCCGCCCTCGCCCTGCGTCTCGGTTCCAAGATCAACTACACGTCACAGGGCATGACCGCGGGCGCAGGCTTCACGCGCGGCGACATCACAGTCAGTTATGCTTACCAAGATGCCTTGAACGACCTGGGGGACGGTCACCGTTTCGCCCTGGAATTGGTCTTCGGACCCGGCGGCTCCTGATCCGCCCGGCGTGACGTACGTCGTTCGTCTCAGCCCGGATTGTTCAGGTAGTATCCGGGCTCAGAAAGGCCGGGGGTCGGTTGCAAAATCCAGGAGTTCGAATCGACCCTCGCGCATGATCCCGTAACTGGCTTCATCGAACCAGCTGCCCAAGGCGGCGAGGGTGCGCGCACCATTCGTCAGCCGGAAGGCGTGATGCAGGTGTCCGATCAGCATCAGATCCCAGTCGCCGGGATTGCGCTCCAGGTATGATATTGCCCGTTGCTCGATTATCGCCGCTTCGTCCCGGGATACCTGGCGACTGGTGTGACTAAGCCAGCGTGAGAAGGAAAAGAGCAGTTCCGGGTGGAGGGATTTGGCGAAGGCTATACCGGCCCGCTGCCTGACCAGCCAGCGGAAGGTATTGTAGAGCCAGTCCTTGATCAGCAGACCGTCTCCGTGAACGAGGTGGAGGCGCCTGCCCTGGGCCTCGATGGTCAGGGCCTTGCCGCCGGGGGCGCAGCCGTAACGGCGATGCATATAGTTGGCGGCCCAGATGTCGTGGTTGCCACCGATGAAGTGCATCCGGGTGCCGCGGTCGCGCACCTTGTCGAGACCGGCCAGCAGTTCGTCGTAGCCCTTGAGACGGAAGTGCGGGTAATCGAACCAGAAATCGAAGATGTCCCCGAGCAGGACTAGTTCGTCCGCTTGGCCGGCCATTTCCAGGAATTCCAGAAATAATGCGATCCGCTCCTTCTCGCCTGGTTCTGGCTCGAGATGGAAGTGGGTGTCGGATACGAAGAGGATCGTGTGTTGGTCGGCCTTGCCCATGGGAAGTGATTAGTATATGAATAGTCCTGTGACGGCAAGATTTTTCCGCGTGCAACGAACGGAAGGATGTCGACATGACGTTGTGGGACGACGTGAAGGTGAATCTCACCGAATGGTACAGCGTGGCTGCGGACAAGACGGGGGAAGTGGCCAAGGTCGGTCTCCGTCGTTACGACATCTTCGGGTTGAGCCGCGATATCGAGCGCCATTTCAGCGAAATCGGCAGTTTGGTCTACACGGCGCTCAGTGAGGAGCGCCGTGACGTGCTCGACGACCCCCTGCTGCAATCCCTGGTAGACAAGGTTCGTAGCCTGGAGGGGGAATTGCAGGCGAAGGAGAAGGAGATTTCAGAGATAAAGACGGCTGCGGAGCAGCGCCAAACGACCCGGGCGGCAGCCGCCGGTGCGGCGCCGGACGCGCCCGCTGAAGAGGCGATAGCCGTCGATGACGACGGGGCCTCGGTAGGAGAAGAGCCAGTCGGGGACACGCGGGATTCCGCCGGCGTCGAGGAAAACAAAACGGACTGAACAGTTGCGAATCCGCTTGACCGAGCTTATGGATGTCTGATAGGATCGTTTCACCCCTGCAACTGGCCGATGCACGGGCACCGGCGCATCAAGATCCATCCCACCCTGTCGCTTTCCCACAAAGCGTCCGGCTTTAGCCGCTTTCCATCGGTTCCGTGCAACGTCGACGATGGTGTCGATCCAACGGAACGGGGAGCAAGCTGTGATGTCAGTGTCTTCGTCACATTCCAGTCGAGTTCGCGTCATGGCATTGAGCGCGGTGCTGTGCATGCTTCTGACATCTGCCGCCGGCGCCCAAGGGTTGGCGAGAGTGGATGATTCGCCGGCGCCGGCTTCTCCATTCACCGCCGTGGTCTCCGGTGCGCGCGATCTCGTCGTCAGCATCCGCGTCGAACGCTCCGTTACGGGCGGCGGCCTGGATCTCGACCCGATGGACGAGTTGTACAGGCGCTTTTTCCCCGGCGGCCGGGGAGAGGGCACGCCTTTCTCTCCTTCGGGCAGTGGTACCGGTTTCGTGGTCAGCCGGGACGGGCACATCCTCACCAACCTGCATGTGATCGACAGGGCCGACGCGGTGAGTGTCCGGTTCAGGGGCGAGAGACACAGCTACGAGGCCGTGGTTGTCGGCAGCGACCCCGGCAGCGATCTGGCCGTGCTCAAGATCGAGAGAGGCAGTTCCTTGTCGCCCCTGTCTTTCGGCGACTCGGACAACGTGCAGGTCGGTGACTGGGCCATCGCCGTGGGCAATCCCTTCGGTAATCTGGAAGGCAGCGTCACCGTGGGTGTCGTCAGCGCGAAGGGGCGCAGCGACCTCGCCATACACGGTGGAGCGCCCAGGTATCAGGACTTCCTGCAGACGGACGCCGCGATCAACTTCGGCAACAGCGGCGGTCCCCTGCTCGATCTGGGTGGGCGGGTGATCGGCGTCAACACGGCGATCAACAAGTCCGCTCAGGGTATCGGCTTTGCCATCCCCAGCAATTACGCCCGCCGTGTCCTGGAGCAGCTCGTGGTTCACGGGCGCATGATCCGGGGTTACCTGGGGGCGCGTACCAGCGATCACCTGCAGGATGGAAAACCACAAGGCGTGCTGGTCGAGGCGGTGCTGCCCGGTTCGCCCGCTCAGGCGGCCGGTCTGCTCGTAAACGACGTGATCGTAGGTTTCGCCGGGGAAGACGTGGTGGACGACCACGATCTGCAATTCCTCGTGAGCGATGCAGAGATCGGACAGGCCACGCCTTGCCTGGTCCTGCGCGACGGGCGGCAGATAGAGCTCGAGGTCGTGCCGGCGGAGGAGCCGGAGGCCGGGTACCAGGAAGCAGTCCGCGGCGATTCATGGCACGGCATGTCCCTGGCGCCTCTGGGCGGAGACGATCCCCGCGTGCACCGACTTAAGGACGCCCTCGGCGTCGAAGGTGAACGGGGTATGATGATTATCGCGGTGACGCCGGACGGACCGGCGGCCGTTGCGGGCCTGCAGTCCGGAGATGTGATCCTGGAGATCAACGGCCGGCCGGTTGCCGACGCCGAGGATTTCCGGCTACTCCGGGAAGAACTGGCGGGCAACGCCGAGACCATTTCCCTACTGATCGAGTCTGGCGGCATGGAAGGTTATCGCCTGCTCGGTCCCGATCCTGGAGCGAGAGAAGGCTAGGGCTTCATCCCGGCCCCGCCTTCGAGTTCCAGCCGGTAGCGCACCCCACGAGGAGGAGGACATCATGGCAAGCAGAAAGTCCATCCTGCCCCCCACTCATGAGAAGAGCCTGGAGGTCTACTTCAAGGAGATCAACAGGTACAAGCTGCTTTCTCGCGAAGAGGAGTCGGAGTTGGCTGCCCGTATCCATCAAGGGGATCAGGATGCTCTGAAGGGCCTGGTCAGCGCAAACCTGCGCTTTGTGGTTACGGTTGCCAAGCGGTACGTGCATCAGGGGTTGTCGCTGTCGGACCTTATCAACGAGGGCAACATCGGCTTGCTGAAGGCGGCCGATCGTTTCGACGAGACACGCGGTTTCAAGTTCATCAGTTATGCCGTGTGGTGGATCAGGCAGTCCATTCTGCAGTCTCTGTTGGATCATTCCAGGCTGGTGCGACTGCCGCAGAACCAGACCGCCCAATTGCTGAAGATCAACCGAGCCCGCACCAAGCTGCAGAGCGAAGGCACCGAGAACCCGTCCGACCAGATGATCGCCAAGGAGTTGGATCTGAAGCCACAGGACGTTAGGCGTTCCCTGGCACTCAACGGGGGGGAAGTGGGGCTCGACGATCAGGGTACGGGCGATCGCCCCCTGATCGAGACCCTGGCCTCGGATTCGCAGCCGCGCTCGGACGACAGGCTGTACGATCGCGTCATGCGCGAAGACGTGCGCCGCAGTCTGCAATCGCTCTGCGACCGCGAAGCCATGATCATCAGCCTCTATTACGGGTTGGGCGACGAGGAAGCCATGACTCTGGAGGCCATCGGGAAGCGTCTGGGGCTGACGCGCGAGCGCATCCGACAGATCAAGGAAAAGGCGCTGCGCAAGATGCGACAGACGGCCGGGCGATCGTTGTTGCGCGATTATGTGTGACGGAATCCCGGCCGCGGCGGCGCGGCCGGGGTTGACTTCTGAGCTGATATCGGTATCTTGGCACGGTTGGCGTTTTCGCATGTCATGACCCGATTGGTGCCGGTTTCCCAGTGCTGAGCAAGAAATACACTTTCCTATATGTACCCGAAGACCACGCCGCGACGCGCGAGTTGAACGTGCCGCGGTTCTTGGTCGTATTGGGCGGCGCTGCGAGCCTGGCTCTGCTTGCCTTGGCAGCCTTCTACGTGCTCGGTCTGTTCCAGGGATCCAGCTGGCTGCCCGGTGGGTCGATGCTGCAGAGGGAGAATACGCGCCTGAACACGGAGTTGGCCCAGCTGGGCGAGAAGGTCGAGACACTCCGTGATCATCTCAGTCGCTCATACAGCTACCAGGAGATGGTGTCGGTGGCGATCGGGATGGACCCGGTGGATCCCGACGTACGGGAAGCCGGCGTCGGCGGGCGCTCGCTGGCGCACGACTCCGCCGCGGAACTGGTGACAGAGGCCCGGCCCTCCGTGACTCTCGAGCACGATCTGAACAAACTGCTGCGCCAGGCGCGGATACAGCATAAAGGGTATCAGGCCCTGCTCGATACACTGTCCTCGAGACAGACGACGATCGACCACATACCCTCGATCCGGCCCGTGGACACCGGCTGGCTCAGTTCCGCCTACGGCTACCGCAAGGATCCTTTCACTGGCAAGTCGCGCTTCCATCGCGGTTTGGACTATTCGGTCCCCACCGGCACCCCGGTGCGCGCCGTTGCCGACGGTGTCGTCCTCACCCTGAAGCACGAGCGCGGGCTCGGCAAGATGCTCCGGATTGAACACGGCGATCGCATCACCACGACCTACGCGCATCTATCGGACTGGACGGTCCAGATCGGCCAGCGCGTATCGCGTGGCGAGGTGATCGGGCGTTCCGGCAATACGGGGCGATCGACCGCGCCGCACCTGCATTACGAGGTCACTGTCGGTGGCCGCCATGTCAATCCCCTGCCCTACGTCCTCGACAACTACGTCATACGCTGATCTCCTGTTTGCAAGGCTGTACGGCTGTGGTATTTTCCAGACGCCCGGATCGTACCGGTCCGGGAAGAGGAGCGAGAATTAGGCATGAGGCCCCGGAGTTTCCTTATCCGTGGCGGCGGGTGTGTGTATACGTGGCTGCCGTGTCTTTTGGCTGCGGTTTTCTCCTTTTGCGGCACCGCGTCCGGCGTGCGAGCCGAAGTTGAGATCACCAAGATCCGCTACTGGACATCGCCCGAGAGGACGCGGATCGTACTCGACCTCTCGGGCTCGGCGGCTTACGACTCGCGACGGGTGAGGCATCCCGACCGGGTTGTCGTCGACCTGCCCGGGGTGGTTTTCCGCGAGCAGGGGACCATCGTCGTCGGTGACGGGTCGGTGCTCAGGATCCGACGCAACGTCCTGGGCGACAAGGCCCAGGTCGTGCTGGACCTGGGCGGGGATCTTCGGTTCGGGCATTTCACGCTGAGGGCGGAGGGGGGCCGGCCCGACCGGATCGTGTTGGATGTCCTCAGACCGGAAGTTACCGGGGTACCGGCTGCAGACCAGCCCTCTGACGTCGGCACGGATCCGGCGGCTGAAGGGACGATCGCGACGTCCCGGTACACGGTGGTCATAGATCCGGGGCATGGCGGCATGGACCCGGGGGCCATCCGCAAGGGCGTACGGGAGAAGGACGTGGTCCTGGCGGTCGCCCGTGCTTTGGCGGAATTGCTGGACGCACAACCGGATTTCCAGGCTGTGCTGACGCGCAACGGAGATTATTTCGTCAGCCTGGCCGAACGTGTGCAGATCGCGGAGAAGGCGCGAGGCGATCTGTTCCTCTCGATCCACGCCAACACTCACGCGAACTCCGCCGTATCCGGCATGGAGGCCTATTTTCTCAGCCTGGAGCGCGCGACCGACAGCGAGGCTCAGGCTCTGGCGGACAATGAAAACGCCGCCGATCGTGTGGGGCTGGCGCCGACGGATCGTCAGGAGGATGTCCTTACGATACTGATGGATCTGCGCATGAGCCGGAACCTCACGCAAGCCAAGCGCATGGCCGATCACCTGATCGGCGCGGCCCGCAGGTCGGAAACCGTCGCGGGCCGCAAGGTCAAGCAGGCGGGCTTCTTGGTCCTGCGCAGTCTGGCCATGCCTTCCGTCCTGGTCGAGGTCGCCTACTTGTCCAATGGTGCGGACCGGGAGCTCCTGCGCAGTCGCGCGGGGCAGAAGGATCTGGCGCGGTTGCTGAGGGAAGGCGTGGTGAACCATCTGGAGGACGCACGTCCCGAGCTTGGTGGCGAACCGCAACGATGGGTGAAGCAGTACAGGGTCAAGAGCGGCGATACCTTGTGGAGACTGGCGCGGCGATACGACACGTCCGTACAGGAGATCCGTGAGCACAACGGCTTGAATTCGGATCGACTGTCGATCGGTCAGTCCTTGTTGTTGCCGTGACATCGCCCGGCAAGGCGTTCCGTTCCCGGCGGCGAGGAAGACGAGAGGTGGCATGAACAAGCATGTGCTGAAGATTTTTTGCCTCTTCGCTTCTGTCCTGATCTGGATCCAGGTGGCGTCCAGCGTCATGCGTGTGCGGGAGGTCGATCTCCCCATGCGTCTCGAAGGCCTGCCCGAGGGGCTGACCCTCGCGGGGAACGAATGGCCCGAGTCGGTGCGGGTCCGCGCGCGGGGAAGCAAGTGGCGCTTCTTCCTCTCGCGGTATTTCGGCAATCGGCCCGGTGAAGTCGTGGTGGACCTGGCCGGCATCGAGCCCGGCGTCCGCTACGTCAAGGATCTCACGGCCGGCGAGGTGGAGACCCCGTTGACCGAAGTCCTGGTCCTCGATCCTGCCAGGCTGGAACTCGACGTGGACCGTCTCGATTCGCTGGCGGTCGCCGTAGAGGTCGCGACCAGGAATGAGTTGTCCGACGAATGGATGCTGCTGTCTCCTCTCAGGGCAGCGCCGGATTCCGTGCTCCTGGCCGGCCCGTCCCGCTTCCTGTCCCGGGATCTGCTGCTCGGGACCGCGGCCGTGGACCTCTCGCGGATCCATGGTTCGGGACCCATTACGCGCGAGCTCATCTCGCCCCATCCCCATCTCGATCCCGTACGGGAATCAGTGCAGATCTTAGTGGAAGCCGCGATGGTCGGACGACGCATCTTCGAACACGTGCCCTTGGTACCGCTGCTTGACACCGGACAGCTTCATGTCGAGGTTTTTCCGCCCGTGGCAAGCGTGGAGATCAGCGGACCGGTGGAGTCGCTCGCGGCCCTCACAGCCTCGTCGATTTCCTTGACCGTGTCGTCGTCGGGTCTGGGTTCCGGGGCTCACACGGTGAGGCCCGAGGTGATGCTCCCGGAGTACTGCCGCTTGATAACCCTGGGGCCGGAGGAGTTCATGCTCGTCGTGGGCGGCAGCCCGCAAAACGAAGGTGCCCCGTGACAGAGCAGCGCTGTCTTGCACAGCAGAATCCGCGTGTTGATGCCGGATGAACCGGACAGGAGATGAGGATGGAAACGAGATACCGCCGCCCCAAGGGGACGCGGGACATCATGCTCGAGGAGATGGAGCGCTGGCGCTGGTGCGAGGACCGCTGGCGTGAAGTGCTCGAGAGATACGGCTACGGCGAGATCAGGACGCCCATCATCGAGTCGACGGACCTGTTCGTGAGGTCGGTCGGTTCGGGCACCGACATCGTCGACAAGGAGATGTACACCTTCGAGACCAAGGGCCAGGAGAGCATCACGCTCCGTCCGGAGGCGACGGCGTCGGTGGTGCGCGCCTATCTCGAGAGCGGGCTGACCCGGCAGCCGGGCACCCTCAAGTTCTACTACCTGGGCCCCATGTTCCGCTATGATCGGCCCCAGGCGGGACGTTACAGGCAATTCCATCAGATCGGCGTCGAGGCGATCGGTTCGCCGTCGCCCATCCTCGACGCGGAGGTCATCCGTGCGGCCTGGGCCCTGTTCGAGGCCGTCGATGCCGATGAGATCGATCTCCATGTCAACACCATCGGTTGTGCGGACTGCCGCCCGGCCTACGTGGAAGGACTACGTGCCTGGGCGCGCGAACAGACCGACGATTTCTGCGAGACTTGCCGGATCCGCACCGAGACCAATCCCCTGCGTCTGTTCGATTGCAAGGTCGAGACGTGTCGACGGCTGCTTGCGACGTACCCGCCCATCAACGAGGCGGTCTGCGCGGACTGCGCCGCCCACCACGAGACGCTGTGCAGTACCCTCGATGACATGTCCGTGAGCTATCGCCAGGATCCAGCGCTGGTGCGCGGGCTCGACTACTACACGCGCACGACCTTCGAGATTTCCACGCACCAGGACAAGCAGCAGAACGCCCTGTGCGGAGGTGGTCGCTACGACGACCTGGTGGAACAGTGCGGCGGCCCCGCCACGCCCGCGGTGGGGTTTTCCCTGGGCATCGACAGGGTGGTTCGGCATCTGTACGCCGATAGCGTGGATCTGCAACGAAGCCGGCAAGCGCCGGTCGATGTATACATGGTCTGTTTGGGTGATGCGGCGCAGGGCTACGCGCTCACCCACGCCGATCGTCTCCGTGGCATCTGCCGGGTGGAAGTCGACACCTCGGGCCGGGGCGTCAAGGCGCAGATGAGGAGCGCCCACACACGCACGGCGAAACTCGTGATCATCGCCGGCGACGAGGAAATCGCCGGGGAATGCTTCCAACTGAAGAACCTCGATTCCGGGCACCAGCAGGAAGTGACCAACGTCAGGCTCCTGGAGACGGTGCGGGAGGTACTCGACACGTGAACGACAACAAGTACATGCGCACCCATCGTTGTGGCGAAGTCGATTCCCGTCTGGTCGGCGAGGAGGTCCGTCTGGCCGGCTGGGCCGCCAAGATCCGGGACATGGGTGGTGTCACCTTCATCGACCTGCGCGACCGCTGCGGCACCGTCCAGGTCGTGTTCCAGGACGGGGATCTGCCCGCCGCGAGCGGCAACGTGAAGCTGGAGTCGGTGATCGCCGTGGTCGGCAAGGTGCGGCCGCGTCCCGAGGGCATGGTCAACGAGGACATGGCGACCGGCGCCGTCGAGGTCTCCGTGGCGGCCTTCGAGGTCCTCAACCCCTGCAAGCCGCTACCCTTCCAGCTCGACCAGGCGGCACAGGCCTCGGACGAATTGCGTCTGAAGCATCGCTACGTCGATCTGCGCCAGCCGCGCATGGCGGAGAACCTGAAGATCCGTCATCGGGCCGCCCAGTCGGTGCGGCGTTATCTGTCCGATCGCGATTTTCTGGAAGTCGAGACCCCGCTGCTGATCAAGACCACGCCCGAGGGCGCACGCGACTACGTCGTGCCCAGCCGGATTCAACCCGGCAACTTCTACGCTTTGCCCCAATCCCCCCAGCTCTACAAGCAGATCCTGATGGTCTCGGGGGTGGACCGCTACTTCCAGTTGCCGCGCTGTCTGCGCGACGAGGACCTGCGCAAGGACCGCCAGCCGGAGCACACGCAGATCGACCTGGAAATGAGCTTCGTATGTGAAGACGAGATCTTCGAACTGGTGGAGGGCATGGTGACGAAGATGTTCGCCGACGCGGCGGGTATCGAGATCTCGGCTCCCTTCCCCCGGCTGGACTACGCCGAAGCGATGGGCTCGTATGGTTCCGACAAACCCGATCTTCGCTTCGACTGCCCCATTCACGAAGTGACCGACCTCGCCGGCGATTGCGGTTTCGGTGTCTTCACCGGGGCGATCGCGGACGGGGGCCACGTGCGTTGCCTGGTGGCCACAGGCTGCTCCGGCTACAGCCGCAAGCAGATCGGCGAACTGGAGGACCTGGCCAAGAAGCGTGGCGCCAAGGGGCTGGCTTTCGCCAAGGTGGGCCCCGATGGTCTGGAAGCGGGGATCAGCAAGTTCCTGGACGCCGAGTTTGCTTCCTCGCTCTGCACACGCACGGGAGCCCGCGACGGTGATCTGTTCCTCTTCGGCGCCGGCGCCGACAGTGGCGTGGCGGCACCCCTCGGAGCCGTGCGCCTGGCCCTGGCGGAGCGGGAGGGTTGGATTCCCGACGGTGTCTGGTCTTTCACCTGGGTGCGCAGTTTCCCGCTCTTCGAGCAAAACGAGGAGACCGGCGGCTGGGCGGCCTGTCACCACATGTTCACCATGCCCGACGACGACAGCCTGCCGTCGTTGGAGACCGACCCGGGTGTCTGCCGTGGCCAACTCTACGACCTGGTCTGCAACGGCGTGGAACTCGGCTCGGGCAGCATCCGCGTGCATCGCCGGGAGATCCAGGAAGCCATCTTCCGAATCGTCGGCATGTCGAGGGAGGAATACGAGGCCAAGTTCGGCTTCTTCCTCGATGCCCTTGAATACGGCGCCCCGCCCCACGGGGGCATCGCACTCGGTCTGGACCGGATCGTGATGCTCCTGACCGGCAGCTCCTCGTTGCGCGACGTGATCGCGTTCCCCAAGACTCACCTGGCCGCTTCACCGCTGGACAGGTCGCCGGGACCGATCAGCGAACAACAGCTGGTCGAGCTGGGACTGGAGATCGTGGCCGGAGACGAGGAACCATGACCGCTCATGGGGAGAGAATAAGTTCGCTGGGTCCCGACGAGATGCAGATCTCCCTCGCGGGTGTGGATCAGTTCGCGCTGCTCGGCGCGGAAGACCGGAACCTGCGTCTGCTGGAAGCGCGCCTGAACGGCTCCATCACCGTGCGCGGCGCCCGCATGACTCTCAAGGGCCCGCAGGACGAGATCGAGATCCTGAGCGTCGTGGTGCTCAAGTTGATCGACCTGCTGGCGCGGGAACGCGAGCTGGATCCCGTCTCGATCAACTACGTCATCGAGCAACAACTCGCGGGCGAAGCCGGTGAAGAGACCGCCGAGGGCGAAACCCTCTTCTACGCCACCGGGACTCGACGCGCCATCCGTGCCAAGACCGCCGGGCAACAGGCCTACGTGGACGCCATCCGCGATCATGACGTGGTGTTCAGTATCGGGCCGGCGGGTACGGGCAAGACCTACCTGGCGGTCGTGCTGGCCATGGATTATCTGAAGCGGGGATTGGTCGAACGGATCGTCCTGGTGCGTCCGGCCGTCGAGGCGGGCGAGCAACTCGGTTTCCTGCCGGGCGACTTGCAGGAGAAGATAGATCCCTACCTGCGTCCCCTCTACGACGCGCTGTCCGACACCATCGGCCCCAGCCGGATCCAGCGTTACATGACCGACGGCATCATCGAAGCCGCGCCGCTGGCGTACATGCGCGGCCGCACGCTGAACAACGCCTTCGTGATCCTGGACGAGGCCCAGAACACCACCCTCGTGCAGATGAAGATGTTCCTGACGCGGCTGGGACATCACTCCAAGTCGGTCATCACCGGTGACATCACCCAGATCGACCTGGACGGCGGCAAACGCTCGGGCCTGGTCTGCGTCCGCAGCATCCTGGGCGGAACGGAGGGCATCGCCTTCGTGGAGTTGACGCGCAAGGACGTGGTGCGTCATCCGCTGGTGAGAAGAATCGTCGAGGCGTTCCGCACGGCCGAGGAACGGGAGAACGGAGCGAGTTCGCCATGAAGTGGAATCTGCGCTGGTCTCGAATCCACATCCCCGGCCTCAGAAGCGGGGAGCGATCCATCAGCCGGTCGGCCGCGCGGCAGGCGAACCGCGGCGTTTCGCTGAGACGGCGACTGCCCTGGCTCCTGGGGACCGGTGCGATCCTGCTGAGTCTGCACGTCGTCCTGTTCCCGGTGGCGCAACGCATCGACATCGACTTTCCCGTGACCGGCGAAATCGCCGAGCGGGACATCCACGCTCCCATCTCCTTCAGCGCTCCCTATCTGGAGCAGGACGTGGAGATGCTGCAGCTGCAGCGTGTGCTGGTCGTACCACCCGTCGTCAGGCGTCTGGCTCTGCCCCGCGAGAACGCGTTGCGCCGCGTCGAGGCCTGGCGAGCAGCCTTCCAGAATCACGCGGCCATGATCGATATTCCGATCGAGGACCGGGTGGGGCTGCTTGCCCTACGCTTTCCAGACCTGGGCAACGAGGACATCTCGCGCGCCTTGACGGCCGTGCAGCCCGACTCCTTCTTCACGGCCGTGGCTGTCGCCCTCGACATCGTTTTCGCCGCCGGTGTCGTCGACTTCCTACCTCCGGGCAATTACCGCAAGGTCAGCATCGTGACCGGCGATGCGGAGGCGGAGGTGGACACTGCCGCGTTGACGCTCCAGGGCGATCTCGGTGAGCGGTTGCGGGACATCCTGTCGGGGCAAGATCTCGCCGAGGTCGATGCGGAATGGGGCGCGCACCTGGTAAGGCCCCTGGTGTCTCCGAACCTGGTCTACCTGGATAAGGAGACGCGGAACCGGCGCGCCGCAGCCAGACACGAAGTCCCGGCATATCGCGAATTCCTGCAGGGTGAGCGGGTCGTTGAACGTGGTGTTCGCGTCACGGAGCAGGATGCGCTCTACCTGGAATCCCTGCTCGAGCGGCTAATCGCTCATGGCGATGTCGGCGAAGGCGAAGGGGTGTTCTGGCGTCAACTGGCGACACTGCTGCTCGCGGCGTGCCTGCTCGGTCTGTTCGGTTGGGTGGCGGTTCTGTACTTCGCGGACATGCTGCGCGAGAACAGGAAGCTCTTGTCCGCCGCCGCGGCTTTCGCCCTGTTCCTGGTGGCCGCGGCTTTTTGCCTGCGCCATCCGTCCCTGGGACCCTACGCCGTTCCCGTGCCCCTGCTGTCGGTGTTGGTGACGGTGCTGTTCAGGGATCGCGTGGGTTATCCCGTGACGGTCCTGGCCATTTCCTGGCTGGCTTTCCACATGGGGGTCGAACCGTTCTGGTTGCTGGTCTGGCTGGTGAGCGGTCTCGTCTCGGTGGCCTTGATGCGCCGCATTCGGCAACGCGACCAGTTCTACCGCGCGATCGCCATCCTCGCCAGCATCCAGATCGGTATGATCTCGCTGTTGAATCTGGCCGGCGGCGCGGGCGCCTCGGGACTTCTGCAGGAGTATCTGGTGGGCGTCATCACGCCTGTCGCCTCGGTGGCCATGGCTCTGTTCCTTCTACCCATCGTCGAGCCCCTGGTCGGCGCGTGCAGCGATCTCACGCTGTTGGAGTTGTCGGACCTCAATCACCCCCTGCTCAAGAAGATGGCCCTGGAGTCCCAGGGTACCTTCCATCACAGCCAGGTGGTCGGCCAACTCGCGGAGCACGCCGCCCAGGGCATCGGCGCCAATTCCCTGCTCACCAGGGTCGGCGCGCTCTTCCACGACATCGGCAAGATGCACAAGCCGGAATACTACGTGGAGAACCAGGCCGGCGGTCCCAACAAACACGACGAACTGAGCCCCAGTATGAGCGCGCTGGTCGTGGCGTCGCACGTGAAGGAGGGCATGGAACTGGCGCGGAAATGGCGTCTCCCGGAGAGAGTGGTCGACTTCATCCCCGAACATCACGGTACGCACGTGATGAAGTTCTTCTACCACAAGGCTCTGGAGAGCGCCGGGAACGAGACCGTGAAGGTGGATGATTTCCGCTATCCCGGCCCCAAACCGCGCAGCCGCGAAACGGCGATCCTGATGCTGGCCGATGCCGTCGAAGCGGCCACCCGTTCGCTGTCGAAGCCCACGCCCGGCCGGATCCGCGAGATCGTCAAGCAGATCATCGACGAGCGCATGTATATCGGCGAACTCGACGGATGCGGCTTGACCCTGAGAGATCTGGCGACCATCCGCGACTCGTTCGTTCCCCTGCTCGTGGGCATCCATCACGTGCGCATCGCCTATCCGGGTCAGCGGGAGCGTAGCCGGCCGTCGGAGGCGAACGTCAAGGAGCGGGCATGAGATTGCTTTTCGTCGACCGGCTCGCCAGCGGACCGGTGTGGCGGCCCACGAGTCGCCGGTTGACGGAACTGGCCGTCATGGTCGATCGCCTGGGACGACCGGATTGGCAGGTCGAGTTGGTCTGGGTCGAGGACGAGGAGATGACGGCGTTGAACGGTCGCTGGCGCGACCGCGAGGGCGTGACGGACGTGCTCTCATTTACGAATCTGGCCACTTCGGGTGAGGGTGATCCCGTGCTGCCGGCCGGCGTTGACGGCGCGGCGACGGACCTCTGGTGGGAGGAAGGCCTGGCGCCGAACGGCTCGCAAGCCGGCGAGATCGTGATCGCGCTGCGTTTCGTGCAGCGTCGTTGTGAGGACGAGGGCTGGGATTTCGACGATGAACTGGCGCTGCTCGTAACGCACGGTATCCTGCACGTGCTGGGTTGGGAGCACGACGCGCCCGGATGTGCGGAGGCCATGCGCGAACTGGAGCGCGTGACTTTGGCCCGGGACGGTCGGGGACACCCCATGCTCGACTCCGCGAGGGGGAGAGGAGAGGACGGAGATGGAGGTCGGGAGTAACGGTGTATTCGGTGTCGGACCCGTCTTGACGGCGGTTCTGGCCTATGTGGTGGCCATGATGATGATCGGGCTCTTGGCCGCCTTCTTCCGCGTGAGCGGGCTCGCCCGTCACGGCTTGCTGGAACCCGAAGCCGTGGACAGCGTGCTGAAGAGGTTTCTCGACGAGCCCCGTCGTTTCATCTTGACCGTGGGCACCCTCTATCTGACCGCGACGGGTGTCGGTTGCGTGGCTGTGACCGTCGTGATCGCGAACGTGTGGCCCGATCTGTCGGACACGAAATTCTACCTGATCATCGCCCTGCTGGTGGTACTTGCATGGTCGCTGGGCGGTGTGCTGGTCAAGCTGTCCGCCGCCGGCGCCGCGCTCGGCTATACCCGCTTCCTGGGGCGCCTGCTCGTTCCCATGTCGTGGCTGTTGCGTCCGTGGACAGCCTTGCTGACCAGCGCAGTCGGCCGACTCGACGACACCATGTGGAGCGTCGAGGCGATGCCGCATCTCTCGACCGGAGAGATCAGGAGCCTGATCAAGGAGGAGGAGGACGGCGTCAATCTGGAAGAGGACGAGCGGGAGATGATCCAGAGCATCTTCGGATTCCATGAAACTGCCGTCAAAGAGATCATGGTGCCGCGCATCGACATGGTGACGCTCGACGCCTCGACACCCGTCGCCGAGGCTCTGGGTGTGGTGGCAGCTTGTCGGCATTCACGGATTCCGCTGCACGAGGGCAACGTGGACAAGGTCACCGGGCTGCTCTACGCCAAGGACCTGTTGGCGCTGGTGGACACCGAACGCCCGGAATCCGGCGGCAAGGTGCTCGGCGACCTGGCGCGCCCGGCCTACTTCGTGCCGGAGAGCAAGAAGCTGGACGAGGTGCTGGCCGAGTTCCGTGCCAAGCGCATACATCTCGCCGTGGTCATCGACGAATACGGAGGCACCGCGGGCGTGGTCACGCTGGAGGACGTGCTCGAGGAGATCGTCGGCGAGATCGAGGACGAATTCGACGTGACCGAACAACTGTACCAGTGGATCGACGAACACACCCTACTGGTGGATCCCAAGATCGACCTGGAGGATCTGCGTGATCTGCTCGGGGTGGACCTGCCGCTGGACGAAGGCAGCGAGACGCTGGCCGGACTGATCTACGAGGCGGCCGGCAAGGTCCCCGCCGCCGGGGACCATGCCGCGGTGGCCGGGCTCGACATCGTGGTGGAGAAGGTGGAAGATCAACGCATTCTGCGGGTACGGGTGATCGCAACTTCGCCCTTCCCCGGCCACGAGACGCGAAAGGACGTTGCACCGTGAGTTCGCGCCTGCGACAGCACCTCATCACGGGGCTGCTGACCGTCACACCCGTGGCGATCACCGGCTGGATACTCTGGCGGTTCTACCGGGTCGTGGACGACACGCTGCGCCCGATGCTGGAACGGATCATCTTCCTGCGCGACTACGTGCCGCCGTTCCTGTTGACCCTGCTCGGCGTGCTGGTCAGCCTGCTGCTGCTGGTCCTGATCGGTCTGATCACGCGTACGCTCATCGGCGTCGCCTTCTTCGGTCTGTTCGAGCGCATGATCAACCGCATCCCGATCATCAAGAGCATCTTCTCGGTGACCAAGCAGATATCCGGCGTCCTGCTGACGGATAACCGCCAGGCCTTCCAGCACGTGGTCATGTTCGAGTATCCGCGCCGGGAGATCTGGGCCCTGGGCTTCATCACGCACGACGATCCGGCACGGGACAACCTGCACATCTTCCTGCCCACGACGCCGAATCCCACTTCCGGCTTCATGCTGCTGGTTCCGCGGGCGGACGCGCTCATTCTGCCGATGACGGTGGAGGAAGGCATCCGGCTCATCATTTCCGGCGGCGCGGTGGTCGAGCGGGCGGGGGGGGGGAGCCTGGCGTCCCTGCTGGCCCGGAATAATGGATCCGAGGACGACGAGGCGGGAGGTGAGTCGAATGTATGAGCACGATCTGCCCACGGAGCCCGAGGAGTCTCAGGACGATCGTTATCTCGACCCCTCCAACCTGGAAGAGCAATGGCACGAATATTCCGAGCTCTTCGCGGGGCTGTTGCGGGAACAGGACGATGCCGCGCTGGCCACCGTGGCGGCCGATCTCTCGCCCGGCGACCTCTCGGAGGTAGTGCGTCCGCTGAGCGTGGACGACACGGCCCGCGTCATCCAGCTGCTCCCGCGTGACCTGGCTTCGGACGTACTGGCCGAGATCGACAAGCGCAGCGTCACGGCCCTGATGCAATTGATCACCATCGAGGCCATCGCCAACCTCATCGAGGAGATGCCCTCGGACGAGGCCGCGGACCTGGTGGGTGAGCTGGACCGGGATCAGGCCCGGGAGATTCTGGCGGCCATGGAGGAGGAGGAGCGCGACGAGGTTCGCGAGCTGCTCCAGTATTCGCCCGACACCGCCGGCGGGCTCATGGCCAAGGAATTCATCGCCGTGGCCGAAGCGGCGACCTGTCTGCAGGCGGTAGAGGCCGTGAGAACCGTAGACGAGGACGACCGGGAAGACCTGCATTTCCTGTACGTGGTTGACGCGTCGGGGGCTCTTTGCGGGCGGATACCCCTGGTCGAGATGTTGCTCCAGCCCTGGTCCACGCCGGTCGTCGACGTCATGGAGCGCGATCCCATGCACGTGGACGTGACCCTGGATCAGGAACAAGTGGCCCAGTTCGTGCGGACTCACGATCTGGTGACGCTGCCCGTCGTGGCAGACGGCAGCCGTCTGGTGGGCGTCATCTCATCGGACGACATCCTCGATGTGCTCGAGGACGAGGCCACCGCGGACATCGCCCTGCTGGCCGGCACCAGTGAGGAACTGGGCGAAACCTCGCCCGTGAAGGTGGCTCGCGCCCGTTTGCCCTGGCTGCTGGGCGCCTTGCTGGGTCAGATCGGCTGCGTGCTGATGATGCAGCATTTCGAGGCCAGCCTCGCGGCGACAGTCTCACTCACCTTCTTCATCCCCGCCATCATGGCCATGGGCGGCAATACCGGCATCCAGACCTCTTCGGTGGTGGTGAGAGGACTCGCGACCGGCGAGGTCAACGTCTACCACATCGGTCGTTACCTGCTCCGGGAACTGGCTACCGCGCTCTTGACCGGCGGCCTGGTGGCGGCGGCCCTGTACGTCGTGGCGGATCTGGTGGTGGGAGACAGAGACCTGGCCCTGGTGTTGACCATCTCCATGATGTCGGTGATCGTCTTTGCGGCGATGGTCGGTACGGCGGTACCCCTGCTGCTGCATCGGTTCGGGATCGATCCGGCCATCGCGACCGGACCGTTCATCACGACCTCCAACGACATCCTCGCCATCCTGATCTACCTGAGCATGGCCTCGCTGCTCATCCGTTGAGGGAGTTGCTTTGTCGGTCATCGCCAAACCGGTCGTGTCCAGCAGGGCGGTCGTTCTGCGCACGTGGCCGACCGGCGAGACCAGCATCGTCGCGGCCCTGCTCAGCGAGGATCACGGTTTCGTCAGAGTGATCGCCAAGGGCGCACGGGGTGCCCGCTCCGTACTGAGACCGCTGGTCCAGCCGGGTCGCCTCGTCGATATCGAGTTCGGCCTGCAACCGGCAAGGAATCTGCAGTACCTCAAGGGTGGGCAGTTGCTGCTCGACCCCTTGCTCGCGCTCAACAGCCTCGAGCGCACCGCCTATCTGCTCTCGGCGCTGGAGATCGTAGAGCGCTGCCGGCCCAGCGACGTGACAGAAACGCGTCTCTTTGAACTTTGCCGGCGCTACCTCGAGGTGCTATCATCTGATGCAGCGGGCGTGGAAGCCCCGCTTTTTTATGCGTTCGAGCTGGCTCTGCTGAGACTGCAGGGCACGGCGCCGGTCCTGAGCCGCTGTGTGGTATGCGGAAAGGACCTGGCAGCGGTCAAGACCGGTATGCGATTCAGCCCGGCCGGCGGCGGCGCGGTCTGTGGGGAGTGCTCTGCGGCGGACCCGGAACACGAGGGGCGTCCCCTGGGCGCGGGAGTTCTCGCGGCCCTGCACGGGTTGAGGGACGCCGACGGCCCGGCGGTGACGCTGACCCGTCGCTCGTCCCGGGAGATCGGTATCCTGCTGCACGGTTTCCTGTCGTATCACCTCCCGGGTTATCGTTTGCCGGCGAGCCTGGATCTGTTGCGCGCCGGGCGCGCGGCTGACGGCGGCGCACCACCGGAGGATTTCGCCTCATGATGGACTATCAGAACATGATCGCCAGGCTCCAGCAATTCTGGAGCGATCAGGGCTGCGTCGTGGTTCAGCCCTACAACTCGGAAGTCGGCGCGGGCACTTTCAATCCGGCCACCTTCCTGCGTTGTCTCGGGCCCGAGCCCTGGCGTGTCGCCTATGTGGAGCCGAGCCGTCGGCCGAAGGACGGCCGCTACGGCCAGAATCCCAACCGTGTCCAGCAGTTCCTGCAGTACCAGGTGCTGCTCAAACCCAATCCTGCCGACTCCCAGGGCTTGTATCTGGAATCCTTGCGCGCCATCGGCGTCGAACCCCGCGAACACGACATCCGTTTCGTCGAGGACGATTGGGAGTCGCCAACCCTCGGCGCGGCAGGTCTGGGCTGGGAAGTGTGGATCGACGGCATGGAGATCTCCCAGTTCACCTATTTTCAACAGGTGGGCGGTTTCAAGCTGAAGCCGGTTTCGGTAGAGCTGACCTACGGTCTGCTACGACTGGCCATGTACATCCAGGGCGTGGAGCACGTGAACGATCTTGCCTGGGGCGGGGGCCTGACTTGGGGCGACGTACAGGGGCAGTTCGAACATGAGTTCTCCGTCTTCAACTACGATCACGCGGATGTGGAGATGTATCGCCGTCATTTCGACGACCGCGAAGCGGAGGCCGTCACCCTGATCGAGGCCGGGCTGGTGCATCCCGGATACGACGCGGTCATCAAGTGCAGCCATCTCTTCAACCTGCTGGAGGCGCGCGGCGCGATTTCCGTCACGGAGCGGACCGGTTACATCAAGCGCGTTCGCAACCTCGCCCGTCGTGTGGCCGGCGCCTACCTGGCCAAACGCGAGGAAATGGGATTTCCCCTGCTCCACCACGGGGAGGACGCACGATGAACGACAACGAACGCTTGCCCTTCCTCTTCGAGATCGGCACCGACGAACTGCCGGCGCGGTTCCTGCCCGTCGAACGTCGTCACATGGCGGAGACCCTCGCGAACAAGCTCACCGAGCATGCTCTGGCGTATGCGGGGCTGCGCGTGCTGGCCACGCCCCGGCGACTGGTGGTCCTCATCGACGGCCTGCAGACGCGCCAGGAAGATCGGGAAATCGAGGTCAAAGGTCCGCCGCTGACCGTGGCCTACGGCGAAGACGGCGAACCGACCAAGGCGGCCCTCGGGTTCGCCCGCAAGAACGGCGTGGAGATCGCCGCTTGTCACGAGCTGGCGGACGCCAAGGGCGGCCGTTTCCTGGGTGTCCGGAAGCTGGTGCCGGGTCGCGATGCGGCCGCTGTCCTGAGCGAGGTCGTGCCGGAGATCGTCCTGGGCATCCCCTTTCCGAAGATGATGCGCTGGGGGACCGAAGATCTGGAATACGCCAGGCCCATCCAGTGGCTGGTGGCTATGCTCGGCGACGAAATCGTGCCCCTGTCCCTCGCCGGCTTGACCGCGGGGCGAATCTCGCGCGGCCATCGCACCCTGGCCGAAAACCGCGAGGTGGAGATCGAGACGCCCGGCGCGTACCTGGACCGCATGGCGGAGAACGGTGTGGTCGTTGACGAGTCGCGCCGGCGTGAAATGATACTCGCCGGCGGTGCCCGGGTTCTCGAAGGCACCGGCGGCAGTCCGATCGAAGACACGGAACTGCTGCAGGAAGTCGTGGATCTCTGCGAGTTCCCGACACCCTTCGTGGGCCGCTACGCGGAGGATTTCTTCGTCCTGCCCCCGGAAGTCATCGTCACGGCCCTGAAATCCCACCAACGCTATTTCGCGGTGCGACAGGCGGAGGGCGACGCGCTGCTGCCCCTGTTCCTGGCCGTGCGCGACGGGGACGACACGTCGCTGGACAACGTGGTCCACGGCAATCAGCGCGTCCTGGTGGCTCGTCTCAGCGATGCTCTCTTCTACTGGGACTGCGATCGCAAGTTGACGCCCGACCAGCACGTGGCACGTCTCGCCGACGTTACCTGGCTCGAAGGCTACGGCTCACTCAAGGACAAGATCGACCGTGTGTCCGGGCTGGTGGGGACGCTGTGGCAAACAGGTCTGGGCGACGGCGGTCCGGTTCCCGAGGCGCTGACCCGCGCCGCCGCGATCTGCAAGTTCGACCTGGTCACCGAGATGATCCGCGACGGCAAGGAGTTCACGAAGCTCGAGGGGACCATCGGCGCCAGGTACGCCGCCGCGGCGGGCGAGAGCGAGGCGGTCTGCAGCATCCTGGAGCAATACCACCGGCCTCGCGGCGCGGGCGACGTCGTAGCGGACGATCGCCTCGGCGCGGTCCTCTCGATCGCCGATCGCCTTGATACCATCGCCGGCTGCTGGCTCGCCGGTTTCGTGCCGACCGGTGCGAAGGATCCCTACGCCCTGCGCAGACATACGCTGGCGGTGCAACGGACGCTGCTCCATCACGGCCTGAGGCTCGATCTCGGTCAAGCCCTGGCGACAGCGCTGGACGGTTTCGCACAGTCTCCCGGGGGACCGGAGAGGACCGGGGAGGCCGCCGCTTTGTTGGTTTTCGCCAAGACGCGCCTGGAGCGGGTCCTGACCGATCTCGAACTCACACCCGAGGCGGTGCGTGCGGTGCTGCCCGCTCACGGCGCCGATCCCACCGATGCCCTGGCCTGGGCGCGCGCCCTTGATTCCTTCCGCGGTCAACCGGATTTCCTGATGCTCGCCACGGGTTTCAAGCGCTGCCGTAACATCCTGGAGGGCGACCTGCTCGATGCCGCCGCCGTCGATGGTTGCGTGGCGCGCTGGCTCGAGGGTGGCCAGTCGCCGGCCGGCCGGGCTTTTGCGAGCCTTCCCGAATCCGCTGAACAACATCTCAGGGATCGGGTGGCGGAAGTCGTGCCGGTACTCATGACGTGCCGTGGGGCCGGGGACTATGTCGCCATCTTCCGCGCGCTGTCGACGCTGGGACCGGATATCGGTCGCTTCTTCGATTTAGTGCGTGTCAATGTTGAAGATCCGGAGCTGAAGAAGCTGAGACACGATTTTTTGAGGGAAATCTATGGCTTGTTTGCACAATACGCCGATTTTAGTGCAGTGGCTCCGCTTGAAATCGATTCCGGTTGATGATGTAACTCCAACTATAGAGGTAAAATACACACTCCATCGAGCCTCTTCCGGGGGCTCCCATTTTTTTTATGTATCCTATTGACTTGGTATCGTACCTTGAGTATTCTCAGCTGTGCGACTCAAGGGCAAAAGTGCTTTCCGATGTGACGTTGAGCCTGACTCCACTCGAGTAAGTCCCTATTAACTTGACACTCTTGCTTGGATCGCGAGTCATCTCGTCACAGTCACAGCGGAATGGCAACCCGACCTTTGAAGTACGGCTCTGTGCCAGTGACTGGGATTGCTTTTGCCTGCTCTGTTCGAGTCTCTGCCAATTCACACCCTGAACGGTGGAGACAGAATCTTTCACCTGCACCATTGGTTGACTTGCTCAGCGATGGGGGGAAAGTATGAGGAAACTCACTCTCGTTCTAATGGCTCTCGCCCTCTTTACCGGCTACGTCTTTGCCGACCCGGTCGACTACGACGAGGGACTCAGAGCCCACAAATCAATCAGCCACCAGCTGAACGTATCGACCGCGAAGGCCGATACCACTGTGGCGTACTACTGTGACTTCTCAGATCCCTTAAACCCGAGTCAGGGTGATCCGCTTTACAACGGCTGGATCACTGTTGACTACACCGATTTTGCCGAGCATTGGCACATCGATACCTTCAACGCCGAAAACCTCAACGGTCACGGCGCTGGCAACCATGCGATGTGGGCCGGTGAAACGTTTCCCGTAGCCTGCGACGACAACTACAGCGGTTACGGTAACTTCTACAACTGCTTCCTCGATTGGTGGGGCACCGTTCCCGATACCGAGGAGAACACCACGGTCAGAGTCGACGCCTATCTCAACGTCGAAACCGAGTTGGGCTGGGACTGGCTCTACCTCCAGTACGAGGACGCGACTGGTTCGATGGCGAAGTTCGGACTCGGTGCCGCTCCCCGTAACGGTCTGTCCGGAGATTCCCTGAACGTTCATGTGGACCTCTCGGTCCCCATTGCCACCGGCGAGTACGTCGACGGCGACCAGGTTCACCTCCGGTGGCTGGCGACTTCCGACAGCAACACCTCTGATGCCGACTGCCTCCGTCCCAGTGACGGTCATACGCAGGTCGACGACATTGCGGTGTACTTCGATCAGGGTCTTGGTGAAGTCCAGATGGGCGTGACCAACACCTTCGAAGACGGTGTCGCGGTCGAATGGGCATCCGTAAAGGCTCCCTACTGCGGCGACTTTGCGGACGTCTGGGATATCCTCGGCGACGTGGATCCCTGCATCGACAACACGACACCCCAGATGGCGTTCATCGATTACGGCCAAGTGACGGGTGAGGCTTCGACCAACACCGAGTGGACCTACGGCCCCGGTGGCTACGTTACCAACTATACCTACGGTATGGCGGGAACGCCCGACTATGCCCTCGACAACGCGATCTGGTCACCTCCCATCGCTATCGATGCGACTGCGGCGGGCAATGAGATTCGTTTCTCCGTCTACCGCCACTTCGATCTCCATTCGATGGCCGGCCAGTTCTACACCTGGAGGGTCCGTTCGAGCATCGACGGCGTCATCTACACGGCCTGGCGCAACCGCATGTTCGTGTACTATGGCGGACCGGACTACATCCGTGTCCATCAGGATGTCTCGGACCTCGTGTACCCCGGCGCCAATTGGGCGCAGATATCGCTCGAGGTCACGACGCCCTGGACGGCGTACATGTTTGGTGGCTCGACACCGGCTCCCTATTATGACGACGTGTCCTGGCACTACTTCGATTACTCAGGTCCCGCCTACTCGACCCGCCAGTTCGAGCTGGCGCAGGACAACTTCCCGCACGATGGGGATGGGTTGCCCCAGGGTATGGATTGGGGCTCTCTCGGCACAATGGATGTGCCGTTCAACATGGGCCAGGATATCATCGGCGCCGAAGGTGCCGGCATCCTTCATGGTGACACCATCATCGTGAACATCGATGCCGTCCGTGCCGGCTCCGGCCTGGACGCCAAGCCGCGGATGTACTACGAGGTCCGGACCAACCCGGTCTTCGACACCGATCCCCTCTGGCGTTCCAGCGGCGTGCCGTACTCCGGTTTCGTTGAAGGCGATACCGTCTGGTATGACGAGACCACGTACTACGCTGGTCGTTGGGCCTTCGAGCTTCCGGATTACGACTTCCTGTATCCCGGCGACGTGATGCACTACTACTTCTCGGCCTCCGATACGGTCGGAGTAGAGGCTCCCGTGTTCGCCACACTGCCTGCTGACACCGCCGGCTTCGGTTACTTCGAGGGCGATGCTGGCTTCGTGCCCTGGCAGTGGGACAGCAACTTCACGGTCCACGCTCTGCCTTCGGTGCTTTCCACGACCGTCGGCGACATCCCGGAGATCCTCCTCTGGAATGACTTCGGTGACCGTGGCGGCGAGAACGAGTGGGAAGGCGCGTTGAAGTCCATGGGGCTGGAACGCGGCACCGCCTACGATCTCTACTACACCAACGGTCCCTCCTCGGGTACCGGTAACGGACTCGGTTCCACGTGTACCGGGACGACACTGTCCCTCTACGATCACATGCTGTACACGGCAGGTGATCTGGCCGGCATGACCATGACCGGTACCAAGGTTCCCGGCACCGAGGACCCGTTCGATGGTGACGGCTCAAACGATATCGCACTGGTGAAGTCCTACTTGCTCGGCGGCGGCGACCTGCTCGCCACCGGCGACGGCTTCATCGGCGGCGTCTTCGAAGAGCCCGACGGCAGTGGCGTGTCGCTGGTGAACAGCTACTTCGGCATCAACTTCATCAAGGATGATGTCCGGCTGTCCATCGGCAACCAGTCCGCACCTACCGTTGGCTTCGTGGCCAATGCCACCGCGCTGGTCCTCTCCGAGGACTTCGTGGCCTATGGCTCGTGCCCGAACTTCAAGATGTTCGACGGTATCTCCGAGAACGCCAACCCGACCTCACACAGGGTCGCTGAGTTCTTGGGTGCCGACGGCACTCCCGGGGTCTATCCCGACTACGCTGCGATGGTCGTGAACGAGCTGCCAACCGGAGCAAAGGTTGTCACTTGTCCGATCGACCTCAATTCGTGGTACACGCCTTATGGTCCCGGCAGCAAGGTCAACGCACCTGCCCAGGCGCGTGTGATCGTGCTGTGTGACGTCCTGCAGTACTTCAATGGTGATCCCGCCTATTGCGATGATCACATTGGTTCTGGCACGGGCGTCGATCTCCCGCATCCGTTCTACGCCAAGAACTGGCCGAACCCGTTCAACCCGATCACGAAGATCGAATTCAGTCTGCCGCGTGGCGGTCACGTGTCGCTGAAGGTCTACAACGTGCGTGGTGAGCTGGTTCGTACACTCGTCGACGAGAACCGGATCGCCGGTCCTCACGTCATCGAGTGGGACGGCAGCAATGATCGTGGCCATTCCGTCGCGTCGGGTGTCTACTTCTACGAGACCCGTACCGCCGGCAAGTCCACTGTCAACAAGATGGCTCTGGTGAAGTAATTCGCTTTGGGTTCATCAACTGGGAGCGGCCCCCAAGGGTCGCTCCCTTTTTGTTGTGCCCCTTCAATTGTCCCTGGCTCAGCTCCTGCGGTGTCGGGGACATGAACACACGGCACCCCGGCTGGCATCCACCCCACTGCCCCAACTCCAACTGCAAGTACCACAACGGCTCCACCGACTCCTGGCGCTATAAGCGCAAGGGCTGGTACAGGCGCCTCGCTCGTCCCAGACGTATCCAGCGGTTTACGTGCCTGCACTGTAACCGCACCTTCAGTACACAGACCTTCTCCACCACCTACTGGCAGAGGCTGCCCACCCTGGATGCGAAGCTCTTCATGATGACCGTCGGTTGCATGGCCAATCGGCAGATCGCCCGGGCACTGGCTGAAGTTCCAAGCCAAAGCCAAGACTAACAACCGGCAAAGCAGTCACTTACT
>CAYMCR010000006.1:0-90036 GCA_964389015.1 uncultured Fibrobacteraceae bacterium | reverse complement strand
TCGCTTTTGCTTATCCCGGAATTGAGAGGGGATTGGGCTGGAACTTCAGGTTAGGAGGAGTCTGTCGTAAACACGCGCCTATCGCGCCTCGCAAAGCGCCGAAGCGATAGGCGCGTGTTTACGACAGACTCCTGTTGGCTGGAATGCAGTCTTTCGCTACTGTGAAGAGATGCGAATCCTGCAGATAGGGAAATATCATCCGCCCGTTAAAGGCGGCATGGAGACGGTGCTCGGTCTCATCGGCGCTGGTCTCTTGGCCAGGGGCCATGACCTGTGGACGGTCGCGGCTTCCGGCGTCGCTGACTGCACTCCGGAGGATGTCGCGGCCGGGCGCGGACGGGTGATCCCTTGCCGTTCGCTGGCGACTGTCGCCTCGCAGCCGATCACACCGTCGCTCCCGTTCGTGCTGAAGCGTGTCTTCAGGGAACTCAGCCCTGAGATCGTCACTTTGCACTGGCCCAATCCGCTGGCGGCGGTGGCCTTGCATTGCGTCAGACGTTCCCTGCCGCGCGAGACGCGCTTGACCGTCTGGTATCACGCCGACATCACACGCCAGAAGCTGGGCGCCGTCCTGTTGCGTCCCCTGCTCGACGGCTTGCTGGATCGCGCCGCGGGCATCGCGGTCTCGACGTCCAGCTTGCGGGACGAATCACCCCAGCTGTCCGGCAGGGAAGACAAGGTCGAGGTCATACCCTTCGGCATCGATACTACCGGCTGGCAGCTGTCGCCCCATCCCGGTAAGGGACCGTTCCTGTTCGTGGGGCGACTGGTCTACTACAAGGGGCTGGAACTCCTCCTGGAGGCCGTGGCCGCGGTTCCCGACGCCAGGCTCGAGATCGTGGGCGACGGTCCCTTGCGGGACACGCTGGCCGCACGCGCGGCCGCACCGGACCTGCAGGGGCGGGTGCACTTGCACGGTGAACTGAGCGATGAAGATCTGCGGGGTGTGATGGCCCGTTGCGGAGCCCTCGTCCTGCCCAGCCTCGAGCGCAGCGAGACCTTCGGACTGGTGCAGATCGAGGCCATGGCCGCCGGCCTGCCTGTCATCTCGACGCAACTGCCGACCGGTGTGGCGGAGGTAAACGTACACGAGCGGACTGGCCTGCTGGTACCGCCCGGCGATCTGGCATCATTGGCCGAGGCCTTGAAGGCCGTGATGCGGGATCACGAGCAGGCCCGTCGCTGGGGTCTGGCGGGCCGCGCGCGTGTCCAGGCGCATTTCAATCATCAACACATGGTCGAATCCCTCGAGAGTTGGTACGCGGCGTTGCTGCAGCGGGAGGAGGCGGACGTTTGAACTTCGCCTTCCTGGACGCGTGGCACCGGTTTCTGCCCCGCTCGGGTGGACACCTGATCGTAGTGCGGGGCGGCGGCGGCCGGAGCGATCTACTCCGGGCGGTGAGCCGCGTCCTCGCTGCTGAGGGAGTACCCGTCGCGATGGCCGACCCTGGCGTGACCCCCGCGGAGATCGATCAGCTGGGAGATAGCTTGCCCGATCACGTGGTGATCTACGAGGCAGCCGCCACGGGCGCAGCAGCTCTGCCGCGCCGCGCCTCGTTGGTCATTACCGTGTCCGGCCTCTCCGGTTTGGGGCGGCCACCGACCGGGGCGGCCACCGGCGAAGTGCCAGTTCCCGCGCACTGGCTCTCCCGCGGCGACCAGGATCCGGTATGGTCCTGGGACGGTATCGTCGCCTTCCTGGACTCGCTCGCGCCGCGTGCGGAAAGCGGGGAGGAGCCGGTACCGCAAGTGGCTGCTTTACTGGAAATGGACACTTGCACGGACAGCATCGGTCTCTTCGGCTGCGTGGAGCGCATCATGACCGACCTGGGTATTCCCCTGGTCCTGCTGGGGAGCGCAGCCGGTGCAGAGCCGTACTTGCAGACCGCTTATGTCCTGACTGCCGGAGAGCGGCCATGACGGTACGGAGGCAGGACTGGGCCGTCGTCCTGGCCAGAGGTGATTCTTCGCGCATGGGGCGCCCCAAGGGCACCTGTAGGGTGCCCGGCGGGCGAGAGACGTTCCTCTCTCGCATCTGCGAGCTCCACCGTCGTGCGGCGCACGAGGTGGCCGTCGTGACCCTGCCGGAGCTGGGACCGACCTACGAAGCCTGCGTACACCCGGCAACTGTCACGGAATGGATTCTCCACCCCCCGGGTGGCGGCACCGCCGCCAGTTGTCTGGCCGCCGTGCACCGCTTGGCGGATCGGGCGACGCATCTTTGGTTCCACCCGGTGGATCTGCCGCTGGTCTCGAGTGCCACCATCCGACATCTGGCTGCCGTCTCGGCGGCGGCGGCGGATGAGCTCCTCATTCCCCGTCACGAGGGTCTCAGGGGGCATCCCGTGGTGTCTCCGCTGCGGCCCTGGCTGGGGATGCGGCCGGATGATCATCCTGGAGCCATGCGCTCGCTGATCGAGCAGTGCGGGTCTCCGGTCAGGTTCGTCGACCTTCCCGACTCGGGTATCCGGCTGGATTTCGACCGTCCCGAAGATCTCACGGATCCGACGTGACGATCGGTCGACATCCCGCTCCCTGACCCGCAGGAACTTTACGGATGACAAGGGGTTGGAGCCGGATGCCATCGCATTACGCGAACCATGGGCGATGGCACCCCGTAAAAGGTGGGAACTGTGAATGGGACGATAATTGACACATCAACCCCGATTTTCTATGTTACTGGCCGCCTTGGAGCCGTAGATTGACAAAGGCACATGCCGTCCGAATAGCAAGCACTCTGCTGGGAGATGCCGATGAACACGCATACTAGGAAGACCTCGATCCGCGCCTTGCTTCTGGTCCTGATGGCGTGTACGGCCATGGTGGCCTGTCACACCCTGCCTGCTGTCGGTTGCCCAGCCGCGCAGTACAAGGAAGCGGATCACGCCTTCATGGTGGCTCTTGACTTCCTCAAGGCCAAGAATTGGCCCGAAGCCATCCCGTCCCTGGAATCAGCGCTGGCCATCTGCCCGGTGCACGTCAATTCGTTGCGCTACCTTGGTAAGGCCTATTACGCCACCGAGCGTTTGGAGGACGCCCAGGTCAACCAGGAGAAACTCGTCGAAGCTGTCGGCCAGGACGCCAAGGCCGGCGACTATATGGATCTGGGCAAGACCTACGCCAAGCTCAAGGACTACCGCAAGGCCCGGCAGGCCTACGTGAACGCCAGCCGCATCGATACCGAGAACTGCGCCATCCTCTTCAACCTGGCCGTGATGCACAGCGCGGTGAAGGATTATCCGCGCTCGGTCGAAGTCTACGAACAGGTGGTGGACAACTGCCCGGATCTGCGTGAGAAGGCGATGCCCAAGCTCGTGAAGGCCTGCAAGCAGGCAGCCGAGCGTGAGCGCAGCTTCGGGAACGTGGCCGAAGCCAGGCTATACGAGGACAAGCGCAGCGATTTTGGCAGCCAGGCCGGGGGCAGCGCAGGATACCAGGTCATCGCCGACATGATGAAGGCCGATAATTGGTCGGGGGCGGTTGAGCAGTGCCAGGCGTTTTTAGCGAACAATCCCGAGAGTAGCCGACGCGACAACGTATACTTGAACCTGGCGCGTTCCAGCCACCAACTGGGGCAGGACAGCGTGGCCATCGAAGCCTACCGTCAGCATTTAAAGCTAAAGCCCGGCAACGGCACAGCCGCTGAGGAACTCATCACGATATTCGCCTCCCATTCGCGATGTGATGAGGCCCTGGCCGTAGCGGAGACCGCCAACTCCCACGTCACCGACGAAATACAGAAGGTCCATTTGTTTTATGGCTGGGGCAAGGCCCTTGAATGCGCCACCCGGTATCAGGAAGCCAAGGAGAAGTTCCGTTGGGTTACGGCCAACGCCACGGGCGATTATCGGCTCTGGGCCCGCACGGAGATGGATCGCCAGGACCAGTTCATGGAACGGGTCCGGATGCAACGCGAGAACGCCGGTTATTGATTCCAGACAACGCCTCGGTATACAGTGCCCCGTGACCGCCACTGCGGCGCGGGGCCTTTGCCTGCCCGAGCCCGAGGTCGCGCGCGCTTGGACGCGAGGAGTGCCATGTCCCGACTCGACAAACTGCCCCCGTATCTCTTCACGGAGATCGACCGCGCCAAGCGCGCGGCCCTGTCCACCGGTCGTGACGTCATCGACCTGGGCATCGGCGATCCCGACCTGCCCACGCCTGCCCCGCTGCTGGACGTGATGTCGGCGGCGGTGCGACGCGCCGCCAACCATCGCTATCCGGACAGCCGCGGCGCGCCCGCCTTTCGTGAGGCGGTCGCGAACTGGCTGAACCGTCGTCAGGGCGTCAACGTCGATCCGGAGTCGCAGGTGTTGGCCCTGATCGGCAGCAAGGAGGGGCTGGCGCATCTGCCGCTCGCTCTACTGGCGGAGGGCGATGGAGTGCTCGTGCCGGATATCGGCTACCCTGTTTACAGCGCAGCCACGGTTCTTGCCGGCGGCGTGCCCAAGTCTTATCGGCTCGAGCCGGAGCGCGGCTTCCTGCCGGACCCCGGGGAGATCGCGGGGCTGTCCGACACGCAGACGCGGCTGCTGCTGGTGAACTACCCGCACAATCCCACCGGTGCCGTGGCTGCTGCGGCGGATTACGAGGACCTCCTGGCGGTGGGCGGGCGCGCGGGCCTGGTCGTGGCCAACGACGCGGCGTATCGGGAAGTCGTCCTGTCCGGCGAACCTCCGGCCGGACTGCTGCAGGCGGCGGACCTGGGCCGCGACCGCGTCATCGAATTCCACAGCCTTTCGAAGATGTTCAACATGACCGGCTGGCGCATCGGTTTCGCGGTGGGGCACGCCGAGGTGATCTCGGCCCTGGAGCGGGTCAAACAGAACATCGACAGTGGCGCCTTTACTGCGGTGCAGGAAACAGCCATATTCGCGCTGAGCGAGTCCTGTGACGAGCTGATGTCGTCGGTGATGCGACCCTACGCGCGCCGGCGCGAGGTGATCGTGGCTTCGCTCGCGGCAGCCGGACTCGAGGTCTTCGACGCACGGGCCACCTTCTACGTCTGGGCGCGCGTGCCCGGGGGGGAGGACAGCCTCTCCTTCTGTCGCCGGGTCCTGACCGATCTGGATATCGTCGTCACGCCGGGCACGGGTTTCGGCAGCGGCGGCGAAGGCTGGTTCCGCATCTCCCTGACCAGTGCCGACGACCGCATCGACGAGGCGGCCGCCCGGCTGCGGAGGCTGTGATGGATTGCATCCGACTCACTGGCATCGACGTGTACGCCTACCACGGCGCGCACCCGGCGGAGCGCGAGCTCGGCCAGCGGTTCGTGATCGACGTGGAGCTGTGGACAGATGTGCAGCTCGCCGCCGAAAGCGACGCCATCACCGACGCCCTGGACTACACCCAGGTGCATCAGCGCATCGTGGAACTGACCGCGGGCGACTCGTTCCACCTGGTGGAAGCCCTGGCCGGGCGCATCTGCGACGCGCTGTTGCGCGAATTTCCTCTGGAGGCCGCCACGGTCACCGTCCACAAACCCAACCCGCCCATCCGGAACTTCCTGGGCAGCGTGTCGGTGACCATCGATCGTACCCGCGATGAGATGCTGTCGCGGTCCACGCGCCGGTCGAAGCGCAGGCACGAGAACGGGGAGTCCATCCAGTGAGCGGGGCGCAGACAGTCGAAAAGCGGGCGAACGCCAGGGTCTTCATCGGGCTGGGCAGCAATCTGGGCGATCGACTGGCCGAGCTGCACGCCGGAGTCGCCGCTCTCGCCGCCCATCCCCGCATCGAGACGCTGGCGGTCAGCGGGGTCTACGAGAGCGATTACGTCGGTCCGGGCGGCCCGCAAGCCGCCTACCTCAATGCCTGTGTTTGCGTCGCCACCGCTCTGGGTCCGCGGGAGCTGCTCGCGGTCGCCAAAGGCATCGAACGCGACCGGGGGCGCACCGGTGAAACGCACCTGAAGCCCCGGACCCTGGACCTGGATATACTGCTCTACGGCGATCTCGTACTACGGGGTTCGGATCTCGCGATTCCCCACCCCCGCCTGGCCGCAAGGGCCTTCGTACTGGAACCCCTGGCCGAACTCGACGCCGCGTTGATACTGCCAGATTCGAGGCAGACAGTCGGACGGCTTTGTGCCATGATCCGCGCTGCCCACGGTCGGACCGCTCGCCGTAGACCGGAACTGCTGCTGTCGGCGGCGGACGCCGTGGCGTGATGACACCGAAGGGATCAGGCGTGCTGCCTTGGCGTTATGTCGTTGTCGAGGGCGTGATTGGCGCCGGCAAGACCAGTCTCACCAAGCTGCTGGCCAGCTGCACGGGTGCTGCGGTGAACCTGGAGGTGGTCGAGGACAACCCTTTCCTCGCCAAGTTCTACCAGGACAGGGCGTCGTACGCCTTCCAGACCCAGATCTTCTTCCTGCTCAGCCGGTACCGTCAGCAGCAGAAGCTCACGCAGCCGGATCTGTTCGCCACCTCGGTGATCTCGGACTATCTTTTCGCCAAGGATCGCATCTTCGCCAACCTGAATCTCAGCGACGACGAGCTGACGCTCTACGACCAGCTCGCGAACATCCTCGAGCAGCATATCCTCAAGCCGGATATGGTGATTTACCTGCAGACCTCGACGGATGTGCTGATGGAGCGGATAGGTATCCGCGGACGCAGTTTCGAGCGTGACATGAATCGTGAATACATCGATGCGCTCAACAGCGCTTATAGTTATTTTTTCCATCACTACCGGCAAACGCCGTTACTGGTGGTCAATACGAACGAATTCGATTTCGTGAACGTGCCGCACGATTTCAATCAGCTCTTCGAACTGCTCAAGGAAGAGTTCCAGGGCACACGCTTTTTTGCCCCGGCTTAACCGTAGGGGGAGGATCTAATGAAGAAGCCCAAGAACCTCCGGGTTTTCGCGCAGAGCAAGCGGGTCGGACGTAAGATCGTGATGCTGACGGCCTACGATCTGACCTCCGCCCTGATCGCCCGCGAAGGGAACGTGGACGCACTGTTGGTCGGCGACTCCGTCGGCATGGTGGTGCTCGGTCACGAGAACACGTTGCCGGTGACCATCGAGGACATGGTACATCACTGCGCGGCCGTCACGCGCTCTCGCCCCGGCCTGCCCGTT
This sequence comes from uncultured Fibrobacteraceae bacterium, assembly GCA_964389015.1. Taxonomy (GTDB): domain Bacteria; phylum Krumholzibacteriota; class Krumholzibacteriia; order LZORAL124-64-63; family LZORAL124-64-63; genus JAHIYU01. Next base: position 82,951 of record CAYMCR010000006.1, on the reverse strand, counting down.
ATTGCCGACATGCCCTACGGCAGTTTTCACGTCTCGCCCAGCGAGACCGTCCGCCACGCCATCCGCCTGGTGAAGGAAGGCGGCGCGTCGGCCGTCAAGGTCGAGGGTGGCCGACGTCGCGAGCCAGTCATCAAGGCGCTGTTGGCGGCCGAGATCCCGGTCATGGGCCATATCGGTCTCACGCCCCAGTCGATCCACAAGCTCGGTGGTTTCAAGGTGCAGGGGCGCGGACGCGGCGCCGCCGATCTCGTGCTGGACGAAGCGGTGTTCCTGGAAGAGGTCGGCTGCTTCGCGATCGTCGTGGAATGCGTGCCGGCTTCCCTGGCGCGGCGCATCAGCGAGCTGGTTCACATACCGACGATCGGCATCGGCGCCGGTCCGGATTGCGACGGCCAGATACTCGTCTTCCACGATCTGCTGGGCCTCTTCGAAGGCATACGCCCCAAGTTCGTGAAAAGGTACGCGGAACTGGGAGAACAGGCCGTGGATGCCGTGCGGCGTTACAGCGACGACGTGCGTGACGGCGCCTTCCCGTCGGCCGAGCACTGCTTTTCCGATATACACGCCTATGCGCCGGCGACCTCGTCCGAGGCCGTACCGACCCATTCGCCACCTCCGGAGGTCGAGGAGGAGCGCGGCTACCTGACGTCCTGCGATACGGACGAGCTGGGCCTGCCGTGGAACTGATCCGCACGCGCGCAGATCTGGACCGCCTCGACGCCCTGCGGGCGAAGGGCCCCCTGGTTCTGGTGCCCACCATGGGCGCTCTGCACGAGGGGCATCTGAGCCTGGTGCGACGGGCCGGCGAGCTCGGCCAGGCAGTCGTATCCATATTCGTCAACCCGACCCAGTTCGGACCCAGCGAGGACTTCGCGCAGTATCCGCGTGACCTGGACAAGGATCTGGAAGCCCTGGCCGGCCAAGCGCCGGCGGCCGTTTTCGCGCCTTCCCTCGCGGAGATGTACCAGAACCCGACCGGCGTGTCCGTCACGCCCGGTCCCCGGGCCGACGTGCTCTGCGGCGCGCGGCGCCCGGGCCATTTTCAGGGTGTGTTGACCGTCGTGGCCAAGCTGTTCAACCTGGTCGGTCCGGACATCGCCGTCTTCGGCCGCAAGGACGGCCAGCAATGCCTGGTCATCGACGAAATGGTGCGTGACCTCGCATTTCCCATCGCGCTGGTCGATGTGCCGACGCATCGGGAGGACGACGGGCTCGCCATGTCCTCGCGGAACAGTTACCTGGACGCCGCGGACCGGCGACGGGCGATATGTCTCTGGCGCGGTCTCCAGGCGGTACGCGGGCTCCTCGCCGACGGGGAGCGCGATACCGGGGCGCTCGAAGAGGAGCTGGCGTCGCATCTGGCCCCTGCGGATGCCATCGACTACGCGGAGATCCGCGCGGTGCCGGACCTGTCGCACCCCGCGCGCGTGGACGGCAAGGTGATGATCGCCGTGGCGACCCGTGTGGGACCTGCCCGGCTGATCGACAATCTCGTGCTGGACGTGGGACCCGCCGGTGTAGCGGAGTCATCCCTGTTCAGTCCACTCGCACGGGCGCAGGGGGCGCGAGTATGAAGGAAGATGCCGCGGACCTGCAGGCGGTGATCCTGGCTGCCGGCAAGGGCACGCGCATGAAATCCGACCTGGCCAAGGTCTTGCATCGGATCGGCGGACGCCCGCTGCTGGCCCACGTACTCGACGCCGTGCGGGCGACGGCCGTCGCGCGTATCGTCGTGGTGGTGGGGCATCAGGCCGAGCAGGTACGGGAGACTTTCGCCGCCGACGATCTGGCCTTCGTCCTGCAGGAGCCCCAGCTGGGAACGGGCCACGCGGTGCAGGTAGCCGTGCCGGCCCTGGCCCCCGAGGGCTATACGATCGTGCTGGCCGGAGACGTGCCCCTGCTGCGCGCCGCGACCATCCGCAGACTGGTGGACGAGACTGTGACAACTGGGGTGAGCGCCTCGGTGCTGACCTGTCAGGTCGAGGATGCGGGCGCTTACGGACGCATCATCAAGGACGCCGACGGCAACCTGGCGCGTATCGTGGAAGCGCGCGACGCCACGGCGACTGAACTGGCCGTCGGGGAGTACAACACCGGTGTGTTCTGCTTCCGCACCGGGGACCTGTGCGGGGCCCTGGACCGGCTGTCCGCCGACAACGACCAGGGCGAGTACTACCTCACCGACACCATCGCGCACCTGGTGGCCGCCGGGAAACCGGTACAGCCGGTAGCCATCACCGATCCGGACGAGGTCGTGGGCATCAATACCGTCGCCGAACTCGAGACGGCGGACGACCTGCTGCGGACGCGCTAGGGAGAACGCATGGACAGACTATACACGCCATGGCGTCTGGATTACGTAAAGAGCGACAAGGAGGCGGACGGCTGCACCTTCTGCAACTGCCTCCACGGCGGGGACGAGGAGAACTACATCCTGCACCGTTCCCGTAACTGGTATGCGGTCCTGAACCGTTATCCCTACAACTGCGGGCACGTGCTGCTGGTCACCAATCGCCACCTGGGCGCTTTGGGCGATTGCGGGGACGAGGAGGTCACCGATCTGGCCGTGCTGATGCAAGCGGTCGAACGCGCCTTGCGGGAGGTTTACCAACCGCACGGCATCAATTGCGGTTACAACGGGGGCGGCGCCGCCGGCGCGGGCATCCCGGCCCATTTCCACGTGCATCTGCTGCCGCGCTGGTCCGCCGACACCAATTTCATCACCGTGGTCGGCGATACCCGCGTCCTTCCCGAGACCCTCGACGACTCCTACGCGGGGCTGCGTCCGGCGCTGGCTGCTGCGCTGGAGGGAACGGGGCTCTAATGCGTACGCTCCGCCTGATTCTCCTGCTGGTCGTCCTGGCCTGCGCGATCTCGGTGGGTGTGTGGGTGACCCACGGCGGATCGCGGCCTGACGGCTTGCCCGCTCGTCTCGGGATGCCGGCGGCCACCGAATCGTTCCCGGACCTCGCGAACGCCGACGCGCCGGGAGGAATCGTGCACCTGGTGATACTCAACGGCACCACCGCGGCGAATCTCGCCGGCGACTTCAGCCTGCTGGTCGGTCGCGCCGGTTGCGTGGCGGACAGGATCGACAACGCCCCCCATGCCGGTTATACAAAATCGCTGCTGGTCAACAGGCGCCTTGTCGACGAACGCGCCATAGCCCTCGCCGGGCGTCTCGGCGGTCCCATCCTGCTGCGGGAGCACGATTCCCGTGCCACCGAGGACGCGGTGCTGGTGTTGGGCGCCGACCACAGCCGCCTGCGCGAGGCCCTGTTGTCCCGCTGAGCTGCATTAGCCCTTGGAATCGGCTGGGCGATGCGGATATATTGGTCACCTGACGCGTGAGCAGAGGCCAAGGAGAACTGAATGCATAAATCGATGGGAACGGTGCTGCTGACTTTGTTTCTGGGCATGCTCATCGGCGCCATTCTGAGCCAGGTCATCGGACTGTTCCTCGAGGAGGGGTCTGTGGCCGAGCAGCTCTTCGTACGCTCGGTCAGTTTCGGACCTGAATTGAATCACTGGGATCTGGTCGTCCTGGACATCACGTTCGGCTTCAAACTGCATTTCAACTTCATGAGCGTGATCGGCGTCTTCGTGGCCTCGCAGATCCTGCGCTGGTACCGTTGATCGTCCGGCCTGTCAGGGAGAGGGAAAGATGACTCCATTTCTTGCGTTCTTCGGCGGCCTGGGTTGGCCGGAACTACTGGTGATCGGACTGGTCGTGTTGCTGGTCTTCGGCCCCCGCCGCCTGCCCGAGATAGCCGAGTCCTTCGGCGCTTCCATCAAGAAGTTCCGCAAAGCCACGCGCGACGTGCAGGACGAGGTGAAGCGGGAGATCGACGCGACCCCGCAGGACGAAGACAAGGAGAATTGATGCCGATCGCGCACGGAGGCGGACCTTGAACCTGGCACAGCTTCTGGATCGTCTCAAAGCCGACGAGAGCTTTCTGCGCGACGTCACCCGTTGGGAAGTACTGGCTCCGACCCCCGCTCGCACCGAGCCCTATCCGGCCGCATTGCACCCCGATCTGGTCGCGACGCTGAAGCGGCGCGGCATCTCCGAGTTGTACAGCCATCAGGCGGCCGCGGTGCGTCTGGCTGCCGACGGCGAGCCTTTCGTCGTAGTCACGCCCACCGCCTCGGGCAAGACTCTCTGCTACAACCTGCCCGTGCTGGACGCCATGTTGCGCGATCCCCAGGCGCGCGCGCTCTACCTGTTCCCGACCAAGGCCCTGAGCCAGGACCAGATGCACGAGGTCCACGGCGTCGTCACGGATCTCGACGCTGACATCAAGACCTACACCTTCGACGGCGATACCCCCGCGCCCGCGCGCAAGGCCATCCGCAGCAGCGGGCACATCGTGGTCACCAACCCGGACATGCTGCACCAGGGCATCCTGCCCCACCACACCCTCTGGGTTAAGCTCTTCGAGAACCTGCGCTATGTAGTCGTGGACGAGGTGCATCACTACCGGGGCGTCTTCGGCAGCCACGTGGCGAACGTGTTGCGCCGCCTGCGTCGCATCGCCGCGTTCTACGGTGCCGACCCGCTGTTTATCGGTTGCTCCGCCACCATCGCCAATCCCGGCGAGCTGGCCGCGGGGCTGGCCGGCCGCGAGGTGACGGTCCTCGACGACAACGGCGCTCCGCGGGGCGAGAAGCACTTCATCTTCACGAATCCGCCCGTGGTCAACCGCGAGTTGGGCATCCGTCGCTCCGCCCTGAAGGAGACCCGCGCCCTGGCCGAGCGTTTCCTCGGCACGGGCGCCCAGATGATCGTCTTCGCCCGCTCGCGCATGCGCGTCGAACTGCTGCTGACCTACCTGGAACGGGCGGGGCACCGCACCGGCATCAAGAGCGGGGAGGTGCGCGGATACCGCGGCGGCTATCTGCCCACCGAGCGTCGCGCCATAGAGCGCGGACTGCGCGACGGCAGCGTGCGCGCAGTCGTGAGTACCAACGCGCTGGAGTTGGGCATCGACATCGGGCGCCTCGACATCTGCCTGATGACCGGTTATGCCGGCACCGTCGCCAGCACCTGGCAGCAGGCGGGGCGCGCCGGCCGCAGCCAGAACCTGAGCGTCGCGATCCTGGTCGCCACCAGCAACCCGCTCGACCAGTACGTGATCAACAATCCCGACTGGTTCTTCGGCCGTCGTCCTGAGCACGCCAGCGTGGACCCGGACAACCTGATCATCCTGCTCAGCCACCTCAAATGCGCCGCCTTCGAGCTGCCCTTCGACACCGGCGAGGATTTCGGCGACGCGAGCGTGACCGAGGCGTTGGACTATCTCGCGCAGCAGGGCGTGTTGCACCGCGACGCCGACACCTACCACTGGATGGCGGACACCTATCCCGCCGAGGACGTGAGCCTGCGCAGCGCGGCGCCGGAGAACGTGGTCATCGTCGATACGTCGCAGCCGTCGGGGCTGATCATCGGGGAGATGGACCTGTTCAGCGCCCAGGAGATGCTGCACGACGAAGCCGTCTACATCCACGGGGGCCAGCAGTACCACGTGGACAAGCTGGACTGGGAGCGCCGCAAGGCCTACGTCAAGCCGGTGAAGGTCGACCATTACACCGACGCGCAGCGCAAGACCGAGTTGAAGACCCTCGATGACGAGGGCTGCGAGGAATACGTGCTCGGCGACAAGGGGCTGGGCGAGATCGGTCTGGTGAGCAAGGTCACGGTCTACAAGAAAATCAAGCTGGGCACCCACGAGAACGTGGGGGCGGGCCGCGTGCATCTGCCGGAGATGGAGATGCACACCACCAGCTTTTGGTGGGAGTTGCCGACCGAGTTGCACGGACAGATGGCCGACGCCAGGCTGGATCTCGGCGATGCGCTCAAGGGGTTGGCACATCTGATCGGTTGTGTCGCGCCGGCGTTCGTGATGGCCGACCCCTCCGACGTGCATACGATGCCCATGGTCAAGTCTCCGTTCACCGACAAGCCGACGCTCTACGTGTACGACGCCTACCCGGGTGGTGTGGGCTACGCCAAGCGCATCTTCAGGCAATTCGACGAGATCGTCGCAGCCGCGAGCCACCACCTGGAGGCGTGCCCCTGCGAGCGGGGTTGCCCCTCCTGCGTGGGAGCCCCGGTCGATTCCGGTCACACGGCCCTCGATGGCGCGCGCTGGATTCTCGGGGCCTGCCGGGGACGGTCCTGAAATGGACCTGCGCAAACGGCTGGCCCGGCTCGACCGGCAGGGTGCCGGGAAGACCCCCGCGCCGCCGCCAGCGGGCGATCCGCGGCGACTGGGCCTGACACCGCGTGTCGGCGCCGGCGGAACCGTCTGGATGAGCGAGCACCAGGCACGGGCGCCCGCCCCGCTGGCCCGGCTCGAGACGTTGAACAGGGTCACGACGCACCGGGCGCCCGACGGGCTCGCCGCGGAGGACCTGCTGTTCCTGGATACCGAGACCACGGGGCTCGCGGGGGGCACGGGCACCTTGCCCTTCCTGGTGGGACTGGCCTGGTGGCGACACGGTTCCTTCCACGTCGTGCAGTACTTCCTGCCGTCGCCGGCGGCGGAACGGGCCATGCTCGCTGAACTCGCCGGCCTGGCCGCCGGCTTCAAGGTCGTGGTGACCTTCAACGGCCAGACCTTCGATCTGCCCCTGCTGAGAACCCGCGGCATCCTGGCCCGCCGCCGGCGGCTGCTGGACGATCTGGTCAGCTGGGACCTGCTGCCCGTGTCGCGCCGCTTCTGGGGACGGAGATTGCCGGATTGCCGCCAGCAGACCGTCGAGTCGCGGGTCGCCGGTCTGCGCCGCGGCGCCGGCGACATCGACGGTGCCCTCATTCCGCAGGCCTACTTCGCCTTCGTGCGCCGGGGACGTCTCGGGACCCTGCGCGCGGCGATCGAGCACAACCGACGCGACATGGCGGGCATGGCGGCCATCCTGTGCGAGGCCCTGGCCCGGGTCCGGCTATTGGCGCCACGGCGTCCGCTCCCGACCGTGCCGTGGCAGGACGCCTGGTCCCTGGCGCGCCTATGCGAAGCCCGCGGCGATCGGGTCCACGAGAGCCTCTGGATGGCGCAGGCGGTCACGCGGTCGCGGCGCACGGCGGCGCCCCGCTCCTTCTTCGTGGACGCCGTCAGGATCTTGAAGCGGACGCATGATTGGCCCCTGGTCGCGCGTCTGCTCGAAAGGGCGCGCGACGGGCACGGCGCGGATCCCTGGCTGCACCTCGAGTCGGCCATCCTCTTCGAGCACCGTTTGGGCGACCCGCGGCGGGCCCTGGTCCATGCCCACGCGCTGGGCGACGGGCACCGTATCGCACGACTCAACCGGATCATCAGTGCGCAGGCGGAGACGGCCGAGTGATGTCTCGACGCTTCGTGCGACACTTGGTTCGCGATACTTGGCTCGTTGCCTGATCCCATGTTGTCGTGCATAGTCTGAGCCTGGCAATTCTTGAATCACCACCACGTCCTCGTCATTGTGATTCATGCGCGATCCGGGCCTGGTCAGGCGAAAAGAGGCGAGATGTCGAAAGTAACACGGGAGGACGGGCATCTGGTGGTCGCGGCCATCCGCGTCCTGTCGCACAAGCTGAACGGGCCACCCACGCCCGAACAGACGGCGGAATTGCTGGGCCTCGCACCGGAGACCGTGCGCCTGCGGATTCTGGCTCTCCAGGAAGCGGGCATCGTCACGCTGGTGACCAGCGCCTACGAGAGCCATCTCGAGGTCCGCGATCATACCCTGCTCGACGAATTGGAAAGCGACACGCAGCAGGCGGCCATGGACGAGGCGCTAGCCGAATTCGATCAGCACAAGCAGGAAGAGGCCGAGCGCATGTCCAAGCTCTTCTCCGAGGGCGAGCACGAAAGCCGGCGACGCGACAAGTTCAAGGATATGGACAAGGGGCTCCAGGACTTCGAGCGCAAGAAGCCGCGCAATCCCTTCGGCGACGACTGAACACCGGCCTGCGTCGGGAATGCGGAGGGCCTCCCGTCGGGGGAGGCCCTCTTCTTGTCGAGTCGTGTCGTGACGTCGCTCATGTCGCTCACTCGGCGTAGAGCAGATAGCGTCGGTCGTCGATCTTGGCCGTGGCCATCTTGTCCTCGAACCACTGCTCGACGACCTCGTTCTGGCGCTTCGCGAGCAGGTTGCCGTGGATATCGGTCGCCTCGGCGGCGAAGGCCTCCTCGTCGAAGGCCGACTTCCAGAGCACCTTCATGGCGAAGATGCCGTGGCGCGTCTCCACCTTCTCGATGAGCACGCCGGGCTCGTGGTCCAGGGGGGCCCGGTTGAAGTCCGAGTTGAAACCCACGTCGGTGATGTTGCCGGTGGCCTTGAAGGTGTCGGTCACGGCGTGGCTCAGGCCGAACTCCGCGGCGACGTCGGCGAATGCGTCACCCGCCCGCAAGGCCGCCACGGCGGGTGCGATTTGCTGCTCGGCCAGGTCGTGTGACTTGGCACGGGCCAAATTGGAGCTGACCCGTTCTTCGATGTCAGCCAGAGGCGAAGGGCCCTCGGGCAGGTACTCCAGGTTCTCGACCACGTAGAAGAACTCCTCGGTCTCCAGTACGCGGCTGATGTCGCCCGCGGTGGAGTTGAAGGCGAAGAAGGTTCCCGGCATGGTGTTGCGGAAGCCTTGGATGTCGCGGCCTTCCTGCAGGGGGCGCGGGTGCTGCAACTCGAGCGCCGCATCCTGTGCGGCCTCGGCGAAACCGACATCCCGGGCGTCGTCAAGGAAGGTCTGGGCGCGTTCGTAGATCCCGGCAAGGGTCTCGTCGCCGGCGGTGATCCTGAGGAGGATGTGGCGGGCGTGCACACGAGCCACTTCGCCGTCCTCCTCGAAACGCTCGAGGACCTCGATCAGGTGGTAGCCGAACTGGGTCAGGACCGGGCTGCTCAGGTCGCCCACGGGCAGGGAAAAGGCCGCTTCGGTGAACTCGTCGACCATCTGTTCGCGATCGAAGGTGCCCAGATCGCCGCCGTCGTCCTTGGTGCCGTCCTCGGAATAGATGGCGGCTGCCTCCGCGAAGTCCATGGTGCCGTCCAGGATCTCCTGCCGTACTTCCAGGGCCAGTTCCCGGATCTCGCTGTCGTCCAGTTCGCTGGGTTCCTTGGGAAAGGTCACGAGCTGGACCGCGACCTTCTCCGGCTCGAAGAATTCATCCTCGTGCTCGGCGTAGTAGGCGGCGATCTCCTCCTCGGTCGGCTCCTCTTCGATGGTCACGCTCTTGAAGAGCACGCCGATGTATTCGGCGAAGGCCTGCATGTTCAGCTTGTAGAACTCGTCACGGACCTCCTGGTCGGAGATGGTCACGCCTGTGGTGATCGATTCGACGAGTTTCTGGCGGGGCAGTACGGCGCGTAGGTAGGACTCGACGCCGGTCCAGTCCCGCTCGGGGTTGGCCAGTTCCGAGAGATAGGTGTCCATGTCAACTTCGCCTTCGGGCGTCGTGAACTGCGCGAGGAGCTCCGGCGGCGGATTGTTCTTCAGGGCGAAGATGATTTCGTCGTCGTCCACGGCGAGACCGAGGCGTTCGATTTCTATATCTTCCAGCTTGGTACGCAGCAGACCCTGCCAGACCGTCTCGGCGGCCTGGGTGCGCTGGTTGATGGTCAGCGACGGGGTCTGGTAGGCTTCACGCATGCGGCCCATGTAGTTGCGGTAGGTGTTGTCCCATAAGGCGGCGGAAATCTCCACGCCGTTGATCGATCCGACCCAAGTGGGCCCCTGTTGACCGGGACCGTCCTGGCGGTTGCATTGTGCGCCCCAGACGATGAAGGTAAACAGGATGAAGGAGACGGCGATGATCCAGTAGAAGAACTTCGCACGCGACCGCAGCAGTTTGAACATCTTGAATCTCCTCGCGCAACACGATGCAGCCCAGCGCCGGTTTGCCGACACTAAAAAACCCAGCAGTATGCCTGGGATGTAGGGGCAAGGTCCCTGCAATTGATGGAGAGTGAAAAATAACATATCACAGCGCCGGGAGCCAGAAAAACCCGCACCCGGTTGATTCCGGACCGTGCACAGCGCTGCGCGGCAGGATGATCCGGCCCGCCCGGCTCCTGCCGGAAAAGCCGGATATTTCGGATCGCGCGGACACGAGCTGGGTGTGCCGGCTGGACGTCGGCTCGCCATGATGGTAGATTGCGATCCGACACGGAGGTCTTTGCCATGATCCGCATTCGCACTCTACTCACGCTCCTGCTGACCGCCGCGGCGGCCTCGGCGCTGGAAAGCGCGGCCCCGCCCGCACCATCCTGGCCCCTGGCGCTGGAAACGCGTTATCTGACCTCGAATTTCATGGAGCATCGCTCCGGGCGCTTCCACGCCGGCCTGGATCTTAAGACCGAGGGTCGGTCGGGCTTTCCCGTCATGGCAGTGGAAGACGGGTGGATCGCCCGCATCCGTGTCTCCACGTCGGGGTATGGCAAGGCCATCTACCTGCGGGGCGCTTCCGGGCGTACCTATGTCTACGCCCATCTCGAGCGGATCGGCGACCGCTGGCGTTCCCAGGTGCGGCGCACCCAGACCCGTCGTGGGCGCTACGACGTGACGCTTCACTTCCCGGCCGGCAAGCACGAGGTGTCCCGGGGCGAGGTCCTCGCCTTGTCGGGCCAGAGCGGGACCGCCGGACCGCACCTGCATTTCGAAGTGCGCGACGCCGAGAACCGGCCGCTCGACCCGCAGGCCCACGGCTTCGCGGTCCTCGATACCATTCCGCCCGCCATCCTGAAGATCCGCGCCATGCCGGCGTCCCCGCTGTCGCGCGTGGAGGGCGGGCTGGTCGCCCGCTCGGTGAGCGGTGAGCCCTTGTCGGGAGAGCTCCCGCGGTTGGGGATCAGAGGGCGGGTCGCCTTTTCCGCCCGGGTTCGCGAGACCTCGGACGCCCTGGGCTACCGACTGGAGCCCTATCGTCTGGCGGTCTCCCTCGACGATTCGCTGGTCTTCGACTCGCGCAACGAGGGTTACGACTTCGACCGGCAGCATCTGATGCGCCTCGAGTGGCTGGAACAGCCCGGTTGGCGCGAGCGTTGGCTCTTCCGGCGCGACGGCGACGACCTGCCGGGACGACGGGGGGGCGGCTGGAGCCTGGATCCGGCCGTGCTCTCGCCGGGCGAGCACCTAGTGCGCGTCACCACCGCGGATCGCGCAGGGAACGCGAGCGAAGTCCACTGGACCCTGGTCGCCCTACCGGAGGAGCCGGGGGACCCGCCACGCTCGGCGCCGGCCTGGACCGAGGACCCCGTGCGAGTCACGGTGTCGCCGGACGGGGAAGAGCCGGAGCGCTGGCTGACCCCGTTCCTTTCGGCGGCCGGAGATGTCGTGAAGCCGGTGGAGATCGACGCCGACGATTGGCTCGACGGGGGGCCGTCGGCCCTGGTGCCGGACAGCTTGACTGCGGCCGAGCGTCTGGTCGCCCAGCAGGCCCAGGGGCTGGCGGCTGCCGACTGGAGCGTGCGCATCGTGGCGCCGGACTGGACCGCCCGCGATGGCGTCGCCTTCCCGCTCGCCGCATCCCTGTCTGACACCCTGCCGCCTGGGCTCGGCGTCTATGTGCAGGATAGACACGATGACTGGCAACCCGCCGGCGTGCCGCGCCGCCTCGGCGAAGCCTGGGTCTTCGACGCCTATGGCGCCGGACGCTACGCCATCTTCCGCGACCTTAACGCCCCCTATTTGGGGCCGGGGCCGGACGAGGGTCTCGTGCGTCCCGCCGCCCAGTCGCCCGCCGCGGAGGTCTCGGCGCCGACCTGGGAGATCTTCGCGATCCGCATGGACGATCGTGGCTCCGGCATCGACATTGCCTCGCTCGAGGTCTCGCTGGATGGGCTCAGCCTGATCGCGGAGCCCGATCCACCCCGCGACCGCCTGCTGGTGGAGCTGCCCGACGCGACGCCCCCCGGCGCGCATCGGCTTGAAGTCACGGTCTCCGACGGGGCGCAATGCGTTACCGTGCGGGCCTACGAACTGGTCCTACTGCCCTAGCCTTGACCTGTTTCGACGGGGGTGGTAGACGTTCCCCGCGCCGCCTGCTATCGTAGCGTGCGGGCTGTCACACATCACGACTACGGACCGGGGCCGATGGCACAGAAGACATTCGTCCACCTGCACAACCACTCCGATTATTCGCTGCTCGACGGGGCCATGAAGACCAAAGCCATGGCCGAACGCGCAGTGGCTCTCGGCATGCCCGCCCTGGCGCTGACCGACCACGGCAACATGTTCGGCGCGGTGGAGTTCTACCTGGCCTGCCGCAAGGCCGGGATCAAGCCCATCCTGGGCATGGAAGCCTACGTCGCGCCCGATCACGCCGAACGTTCCGACGATCCGCAGCGGCGACCTCACCACACGGTCCTGCTGGCCCGCGACGAGACGGGCTGGCGCAACCTGATGAAGCTCTCCTCGCTCGGTTACCTGGAGGGCTTCTACTACAAGCCGCGCATCGACAAGGCTCAGCTCGATGCCCACCGCGAGGGGCTGGTGGCCTTGAGCGCCTGCCTCTCGGGCGAGCCGTCGCGGGCTCTCAAGCGGGGGGATGTGGCCGGCGCCACGCGCGCCGCACAGGAATACCGGGAGATCCTGGGACGGGACAATTACTTCCTCGAGATCCAGGATCATGGCCTGGAGGCCGAGACGCAGGTCCGCCGCCTCATGCCCGAGATCGCCCGCACGGTCGGCGTGGAACTGGTCTGCACCAACGACTGCCACTACCTGGAGCGCGAGCACGCCCAGGCGCACGACCTGCTGCTCTGCGTAGGCACGAACCGGCAGTTCGACGATCCCAACCGCTGGCGCTATGACACCGACCAGATCTACCTGAAGTCCAGCGAGGAGATGCTGCAGCTCTTCCGGGACTGGCCCGAGGCCTGCGCCAATACGCTGCGCATCGCCGAAATGTGCGACCTGGAGCTAAAGCTGGGCGAGCTGCTGCTGCCGGCGTTTCCGTTGCCCAAGGGTTTCGACGACGAATTCGCGTACCTGCTGCACCTGGTCCGGGAAGGACTGACGCAGCGTTACGGCAAGGTCACGCCCGAGTTGCAGGACCGCTTCGATTACGAGATGGACGTCATCAAGCAGACCGGTTATGCGGGCTATTTCCTGATCGTGTGGGATTTCATCCGCGCCGCTCGCGAGCGTAATATCCCCGTGGGCCCCGGCCGCGGCTCCGCAGCCGGCAGTGTTGTATGTTATTGCCTACGCATAACAGACATAGACCCAATGGCCAACGACTTGCTGTTCGAGCGGTTTCTTAACCCCGAGCGGATCTCCATGCCGGACATCGACGTGGACTTCTGCTTCGAGAAGCGCCCCGAGATCATCCGCTACGTCATCGACAAGTACGGCAATGACAACGTCTCGCAGATCATCACCTTCGGCACGATGGCGGCGCGTGGCGTCATCAAGGACGTGGCCAGGGTCCTCGGCTTCAGCTTCGGCGAGGCGGAGAAGATCAGCAAGCTGGTGCCCGAGGGGCCCGGTGTTTCCCTGCGCGAATGCCTGGATTCGGTGCCGGGATTCAAGCAGGTGCGCAACACGTCCCCCAAGCACGACATGCTGCTGCGCAACGCTCTGGTCTTGGAGGGCATGTCGCGCAATCCCGGCATCCACGCCGCCGGTGTGTTGATCACGCCGTCCCCGCTGATCGAGCACATTCCCTTGTTCAAGTCCACCAAGGACGACATCACCAGCCAGTTCGACATGCGCATGGTCGAGACCATGGGCCTGCTCAAGATGGATTTCCTGGGGCTGCGCACCCTCACGGTCATCGACAAGGCGCTGGATCTGATTTACCGGACTACCGGCGAGCGTTTCACGCCCGAGCAGATCCCCCTGGATGACCCGGAAACCTACGTCCTGTTGCAGCAGGGGCGCACCGTCGGCGTCTTCCAGCTCGAGAGCTCCGGCATGCAGGAACTGCTGCGCAAGATGTGTCCCACCGCCTTCGAGGACATCGTGGCCGTCAACGCCCTCTTCCGGCCGGGACCGCTCGGCGCGGGCATGGACGAGGTCTACGTGAACTGCAAGCACGGGCGCCAGGCGATCCACTATCCCCATCCCGACCTCGAACCGATCCTGCAGCAGACCTATGGCGTGATCCTGTACCAGGAACAGGTCATGCAGATCTCGTCTCTGCTGGGCGGCTTCACCATGGGGCAGGCCGACACGCTGCGTAAGGCCATGGGCAAGAAGAAACGCGAGATGATGGACGACCTGCGGGTGCTCTTCCTGCAGGGAGCGGAGGAACGCGGCTACGAGCGGGCCCTGGCCGAGAAGGTCTACGACGAGATGGCGTTCTTCGCCGAGTACGGGTTCAACAAGAGCCATTCGGCCAGCTACGCGGTCCTGTCCATCCAGACGGCCTGGCTCAAGGCGCATCACCCCGCGGAGTTCATGGCGGCGACCATGACCACCGAGATGAGCAAGTCGGACCGCGTCACGCAGTTGATCGACGAGGTGAAGCGCCTGGGGCTGCGGATCAATCCTCCCAACGTGAACAAGCCGAGCAGCGAGTTCGAGGTGCGCGACGGCGAGATCATCTTCGGCATGGGGGCGGTCAAGCACGTCGGCGCCAAGGCCATCGAGGAGATCGCGGACGTGCGCGAGAAGCTGGACACGGACTTCACCGATCTTCACGAGTTCTGCGAGGCGCTCGACCTGACGGCCGTCAATCGCAAGGTGCTCGAAAGCCTCGTCCACGCCGGGGCCCTGGACGATCTCGCCGGACACCGCCGCCAGTTGGTCGCCAACCTGGACCGTGCCGTGCAGTACGGCAATCGCGTGGCGCGGGAAAAGGCCCAGGGACAGGCCTCGCTTTTCGGCTCGGTGGTCGAGGCGTCGACCAGGCCGACCATGGCCGAGTGCTCACCGTTCGATCCCCTCGACGAGCTGAGTCTCGAGCGGGCGGCCGTGGGCTTCTTTCTCTCCGGCCATCCCTTCCACGAGTACCGGGAATTCATGGACAGCCTGCCCGTCTCCACCACCCGCCGCGCCGGGGGACTCGGCGACGGCGCCTGGGTCGACCTGGCGGGCGTCGTCACCTCCCTCACCGAAGCCCGGGACCGCAACAAGCGTCTCTACGCGCGCTGCCATTTCGAGGACAAGCGCGGCCTGATCGAAATGACCGTCTACGCCGATCTCTACGAACGGGCCGCCGAACTGGTCGGCAGCGATTCGATTCTCGTCGTCGGCGGCAGGGTGCGGGTCAAGGCGGACGGCGTGCGCGAGATCATCGCCGACCGCGTGGCGACCGTCGACGAGGCCCTGTGCAACTGGACGGGCGAAGTCCTGCTCTCCCTCGATCTCGATGCGACCGGTCCGCCGGCCACCGAGCGGCTGGAGGAATTCGTGCGCTGGGCGGCCCTGCCGAGCGTGGGTGAGGCCGGGGGTACGCTGACGCCGCGGACGGTACCGCTGCTGGTGGAGGTCTCCCGCGCAGGCAAGCGCTGGTTGCTGCGCTCGCGCACGCGTCAGGTGGTTCTGTCCCTGCATACCCTGCGCCGCATGCGCGACCTGCCCGGCGTCGAGACGATCCGCATCCGCTGCAGCCTGCCCGCGCCCGAACCGCAGCGTCGCAACGGCGGTTTTCGCAAGCGAACGGCGGGGGCGGGTTGACATCGCCCGGGCACGGCAGCGGCGCGACCTTGACACTGTTGCCGCCGCCCGGATAGATTGGATGCTCTGCGGCGTGGGTATGGGACCGTCGCCACACACGGGAGTGGATCCGGCCGATGAACCTGAAGAAGACACCCTGGCTCGACTTCGAAAAGCCGATCGTCGAACTGGAGGAGCGCATCCGCACCCTGGAGGATTCGGCCTCCCTGCGCGGGCTCGACGTGACCGACGAGGTCGAACGCCTGCGCCTGCGCGTCGAGACGCTGGGCCGGGAGATCTTCGAGAAGCTGGACCCGTGGCAACGCGTCCAGCTCGCGCGGCATCCGCGTCGTCCCACCACCAACCATTACATCGATCATATCTTCGATGGTTTCCTCGAACTGCACGGTGACCGGGGTTTCCGGGACGATCCCTCCCTGGTCTGCGGCATCGCCTGGCTCGACGAGCGGCCTTTGACGGTGATCGGCCATCAGAAGGGCCGCGATACGAAGTCCAACATCTACCGGAACTTCGGTATGGCTCACCCCGAAGGCTACCGCAAGGCCCTGCGCATCATGGAGCAGTCCGCCCGTTTCGGGCGTCCCATCGTCACCTTCATCGACACGCCGGGCGCCTATCCGGGCATCGGCGCCGAAGAGCGTGGACAAGGCGAAGCCATCGCCCGCAACCTGCGTGAAATGGCCTCGCTGAGGGTGCCCATCCTGGTGTTCGTGACGGGGGAGGGCGGCTCGGGCGGCGCCCTGGCCATCGGCGTTGGCGACCACGTCTACATGCTGGAGAACGCCATCTACAGCGTCATCAGCCCCGAGGGTTGCGCGGCCATCCTCTGGCGTGACCGCGCCAAGGCGCCCGACGCCGCACGCGCCATGAAGATCACCGCGTCGGACGCCCTGCGCCTCGGCGCCATCGACGCCATCCTGCCGGAGCCCGTCGGCGGCGCGCACCGCGATTACGCCGGCATGGCCCAGACCATTGCCGACCGCCTCCGCAGCGACCTCGCGGAGATGGATAAGATCGCGGCCGAGGAGCTCGTGGACCGACGTCTGACGAAATTCCTGGCCATGGGTATCTTCAACGAAGCAAAAACGGACGACTGATCAAGAAAACCGTGATTGAACCCCAAGTTGACATCGCATACGACTTCGTTTATCCTTTTTAACGCCAACCTCTTCAAGTATCCTTCCTCCTGCGGGCGTCGTTCCGGCGCTTGGGGAAGGCTCCAACCCATGGCTTGCCCGTTTCCCCAAGGAATCGGTGGCGTGTGTGTGTTAACCATGCGCGCGGCGTCTGTGGCGAAAACTCGATCTTACCGTGTCCATCTCGCGGAGGTTGACGAGTGCTGAAGCCCGAACTCCTGAAGATCCTGGCCTGCCCGGCCTGCAAGGGTCCGCTACGGCCCCTGCCTGATCACAGTGCGCTGGACTGCTCGGCCTGCAAGCTACGCTTCAGGGTCGAGGACGACATCCCGATCATGCTCTTGGACGAGGCGGAAACTCTGCCCGAGAGCGAGGAGTCCTGACGCCATGCCGAAATCCCTGAAGATTCCGTATGCCAGGTCGCTGTGCCGATTGCTGAGCGGGGGCGTGGTGCTAGCAACCCTGGGCCTGTCCGCACCAGTCGCGGCCGCGCCGATGGTCGGCACGCCCGTGGTCACGGTCGCCGACGCGAGCGACGCTGCAACGGTGCTGGTCTTCACCTTTCCGCTGACGGGCGCCCCGTCCGCCGCTGCCCTGCTCTCGCCGGGGGACCTGCAATGGGCCCGCCCGCGAGCCATGGTTCCCGCTTCCGACGGCGCCTACGTGCCCCTGCCGCGACGGCAACAGGCGGTCGTCGCCGTGCCCACGCGCGAGAGCGTCGGCTGGGAGATAACGGGGTACACCTGGTTGGTGGAGCCCCGTACGCCGACCTCGCCCCGTGCGGCCGTCAGTGTCACGCCGCCCCAGATCTATCGGGATGTGCCGCTGATTACCGTGGTCGTGTCGCCCGAAGTCGAGGACGGTGTCCTCGGTTCGGTGACGGTGGCTCTGCGCCACCCGCCGCGCTCGCCCTACGCGCGGGCACTGACCGCGACGGTTGCCAAGGCGACGCCGGAGGTTCTCGGGGAGCGCGCGGTCGTCAACACGCAGCTCTTCTCACGGCTCGCGGCCGGACTGTCAGCCTTGCGCCGGCGGGAAAACACCACCGCGCGGCAGCCGACGCATCCCTTCCTGCTCACCGACCACTGGCTGGAACTGGAGATCGAGCAGACCGGCGCCCACCGCCTCACGGGCCTGAACTTCAGCATGGCCGGCATCTCCACAAGCCTGGTGGATTCCGACAAGCTGCGTCTGTACCGCGCGTGGCCGACGGCCCTGCCCGATGACCCCGAGCAGGTGCCAGCGACCTGGCAGGACGATTATGCGGGCCTGACCGAGGTCGCGCTGGACGTCCGGGATACCGACGGCAACTGGGACGACGGCGACGAGCTGCGCTTCTACGCCGTCGGGCCCGACGACTGGTCCGACCGCTTCGTCGCGGACGCATCGCCGATCGCCTGGCAGGAACATCCCTACAGCAACCGTACGGTGTACTGGCTGACCTGGGAGGACTACCAGACCGCCACGCCGCTGCCCGGGTCGCCCCAGCGCATGGCCGCCCAAGACGCCGCGGCCCACGGCGGCGCGCCGCTGGAGATCCACCTGGCCCGTCACCACCGCGAGGAACCCAACGTCGAGGCTTTCGGGCGCCTGCTCGACAACTGGGCCTGGGATACCGCCATCTTCAACCAGAAGACCATCACCTTCGACATTCCCAACGCCGTCACCGACAGCGCGGCCTTCTACATGGTGGAGGTGCGGTCGAATCATCACCAAGGTAACAGTTCGAGTATCGAGAACATCGTGACCGTCTGGTTGAACAACGGCCTGGCCATGGGTGACACGGTTACTTCCAGCTGGCTCATCTCGTACGATGGCCGGCAGGATAGTCTGCGAAACCGGGTGGCGGCCTGGAGTCCGCAGCAGGTAGACGGTGTCAACAGCGTGACCATACGCCGGGACAGCCCCGATGATCCGTCCCCGCCGTCGGTGATCCTGGATTCGGCAGACATGATGGCCTGGCAGGAGTTGACCCATGTCAGCGGGCAGTTCGTGTTCACGCATTGGGGCAGCCAGGTGGGCGCGCCCGGTGAACCGGTCGATCTTCGCCTGTCTTTCCGGGCGGGCTGGAGCCCAACGATCTGGGACGTGAGCGATCCGCACGCTCCTGTCGTCCTGGCGGGCGATGCCGTGGGGAATCCCGCCACTGCCGTCACCCTGGGCCTGCTGCGTCAGCCTGATACGGATGTCCACCTGCTCGCCCTCGGCGAGTCGGATCCCTACGCGCCGGCATATATCGTGCGCCGGACGCCGGGAGAACTTCGCGGTCTGGACCCGAGCGTCGAGTACGTGCTCCTCTACCCGACAGAACTCGCGTCTTACGCGACACAGCTCGCCACCCACAGATCCGCCGGCCTGCAGGTGGCGGCCGTGAACGTGGCGGACGTCTACAACGCCTTCGGCGGCGGCGTGAAGGATCCCCTGGCCCTGCGCAACTTCCTGAAATGGCTCTGGCTGAAGGGCGCGGGTCAGCTCCGGTACGTCTGCCTGCTGGGCGACGCCTCGCGCGACTACCGCCACTATCGCAACCAGTTCGAGGACCCGATCCCCACGGTGGTGCGAACCCACTTTCCGGGGCTGTTGACGACCTACGCGAATTATCCCTACGCCACCGACGACCATCTCGTCTCCTTCGATACGGCCGTGTCATCGCCATGGCTCGACCTGCCCGACCTGGCGGTGGGGCGCCTGACGGTGCGCGATGCCACCGAGGCCCAGCGCAGGGTCGACGCCGTGATTGCGTACGACGCGGACACGCCGACGGGTACCTGGCGCAACAGTGTGGTCATAGCGGCGGACGATTTCTGCCAGCCTTCGAGCTCGCTGTGCGCGGAAACCTGGCACATGCACCAGGCCGAGTACCTGATCGACGACTTAATCCCCCCGACCATCGACGCGGTGAAGCTCTACCTGGCCGACTACGACTACGATCCCGGCGGCACCTTCAAACCGCTGGCCCGGCAGGAGGCCAAGCGCTTGTGGAACGAGGGCCTGACGATCTTCCACTATATCGGCCACGGCTCGGACAACACCCTGGCCGACGAACAGATCTTCCTGACCGACGACATCTTCGGCCTCACCAACGGTCCCCGGCGCGGCGTGTTCGTGGCCTTCAGCTGCGACGTGGGCATCTACGACAGCGCCACCCGCCAGAGCATGGCCGAGATTTTCACGTCCCAGGAGAACGGCGGCGCCATCGCTTCCATCGCGGCCTCGCAGGTCAGCTGGGTTCGGCCCAACAACCATCTCTCCAACGCCTTCTATACGGCTTTGTACCCCGGATATAGCGTCGATGCCGACGTGACCCTGGGCGAGGTGTTGCTGCAGGCCAAGGTGGCCCTGGGCAACTTCGCCAAGTTCGACGACATTACCAACAGCCAGCGGTACAACCTGCTCGGCGACCCGGCGACCTCGCTGCCCAATCCGGCGGCGGGACCCGAGTTCCACACCACCAGCGCCGATACCCTGCACGGCGGTCTGCGGGAGGAGGGCGTCTGCGTGCTTTCCGATTACGGGTTGACGCCGGGGGCGGGGGCGACCTACGACCTCGCCGTCCTGGAGGATCGCGAGACCAGGGTGGCCACCGCGGGCAGCACGTCCTACACCTTCTGGCTGCCCGGTGCGACCGTCTTCCACGGCACGGGCAACGTGGACGGCGACACCCTGCGCATCCCCTTCAAGGTCCCTGTGCAAATCAGATACGGCGAACTCGGCAAGATCCGTCTGATCCTCGACACGCAGGAAGGCAGCTTCGCGGCGGCAATGAACCTGCCCGTGGTCCAGGCCGCGACCGGGACCGTCGACGACTTCGCCGGACCCGCGATCGATCTGGCCTTCGCCGACGAGCGCTACCGCGTCAAGCCGGGTACGCCGCTGCACGGCGTGATCGCCGACACCAGCGGTGTCAGCATCCTGGGCACAAGTCCGCTCAACAGCATCCTGCTGGAGTTCGACGCGAGCGGCTTCACGAGCAACGTCTCGGACAACTTCGCCTTCGATCCGGGCAGCTACACGACCGGGCGACTGGAGATCTCACTGCCCGATAACCTCGATCTGGGGGATCACATGGTCGCCCTGCACGCCAGCGACGTGCTCGGCAACGTGGGCAGCGACACGCTCTCCTTCCAACTCGTGGCGGGGGAACAGATCTCGCTCGATGACGTGACGCTCTTTCCCAACCCCACCGCCGGGCCGGCGCGGCTGATCTTCGAGTTGAGCGATCCCATGTCCGTCAACTGGTCGATCTACACCCTGGCCGGACATCTGGTCTACCAGATGAGTCGCAGCTTCAGCACGCCCGGGCCGCAGGTCCTGCATTGGGACGGACGCGACACGTGGGGCGACGAACTAGCCAACGGCGTGTATCTGTATGTCGTTCGGGGATCCGGTTTCGACGACGTCGGCCACCAGCTCGATGTGACGGGAAAGCTGGTGGTCATGAAATAACGCCCGGTTCAGCTTGGACACGGGCCCGGAAAAGGTCTTTTTTGATAGCGCGAGAGACGACGGGACAGTAGGTCCCGCCGCATAATCACTGGAGGTTCATCGATGTCTAGGAAATCGCTGCTGTTCATGCTGCTGGTCGCCGTCGGACTGCTGTCCGTCGGCACCAGCGTTTACGCCACTTCGGGTGCCGGGGCCATTGCGCTGGAGTTTCCCATCGGCGCACGGTACAACGCCCTCGGCGAGGCGGGCACCGCCCTGTCGCAGGACGCGACGGCCATGTGGTGGAACCCCGGCGGGCTGGCCTTCGCGAACGACGTGCACGGCGGGCGGATACACGCCATGCAGTCGAAGCTGGTGCCCGACCTGGCCGACGACATCGCCATCTATTGGGGTGGTTACGTGGGACGCAAGTGGGGCGGTTCGCTCGGCTTCCATCTCACCTACCTGAGCATGGGCGAGCAGGTCCACACGACCGACGACGGTACCGAGCACTCGGTCTTCTCGTCGAACATGTGGGCTGCCGGCGTGGTTTACGGCACGCGCCTCTCGACGAACCTCGGCTTCGGCATCGGTTTCAAGTTCTTCCGCGACAACCTCGCGCCCGACAACGTGCTGCAGGACAAGCAAGGCGGCTCGGGCAGTACCTTCGCGGTCGACGCGGGCATCCTCTACAAGTGCAATATCAATAGGCGCGTCTCGGACGTACCTATTGTGGGTTTGTTGTGGAAGGCTCCGCTGAAGGTCCCCTTGCTCAAGAAGGTGTGGCCCCTGCAGTGGATTGATCCGAGTTTCGATAGAACCAATTTTGCTGTTGCCATCAGCAACCTCGGCCCGAATATCACCCACGTGGACGCCGACCAGAGCGACCCGCTACCGCGCAAGCTTACTACAGGCGTCGCCTACGGCATCATGAACAGCGAAGCGGCCTCGCTGCTGTTCGTTGCCGATTTCATAGTGCCCTTGCTGGTTTGGGACGATAATTCCGACGACTACGGTTTCGGCATCGATCCTTTTCCCCTGAACAAAGAGGATAATGAGTGGGGTGTGGGTCTCGAGTGGTCCTACGTCCAGTCCCTGTTTCTCCGCTTCGGCTACAAGAAGGGGACCGGACAGATCGAGGACATGACCTGGGGACTCGGCATGCACATGGGGCGGTGGGTCGGCCAGAACATAACCTTCGGCTATGCTTCGGTACCTCAGGCCAAGGGGCTGCGGAACGTCAACCGTTTCTCCATCGGCTACGATTTCTAGGTCGAGAGCGCTTACACCCCTGGGATCGTGAGGAGATGCCTTGAGGATAAGGCTTGACGTCCGCGGGCGGCGCCGTGTCGCCGCCCTTGCTCTGAGCTGGTTGGCGGTGCTGGTCATGACGGCGCCGGCCTATGCCGGCACGCGGCGCGCGACCACCAAGGTTCCGGTCGTGAAGATGCCCGCCGACCGCCTGTACGCCGGCCCGGAGGGCGCAGCGGCGCGCGCGCGGGAGCAGCAACGCGTCGACGTGTTGAGTTCCCGCAACCACCGGATCCACGAGCTGCTGGGGGGACGGCACGTGTCGCGGCTGGCCCGTGAGCGTCTCGCCGCCGCGGGACTCGGCCCCGCACGTCGCGACCCGTTCGCCGACGACAAGCAGGCGGAGGTGACGCTCAAGGTGCTGCTGGTCAGGATAGGCTTCGAGACCGATCGCAGCGGCGACCTGACCAGCATCACCACCGATGGCGACTTCCAGCTCCAGGCGCCGACCGACACCGACGTCATCGACCCGCCGCCGCACGACCGCGACTACTTCGAGGCTCATCTCCATGGGTTGTCGGAATACTACAGCATCCAGTCGGACGGCCGTTTGACCATCGACGGCACGGTGCTGCCCGTCGGCGACACCGACTGCTACAAGTTGAGCGATCTCGCCGACTACGCGCCGGGCGCCGATGCCAACTGGACGGTGGAGATGCTCGAGACCCTGGTGCGCGACATCATCGAGTTGACGGACGAGCAGACCGCCCTGGACTACAGCGTGAGCCTCGCCGACTACGACGACGACGACCCCCTGACCTACGTGATCTTCGTGCACGCCGGCGCGGACTGGCAGAGCGACATCAACATGGATTCGCCGAACGACATTCCCACCTTCTTCGTCGCGCTGGGGGAGCCGGTGGCGCTGACGTCCACCGACCATGAGACCGGTGAGACGGGCCTGTTGAGCGAGTGCTCCATCATCCCCGAGACCACCAGCCAGGACGGTTGGCTGGGCAGCATCGCGGGCGCCCTCTATCACGAGTTCGGCCACGCGCTGGGACTGCCCGACGTCTACGACACGACCACCGGCCTGCCCGCCGTCGGCTTCTGGGATCTCATGGACACGGGCCCCAACCTGATCGCCAACGTCGGGCTCTACCACCCCACGATTCCCGATTCCATCGAGGTCTACAGCGTGGCGGGTCTGTTGCCGCCGTCGCTGAGCGCCTGGTGCCGGTGGTACCTGGGCTGGCTGGAGACGGGCACCCTCGGCGGCGCCGAGACCGAGGTGCACCTGCCCGCGGTGCAGGTGCGGCGCAACACCTACACGTCGTGGTACGGGGGCTCGGCCCTGGACGGGACGCCCTACGATTTCAACAGGGACTATCCCCAGGCCCTGATCGGCGGCGTCTCGCCCCGCGAGTTCTTCCTGCTTGAGAATCGCTGGGTGCCCGAGTCCAGCGACGAGCTGCCCGACGCAACCGGTGTCGGTTTCGTGCGCGATCACGATACGGGCGTCTTTCTCTACATGGGCGGCGACCTCTTCGACCCGGATGGTCCCGGCCCCCTGCCGGCTGCCTGGCGCAACACCGGCATGTACGACTTCTTCCTGCCCGACGGCGGCCTGCTGGTCTGGCACGTCAACCAGGACCGCATCGACCAGGGTCTGGCGGAAAACACCATCAACGGCGACGGCGACGGCCTGCGCCTGCTCGAAGCCGACGGCATCCAGGACGTGGGCGTCTACGAGGCCTACGTGCTCGGCTTTTTCGGCACCGAATTGGATCCCTTCCACGCCGGCACCACCGCCGCGCTGCCCCAGGAGGGGCGTCCCGGCACGCGCGCCTACGACTATTCCTGGACCGGCCTCGATCTGCGGGACATCTCGGCGAACGACGCGACCATGACCTTCGACGCCCTCGTCTCGCCGCTGGCCGCGTCGCCGCCGGTGCAGGTGCCGTCCGCCGGCTCGGCCCCGCGCCTGCTCGAGTCAGAGTCCGTGACACCCTGGCGCCTGAGCGGTGTCGAACCCGGCATCCGGACCGAGGTGCTGGTCTACGCCTCGCAGCCGGTCGCCGACACTGAGGGTGAGAGCGACCCGGCCTACCTCTTCCTGGTCGACCAGGCAGGCGGCGCCCTGGCGAATCCCGTCCCGGACACGCCGGAGGGCGCTGTCCGACCCCTGCCCGCGCCCCTAGCGGGGCCGCCCGTCGTGGCGACCTTCGCAGGTACGGGGCGCGACCATTTGGTATACGGCACGCGGGACGGCGGCGTCGGCGCTTTTCTGGACATGCTGGTCGCTGGTGTGCTGGTGCCGTCCTGGGGGCCGGTGGCCGTCGGCGACACCCTCGCTTTCGCACCGACGGTTGCCAGCATCGCCGATGGTTCGCTACGCCTGCTCTGCTGTCTGACGCCCGGCCGCCTCCAGCTCGTCGATGAGACGGGCTCGCTTGTCGGCGCCGTCTTCGATCTGAGCGCCGTCGCGGCAACGGACGTGGGACGCTTCGCCTCGCCGCCGCACACGGTTCGCCAGCCCTACGGCATCGATCGCTACCTGGTCGTCACCGAGACCCACTGGTTCCTGGTCTCTCCCGAGACCGAGAGCGGGGAGCCCCTCGACTGGGGCACGCTGGCGGTGAAACCGGACGGCCAAGGTCGTCTGCGCACGGCGCTGTGGGAGCAGAACACCGAGTCGCGACTCATCGTTTTCGGCACCGAAGGCGCCGAGTACTTGCGATTCCAATCCCATCTTCCGGTCGAGAGCGGAGCCTGGGCGCCGCAGTTCACGGGCGAACTGGTAGGCGAACCGGCCGTGGCCGATCTGGACGGCGACGGCCGTCATGACCTGATCATGCTCACGGCGACGCATCTGCACGCCGCCGCGGTCAACGGCGCGCCCCTGGCCGGCTACCCGCTGGAATTGCTGGGCCAGTTTCCCCTGGCGACGGATACGCATCTGGACGGGGGCGTCGTGGTCTTCGACGCAACCGGCGACGGGCGCAACGAGCTCTATGTGACCACCGACGGCGGCCATCTCCTCGGCTTCGACGCCACCGGACGTCTGCTGGGCAGGTTGCCCCTGTTGTGGGGGGACCGCGGCCGCAGTTCCCTGCTGGTCGGCGACACTACCGATGACGGCCGGGTGCTGTGGCTGGCCGACACGGGCGGACGCCCCGCCCAGGGCTCGGGACCCACCGCAGCGGGCGGACGTGTCGTAGGCTTCTTGCCGCCCACCGCCGGACGAGCGTCGGGCACCTCGGAATGGCTGGGCCCCCGGGGCGGCCGGCACCGTAGCGGCACCACCGGCATCCCCGCCGATCTGGGCGCTCTGTCGACCCTGGTGGCCGAACGCGATCACTGCTTCGTCTACCCGAACCCGGCTCGCGGCGACGCGGCGACCTTCCGCTATTTCAGCCCGCAAGCCGGCGAAGCGCGTCTGGTGATCTACAACGTGGAAGGGGAGGAGGTCGCGCGCCTCTCGCACCACGGTGAAGGCGAGACGGTGGAGGAGATCCACTGGTCTCTCGCCGGATTGGCCTCCGGCGTCTACCTCTGCCGCCTGGAGGCGCCAGCGGCCGGCGGCGGCACGACTCGCCGTCTGCTCAGGTTGGCCGTCGAAAGATGAACACACGCCGGTTCGCCCGGCTGGACATAGGAGAATCGAACATGAGAAAGCACCATTTAGCCCTGCCGATCTTCCTGCTGGTCTTGACCGCTGTCGCCGGGGCCGCTGACCTCGAAGTTGCAAACCTCGACGCCGCAGCCGCCGATCGCGCCACCTGGCTCGCACAACGCGCCGAGACCACCG
Organism: uncultured Fibrobacteraceae bacterium; assembly: GCA_964389015.1. Classification (GTDB taxonomy): domain Bacteria; phylum Krumholzibacteriota; class Krumholzibacteriia; order LZORAL124-64-63; family LZORAL124-64-63; genus JAHIYU01. The sequence goes on along the minus strand of CAYMCR010000006.1, from coordinate 56,727 downwards.
CCCCGACCATCCACCGCGCCGCCGTGCCCCAGGGCGACATCGGCGGTGTGGGTGGTTACGACGGCGGCCCGGTGGCCGGAGCGAACATGTCCGCGGCCAAACCCATGCTCCTGTCGCTGCTGCTGCCCGGTCTCGGCGAGGCCACCATGGGCTATAAGCGCGGCTACGTGATGATGGCCATGGACATCGCCTCCTGGGTGGGCGTGAAGCACTACCACGACCTGGGCCATCAGAAACGGGATGACTACTACGACTACCTGGACGCGCACTGGAGCGAGGATAGGCTCGAATCGGAATTCGGGGATATCACCGAAGATCTGCCGGGCACTTTCTTCTACGGAGTGAACGACTATACTGATCTCTCGCTGTGGATCTCGCGCGAAGAAGACGAGCGCGAGTACTACGAGAATGCCGGCAAGTGGGACCAGTTCGTCTTCGGCTGGGACGACTTCGACGATCCCAGAAACTGGCCGCTCGAATGGTTGCAGGAAACCAATCCTTCGTGGACCCATCCCCTTGACATGGAAGGGGACGCGGCCATCCTCCAGGACATCCGGGTCTCCGCGCATCGCGAGGTCTACCGCGGCATGCGCATCGACTCCAACAACCAGTTCGACCACCGCGACACGCTGATCTACGTCAACATGTTCACGCGCCTGTTCAGTATGTTCCAGGTGGCCTATCTGAACGGCGTCTTCTCGGGCGGACATCCCGCCGAGTTCAAGGTCGCCGGTCACGACGTCGCCTTGATCGCCGAGCCGCGCGGATTCACCGCCAGCCGTCTGGGCGTGTCCGTATCCTATTGATCCCCCCGGGGAGGAGAGAGCCAAGTGAGTAGCAAAGCCAACTCGAGGATCCTGCTGACGGCGATCGTGGCGGTCTGCATCTGCCTGGCGGTCGGCGCCGCGGCGGGCCCGGCCGACGACCTGCTCGCGGCCGAGAGCGCCGCCCTGGGCGACCGTGCCTCGTCGCTGTGGCGGGCCCAGGAACTCGGCGGCTCCGGTATCGGGGGCGTGCGCGGTGACGAACACGCCGGACCGCGCAACCTGGGGCAGAAGCTCAAGGCCGGTTTTCTGTCGCTGCTGCTGCCGGGCGCCGGTCAGTTCTACAACGGCGATCGCGACAAGGCCCTGCTTTTCGCCGGCGCCGAGGCGGCTGTCTGGACCAGCTACCTGGCGTTCCACTTCCAGGCCGAGGGATTGTCCGAAGACTACCAGGATTACGCCGGCATTTTTGCCGGCACCACGGGCGCCCACCCCGACCAGTACTGGCGGGCCGTGGGCCGGTACATGACCAGCGAAGAGTACAACGTGATGCTCGAGATGGTGGCCCGCGCCGAGCAGGTCGAGCCGACAGGACTGATCGAGGGCGACGACGTCTGGTTCTGGCGCAACGAGCGCCATCTCGCCAACTACCAGATCTTGCGCGCAGACGCCAACCGCGCCTACGATCGTCGCGACTTCACGGTGCTCTTCGCGTTGATCAACCGCGCGGTATCCGTCTATGACGCGGTGCGCGGCGCCGGTGGGTCGGAGCACATGCTGGAAGTGGCCGGTCTCGGCGTCGATGTCGAGCCGCGAGGTATCCTCGGTCAGAGGGGGACCGCGTGCGTCTTCACGCGTCAGTTCTGAGCCTGTGGCCGGTGCTGCTGCTGGCCGTGCTCTGCGGTTGCGCCGCGGCGCCGAGTCAGGAGTGGACAGCCGACGCGCCCGCGGCCGTGAGCACGACAGACGCGCGGCAGATGAACGAACGTGCCGTGCCCCTGGGCCTGGAACTCGTGCACATCTTCGCGAACGAGCGTTCCGCGCCCTACTTCCCGATCGAGGGTCTCGGCGGCGTTGCCTTCTACGGCGACGGCACCCTGTTCTTTTGCGACGAGAAGGGCGGCCGCGTGCACGGTTACGACGCGGCCGGGGATACCTGGTTCCAGTTCGACAACCCGGGCACGCGCTTCTTCCGGCCCGTGGACATCTGCATCGACCAGTTCTCGGTCCTGGTGCTGGACATGGACGGACGCGACCTGCTGCGCTACGACCTCGGCGGTGTTTTCCTGGACCGACTCATCGAGTTCAGCTATCTCGATCCAGGTTACGACCGATTGCCGTCGGCCTTCGACGTCGACCTGGACGGCAGCATGGTTTTTACCGACGCTGCGGAGGATCAGGTGCTGGTGGTCGACGCCTACCTCGAGCTTCAGCATACCGTGGGTGTGCCGGGCAGTCATCCCGAGCAATTCCGTGAGCCGAGCGGCGTGGCCTTCCTGCGCGACGGGAGCTTCGTGGTCGCTGACCGGGCCAATCGCCGTCTGCAGCACTTCACCCGGCTGGGCTACCACAAGCGCACCATCGGCGGCGAATTCGATCCGCAAAACCGCCTGTTGACGCCCCAGGGGCTGGCTACCGACCCGGAGGGTAACCTGTTCGTGGCGGATCCGGCGGGCGGCCTGATCCACGTCCTGTCGCCGGAGCTGGAGTATCTCTTTGCGATGGGCCCGGAACTGGGTTTGCATGCGGCGCCGGTGGCGCCCATCGATGTCGCCGTCGGTCCCAACGACCAGCTCGCCGTGAGCGATCGCGAACGTCAAGCGGTGCTGGTCTACCGGATCCGGTATGAATAGAGGGAGGCATGCGGCTAGGCTTGTGCTCGTTCCTCCCGATCAGCGCCGCCCTCCTTGTCGCTGCGGCGTGGCCTGCGCTTGCGTCGCCGTCTCCGGCGGGGTCGGTAACGCCCGCGGCTAATACCCTTCCCGATTCCCTGCTCACCTGCTCTGAAACCGAGTTCCACCTGCTGCCCGCCGACGCCAAGCAGGCGGTTCTGGCCCATGCCTACGTGGTGCCCGGCACCCTGGCCGCGACGGTGGACGGGCAGATGTGGCGTCCCGGTGAGGATTTCCGCGTGGATGTCACGCGCGGGGTCTGGATCCCGCTGCGGTCTCTTGGTGAGGCCGGCGACGGCGAGTTCCTGGTGCGCTTGGAGTACGCCTTTTCCCCGTCCCCGGTGCCGCCGTGGCGAAACCTGCATCCGGTGCGCGGCAGACCGGACGTGGTCGGCGTCGACGCTCCTGCTGTGCAGGGCGACGCCTCGGCGGCTGGCCCGGCGACGGGCGATCTCGCCGTCAGCGGCAGCAAGTCCGTCCGCATGTCGTCCGGCAATCGCCGGGACATGACCATCGACCAGACCCTGCGTCTGAACATCGCCGGCTGGCTGACCGAGGACATACACGTCGATGCCGCGCTGTCCGACGATAATCTGCCCGTGGTTCCCGAGGGCAATACGGCGGAGTTGCGGGACATCGACCGCATGCGCGTGGAGCTCACCGCCCCACACTGGCGGGCAGTGCTCGGCGATTTTGTCGCCAGTCGTGAGGGGTCGGTGTACGGCGGCTATCGACGCAAGCTGCAAGGCGTGGAGCTCGACGTCGGCACGGCGGCTACGGGTGCCGGCGCCCTGGCCGGATCGCCACGCGGTCTCTACCGCACGTTGCAGATACGCGGCGAGGAAGCGAACCAGGGTCCCTACTTCCTGGGCGGGGGGGACGTGGGCGCGCAGGTCTTCATCGTGGCCGGCTCCGAGCGCGTGTACATCGACGGCGTCCAGCAGACACGCGGCGCTGACCGCGACTACGTGATCGACTACGTGAGGGGCACGCTCACATTCACCTACCGGCGCCTGATCACTGCCGAAACAGAGATCCTGGTCGAGTTCGAGGCGGGCGAAGGGCCATACGCCCGCACGGTCGTGGGCGGCGAAGGCCGTTTCGCGGTGGACCTGCCGCTGCCCGGCGACCGCACGGCCGCCTTCGCGGCGAGGCTCACGAAGGAACGCGACAGCCCCGACCGGTTGCGCAGCGGGGATCTTTCGGATGCGGACCGCGCCTTGCTTGCGGGCGCCGGCGACGATGCGGCGGCCGCGGTCACCTCCGGTCTCACGCAGGTCGCCGCCGGCGAGGGCGACTATCACCTGGAGGACCTGGGCGGGACTCAGATCGCCGTCTACGACACCCTGGCCGGCGATTACGAGGTGGAATTCTACTACGCCGGCTCGGGCCTGGGCGCCTACGCAGTCGAGTCCCTGACCGGCACCGGCGAGCGTGTCTTCGTCCATCGGGGCGCCGGCGCTGGCTCTTACCGGATCGGGCGGCCGCTGCCCTTGCCCACGAGTCACTCCCTGGCTTCGTTCCAGTTCACCGTCGGTGGCGCTGCGGATCCCCTGCTGGATGTGGAATGGCACGCCAGCCGGCGGGACGAGAACGTTCTCTCGGGTCTCGGCGACGCCGATGATGCCGGCCACGCCTGGCGCGCATCCCTAGACACCGGCGAAGGCGCTCTAGAATTCGGTGATCTCCGGCTGGGAGTCGTGAGGGGGCGCGCGGTGCACGACGCACTCGGCGGGGGATTCCGCCCCTTCCAGCTCGCGCGGGACCTGTTTCGCTACGACCGCTGGGGACTCGGCGGTCGCGCGCGGCGTGAAGGCTTTCTGCAGGAACGCGACGTGGAGACGGAAGTGGGCGCCGGTTTCGTCTCGGGCGGCGCCGGCCGCCGACTCGAGCTGACAGCCGACTGGGGCCGCCTCGAGCACGGCACGGACCTGACGGCAAGGCGGCTCGACCTGGGCGGCGCGTGGCGCCTGGGCCGCTTGCAAGGGCGTTCGCGCTGGGGCGAAGCGTCCAGCGAGGATACCACCGATCCCCTCGATGTCGTGCGTACGGAGCAGGTCCACGAGCTCGTGCTGGATACCGGCCCGGTCCGTCCCAGCGCCGGCTATACGCGGCAGCAGTATACGGACGCCGCAGCCGCCGCGGACGTGGCCGGGGGCTACCGATTGCGGACCTGGCGCGCTGCCCTGGCGTCGGGTGGCGAGGCGATCCTGGACTGGCAACTCGGTTACGAACGGGGACTGGCCGACTCGCTGCGGGCCGGCGCCTGGCGACGTGCACGCGACAGCCGCACGGCGCGTTGGCAGGTGGGCACGCCGGCCTTCGGCGGCGTGCGCCTGCAGGCCGACGGCGTCGTTCGCAACGTGGAGGTCCCCGAGGGGCAGGACCTCACCACGCGCCTGGCCAAGTTGCAGCTGTCCGGTCGCTGGGACCGCACCGGCACCGACTGGGGGCTCGTCTACGGCATCGACAACAGCCGGACCGAAGTTCTCGACCGTCAGGTGGTCTACATCGGCGAACGGCTGGGCGATTACAACCAGAACGGTGACTTCGTCGGTCACAACCTGGGCGACTTCAACGTCGTGACCGTCGGCACCGACAGCCTGGTCGCGACGACCGAAGTCACCGCCGACCTGACCTGGCGCCAGGATTTCGGTTTCCTGGGACGCCGCACGCCCTGGGGCAGCTGGCAGACCTTCACTCGGGTGACCGCCCGCTCGCGCAGCCGCACCGACGATGTGGGACGCCTGCTGCGCTTCGCCGAGGGCACTATCTTCGACGAAGAGGATGCCGTGCTCGGTGAAGTCGCCTTGCGTCAGGAGGGCACGTTCCTGCGACACCTGTCCCGCTGGGACCTGCGGCTGCTGTACGATTATGACCAGGCCCTGGACCGGCAGTACGCGACCCATCCCGAGCGTCGCCTGCGTCACCAGTCGCAGGCCACGCTGTCCTGGAATCCTACGCAGCGCAGTAGCCTGCGCGGTCGTACCCGGCGCACCGACGAAGAACGTTTCACGCAGGAGGAAGCGTACAGCAGCAACCGTTCCTACGCGGCGGTGACCTGGCGACACGAGCTGGAATGGTCCGTGCGGCCGGGGACAGGCAATCTGATGGCCGTCGCTGTGGATGCGATCAGCCGCCACGACGCGGTGTCCGGGGTGCGCCAGAGCGAGTTCGGGATCAAGCCCTCCGCGCGTCTGCGGCTCGAACAGAGATGGAGCGGCCAGGCGGATTTGCGCTGGTCCCGCGTCGTCAGCGACGAGCCGGCGGGGGCGCTGCGTCCGTTCTTCTTCGCCGAGCCGGGGGCCAACGTGGAGGCCACGGCGCGGCTGTCCTGGGAGCAATCGTCCCTGATGACCGTCACCCTGGCGTACTTCGGACGCCGACCGGGCGAAAGGGGGTGGCAGCATGACGTGCGGCTCGAGTCCACGGCGAGGTTCTAGCGGACGGTGGCTGGCGCTGGCCTGTCTGGTAGCGATACTGGCGGGTGCGTTTACGGCGGTGCAAGGCGCAACGGCAGTTTCCGCGTCCCTGCGGCTAGCCGGCGATGCGCAGGCGTTGGCGTCCTGGCGCGGCTATCTGGCGACCGATCAACGCTGGTTGTCGTCGCTACCGAACTCGGCCCTGGCGGTGGGGGATACCGTGCTGGAGACGCCGGAATCCCTCACGACATTGAAAGCCGCCGTGCGCGCGCTTGCCGCCGCCTCCGCCGAGACGTCTGCTGACGACGCGCCCGCCGGCACCCGCTCTGTGGCCTCGTTGCTGCGCGACCGCTGGCAGGCGCGCGGTCACCTGGCGTGCGTCGTGACCCGGCTCGTCACGGACGAGGAGCTCGTCTTCGTGGTCACGCCCGGTGTTCCCTACACGATGGGCGAGATCGAAGTGAAAGGTGACGCGTTCACGGGCCGCGAGGCAGCGCTGGCGCGCGTCCTGCCCCGTCGCGGCGATGTCTTCCGCGCCGAGGCCTGGGCCACGGCCGTGAACCGACTGCTCGCAGCCGCCGGCGAGGCCGGCTATCCCTTCTCCCGCTGGCTGGTGCGCGACGTGCGTGTGGATCCCGAACGCGCCGCCGTGGACCTGGTGGCGATCCTGATGACCGGTCCGGTCGTGTACTTCGGGCCCCAGGTCAGCGATCTGCCCGGCGGTCGGGGCGAAGGCTTCCTCGTGCGCGCGGCGCGTCTGCCGGCCGGGCGTCGTTACCGGGAATCGGACCTGTGGGCGGCGCGGGCACGTCTGTTGCAGCGGGATATCTACGCGGACGTGGGCGAGCCGGTGGTCTTCACCACGGCGGCGCCAGGCACCGTTGGTGTACACTGGCCGGTGACGCCGGTCTCGCGCCCGAACCGGGCGGCGGTCATGCTGGGGTTGAGTCGGGCCGACGCTGAAGAGCCGGCGCGGATCAGCGGGCAGGCGGATCTCCAGCTGGCCAATCTGGCAGGCTCGGGACGTCGCCTGGAGCTGGCCTGGAGCGACGACGGCCGCGCGCGTTCGCATTTCGGGTTCGGCTGGCGCGAGCCGTTGCTGTGGGGCACGCCCTTCGATGCTACCGTGGACGTGGATCATGAGGTCGCCACCGGTGTCTACACCCGTTTCCGGACGGACGGACGGTTGCAGTTGCCGGTTGCCGGCCCCTGGGAGATCGAGGTGGGCCTGGGCTGGGACCGCAGCACTTTTCCGACCGGAGCCTGGAGCCGGACGACGCGGTGGCGGGCGCGCGGCGCGTTCCTGCACCGGCGTAGCGACCGAAACGTCAGCGGCTGGCAGGGCACCTTCGCCATCGAGTCCGCGCGCCGGGGTGTGGACGCACGCGTTGGCGAGGCGACGGATGCCAGCGTGACGCCGGGCGAGGAACGTCAGACCCTTGTGGAGCTGCGCCTGTCGGGGGAACGGTGGCTGACCGGCACGCTCAGCCTCGCGGTCAGCGGGCTATTCCAGGAAGTGACCGGGGAAGGCGTCGAGATCTCGCTCGCGGAACAGTACCGGCTGGGCGGGACAAGCACGTTGCGCGGTTACCTGGAGGACCAGTTCCACGGCGAGCGGGTCGCATCGTCGATGGTGGAGTTGCGCATCGGGCGTCCCGGACGCTCCCGTCTTTACACCTTTTTCGACGTGGGGTACTTTCGCTTCGCAGGTTCCGATCCCGCACAACCCGCTAACGAGACGACCTTCGAGGGCACGCGTCGTGGTTTCGGGCTCGGCATCGAGACCGCCACACCAGGCGGCGACGTATCGTTGGCCATCGGTCTGCCGGGCGCGTTCCAGTTCGACGACGCCAAGTTGCACATCGCGCTACTGCAGGCCTTCTGACCGGAGCGACCATGGATCTTCGCCAGGCGCTTAAGGAAGCCGAACGACTGCGGGCCGAGTTGGCCCGTCACGACGATCTATACTACCGCGAGGCTGCGCCGGAGATCACCGATCGGGACTATGACACGCTCGTCAGCCAACTGGCGGCGCTGGAAAGCGAATTCCCCGAACTGGCCGCTAGCGACAGCCCGACAGCCCGCGTGGGCAGTGACAGCGATGCGCGTTTTCCGAGTCGGCCCCACAGCCACCCCATGATCAGTCTGCAGAACAGTTATGATCTGGCCGACGTGACGGCCTTCGCGCGGCGTGTGCACCGCGAGCTCGACCGCTCCGGAATCCTGTATACCGTGGAGCCCAAGATCGACGGAGTAGCCCTCGCGGTACGCTATGAGGACGGCCGCCTTACCACGGCCCTGACCCGTGGCGACGGCAGGAGCGGAGATGACATAACCAGCAATGCCAAAGAGATACGCGGCGTACCTGATGTATTGCCCGATGGCTGGCGGGACAGGTTGCCCGCGCATCCGGACGCGATCGAGTTGCGCGGTGAAGTGTATTTGACCTTCAGTCGGTTGCAGCGGCTCAACCAGGCCCGGCTGGAGGCCGACGAGGCGCCGTTGGCCAATCCCCGCAACGCCACGGCCGGTACCTTGAAAACCCTCGACGCGGCGGTGGTTCGCGCGCGGGGTCTCGCGGTCTCCTTCTATCAGATCCTGCCCCTCGACGGCGAGACCGGTCTGGCCACCCATCGCGACGAGATCGAGGCCTTGCGCGCGCTCGGCGTGCCGGTGAACGATTTCCTGCGTGGCGCCGGCGACACGGCGGAGCTGGCCGCGGCCCTGGACGAATTGTCCGCCCTGCGCACCGAACTTGATTATCCCATCGACGGCGCCGTCATCAAGGTCGACGATCTGGCCGCCCACGCGCGACTCGGCGCCACGGCCAAGGCGCCGCGCTGGGGGTTGGCCTTCAAGTTCGCCGCCGAGGAAGCCGAGACCGTGCTCGAGGGTGTGACCCTGCAGGTCGGGCGCACCGGCGTGATCACCCCCGTGGCCGAGCTGGCGCCGGTGGAACTCGCCGGCACGACAGTTTCGCGCGCCACCCTGCACAACCGTGACGAGCTCACGCGCCTGGATCTGCGCGTCGGCGACACGGTCCGTGTCGCCAAGGGCGGGGACATCATCCCCAAGGTTTTGGACGCCGTGCTGGTGCTACGACCGGATGGGGCAGTGCCGGTGCCCTGGCCCATGGCCTGTCCCGCCTGCGGGGAGCCGATCGCGCGCGCGGAAGAGGCGGCCGCCTACCGGTGCAGCAATCCCGTCTGTCCGGCCCAGGTGGCGCGCAGGCTGAGGCATTTCGCCGGTCGCGATGCCTGTGACATCGAGGGGCTGGGCGAGAAGGGCGTGGCGCAACTTCTCGAAGCGGGCCTGGTTGCGGATCTGCCTGATCTGTTCAACTTGCAGCGCGACGTTCTGGCGGCCTTGCCGGGCTGGGCGGATAAATCGGCCGAGTCACTGCTGAAGGCCGTCGCCAGAGCCAAGGATCGTCCCTGGGCTGCCAAGATTTTCGCGCTCGGCATACCCGGCGTTGGCGTGACCACGGCGTCCGTCCTGGCGCGGGCCTATCCCAACGTGGCGGCCCTGAGATCCGCGGACGCTCGTGTCATGGCCGACCTGCCGGGACTGGGGGAGACTTCCGCGGTCAGACGGATCGGCGCTTTCCTCGTCGATGCGAGGGTCGCGCGCCTGCTCGATCAGCTCGTCGCGGTGGGTTTCCTGCGCGACACGGAAGTCGGTACGGAGGCCCCGGCGCCACCTGCGGACTCCTGGTTCGCGGGCAAGACCTTCGTGCTGACGGGCACGCTCGCATCATATACCCGGAGCGCCGCCCGTCAGGTGATCGAGCGTCTCGGCGGCAAGGTGACCGGCAGTGTCAGCGGCCGCACCAACGCCGTCATCGCCGGCGCCGATCCTGGTTCCAAACACCTGAAGGCCCAAAAGCTGGGTGTCGCAGTGCTGAACGAGCGCGAATTCCTGACTCGCCTGCGCGAGGAGGGAGTCGGCGATGGCAGCTGACGGTTCGGTTCGCCCCTTCTTTCTCAGCGTTAAGCTGGACGACGATCCCCACGCCGCTTGCCTACTGCTCGACGCCCGCGATCCCGGGCACCTGGTCGTGGCGCCGGACCTCGGCCACCTCGACGCCTTGCCGCCCGAGGCGCTGATTCTGGTCGACGGTCGCGAGGCCGAACCCTTCACCGGTGATGACGCGCGCCTGCTGGTCTCGCGCGGATTCGTCTGGTCGCTGTTGAACCCCGCCGCGGCCGGGCGCCGCTCCCGTCTGGTTGTGAGCGACCGGCTGGCCGCGGAGCAGGTGCTGCGCGACGAGGGCCTGGAGCTATGGGAGGGACTCTGCCGGTGGCGCGAACAGCCCCCGGAATTCACCGCACAGATGCGAGACCTGCTGGCTCCCTTCTCCGCCCGTGTCGCCACGGTGCTGGATGTCCTGAGCGACATGTCGACTTCCTGTGAGTCGAATCCCTTCGTGGGTTGGATGTCGGCGCAGCCTTTCACGACCGTGGCCGACGAGGCGCCGAGTCCGGCGCCGCTACCCGACGATCCCGAGGAGATCGCCGCCTGGATGACGGCTCCCGACGGGCTGGGCGCCCTGCACGGCGACGGTTTCCAGCCGCGGGAGGGCCAGGGTGTCATGGCCCGCGACGTGGCGGGCGCCCTCTCGTACGGCAATCCCCTGTTGCTCGAGGCGGGTACGGGCATCGGCAAGACGCACGCCTATCTGGCGCCGCTACTGGCGCATCTGCGTGGCACCGGCGAGCGGGGACTGGTGTCCACCCATACGCGAACCCTGCAGCACCAGATCCTCGACCACGACCTGCCGAGCCTGTCCGCGATCGCCCCGGACATCGTCACCAGGCCGTTGATGGGACGCGGCAACTACCTCTGCCGCACGCGTCTGTTGCGCTTCGGGGAGCGGACGCCGGCGAGCCTGGCCGAAGCCTGGGCCGCGGCATCGCTACGGCTCTGGCTGGCCGCCACCCTCGAGGGCAAGCGGGAAGAGGTGGAGGATCACCCTGCGCTGCGCGCTTACCTGCGCGAGCTCTTCGATTCCCCCGAGCCGTGTTCGCCCACGGTCTGCTACGGGCGCAACGAGTGTTTCGTCCAACGCGCGCGCCGTCTCGCGCGCGAGGCACAGCTGGTCGTGGTCAACCATTCGCTGCTGATGCACGATTTCGCGGCGGGCCACACCTTGGTCGGTGAATACCAGGCTCTGGTCGTGGACGAGGCGCACCGGTTGCCCCAGGTAGCCCTCGACTGCTTCGAGGTGCGTTGCGACGCCTCGCGCGCGCTGGTCATCGAGGACATGCTCGGGCCGCGCACCCGCGACGGCGCCTGGCCGCATCTGCTGCAGGAACTCCGCGGCGTACTCGTCGGCACGAGTAGTGAATCGACTTCCGCGGTGCCCGTGCTCGAAAAATTTGCCAACGCCGTGGGCGCGACCCTGACCGCTTACCGGCGCTGGTTGGAGGCACTCTCGCGGCAATACGTTCTCTGGCTCGAGGACCATGCGCGACCCCAGGGTCGTATTCGCGTGCAGGAACGCGACGAGGTCTTCGGCCAGGTGACTCCGGATACGGCCACCTTGTTGACGGCCTGCGGCGAGGCCGACGCCTCCTATGCGGCGTTCGCGAGGAAACTGGAGGACGCCGCGGGAACCGACCTGGACTTGGAGGACGAGCTGGCCACGTTGGCGCGGGTTGCCGAGCTGGTGACCCAGCTGGAAAGGGACGTGCTGTTCCTGGCCGACCGCGAGGATTCGGACTGGGTCGTCTGGCTCGAACCGGGGAGCGGCGAGGCGCTGAGGGCGGTGGGCGCCACACGACTGGAGCCCGGACCGCTCCTGGCGGATCTATGGCGCCGCTCCGAATTGAAGCCCATTCTCACCAGCGCCACTCTGGGCGTAGGCGATGATTTCACTTTCATGTCCCGCGAACTGGGTGTCTCCGCCCTGCGGCCAGGCGTGGTCACCTCGCTGATCGACTCGCCTTTCGCCTACGCTGAGCAGAGCCTGTTTCTGACCACGCCCGAGTTTCCGGCCCCGGATGCCCGCAACTACCTGCCGGCGGTCACCCGGCTGCTGCGTAGTCTGCTGTCGGCCGTCACGCGCAAGACACTCGTGCTGTTCACCTCGTATGCCGCCCTGCAGACGGTTGCCGCCGAGCTCCAGCAGTCCGACGAGGGTGGCTACGAGTTCAAGCTGGACCTCGATCGCCACTGGCAGCGCTCGCGCCCGGTGATCCTCACCCAGGGCGCGGGCCTGTCGCCGGCCGAGCTCATGGCCAGATTCAGGCGCGAGAGCCGGGCCGTGTTGCTGGGTACCAACACCTTCTGGGAGGGGATCGATCTGCCGGGCACGGACCTCGAGGTCCTCGTAGTGACCAAGCTGCCGTTCCTGGTTCCCGCCGATCCCTGGGTGGCCGCCCGCTGCGATCTGATCCAGGCGGAAGGGGAGAATCCCTTCGTTCAGTTCATGGTGCGTGATGCGGTCCTGCGCTTGCGTCAGGGAATCGGCCGCCTGATTCGTTCCGATGTGGACCGCGGCGTGGTGTTCCTGCTCGACAGCCGTCTGCACGGCAAGGCGTACGGGAAGACCTTTCTGGATGCCATGCCGACCTCGGTCCGCTATTGTGCCGGTCCGGAGGAGATGGTGGCCCTGGCCGCGGATTTCTTCGCAGCGACTTGATCCGGGGGAACCCCGGGCGTGAGACGGTTTTGCAGGTAGCTCCGGCATGGCCGGGGTTCAGCCAGGAAGGAACAGCAATGGTCCAGGACGGCAGAAACGTCGCCGCCGCCGATTTCACCCATGTCACCGAACCTGTCGATATGCTGGTGAGCGGCATCGGCCAGCTCTGCACGCTCGATCTGGCGGATCGTGAGGGCGACGGCCCGCGCCGTGGTCGGGCCTTGAGCGAACTCGGCATCGTCGAGGACGCGGCGCTCGCCGTGGACGGCGGCCGGGTGGTCGCCTACGGACCGGCTGAAGCCCTGGCCGCCCTGAAGGCGAAGACCACCTACCAGGCAGCCGGCGCCAGCGTACTGCCCGGCTTCGTCGATCCGCATACGCACGCGGTCTACGGGCGCACGCGGCAGGACGAATACGAACGGCGACTGCGGGGGGAGACCTACCTGGAGATCGCCGCCGCCGGCGGAGGCATCCACGCCTCGGTACGCGATCTGCGCAAGCGCAGCGAGGACGATCTGGTCGCGCTGACCGTACCCCGGCTGCGTGAAGCCTTGTCCTGCGGTACTACCACCGTGGAGATCAAGAGCGGCTATGGGCTGTCGCCGGCAGACGAGGTGAAGATGCTGCGCGCAGCGCGGCGCGCCGCTGATGAGGCCGGGCTGCGCGCCGTGCTGACCTGCCTCGCCGCCCACGAGATCCCGGCGGAATACAAGGACCGTCGCGGTGAGTACGTGGATCTCGTTTGCGAGGAGATCCTGCCGCGCGTGGCCGAGGAGGGCCTGGCCGAACGCCTGGACGTCTTCTGCGAGCCCAGCGTCTTCGACCTGGCGGAGACCGAGCGTATCCTCGGCTGCGGTCTGGCGTTGGGCCTGCGCGCCACGGTGCACGCCGACGAGCTGGAACCCTTCGGCGGCGCCGCCCTGGCCGCGCGTCTCGGCGCCGACTCGGCCGATCATCTGATCCGTATCGACTCCGAGGGCATTACGGCCCTGGCCGCCGCGGAGACCGTGGCGGTGCTCCTGCCGGGGACCGTCTTCACCCTGGGCCTGCGTGATTACGCCCCCGCCCGGGAGATGATCGAGGCCGGTGTGGCCGTCGCCCTGGCCTCCGACTACAATCCCGGCAGTAGTCCCATCTCGTCGTTGCCTCTGGTGATGGGCATCGCCTGCACGCAGATGAAGCTGTCGCCCGCCGAAGCCCTGTCCGCAGTCACCGTCAACGCCGCGCATGCGCTGGGTCTCGGTGATCGGGTCGGCGAGCTGTCGCCGGGCCGGCCCGCCGATTTTCTCGTCCTGGATGTGGACGACTACCGTCTGGTGCCCTATCACGCAGGGCGCAATCCCGTACAGGCCGTCTTCCGCGCCGGAGAGCAGGTGCTTTGATGGGAGCGAGGCCTATACGACGGAGCGGATCGACGCCGGGGACAGCGGTTGCGGTCCTGGCCTGGTTCCTGATGCTGTCGACGAGTGCGCCGTCGGCAGGCGCCGAGCAACCGGCCGACGCCTCTGACCCGCTGGCGGCCGGTCACGCCAGCGCCGACCTGCTCGCGAGGCCGGAGGGCTCGCCTTCCGTCTGGCTGCCCTTCCATGTCGATGTCGTGGATCTGCTGGGAAGCGCGAGCTCCCTGGTGCCTGTCGTCGACGGTGCCTTCGGCGCAGCCCTGCTCTTCATCGACGAGGCGGGTGACGATCCGCTGCCCGCGTTCACGCGCGATGGCATCCCCCTCGGCACGGGGCACCGCTGGGCCGACGATCCCTGGGCCGTTTCGCTGTCCGGTGTGATGCTCACCGGCGTCACCAGCGGCCTGGATCGCTGGGGCGCAGCCACGCCCGTCATCAGTCTGGCCTCGGCGGCGCCGGCGACCGACGCCGCAATCACCGACACGCGTTTCACCAAGGGCAACGACGATTCCTACCTGCGGCGCGTCTCCTTCCGGACACCCGTCGCGCCGTGGGCCCTGCGTTTCGATTTCGACGAGCTGATCGACCAGTTGCCGGAGAACGACCTCGTCGGCGGGGGCACCCGACACGAGGCCAAGTTCCGGTCCGCGCGGGCGTCCGTCACCCGGCACATGTCCGACGGCGCCCGACTCGAGCTGACCCACGAGCGCATCCGCAAGCACAAGACCGTTCTTCCCGTGCACGCTGCGGACCACCAGGAACTATGGGTCCAACGCACGTCCCTCGACTGGCGCGGCGACACCTCCCGCGGCGCGCTGCAAGCCACGTTCTTCGTGAACGGGACAGACGTGGAATGGGATCGCGAGCGCAAGCTGGAACTCGTGCGGGAAGGCTTCCAGACCGGGCTCGCCGGCCGCGACGACGGACTGGAACTGGCCGCGCGCCTGCTGGCCTGGCGTCTCGCGGACGACGGCACCGGGACCGAGGATTGGGCCGACGCCGAAGCCGGCCCCGTCGACACCGGCGGGCAGGAAGCGGTATTGACGGCGTTGCGTCCCCTGCAGGTGGGCGGTCTGAGCCTGGTGCCCGCGGGAGCCCTGCGCTGGCACAGCCAGGCGGGTTGGAGTCCTGCGCTGAGCCTGGACCTGCAGGTGGCGGGTTACGAGCGGGCGCGCCTGAGCCTGCAGCACGGCGGCCGCTCGCCCCGCAGCGACGAGTTGTTCACCGCCGCACGCGTAACCGGCGCCGGCCACGAGGCGATCCTGTTGCCGGAGGACGAGCTGGGCTGGGAGAGCCTCGACCGGGCGGCCATCTCCTGGCGCACCGGGTTGCTGGGCAACGAGCTGGTCGTCGACGGCGCCGTGCGGCGTCTGCAGGAAGGCATCGGCTGGCGGCCGCTGGCAGGGGAGGCCAACACCGGGCGCTGGGCCAACGAGGTCGAGTTGGACGGCTGGAACCTGAACATGAGGCTGCGGCGCGCCGGCCGTTTCGCCGGCTGGGCGCGCGTGGAGGGCCTGGTCTCCGTACGCGGCTACGACGTCAAGTCGGGCACGCCGGTCGCGCTGCCTCCCGAAAGATCGGCGGCCCTGAACGTCTTCTGGGAGAAGCCCTGGTTCCATGGGGACGGCATCCTGGAACTGGGCTACACCCTCGAGCACCGCGGCGATATGAGCGATCCGTGGCTGCCCGGCGACGATGTCGGTTTGCCGGCGGTCACCCTGCATCACGTCCTCGTCGGCTTCCGTCTCGTGGGCGTCGATCTGGGGTATGAACTCCGCAACCTCACGAACCAGCGCGTACCGATTTCCGCGGGGTCGTCCAGTCCCGGCCAGGTGAATCGCTGGCGCATGCACTGGACGTTCCGGCACTGACACGCGAACACTCCTCCCGCCCGGGTCTCGCACGGCGCGCTGGCCCGCGAGGGGTGCTGACTTGACCAGACGCGAAGCGCTCGGACTACTCATGCTGGGAGGCCTGATCGCCGCCGGCCGGCTGATCCGCAAATGGCTGTTGATGGGGCCGGACGGGACCTGGCGGGAGCCGTCGTTCCTGTCCTCACTCCTGCCGCGAACGCCGGTGGAGCCAGACGAGCCCCCGGCGCCCGACCCTCCTTTCGCCGTCAATCTGGTGAGTGCCGACACCCTGGTGTATCTGCCCGGCGTCGGCCCGGTCCTGGCCGCCAGGATCGTGCAATCGCGACGGGACGCGGGTCCGTTTCTCTCGCCGGCCGACCTGAAGCGTGTCAAGGGTATTGGTCCCAAGCTGACGCAACGGTTGACCCCGTTGTTGCGCTTCCACACTGCGGCTGGCCAGGGACCGGGGATGGCCTCAAGTACTGGCGATACCTGCCGATAACCTCTCCTGTACACTCGTCCGCCCGTGATGCGGCGGATACCATCCCTGATGTGGAGGCTCCGGGTCTTGTTGGCTCTCGTTACCTGCGTGCTCGCACTGGTCGCCGCGGCGGGTCTCGCCGTGGCTTGGCGTCGCGAAGCGGCGCTATGTCGCCGCGAAACACGGCGGGCCGAGGCACTGGGCTCGGATCTGCGCAACATCATGGATAATCTCAGCAGCGGTCTGGTGATCATCGATCCCCGCGGCGTCATCCAGCGCCTGAATCCAGCGGCGCAGAGCATCCTCATGCTGGACGAGGAGCTCGCGCTCGGCCACGTCATGACCAACGTCTTTGGTGAGGGATTGCACGACTTCACCCGTGCGCTGGCACAGGTCCTGTCCGGCGGCGACCCCGTGTGGAGGCGGGAGATCCGCATCCTGCGCGGTGACAGCGTGGATCTGCCGGTGGGCGTCAGCGTCAGCCCGATCGAAGCGTCGGACGGAGCCCTCACGGGCGCCGTCGCCATCTTCCAGGACCTGACAGACATCAACCTCATGCGCGCCAAGATGCGCGAGGCGGACCAACTGGCGGCGGTCGGCGAGCTTTCGGCCGGCATCGCGCACGAGATCCGAAATCCCCTGGGCAGCATCCGGGGTAGCGTGGAGATCCTGGCCGGGGAACTGACCCTGGACAAGCAAGAGCGCGAGCTGATGGCGCTGATTCTCAAGGAGAGCCGGCGCGTCAACGACATCATCACCGACTTCCTGGCCTTCGCCAGCACCCGGCCCGCCCAGCCGACGCTGGTGGAAGTGCGTCCCTTCCTGGACGACGTCGCCCTGCAGCTGCGCATGCATCTGGAGGAACGCGGCGGTAGAACACTGGTGACGCATGCTGTCGAGCCGGAAGACATGCTCATCCTCATGGACGGCGAGCAGATCAAGCAGGTCCTGCTGAACCTGGCCATGAACGGTTTCGAAGCCATGGGCCACATGGGGGAGTTGAACATCACGGCCGAACTCGACGAGTACAACACCGCCTGCCAGATCACCGTCGCGGACACCGGACCCGGTGTGCCGGCGGCATGCCGCGACTCGCTCTTCAAACCCTTCTTCACCGAGCGCAAGGGCGGCACCGGCCTGGGTCTCTCCGTCGTGAAGCGGATCGTGCTCGACCACGGCGGGCAGATCGAACTGGTTTCGCCGCCGGACGAGGGCGCCGTCTTCAGGTTGGTCCTGCCGTTGCTGCAAACCCCGGTCATGGGCGTGGAGCCGGAAGCCGCCTATCTGGTTGGCCGCTGATTTGCATGCCGGCCAGCGTTCTTGCATTCTGCCCTACTTGTTGGACGGCGCATCTTATTTCAGCGTTTTCGTGTTCAAGATGTTTGCAATCTGACCGATAGCCCCCATGACAGGGCCGCCGCCGGCGGACCCCGAACGGAGAGCGTTACCAAGGGAGAGACATACATGGAGGACAAGCGGATCCTGGTCGTGGACGACGAGGAGTCCATGTGCCAGTACCTGTCCATACTGCTGGGCAAGGAAGGCTACAAGGTGACCACAGCCGGCTCCGGCGCCGAGGCGTTGACGCTGATGGAGCAGGCGCCTTTCGACGTGGTCCTGAGCGACATCCAGATGCCCAAGGTGGACGGCATACAGCTGCTCAAGGGTATCAAGGCCGTGGATCCCGAGACGCCGGTCATCATGCTGACCGCGTACGCCAATGAGCAGTCGGCCATCGACGCGGTGAACCTCGGCGCGTTCTCGTATCTGCAGAAGCACTGCAAGAACGACGAAATCAAGGTTGCCGTGCGCAACGCCCTGCAACTGCGCAACGCCCGCAGCGAGAACGTGAAGCTGCGGCGCGAGTTGACCAAGAAGCGCGTCCACACCAAGATCATCGGCCAAAGCGACCGCATGCAGACCGTCTACAAGATGATCGACAAGATATCGGCCACGCCGGCCACCATCCTGCTCACGGGCGAGAGCGGCACGGGCAAGGAGTTGATCGCCCGCACGATCCACGACCGTAGCGAGCGGGTGAAGAAGCCCTTTGTGGCGATCAACTGCGGTGCGATCCCCGAGACGTTGCTCGAGAGCCAGCTCTTCGGTCACGTGAAGGGTTCTTTCACGGGCGCCGACCGCGACCACGACGGCTTCTGCCGGCAGGCCGAGGGCGGCACCATCTTCCTGGATGAGATCGGCGAGACGCCCCATGCCATCCAGGTGAAGTTGCTGCGCATGCTGCAGGAGCGGGAGATCTACCCCGTCGGGTCCAGCAGGGCCGTCAAGGTGGACCTGCGCGTCATCGCGGCGACCAATCGTGATCTGGAGCGGGAAGTGGGGATCGGCAACTTCCGTACCGACCTCTTCTACCGGCTCAACGTAATCCCCATCGATTTGCCGGCCCTGCGCGACCGCCCCGACGACATACCGTTGCTCTGCGATCATTTCCTGAAGCAGCACTGGCCGGAGTACCCCGGCACCGTGGGCACCGCGATCAGCGAGGATGCGCTGCGGTCCCTGATGCGCTACGAGTGGCCCGGCAACGTGCGTGAACTCGAGAACGTGATCGAGCGCGCCTGCATCATCCGCGAAAGCGACCGCATCGGCCGGGCCGATCTGCCGCCGGGCGTGGCGGATCCCGTCAGCGAAGGTTCGGTGACGGCCACGCTGCTCGGCAGCCATGTGACGCTCGAAGAGGTGGAGCGCTGCCACATCCAGCGCGTACTGGAAAGCGTCGGTGGGCACAAGAAGCGGGCCGCGGAGATCCTCGAGATCAACCCGTCCACCCTGTACCGCAAGCTGCTGCGTTACGAAATCGAATCGAGCGGGGACGCGTCCGATCTCCAGGATTTCGACGCCGACGGCGCGGAAGTGCCGGTCTGCGTGGGGGCCGACGACGAATTGTACTGATCGCCCGGCCGGGAACGCCGGCGGGAAGATGGAGTGGCGGCCATGGGTGCCTCTTGCCCGCGGCCGCCACTTTCATTATGCTCGGCGCGCCCGCCCGGCACGACGCGCAAAGGAGTTTGACCATGTGGTTGTCCCTGATCGGTTTCATGGCCAGCGGCAAGAGCACGATCGCCCGCATGTTGGGTGAACACGCTCTGCTGGACGTGTACGATCTGGATGCCGAGATCGAGACCGGCGCGGGCCGGACCGTGGCCGAGATCTTCGCCGCGGACGGGGAGGCGGCCTTCCGCGAGCTGGAGTTTGCCGCCCTGAAACGCTTGCCGACCGCGGGCAACCTCGTGTTGGCGTGCGGTGGCGGCATTGTGGAGCGTCCGGAAGCGTGCGACCTGCTCCGTGGCCGGGGCGCCGTCGTCTGGCTCGACGCTCCCTGGGAGACGTTGCGGCGTCGCCTCGAGGAGAGCAAGACGCCGGCGAGACCGCTCTTGGACCGCGGCTGGGCGGGCACCGCGGACTTGCTGCGCGCCAGGCTGCCGCTCTACGCCCGCACGGCGCACTTCAGGTTTCGCAGCGATCTGGCCGAGCCCCGGGAACTCGTCAGCCGCGTGCTCGCCGCCAAGTTGCACTGGGAACGGCACACCGGCAGCGAGTCGCCGTGAGGGTCGTGGCCGGCAGCTGGCGAGGGCGTAGGCTGAAAGCGCCGCCGGGAAACGCGACACGTCCCACCACTGATCGCGTCAAGGAGGCGATCTTCTCGATCCTGGGCGAGGCGATACGCGAGGTGCGGATCGTCGATCTGTGCTGCGGCGCGGGCGGCCTTGGTATCGAGGCGTTGAGCCGTGGCGCGGGACATGTGGATTTCGTCGATCGTTCGTGGCAAGCTCTCGATGCGGTGCGCTGCAACCTCGAGCTTTGCGGCGCGGAGCAGCCGCGATATCGTATCTGGCGGCAGGATGCCTGCCGCTGGCTCGCAACCAGGGGGGGAGACCTCGCCGCGCGGGACGTCATCCTGGCCGATCCGCCCTACGACGACGATCTGGCCGCGGATATCTGGCGCGACTGCTCGCGCCTCGTCGGCGGTGGCCACTGTGCCCTGGTGGTACTGGAACACGCTCCGGAACTGACGTTGCTGTCCCCGCCCGCCGGCTGGCGGGTCGATCACCGGCGGTACGGCGCCACGGCCCTGTCGATCATGGAGAGACACGATGAGTGACATACACGCCATCTATCCCGGGACGTTCGATCCGGTTACTCTGGGCCACTGCGACGTGTTGGCACGCGCACTGCGGTTCTTCGACAAGCTCACCGTCGCGGTCTCAGACGGAGGGCGGGCCACGCTCTTCGACGTGAAAGAGCGCGTCTCCCTGGTTCAGGCGGCCGTCGCGGACCTAGACGACGGCGACCGTGTCGAGGTCGTCTCCTTCGAAGGGTTGCTGGTGGACGCCATGCGACGCGTGTCGGCGAACGTCGCGATACGCGGCCTTCGCACGCCGGGCGACATGGAGCACGAACAGAACATGGCGGCCATGAACCGCTCGCTAGTGCGGGACTACGAGGTGCTGATCTTCTTCGCGCGCCCAGAACTGACCATGGTCAGCGGGACCCTGGTACGGGATGTCGCGCGTTGCGGCGGGCCGGTAGAGAAGTACGTGCCGCCGGCGGCCGCCAAGGCTCTGCGGGCGCGTTATGCAAAAGACAGGTAATCCCCCGGCGACACCGGATCGGGCCGCCGTGTCCCGGCCGCGACATCGGCCTTGCCAGGCCGGTAGCTTATGCGACTATTGAACGTGAAGACGCTCACGGGATCGGGATCCGCTGCAAGGAGACGAGATGGGGCAATTGAGACTGGGGTGGCTGTCCGACGTGCTCGGCGACTCGCCGACCCTCAAGCTGTCGGGACAGGCCAAGGAACTGCTCGCCAAGGGAGAGCCCGTCGTCAACCTGACCGCGGGCGAACCTGATTTTCCCACGCCCCGCCGCATCTGCGAGGCGGCGCACGCCGCCCTCGATAGCGGACGCATCGGCTACACGGCGGCCGCGGGTATCCCCGAACTTCGCCAGCGGGTGGCCGACGTCTACGCCGCGCGGACCGGTGTGGCCATCTCCGCGAAGGAAGTGATCGTCTCCAACGGAGCCAAGCAGGTTCTCTACAACGCCCTCTCGATGCTGCTCAACCAGGGCGACGAGGTGGCCGTGCCCGTGCCTTACTGGGTGACCTACCCGGCCCAGATCACGGCCCTGCGCGGACGCATGATCCCGGTGATCCCGTCCCGGCCGGGCTGGAAGATCACGGCCGAGGATCTGGAGCGCGCCGGCGCCGGTCGCGCCAAGGCGCTGATCATGAACACGCCGTCCAACCCGTCCGGTGCGGTGTACACGCGGGCCGAGCTGGAGGAACTGGCGGCGTATTTCCGCAAGACCAGTTTCTTCATCCTCACCGACGAGATCTACGAGGATCTGGTCTACACCGACGAGGGACACGTGCCGCTGATGACCGTGGCCCCCGACTTGCGTCACCGCATCGTGACGGTGACCGGTCTGTCCAAGAGCTATGCCATGACCGGCTGGCGGGTCGGGTTCGGCATCGCCGACGAACAGACCATCAGCGCCATGACGCGGCTGCAGAGCCACTCCACGAGCAACGTCAACACGATCGCCCAGAAGGCGGCCCTGGTGGCGTTCGACTGCCGGGACGAAGTGGAGGCCATGGCCCGTGCCTTCCAGAGACGACGGGATGTGCTCGTCGAGGAGCTGCACGACATCCCGGGACTCGAATTCAAATTGCCCGAAGGCGCCTTCTATCTGCTGGCGGACATCCGCGGCCTGCTCGGCGAGGGCCGCCAGACCGGCGGGTGCATGCGCCTGGCCGAGCACCTGCTCGGCGCGGAGAAGGTGGCCGTGGTGCCCGGGGAACCGTTCGGCGTGCCCAATCACCTGCGCCTCAGCTACGCCGATTCCGAGGAGACGCTACGCGAGGCGGGCGTTCGCATCCGCCGCGCCATAGAGAGCTTCGGAGGTTGAGTTGAAGTTCATCGATGTTGCCGAGATCAGCGTCGCCGCCGGCAAGGGCGGCGATGGCTGCATTGCCTTCCGCCGCGAGAAGGGTGTGCCGCGCGGCGGCCCCAGCGGCGGCAACGGCGGCGCCGGCGGCTCCATCTGGGTGGTGGCCACCGCAGAGACGTCGACCCTGCAGGATTTTCGCTACCGCAAGACCTACGCGGCGGACGCCGGAAAGCAGGGGGGGGGCGCTCGCAAATCGGGCGCCGCCGGCGAAGATCTCGAGATCTCGGTTCCCTGCGGCACGATCATCTACGATGCGCACAGCAACGAAGTCGTCTGCGATCTCACGGAACCCAACCAACGGCATTGCGCGGCCGCCGGCGGTCGAGGCGGGCGCGGTAATTACGAGTTCCGCTCGCCGCAACGACAGGCTCCGCATATCTCGACACCCGGTCGGCCCGGCGCGTCCCGGCAACTGCGGATGGAATTGAAGCTTTTGGCGGACATCGGCCTGATCGGCCTGCCCAACGCCGGCAAATCGACCTTGCTGAGCCGTCTCACCGCGGCCAAGCCGAAGATCGCGGACTATCCCTTCACGACCTTGACGCCCAATCTCGGCATCGTCGACCTGGGCGATTATACCAGCTGTTCCCTGGCCGACATCCCCGGTCTGATCGAAGGCGCCAGCGACGGCAAAGGGTTGGGCCACGAGTTCCTGCGGCACGTGGAGCGGACGCGTGCCCTGGTCTACCTGGTCGACGTGACCGACCCGGCGCCCGTGTCCGTGCTCGCCATACTGCGCCAGGAGCTGACCGAATACGGCCGGCGTCTCGCGGACCTGCCGTTCGCCGTCGTACTCAACAAATTCGACCTGGTGGACGCGGAGGTCATCGGCGACATCCAGAGGGAAGTGGCGGGCTGGGCCAAAAACCACAGCCGACACGCCCCCCTGCTGATCTCCGCCGCCACCGGCCAGGGCCTGGACCAGCTCCGGCACAAGTTGCGCGAACTGTATCTCACCTGGACCCTTCCCGAAACGCCTCCCGCCGAGGCGCAGGATGAGATCTAACGGCACCCCGGCGAGACGATTCATGACCTAGCGGGCGAGACGCCGCTGCACGCACCCTCCCGACAGCGAATTCAACGGTTCCCTCCTGCGACCTCCCGGGAAGGCAACATCCTATGTCCGATCTGCGTACCGACACACCGACGGGCGGCGTCTGGACCCTGCGCCGCGGCGCCGCTCACTGGCCACACCTCTGGCACGAAGTGGACAAGCCGCCGGACCTCATCCGCGGCAGCGGTGACCCTAGCGTCCTGCGACAGCCCGCGGTGGCCATCGTGGGCACCCGACGAGCCAGCGCGCGGGGCGTGGCCGTGGCGCGCCGGCTGGCGGCCGACCTGTCCCGCGCAGGGTGGGTCATCGTCAGCGGCCTCGCCCTGGGCATCGATGCGGCCGCGCACGTCGGCGCGCTCGAGGCCGACGGTGTCACCGTGGCGGTCATGGCCACGGGTGTAGACCGCACCTATCCGGCCGGCCACGTCGAGCTGCGGCGCCGTATCGAACGTCGGGGGTGTGTCGTGACCGAGGCTGTCGACGGGACCGCGCCATTGCCGTTCCTGTTTCCCCGCCGCAACCGGCTGGTGTCCGGTCTGGCGCGGGGGGTGATCGTCGTGGAGGCTCCGTTGCGCAGCGGCGCCATGTCCACGGCCTATCACGGGCTGAACCAGGGGCGGGAGATCTTCGCCGTGCCCGGACCGGTCGACGTGGATGGTTGTCTGGGCTGTCATCACCTGCTGAAGCAGGGCGCTCACCTGGTGGATCGTGTCAGCGATGTCATCGAGGTGCTGGGGTACCCGTCGGGTAACGTACCGGAGCCGGGCGAACCTCCCGCGGCGATGTTGCCGGTGTCCGGTTCGGCGGCGCGCTGGATCTGGGACCGCCTGGACCTGACGGGCTTGAGGTTGTCGGAGTTGCGCAAGCACTGGGCGGGCACAGAAGACATCTGGCACGAGGGTCTACTGGCGTTGGAGATGGCCGGGTTGATTGCGAGGTTGCCGGGGGGGGGGATCGCCCGTAAGATCTGGATTCCCTAGGTGTAACGGAGTGCTCTTGGCCGATCGTCGGGAGTGGTTTCATGCTCAAGAAGATACGCTGGGCCCTGGAATACACGCTCCTGTGCGTGGTGTTCGCCCTTGCCAGCATCCTGCCCGAGAGTTGGCTGGAGCAGGCGGGGCGCGCTCTGGGCCATTTCATCTTCAGGCATGTGGGCGCCCGCCGCCAGGTGGTGTTGGACAACCTGGCGCACGCGTTCCCGGACAGGGACGTGCTGTCGCTCTGGGACCTGGCCGAACGTATCTACGCCAACCTGGGCGTCAACCTCCTCGCCTTCTTCGCGCTGGCGCGGCTCACCCCGGCTCGCATCCGGTCCCGTGTCCGACTGGAGGATACCGAATACCTGGACGGCTTGCGTGCCGCCGGCGAGGGCGCCCTGCTGATGACCGGTCACTTCGGTCACTGGGAGCTGCTCGGTGCCGCCTTGTCGGCGTACGCCTACCCCACCAAGTATCTGGTGCGCACACAGTCCAATCCCTGGGCCGATCGTCTGCAGAACAAGATCCGCGACCGCGCCGGCCTGGGCGTCATCCGGGCCGACGCCTCGGTGCGCCAGCTCGTGCGACACGTACGCTCGGGCGGCTTCGTCGGTGTCTTGCCGGACGCCAATGCCGGGGATGACGGAATCTTCGTGGATTTCCTCGGGCGGCTGGCCTCGACGCCCCGCGGTCTCGCCTACTTCGCCTACAAGCTGAAGTGTCCCATCATACCCGTCTTCCTGGTGCGCCAGGCGGACGGCACGCACGTGGCGCGCTTCCACGACCCCATCCACGTGGACCCGGCCTGGGACGTCGAGGAGGCGGTGCTCGAACTGACGCGGACCTACACGGATGTCCTGGCCGGCATGGTGCGCGAGCATCCCGACCACTACTTCTGGATTCATCGCCGCTGGAAAACGCAACCGCGCAACACCAGCACCGAGACGGCGCCTGCCGCTCCGGAAAGCGGACAAGAACTCGACCGGGAGCACACTTCATGATCCAGGTCTCCGAGCTAGTGAAGAGTTTCGGCACCGTGACCGCCGTGGACGGCATCTCCTTCGACATGAGCAAGGGAGAGATCTTCGGACTGCTCGGGCCCAACGGCGCCGGCAAGACGACCACCATCTCGGCCCTGTCCACGTTGCTGCCCATCGATTCGGGGACCATCACGGTCTGCGGTCACGATGTGACACGGGATCCGGTCCAGGTGCGCCGCCGGATCGGCGTGGTGCCCCAGGAACTCGCCCTGTACGAAGAGCTCAGCGCCGAGCAGAACCTGAAATTCTGGGGGAGGCTGTACGGACTCGACGAGAAAACCCTGCGCGTCAGGGTGGGAGAACTGCTCGAGGTGAGTCAACTGGTCGATCACGCGCGTCGGCCCGTCAAGGGCTTTTCGGGCGGCATGAAGCGGCGCTTGAACATCATGATCGGACTGGTGCATCGCCCCGAAGTCCTGTTCCTGGATGAGCCGACCGTGGGTATCGACGCCCAGGCCCGTTCGCGCATTCTGGAGTTGATCCGTCAGATGAACGACGAAGGCCTGACCGTCCTCTATACCACCCACTATCTCGAGGAAGCCGAACAGCTCTGCGACCGTATCGCCGTGATCGACCAGGGACGCATGGTCGCCCTGGGAGACAAGGAGGAACTGATACGACAGATCGGCGAGGTGGACCTGGTGAGATGCCAGGTGCCGGCGGCCGAGTTGGCGGCCCTGGCCGAAGCCTTCACGGCCCACGAAGACGTGCTGGAAGTGGGCGAACGACGCGGCAAGCTGCAGATCGAATGCCGCGACGGCGCCACCCTGCTGCCCGTACTGCAGGGCGAGCTCGCCGGGCGCGGCCTCACCCTCGATCAGCTGGAGATCATCCGGCCCAATCTGGAAACCCTCTACCTCAAGGTCACCGGACGCGCCCTGCGCGAATAGGAGGACGCCTTGCTGCTGCGTGCCGTGATCGTGAAGGATATGCGCCGCTGGTGGAGCGACCGCAACGCCGTGGTCGTGGCCCTGCTGTTGCCGCTGGTCCTGACGGCTATCCTCGGCCTCTCCTTCGGCGGTCTCGGCGGGGATGCCGGCCTCAGCAAGATTCCCCTGGCGGTCGTCGGCGACGTGCCCGCGCTGCTCCGCCAGCCCCTCGACGACGCGTTGCGGGAGACGGGGCTCTTCGAGGTCTCCTGGCTCGAGCGCGACGAAGCCGAACGTCTGGTCCGCAAGGGCGAGATACGAGCCGCGCTGATCATTCCCGACGACCTGCTGACCCGTCTGGTGAGCGGCGAAAAGGTGGAGATCACTCTCTGGAAAGACATCAATTCCGAGTTCAAGGCCGGTATCGTGGAGCAGATCCTCGAGCGGATGCTGCTCTACGTCCAGGCGGGCGAAGCCGCCTATTTCGGGGCCTGGCCCGGCGACTGGTATCCGGAACAGGGTGCGGACGACGCCTTCGGCGGCCTGTTCGAGAACGCCTCGCTACTCGATGTCTACCAGAATGTCCGTGACGGTTCCCCCGAGGCCCGCGACGCCTGGCAGGAACTCCGCACGCTGCTGGACAACCAGATCACTCTCCAGGACGCGTTCAACCAGGCGAGTATCGATCTGCGGGTGGAAGACCGCTCCGGCCAGGAACTCGCGGAGAACGAGGACGCCCGCGCCAGCCGCAACATGTTCGACTGGTTCCTGCCGGCCATGGCCGTATTCTTCCTGATGTTCTCGGCCGGAGGCGCCGGCGGTGACGTCCACCGGGAACGGGAGGGCGGTACCCTGCGCCGGATGCTCGCCTCGCCCCTGCGCGCCCGGGACCTGCTGCTGGGTAAATGGGCCTTCGCCACCGCCAACGGACTGCTGCAGTTGCTGATTCTCTTCGCCGTGGGACGTCTGGTGTTCCGCCTGAACCTGGGGCCGGATCTCCTGGCCCTGCCGGTCCAGGCGCTGATGACCAGCGCCGCCCTGGCGTCCGTCTTCCTCGTCCTGGCGATGCTGACGCGGACCGAGAAGCAGATGGGCCAGATTGGCACCGGCCTCATCCTGTTCATGGCCATTATCGGTGGCAACTTCGTGCCCGCGGAGGCCATGCCGGCGTTCATCCGTTCCGCGGCCCGCTTCACGCCCAACTATTGGGCCAACGAGGGCTTCACCGCGATCGTCTCCTACGATAAGGGCCTGGCCGCGGTGACCGACTCCCTGTCGGTCCTCGCCGGCATGTCCGCCGTCCTGCTGGTGGTCGCCCTGCTGTTGCTGCGCCGCCGCGAGCGTAGGGGGGAGCTGCTGTGATGGGACACACCCTGCTCGCACTCGTCGAACTGCACGTCCGCAAGATCCTGGCCGACCGCGGCAACCTCTTCTGGCTCTTCGGCATGCCCATGATGTTCTCCATCCTGATGGGCATGATGTTCGGGGCCTTCGATTCCGGCGGCGGCCTCCCGGCGGTGACGGTCTTCGATGCGGACCGCAGCGGCGACTCGGAGTCGTTGATCGCCGAGTTGGCCGGTAGGGAGGCCTACCGCGTGGTCGTGGCGGATACCCTGGGCTCCGAGTCCCTGGCCCGGGAACTGGTGCGGGAGGGACGCCGCACCGCGGTGCTCTACATCCCGGCCGGCTTCGCCGACAGTCTCAGCACCGACCGGCCGGCCCCGCTATCGTTCTTCCACGACGCGGATCGGTTCAGCGCCCAGACGGCGCGCACGGACCTGGAGACGGCGGTGATGCGGATCGAGGCCGAGCGCGTCGGTCGCCGGGCCGCTCCCGCCGCCTTCGACACCGCCCGTTTCGACTCGCTCTGGAACGCGCCGCGCCTGACCCTCGTCAGCGAGTTCCTCGGCCGCCGCGAGCAGGTCGAGCTGAAGCTGAGCAAGGGCGGCCAGCACACCGGACCCGCCTACACGTTGATGTTCGTCATGATGTTCATGCTGATGTCCGTACGAGACGTGGTGATCGAGCGGCGCAACGGCACCTTGACCCGGCTGAGGTTGGGCGCCGCGTCGCCCGCCCTGCTGGCGCTCGGCATGTTATTCGGCCCCTGGGTCGTCGGCATGCTGCAGATGGCCATCCTGCTCCTGTTGAACGCCCTGGTGATGAATATCGACTACGGCGAGTCCATGGCGTCGCTGGTGGTCCTGATGGTCCTGTTCACTGGCGTTTCGACCGCCCTGGCCCTGGTGCTGGCCACGTTCTGCCGCACGCCCGGCCAGGCCGACGGCATCGGCATGACGGCGAGCATGACGCTCGCGCCCCTCGGCGGGCTCTGGTGGCCGCTGGAGATCGTCCCCGGCTTCATGAAGCAGATCGGCATGGTCCTACCGACCGGGCAGGCCATCACCGTCTTCCACGACATGGTCGGCCGCGGCTACGGCCTCGCGGAGAACGCGGGACCGTTCCTGGGGCTGGTGGTCTGGCTGGTGGTGTTGTTGAGCCTGGCGACGTTCCGTTTCCGACGCTTGATCGATTGAGTCGTCGAACCCGGGCGACGGCCGCTAGCGCTCCGTCAAGCTTGACAGAGCACTAGTTTTTCGTATCCGACGTCTGGAAACCGAACTCCGCCGGGGGCTTGCCCGGCAGCTTGATCTCCCCGAAATTCTCCTCGTAGCGCTGCACGTTGATTTCGAGGGTCTTCAAGAGGGCCTTGGCGTTCTGGGGTGTCATGATCATGCGGGCACAGACCTTGGCCTTGGGCAGGCCGGGCAACAGCTTGGCGAAATCCACGATGAACTCGCTGGTGGAGTGAGTGATCAGCGCCAGGTTGCTGTAGATCCCCTCGGCCTGATCCGCGCCCAGTTCCAGGCTGATCTTCTGCGGTTGCTTCTTTTCCACGGGTACCTCCCGGTTGGTGGCGTCACCATGTTAACGCACGGAAGACCGGCGCGCCAGCTTCACCATATTGACTGCCTGCACCGCCGGTGCTAGTTTGCGGGCGTTGACCTGCTCGTTCAGACCCGGGAGTCCACATGCCGCATCGTAATTTCGAAATCCTCGCGCGCTTCGCCGACCTGCGCCTGGCCGTCGTGGGTGACGCGATGGTCGATCGTTTTCTCTGGGGCGAGGTGGATCGCATCAGTCCCGAAGCGCCGGTGCCAGTGGTCAGGTTGCGCCGAGAGACCGTCAAGCTGGGCGGTGCCGCCAACGTCGCCGCCAACATCCGGACCCTGGGCGCCGACGTGGAGCTGTTCGCCGCCGCCGGCACCGGGGAAACCTCCCGCACACTCGCGGGCCTGCTCGACGAGCGGGGGATCGCCGCCACCGGGCTGCTGCGGGTGGAAGACCGGCGCACTACCCTGAAGACCCGCATCATCGCACACCACCAGCAGGTGGTCCGCGCGGATATCGAGGCGGATGCGGCGCTGGACGAGGATCATTGCGATGATCTGGTCCGCCGGCTGCGCGACCGTGGGCCCTTCGACGCCGTCGTGGTCAGCGACTACGGCAAGGGCGTGCTGACGGACGGCGTCCTGCGCGACGTGATCGCCATGGCCACCACCGCCGGGACACCCGCCGTAGTGGACCCGAAGAACGGGGACTACGTCCAGTACCGCGGCTGCACCTCCCTGACCCCCAACCAGAAGGAAGCCGGCGCCGCCACCGCCATCGCCATCGTGGATCCCGACTCCCTGCAACGTGCCGCGCGGACGCTTTTGGAACGTACGGGAGCCCAATCCGTGCTCATCACGCGGGGGGAACACGGCATGGCCCTGTTCGAGGGCGCCGACGAGCATCATCTACCCACCGAGGCCCGCGACGTCTTCGACGTCACCGGGGCCGGTGATACGGTCGTCGCAGTCTATACGGCCGCGTTGGCCGCGGAGGCAACCTTCCTGGAAGCCGCGAATCTCGCGAATCACGCCGCCGGCCTGGCCGTGGCCGAACTCGGCACGGCGGCCATTACAGCCGCCCAGCTCACCGAAGCGGTGCAGCGATGAACGGCGTCGCTCCCTTGCTGGAGCGCGATGATCTCGCCGACTGGGCGGCACGCGTGCACGCCCGCGGCGAGCGTATCGTGTTCACTAACGGGTGTTTCGATCTACTGCACCGCGGTCATGTGGAATACCTGGCGGAAGCCGCGGCCTGTGGGGATATCCTGCTGGTGGCCGTGAATTCCGATGCCTCGGTGCGTGCCCTGAAGGGGCCCGGACGCCCCCTCGTGCCCGTCGTCGACCGTTGTGCCGTGTTGCAGTATTTGCGCCCCGTTGCGGCACTTACCATATTTGGCGAACCAACGCCGCTGGAGACCATCGCGCTCGTCAGACCGGACGTGCTGGTCAAGGGCGACGAGTATGCCGAGGATGAGATCGTCGGAGCGCCGGAGGTGCGTTCCTGGGGTGGTGACGTGATGCGTGTGCCCATGCGTCCCGGACGTTCCACGAGTGGTCTGATCGAGTCCATCAAGCGCCTGCCCTGAACAAAATCGACAGCGTCGCGCACGGCCGGCACGCCCCGCCGCGACGGTAGGGTCGGCGCATCAACGCGTGTTCACATACAAGAGAGGACGGTCTCCCATGAGCAGGGAAAAGATCATCATCGTCGGCGCTGCTGGGCGCGACTTCCACAACTTCAACTGCGTCTACCGCGACAACGAGAAGTACGAGGTCATCGCCTTCACGGCCGCCCAGATTCCGGACATCGACGGCAGGGCCTATCCGCCGGAACTGGCGGGCAAGCTCTATCCCAACGGCATTCCCATCGAGGCCGAAGAGGATCTGCCGCGTCTGATCGCGGAGCACGACGTGCAGACCTGCGTCTTCTCCTACAGCGACATATCCCACGAGGATGTCATGCACAAGGCCGCCCTGATCAACGCCTGCGGCGCCGATTTCACGATGCTGGGTGAACGGGAGACCCAGATCAAGAGCACCAAGCCCGTCGTCGCCATCTGTGCCGTGCGCACTGGTTGCGGCAAGAGCCAGACGACCCGTCGCGTCAGCGAGATCCTGCAGGCCGCCGGACTCAAGGTCGCGGCCATCCGTCACCCCATGCCCTACGGCGATCTGGCCAAGCAGGCCGTGCAGCGCTTCGCCACCCTCGACGACCTGACCAAGCACGATTGCACCATCGAGGAGATGGAGGAGTACGAGCCGCACATCGTGCGCGGTAACGTGATCTTCGCCGGTGTCGACTACGAGGCGATCCTGCGCGAGGCCGAAAAGGAGGCCGACATCATCCTGTGGGACGGCGGCAACAACGACACGCCGTTCTACAAGCCCGACCTGCACATCGTCGTGGCCGACCCCCACCGTGCCGGCCACGAGTTGAGCTACTATCCCGGCGAGACCAACATCCGGCTGGCCGACGTGGTGATCATCAACAAGGTCGTCGAGGCCCAGTTCGAGCAGATCGATGAAGTTCGCGAGAACGTACGCAGCATCAATTCCGATTGCGTCATCATCGAGGCAGCCTCGCCCCTGACGGTCGACCATCCCGAACTGATTCACGGCAAGAACGTGCTGGTCATCGAGGACGGTCCGACCCTGACCCATGGCGGCATGACCTACGGCGCGGGTGTTATCGCGGCCCTGCGCTGCGGCGCCGCCGACCTGGTCGATCCGCGTCCCTGGGTCACGGGCAAACTCGCCGAGACCTTCGAGATCTATCCCGAGATCGGTTCCCTGCTGCCGGCCATGGGCTACGGCGCGGAGCAGGTCAAGGACCTCGAGAATACGATAAACGCCGTCGAGTGCGACGCCGTCGTCATCGGCACGCCCATCGACTTGACGCGGATTGTCGACATCGACAAGCCCGTCGCCCGCGTCGGCTACGATCTGCAGGAGATCGGCAGCCCCGATCTGGGGACGCTGCTGGCACAATTCATCGACTGATCGTGTGTGCGGGGAGTGGCCGGCCGCTCCCCGCCGCTCTGCGTCCAGGATCATCAACCACAGCGAGGTTATCCCGTGAACATCCACGAATACCAGGCGAAGGAACTGTTCCGAGCCGCCGGTCTTCTCGTGCCGCCCGGCGATGTCTCCGACTCGGTGGACGGCGCCCTGGCGCTGGCCCGGGAATACGGCCTGCCGGTGATGGTCAAGTCCCAGGTGTTGACCGGCGGTCGCGGCAAAGCCGGCGGCGTTAAATTCTGCGAGACCGAGGACGACGTGCGTAAGCACGCCGGCGACATCCTCGGCCTGGACATCAAGGGACACACGGTGCACAAGGTGCTGATCACACCTGCCGAGACCATCGCCGAGGAATACTACGTGGGCATGCTCGTGGACCGGGGCAGCCGTCGCGTGCTGCTGATGGCCAGCGCCGAAGGCGGCGTGGAGATCGAACAGGTGGCCAAGGATAATCCCGAGGCGATCCACAAGTTCGCGATCGATCCCCGGTACGGCCTGCTGGACCACCAGGCGCTCACCATCGCCATGAAGATGACCGACGACATCAAGAAGGCCCGCCAGCTGGCCGTGGGCATGAAGAAGCTCTACGTCTCCTTCATGCACGCCGACGCCTCCCTGGCCGAGATCAACCCCTACATCTTCACCGACGAGGGCGTGGGCAAGGCCATCGACGCGAAGATGAACCTGGACGACAACGCCCTGTACCGTCACTCGACATTCGAGTCCCTGCGCGACCTGGACGAAGAGGACGAGAGCGAGCGCCTTGCCCGCGAGGCCGAGCTCTCCTTCGTCAAGCTGGACGGCAACGTCGGCTGTCTCGTTAACGGCGCGGGTCTGGCCATGGCCACCATGGACCTGGTCCAGTACTACGGCGGCATGCCGGCGAACTTCCTGGACATCGGTGGCAGCTCCAATCCCGACAAGGTCGTCAGCGCCCTGGAGATCATCCTGCGCGATCCCAACGTCGAGGTGATCCTCTTCAACATCTTCGGCGGTATCACCCGCTGCGACGATGTGGCCAAGGGCATCATCGAAGCCACCAAGCGTCTGGACATCAAGGTACCCATCGTGGTCCGTCTCACCGGCACCAACGAGACCGAGGCTCGCGAGCTCCTGGCGGAGACCGACCTGATCCCCGCCGCCACCATGGACGAGGCCGTGCAGAAGGCCATCGAGCAGGCCGGCAAGTAACCGGCGGAAGGGGAGAGAGTCATGGCGATCTTTTGCAACGGCGATACCAAGATCCTCGTCCAGGGCATCACGGGCCGCGACGGGAGTTTCCACGCCAAGTCCATGCTGGATTACGGCACCAACCTCGTGGCGGGCGTGACGCCGGGCCGCGGGGGGCAGACCTTCGAGGGCAAGGTGCCCGTGTTCGACACGGTCGCCGAGGCGGTCGCGGAGACCGGCGCCGAGGCCTCGGTCATCTTCGTGCCGCCAGCGGGCGCGGCGGGCGCGGTCAGCGAGGCCGCCGACGCCGGCTGCAAGCTGGTGGTCTGCATCACCGAGGGCGTGCCCACCCTCGACATGGTGAAGGTCATCCCGTACCTCGAGGAGAGGGGCGTGCGGCTGATCGGTCCCAACTGCCCCGGCTTCATCAACCCCGGCCAGAAGGTGAAGATGGGCATCATGCCCGGCAACATCGTGGCTCCCGGCTCGGTCGGTCTGATCTCGCGCAGCGGCACCTTGACCTACGAGGTGGTCGACGCCCTGACAAGGGCCGGACTGGGTCAGACCACCTGCCTGGGCATCGGTGGCGATCCCGTCATCGGCACCAATTTCATGGACGCCTTGAGGGCTTTCGATGCCGACGCCGACACCAAGGCCCTGGTGATGATCGGCGAGATCGGCGGCGACGCCGAGGAACGCGCCGCGGAGTACATCAAGGCCAACATGGACATCCCCGTCGTGTCCTTCATCGCCGGCCGCACCGCGCCTCCGGGCAAGCGCATGGGGCACGCCGGCGCCATCGTCACCGGTGGCACCGGGACAGCGGCCGAGAAGAAGCAGGCCCTCGAAGCGGCCAACATCCCGGTCGCCGATCGGCCCGTGGATGTCGTGCCATTGTTGAAGGAAATCTGGAAGGACGCGCCACAATAGATTGGAGGACAGTCAGTTGGAGCAGACATACATGATGATCAAGCCGGAAGTCGTTGCCGCCGAGTCCCAGAAGATCGGTGAGCTCCTGGCCATGGTCCAGGCGAACGGATTTCGCATCAAGAATCTGGCCCTGAAGCACCTTGACCGGGAGCTGGTGGAGCGTTTCTACGCCGTGCACAAGGAACGTCCGTTCTTTCCGGAGCTGGTGGACTACATCGCTTCCGGACCTGTCGTGGCGGTGCATCTGGAGCGCGAGAACGCCATCGTGAAACTGCGTGAGCTGGTGGGCGCCACCAATCCCGCCGACGCCGCCTGCGGCACGATCCGCTCGCTGTTCGGCACCTCGCTTACCCAGAACGCCGTGCATGCCTCGGATTCGGTCGAGAACGGCAAGCTGGAGCTTGGCATCATCTTCGGCTGAGCTTGGATCGCCGCGAAACCGAGACCGTGCGACCTTTGCACGGTCCGTCGGCACACCTGGGTCGTCTTGACAGACGGCCCAGCGGCTTGTAACGTGGGGCGCTTGCATGAAGCTGAATCTGGACAACCTGCCCTGCGGACGCTCTACGCTGCCCGTCGATGAGACCCACCGCTTGGATCTCGAAGAAGGGGATGCGGGCGATTTGCGTCTGACGGGGGAGTTGCTGGCCGACAGCACGGAAGCCCTTGTTTCCATACGGGGGGACCTGACCGTCTACGGCGAGGCAGAGTGTGATCGATGCCTCAACGGATTCGAACTGGCCTATGTCGCGGAAGTGGATGTCGTGATCGTCCGCGACAATCGCCTCGCCACGGAGGAAGAAGGCACGGCCTGGACGGTGCACCAGTCGCGGGGTGAGGTCGATCTGACGCCCGCCCTGAAGGAGACAGCGCTCTTGACGTTGCCTCACAAGATGATCTGCAAGGATGACTGCCTCGGTATCTGCGCCCATTGCGGCGCAAACCGCAACGCCGCACCCTGCGCTTGCGACCAGGAGATAATCGATCCCCGCTGGGACGGCTTGCCGTCCTGAGGGACAACGGAAAAGAGGAATCGAGATGGCTGTTCCCAAGAAGAAGACGAGTCATGCCAAGAAAGGCAAGCGGCGCTCGCACTGGAATATCGCCTCGCCCAACGTGTCGCGCTGCCCTCATTGCGGCGAGACCTGCCGCCCTCACCGCGTATGTCGCAAATGCGGTCATTACGGTGAGCGTGAAGTGATGGTCGTCGAATAGGACGTGAATTTCGGCATGGAGGACGCTGAATGAGCCGCTCTGCGTCGGAACCGCCCGTCGTCGCCGTCGATGCCATGGGCGGTGATGTCGGCCCGTCGGCGATCGTGCCCGGCGCACTCGACGCGTTGCGCGAAGGCGGTTTTCGTCTCGCTCTCTACGGTGTTCGGGACGCTATCGAGCAAGAGATCGCTGGCCTCGCTGACGTACCGTCAGACTACGAGATCGTCCATTGCTCGCAGGTTATCGAGATGGACGAGTCTCCGGCCCAGGCCGTGCGGGCCAAGCCCGATTCCCCGGTCGCTCGCGCCATGCGCGACCACAAGGACGGCCGGGTGCAGGCTGTCTTCAGCGCCGGCAGCACCGGCGCCATGGTCGCCGGCAGCCTGATGCTCCTGGGGCGACTCGAAGGTGTCGACAGACCAGCCATCGCCACGGTCATTCCCACTTACGACAGCCGTTTCCTGATGCTCGACGCGGGTGCGAACGTCCAGTGCAGTCCGCAGCACCTCCTGACCTTCGCCGTGATGGGGGACGTCTACGCAAGGGAACTGCTTGCAGTCGCCACGCCGCGTGTCGGCTTGCTCAACATCGGCGAGGAGGCCAGCAAGGGCAACGAGTTGACAATCGCCGCCCATGCGCTGCTGGCCGCCTCGGACCTGAATTTCGTGGGCAACGTGGAAGGCCGCCAGCTGCTGTTCGGCGCGTCAGACGTGGTCGTCACGGACGGTTTTACCGGCAACATGGTCCTGAAGCTGGTGGAGGGATTCGGTGCCTTCCTGTACAAGGCCTATCGGGAAAGCACCCGTGACGCCGCTGAAGGAGCCCAGGCGACGGGTCTTGGTGGCCTGCTGAACCGCATGGACTACACCTCGACCGGTGGCGCTCTCCTGCTCGGCGTACACGGCTCGGTCATCATCGGCCACGGCGCCAGCTCGGCACGCGCGGTCACCAACGCCCTGCTCATCGCCGCGAGGCTCGCCGCACACGACATGCCCGCGCGTCTGATGAAACGCTTGCGGACCACATCCTGACGCTACCCGCCGGAGGACTCACATGTACAGGTTGCCGATGCTTTTTCCGGGACAAGCCTCCCAGGCCGTGGGCATGGCCGGCGATCTTGCCGGCGGTGACGATCCCGGCGCCCGCTTCCTTGCCGAAGTGGACGACATCCTCGCGCATCGCCTCACGGAGCTGATGTTCGAAGGTCCCGCCGAAACGCTCACCGAAACCTGGAACGCCCAGCCCGCCATCCTGGCGCACTCGGTTGCCGTGGCCCTGGCACTGCGTGAAAAGGGCATCGTTCCGAGCGTGGCCGCGGGCCATTCCCTGGGCGAGTTCTCGGCCGCGGTGGCCCTAGGCGCCATGCAGCCCGCGGATGGTTTGAAACTCGTACGCAAGCGCGGCGAGCTGATGTTCGCCGCAGGCGAAGAGCGGCCGGGCACCATGGCCGCTGTGATGGGCTTGCCGGCCGATGTGGTGTCAAGCGTCTGCGCGAGGGTCACCGAGACGGACGGCGTCGTCGTGCTGGCCAATCACAACTCGTCCGCTCAGATCGCCATCTCGGGCGAGGTGGCGGCCGTCGAAGCCGCGTGTGCGGCTCTCAAGGAGGCGGGCGCCAAGCGGGCGATCCGCCTGAATGTCAGTGGCGCCTTCCATTCGCCGCTGCTGGTAGACGCCGCGGCGTCTTTCGCCCAGCATCTCGAGGATGTCCCCGTCGCCGACCCGTCCGCGCCTCTGGTGGCCAACGTCACCGCCGGTCCCGCCACGGCGGGCGCGACGCTCAAGGACGGTTTCCGGCGCCAGCTGACCTCACCGGTCCTGTGGCACGATAGTCTGAACGTGATCGCCTCCGGCGCTGCAAGTGGCGAGAAGCCGCGAGTCGTCCTGGAGGTAGGGCCGGGCAAGGTCCTGAGCAACATGGCGCGGCGGGAACATCCGGACATCACGTTCCTGCCCGTCGGCACCGCGGCGGATCTCGATACGGTGCTGGACAGGCTCGCTGAGTTGTTGGCATAATGCCGCGCTTTACTCCCTTTCGTCCGGACCGCGGACCGATTCCGCAACCAAGGAGTGGCAGATGAGTGACAAGGCCGTGATCATCACGGGGGCGGGACGAGGCATCGGCTTGGCGATCGCTCGCGTCCTGGCATCCCGCGGGTACGATCTGGCGCTGGTGGATATCATGGAGGAGACGGTGACGGAAGCCGCCGCTTCCCTGCCGGGAGAGGGCAAGTATCTGCCCCTGGCCGGCAACGTGGCCGATTGGGATTCGGTCCAGGCCCTGGTCGAAAAGGCCGCCGCGGAGCTGGGACCGATCTACGGTATCGTGAACAACGCGGGCATCACCCGCGATGGCCTGCTCCTGAGGATGCAGCCTGAAGCGTGGCAACAGGTTCTGGATGTCAACCTGACGGGCACCTTCTACTTTACAAAGGCTGTGGCGCCTCTTATGATGCGCCAGAAAATCGGCAGGATCGTCAACATTGCTTCGGTGATAGGTCTTTCGGGTAACGCCGGACAGGCCAACTACGCCGCCAGCAAGGCTGGCGTGATCGCCATGACCAAGTCCGTGGCCAGGGAACTCGGCGGACGTGCCATCACTTGCAACGCCGTTGCGCCGGGCTTCATTGCCACCGACATGACCCATGATCTCCCCGAGCAGGTCAAGCAGGACATGCTCAAGGCGATCCCGTTGAAGCGGCTCGGCGCGGCAGAAGATGTCGCCGCCGCCGTCGCTTTCCTGTTGTCCGAAGACGCCGCCTACATCACAGGTCAGACGATCGTGGTGGATGGTGGCATGGTTACCTGAGAACATTCCCAAGGAGGGAACGTCAGCCATGAGTTCCATTCAGGAAAAGGTGTACGAGATCATCGAGCGTAAGCTCTCCGTGAACCCGGAGCAGATCACTCCCGAGGCCTCGTTCACCGACGACCTGGGAGCGGATTCCCTGGACACGGTCGAGCTGGTGATGGACCTGGAAGAGGTCTTCAACATCACTATCCCCGAAGAGGATCAGGAGAAACTCCGGACGGTCCAGGACGCCATTGACTACCTGGAGACACACCTGGACTGAACCTGCTGGAATACCGGTCGTTTGACCCGATACCGGTCGATGCGTCCCCGGTCCTGAGCTTTCTGCCCGGGACCGGGGCAGTCTACATTTGCTGGGAGGTATCCGATGGAGCGACGTAGGGTCGTTATCACGGGAATCGGCATGATCACGGCCGTCGGGCTCACGCGTGATGAAACGTGGCAGGCCTTGCTCGCCGGCAGTAACGGCGTGGGACCGATCACGGCCTTCGACACATCGGATTACAAGGTCAACTTCGCCGCCGAGGTCAAGGGTTTCGATCCTACCGTGGCGATGGATCCCAAGGATGCCCGCAAGGCGGACCGCTATGCCCAGCTCGCCGTTTGCGCGTCTGCCGAAGCCATGGCGCAGGCCGCGCCGGGCGAGATCGATCCCGAGCGTGCAGGCGTCCTGATCGGCTCCGGCATCGGTGGCATGGCCACCTTCGAGCAACAGCACAGCAAGCTGGTGGAGCGCGGCCCCTCGCGTGTCTCGCCGTTTTTCATTCCCATGATGATCGCGGATATGGCCACAGGACTGGTCTCCATCCGCTTCGGCTACCGTGGTCCCAACTACGCCACCGTCTCCGCCTGCGCTTCGGCCGGTCACGCGCTGGTCGTTTCGGCCATGCACATCATGATGGGCGACGCTGATCTGATGATCACCGGCGGGGCCGAGGCGACTGTGTGCCCGATGGCGCTAGCCGGTTTCGCCAACATGAAGGCGTTGTCCACGCGGAACGACGATCCCGGGCGTGCGAGTCGTCCGTTCGACGCGGAGCGCGACGGCTTCGTCCTGGGCGAGGGTGCCGGCATCATCGTTCTGGAGGAGCTGGAAAGCGCGCTGGCCCGGGGCGCCGACATCATCGCCGAGGTCGCGGGTTACGGCGTGACCGGTGATGCCTATCACATGACACAGCCGGCAAACGAGGGCCACGGCATGCGCAACGCCATGCGTCTGGCCGTGGCCGGCGCCGGGCTGGCACCGCAGGACGTCGGGTACATCAATGCCCACGGCACCTCGACGCCCTTCAACGACCAGATCGAGTCCAAGGCCATCACCGATCTCTTCGGCGATCACGCCGGCAACCTCGCCGTCTCCTCGACCAAATCGATGACCGGGCACCTGCTGGGTGCGGCGGGTGGCGTCGAGGCGGCGATCACTGCACTGGCCTTGAAATCCGGCAAACTGCCACCGACCATCAACTACGAGACACCCGACCCCGCCTGCGACCTGTTCTGCTGTCCCAACGAGGCAGTCACGCGGGACGTGTCGGTGGCGCTCAGCAACTCGTTCGGATTCGGGGGCCACAACGTCTCTCTCTGCCTGCGTCGCTGGAGTGGTTGAGGGGGCCGGAAGCGGGGAGTAGCCGGGCATGGGGTTCTGGAAGCGGCTTAGGGCGACCATGACGCGCGGCGTCACCCGGAACGGCGTTGCGCATCCGGTGATCGACGAGCAGGCCGAAGCTCTGGCGCTGAAGACCGTCCAGGCGAAACTGGACTACACCTTCGAGGATCTTTCCCTGTTGCGCCTGGCTCTGGTGCATCGATCCCATACGCACATGCTCGGCGGAGGTCGCCTCGAGTCCAATGAACGACTTGAGTTCCTCGGCGACTCGGTGCTCGGCCTCGTGGTCAACACCTACCTCTATCGTCATTACCCCCGACTAGAGGAGGGGGACCTCACCAAG
Source organism: uncultured Fibrobacteraceae bacterium (assembly GCA_964389015.1). Lineage (GTDB taxonomy): Bacteria > Krumholzibacteriota > Krumholzibacteriia > LZORAL124-64-63 > LZORAL124-64-63 > JAHIYU01. The sequence continues at coordinate 16,371 of CAYMCR010000006.1, read as the reverse complement.
ATGAAATCCAAGCTCGTCTGCGGTGAAAGCCTGACGAGGGTGGCGAGCCGCTTCGAACTGGGCGAACATATCCAGATGAGTAGGGGGGAGGCCGCCACGGGCGGGCGCAAACGCGCCAGCATCCTGGCCGATGCGGTCGAAGCCATCATCGGCGCGGTCTATCTGGACGGTGGTCTCAAGGCCGCCACCGATGTACTTGAGCTGTGGCTGCTCGACGACGCGGATGCATTCCTGACCGAACGCGCCCTGGTGAACGACAAGAGCAGATTGCAGGAGATGATCCAGGCCCGCCATAAATCGCCTCCTGTCTATCGCCTGGCTCACGCCAGCGGTCCCGATCATGCACGCACCTTCACCGTCGAAGTGCTTTTCGGTGTTACAGTGCTCGGTCTCGGCTCCGGCCCCAGCAAGAAACGAGCGGAACAGGCCGCGGCCTCCGCAGCGATAAGGCGCTTGGTGGCACAACCGGGACTGCTCGACAATCCGGACTGAGCGATGTTCCCCGTACACCGCATCCAGCGACATATCATCAAGGAGGGGCCATGCCCCTGATTCACCGGTTGCTGTTCGTGATTCCCGTCCTGCTCCTCCTCCCGTGGCACGAGGCTGCCCTGGCCGTGGCAACCAAACCGGCCGCCGAGGACAGCCTGAGATACGCCGAGGAGACAACCTGGGATCTGACCGAACTGCCGCACGGCGTGGCCACCAGCTACATGATCGGTCTGACTCTCATGGAGCAGGGAGACGCGGCTGGCGCTGTGCCCTATCTGGCACACGCCTATCGCCTCAGCCCCGACGAGGATGAGTTCGCGGTGGCGTATCGGGACGTACTACTCCAGCTCGGATACCTCCGCGATGCTTTGGAGGTGTCTCTGGGGCTCGTTGCCAGACAAGACGCACCGTACGAGACCTGGATGCAACACGTATCCCTTTTCGTGGCCATGGAGCGCTACGACGAGGCTCTGGGCGCCCTGGCCGCTTTCCAACACCAACATCCCGATTCCCTGCAGCTCGGGATGATGCAGGCGGAGGTTTTTCTACGGTCCCAACGGTGGGATGCCGCTTTGGCCGCCTACCGCGCCTTGCTATCCGACCTGCCGGAGGAGCGCGAACATATCTACATGGCGATAGTCGAGATAACCGTGCATCTGGAACGACACGATGAGGCGACCGCGATCTGGACCGAGAGCCTGACGGTCCTGCCGGAATCGCGACCGTTGCGTCTCGGTGCCCTGCAGCATCATGTGGCGCAGGGACGTGATGCGGAGGCCATGACGGTAGCGATGTCCGGCGACAGCCTGAACGCGGGCGACGTGGAGGGACTGGACACCTCGTGGGTCCGGACAGCAGCCGGCTTCATCGCGAGCGAGGGCCGTGATGACGTGGCGGTTTCCCTATTGCAGCCGCTCTTCGACGCCGGTGCCTTGGACCTGGGGACCTCCCTGTTCATGGGGCGCTTGCTGGTACGCCGGGAGAACTGGCCCGAGGCGATCGCCGCCCTGAAATCTGCCACCCGCCGCTGGCCCGAATCGCCCCTGCCGCAGATGTTCCTGGGCGAAGCCAAGGCGGAGTCCGGTGACCTGTATGGGGGCGAACAGCATGTACGCCGCGCCATCGGGATGGATCCCGACGCGCACGACTATCTGCTTTCCCTGATATCCATCCTGAGCCGACGCCATCCCGAAGCCTTCGCCCATGGCGAGCGACTACCCGACGACGACCCGCTACGTCAGGAAGTCCTCGCTCTGGCGGACAAGGCTCAGGAGCTGCTGGGCGGGGGCGGGCCGCCCTCGAGCCACTTGATGATCGCCGCCACGTTGCAGGCCATGGGCGATCACGAGCGCGCGGTGTCGTCCTACCTGGTCGCTGCCGAGGAGCCCCAGTTCCAGCGCGAAGCCCTCTTGAATCTGTCCCTGGCTTACGAAAAGGTCGGTCGGCCCGACGATGCGCGCGAGGCTCTGGAGTCCTTGCTGCCGGAATACGACGGGGATCCGGTCGTGCTCAACGCCCTGGGCTACACGCTGGCCGATCAGGGGCTGCAGCTGGAGCGTGCGGAGAGCCTCATCCGGGCCGCCCTCAAGCAGGATCCAGACAATCCCGCCTATCTGGATTCCCTGGGTTGGCTGTATTACCGACTGGGCGCTCATGCGGACGCCATCGACTATCTCGTCAGTGCCGCCAACGCCCTGCCGGAGGATCCCGAGATCCTCGAACACCTGGGCATGGTGCTGTTGGAACTGGGGCGTCACGAACGGGCGCTCGAGATCCTCAAGCGGGCGCTTTCGCTGGGAGGGGACGCCGCCGCGATAAGGCCTGTGATCGAGGAACTGGAGCCGCTGAAGCCATGAGAAACCTGTCGTCCAGACAGAAATTAGTCGTGCTTTGCCTCTGTGTCGGCACGGCCACGGCTTCCGTCGCTGCCGAGAGCGATCCTGACCGGCGGACCGGTACGCTACAGAGAGCCGCTTGGCGTTTTACGGCCTGGGGGCGCAGCACCGAGGGTATCGCCTGCTGGTTGCATGATCCTGACGGGACCTGGCGCTTGGAAGTCCTGATGGCGCAGGACGCGGAGAGGGACCAGAAGGCCATGGACGCCCTATTACACCAACGCGGAGATGGCTGGACGGTCGTCGCCGCGCAGGACCATGGCGTGTTCCTGCAGCCCTGGCGCGACAAGATCGAGGAATTGCCAGCCTTACAGCGACAACGCCTGACCGCCTTGCTCGAGTTGTCCGCCGCCGGGCGTGACGCTATCCCCGCGTTGGCCTTGTGTGGAGCCGAAACCCATCAGCGACCGCCGCGGCGCCGCTGCTCGCGCCTACCCTGGGCCGCGCGGAGCCCAGCTAACGATGAGGTCTACGCCGTCACTTGGCCGGCCCCCGTTGCCGACGGATTCCGGAACGCGCTCGAGGAAAGGGGCCGGGGCCGGGGAGCCGGGGGCGAGGTCTGGAGCGTGACCTTCGCGGGAGAGCATGCGTGGCGATTGACGTCCTCGCGCAGGGCGGGCGCGCTGCAGGTCAAGGCTTTGCCGGACCGCCAGGTTGCATATCATCCCGACGAAGTATTCGTACCCCTCTGGCCGCTGGGGGAGTTGTTGTCGCCGGGGCGCTAGCCCGGTTGCTTCTGGCATATTTCGGGCACACGCTTTTTTGTGTATATGGCGGGAACTCGCCGCATGGTCGATTGTTGATGCGGGAGGTCATCGTCCCGCCACCCCTGCGAGGAGCTGACAATGTTCATGACTGACAAGCACCAGGATCCCAACCGACAGGGCCCCCTAGCGTATGCTGAACTGCGCGACGAGGATCTGATCGCGTTGGTCCAGCAGGGGCAGAAAAAGGCGTTCGACGAACTGGTCAGGAGATTCAAGGGTCGTCTCTACAGTTTCATCCTGCGCATGGTCGCCGATCCGGTCGAGGCCGAGGAACTCGCGCAGGATACGCTCATTCGCGCCTACATCCACGCGGACAAGTATCGCGAGATCGCCAAGTTCTCCACCTGGCTCTTCACCATCGCTACCAACCTGGTACGCAACCGTATCCGGAAGCGCAAGCGGACGCCGTACATGCTCAACCTGGATCCCGCACCATTGAGTGACGACGATATTCCGCTCGACCCCCCCGATCCGTCAGCGGATCCGACGCTACGCCTGGAAGGACGCGAGTTGGGCGAGCTGATCGCCGAGGCGACCCGCATGATTCCAGAAAAGTACAGGATCCCCTTCCTGCTCCGTGAAGTCGAACAGTTGACCTACCAAGAGATCCAGCAGGTGACCGGTTTGAAACTGGGCACGGTCCGCTCCCGGATCAACCGGGCGCGCAACCGTTTCCGCCAGAACATCAAGCCGCTTCTGAGTAACGAGACCCTGCTGGCCGACCTGGAGCGACTTGAGGCACAGATGGATGACGACGAGAACTGACACCGTCCCGGAGGGCATCGATGTTCTGTTTTATGGCGAGAAAGTTGATCAGTCAGGAGATGGACGGCATGTTGCCGGCCCGCAAGACCCGTGCGCTCGAGGAGCATGTGGGTCGCTGTGCGGCTTGCCGAGCCTTTCGCGAGGAACTCGATACCGGCAGACGCCTGCTCAGGGCAACGGCGACCGAACCGTCCGAGGCCTTTGCATGGACCCTGCAGCTCAAGTTGAACCGGGCGTTGCAGGGCGCCGCCGCCGATAACGCCGTACCCTGGGTCGATTCCGCACGCGGCTCGTTCGGGTGGTTCCGCTCGTTCGCCTTGTCCTCGCTGGCCGGTGTCGCTCTGACGGCGGCAGTCGCCGTGTGGGTGCTTCCGCTGGAACGCAGCGACTTGCCCGCCGCCGGTGATTCCTACCGAACAGAAGTGGCGTCGGGCGCTTCGGCTTCACCGGTGACCATGAGTGCCGGCGATCCCGACCGGCGTCCTCTGACCACCGCGCCTCGCTACCGTTCCCTCCTTTCCGGCTCCAACAACCCGGGGAGGGCCGTCAGCGGAGGGCACCTGACGCAACCCAACCTCCTGGACCAATCGGGCTGGGTACCCACCTCCTGGCGCGGTTCCGCGTCCACGGATCTCGATGCGATCAATGCTCTCCGTGAGGATAACGGACGTCTCCGCTTCATGCTGCAACAGATGCGGGCCGAGAACGCCAAGCTTAATTCGTTGCTCAAAGGCATGGCGAGCAACTATCTTGAATCTGAAGACGATGAGGAGACCGATTGATCCCAGGCTCGGAGTGAAATCATGATCATGCGCTTGTGTGCCGTCGCGATTACCGGGGCGGCACTCTTTTTTATCGCCCTAGCCATCGTGGGTTGCCAGCAGGAGGGAAGGGAGACAATCATCTCGGCTGTCGGCTCGTACGGTGAGATGGCCGTCATGACGACCGACCCAGAACTCGTGGCCGCGCTCGCACCGTTCCAGGAGAAGCTGAGTCCCCGGGAGACGTTCGTCATTCGGGAAGAGGACACCTACCGCTTCCATCATTTCACGGCTAAGCGGTGGCGAGACGGGCGCAACTACCGCAACCTGCTCTTTGTCTGTCGTTGGGGCGCGGGCGGCCCCGTGCAGAAGGCCGTCGAGAAGCTGTTGTCCCGCGATACGTTGGAGAGGCTCACGAGCAGTCGGGGCGGGGTGGTGACGGTGCACGACCCGTATTTCCGCAACCAACTGGCGATCGTGGCCGTGGCCAGCAACCCCAACGATCTGATCCGCTCGCTCAACAGCCAGGCGCCCGTCCTGCGCGACACCCTCTTCCACGACATAAACCGGCGCATCGTACGCGACAATCGCCGGCAGGGGCTCATGCCTGCCGTTGCACGACACGCCTGGGACGCGTACGGCTTTCAGATTGAACTGCCGGCCGTCTTCAAGGAGAATCAAGCGTGTCCCGACGGTTTCCCGGGCGTGGAGTGGCTGCGCACCGACGGCGCCACGCGGGGCGTGACGGTGAGTTGGGAAGCGGTGTCCGAGCCGTCTCGCCGGCTTCAGGATCGCGAGTGGCTTGCGGACATGCGCGCCCGTCTGGGTGAGGCCGTGCACCACGAGACGCTCGATCCCGCCTCTTTCACTTGGTCTGCCGAGACGGTCGCCGGATTCCGGGCCGTCAAGTTGGCCGGTAACTGGACGAGCCGACGGGTGGAGGTGGGTGGTCCGTTCTGGTGCTACTTCGTAGCGGACGATGCGCGCGGGCTCGTTTTCTGTCTGGACCTGCTCGTCTATGCTCCGAACAAGGAGAAGATGGATTACTTCAGGCGGGTGCGGGCATTGCTGGAGACGTTCTCGACCACGGCGCCCGGAACCTGATGCGGAGGTGGTGCATGCAAGCAAGGCCTGCGAATCCCATACCGCGGCTGCGCACGATCACAAGGGTCCTTTGCCTTGCGGTGTTGGCGTTGTGTCTGGCTCAGCTCCCACCGGTGGCAGCCGCCACGCCCGGGAGCGAGCTTTCGGCTACCGAATCCCCACTGGTTCTGGTTCTGCGCTGGCAAGGGGCCATCGGTCCCATCGCCGCCGAATACCTGGCGGAGGGGATCGACCGGGCCGAGGCCCAGCGTGCCGAGCTGATGATCCTGGCCCTGGACACGCCGGGCGGGCTCGACACCTCCATGCGCGACATGGTGCAGGGCATCCTCGCCTCTGAGGTGCCGGTGGCGGTCTTCGTCTGGCCGGCCGGATCCCGCGCGGCCTCGGCGGGCGTTTTCCTGCTCGCGGCTTCGCACGTGGCGGCCATGGCGCCGACGACAAACGCCGGGGCTGCCCATCCAGTGAACATGGGCGGCGAAATGGACGAGGTGATGTCGGGCAAGGTGACCAACGATGCCGTGGCCTACCTCACGGGCCTCGCCGCGGGGCGCGGCCGCAGCACCTCCTGGTGCGAAGACGTGGTGCGCGAGAGCGTATCAGTCCCGGCGGACAGCGCCTTGACTCTGGGTATGATCGATGTCGTGGTCGCGGACGTCGATGGCTTGATCGTCTGGTGCCACGGTCGTGTCCCGGCCGGCGGCGGTGCCGAAATGCGGACCGCCGGCGCCTGGGTCGTGGAGATGCCGCTCAGCTGGCGGCAGAAGTTCCTACGCACCATAACCGACCCCAATATCGCCTACATCTTCCTCATGCTCGGCATCTATGGCATCTTCTTCGAGTTGAGTCGTCCCGGCGCCGTGCTGCCGGGTGTCGTGGGTGCGCTGGGCTTATTGCTGGCGGTGCTCGCCTTCCAGGGCCTGCCGGTAAACTACGTAGGCGTGCTGCTGGTGCTGCTGGGAGTTCTTCTGCTCTTGCTCGAGATCAAGATCACCAGCTACGGAGCGCTGGCGGTCGGAGGGACGGTCTCCTTGTTGCTCGGTTCGCTCCTGCTCTTCGAGAACGCGGGTCCCCTGGGTGCGCTCTCTCTCAAACTGGTGTTGCCGGTCGTGGTGTTCACCGTGCTGCTGATTCTCGGTCTCGTGGGCCTGGGTCTGAAGGCGCAGCGCAAGCCTCCCGCGACGGGGCCGCAAGCCCTGACGGGCATGACCGGTCCGGTGATCAAGATCGAGGCGCCCGCCACCGCCGGCGGTTGCCGTGGCGTGGTCGAGGTTTTCGGCGAATACTGGTCGTTCGACGCGGACACAGACGTTCGCGTAGGCGACCGTGTGATTGTGACGGGATACGAAGATGGCCGGGTGAGCGTGCGCCCGGCTGACAACCAGGGAGGCTGATATGAATCTCCTGACCTTGGGCGTGGGGCCCATCATCCTGCTAGTGCTGGTGATTCTGGCGAACGCCATCCGCATCCTTCGTGAATACGAGCGTGCGGTGGTGTTCAGGCTGGGACGGTTGAGTGGAGTCAAGGGGCCCGGTCTTATCCTGCTGATACCGGTGATCGACCGCATGGTCAAGATCAGCTTGCGGACGATACCCATGGACGTGCCGCCCCAGGACGTCATCATGCGCGACAACGTGTCGGTGAAGGTCAACGCCGTCATCTACTTCCGGGTCGTGGTGCCGGACAAGGCCGTGATCAACGTGGAGGATTACCTCTTCGCCACCAGCCAGGTTGCACAGACCACGTTGCGCAGCGTGATGGGGCAGGTGGAAATGGACGATCTGCTGTCGAAACGGGACCAGCTGAACATCCAGATCCAGGAGATCATCGACAAGCAGACGGATCCCTGGGGCATCAAGGTCAGCACCGTGGAGATCAAGGATGTCGATCTGCCGGTGGAGATGCGCCGCGCCATGGCGCGCCAGGCCGAAGCCGAGCGCGAGCGGCGCGCCAAGGTGATCCATGCCGACGGCGAACTGCAGGCCAGCAAGAAGCTCTCAGAGGCCGCTGCGATCATCTCCCAAGACCCGGCTGCCATCCAGCTGCGCTACCTGCAGACCGTGACGGAGGTGGCGCGGGAGAACAATTCGACGACGATCTTCCCGATCCCGGTGGACGTCATCAGCTCCCTCATGAATAGGCCGGGCAAGGAGTGACTCCGTTAATGAACAGAGACATTGCCCGGCGCGGCTCCCTGCTGCTGGTGATAATCGCAGCATTGCTCGGGCTGTGCTTCCCCGCCGCGGCCGCACCTGCTGATGCCTACGTACTCGAACCCAAGCGCGGTCGCACCGGTCTCGACCGGAGGGTGCGTCGACCAGGGGCGGCGAATTGGGCTTTCACGGTGAGGGGCGGCGTCAGCGCCGCCGGCGATCTCTTCAGGGTCAGGGACGAACAGACCTCGGATTGGACGGCGCCGCTCATGGGGGAGGTTTTCCACGCGCGGAGATTCACGGTGACCCTGGATGAGAACTTACTGGGAGGTCTCGGACACGGTCGTCCAACTGGAGTCCGCAGGGATCACGGTAGAGAATTGGCCGCCGCAAGCGCTGTACACGGAACTGGGGCCTCAGCATCTGATCAGCCTAACCCTCGGGCTGGTCGTGCTCTTCTGATGTCATGCCGATTATGGCCATATAGCATAATTACAATCATGAGGTAAACTCTGCCGATTGTTGATGTAATACGCAATGATTTAGTTGTTACTATCTGTATCATAATACGTTACAAGTATGTTGCGTTCGTGTGTATTGTCTTATTCTGTACATTCTGGTTGCGTGAAGACACCAATTGCGTATACTTGCATGCTTGTCCTCTTGTGCCGTGAATCGTCCGAGCGCCGAACAGGGAGAGTATTCCATGGGCAACGTGATCGCCGTCGTGAATCACAAAGGTGGGTCGGGTAAAACAACCACCGCCTTGAACCTGGCTGCCGGACTGACCCGCTACAGCGATATCACCTCATCCTGCCTCGTCATTGACATGGATCCGCATACCTGCGCAACGTCCACGCTGCTGGGTAAACCGGATGGCGAGCCACCGACCCGTTCGATATTCGATGTCCTGCGCCGGGCCATCACGCCGCAGGATGGCATAACCTCGACGGTCTTCGATGAGAACATCGATGTGATACCCTCCAGTCCGTCCCTGGACAGTATTTCCCGCACCCAGATCACGGACCGGCTGGTCAAGGTGACTCAGGGACTGGCTTCCTCATACGGCTGGATCATCATCGATACGCCACCCAACCTGGGTATCCTCACGCAGAACGCCCTGGTCGCTGCCGATTACGCCCTGATCCCGACGCCTTGTACGGGATTGGCCGTCTCTACGATGGACCAGCTGCGCGCAACCATCGAAAAGATACAGGAGCGTCAGAACATCTGGTTGCAGGTCATGGGGGTGTTGGTGACCCTCAAGGACGGTCGCACGGATCTGCAGAAGCACGTGGCGAAGCAGATGCGAAGCCAGTTCAAGCACGCCGTCTTCAAGACCATGATCACCAACAATATCAAGATCGAAGAGGCGCCCGCGCACTTCAAGAGCATCTTCTCGTACGACTCGGGCTGCCTTGGCGCCTCTTTGTACCGGGATTGGATCAAGGGCGAGTTGTTGCGACGTCATAAACTGCTCGAGAAGAAGAAGGGCGACAAGCTGGAAGCCCTCAACAACGCCGCCCTGCAGGCCCAGAGCAAGTAGGGCACCGCGGGATCAGGTCGTTGAATCAGTCCAGGCGTACGAAGGGGTTGCTCACCATCTCTTCGCCGACAGTGGTCGCAGGACCGTGCCCCGTATGGAGCACGGTTTTCTCGTTGAGGGTGTAGACGAGAGTGCGGATGCTATTGGCGAGCGTGTCGAAGTCGCCACCAGGTAGATCTGTCCGACCGATCGAACCCGCGAAGATCACGTCTCCCACCAGGGCGCTGCCGCCGAGTTGGAAGATCAGGTGGCCGGGGCTGTGGCCGGGCGCCTGGAACCAGCGTAACTGGCCGTCGGCGAAGGGCAACCTGCCTTCTCTTCCGGACGACAGCAACTCGAAACGTGGCGCTGCCACCGGCGGGAACCCGTACATGGCGCGGGCGCCGTTGAGGTTCTCGATCAGGACACGTTCGTCCGGGTGCACCAGCAGGGGAATATCCCACTCAGCCTGAACCATGGCCGCGGCGGAGATATGGTCGAAGTGACCGTGGGTGCAGAGCAGGTGCGCCAGCCGGCAGCCCGAAGCATCGACGGCGTCCAGCAGTACGTCCGGGTCGTCCCCTGGATCCACCAACGCCGCCACGCCGGCAGCGGGGGATGAGAGCAGGTAGGCGTTCACCAGCAACGGTCCTACCGTCAGACAGCGCAGTTCCCAGTCCGTGTGTTCGAGACCTGGCAGGGGCATGAGGGTTCCCGGGGATGAAGGGAGGGGCCGGCCGTCTGGCCAGCCCCCATCGCGGTTGGCGTTACCGATCGTCCAGAGAGACGTCTTCGTAGTACTCCCGGCCCAGATGCGTGATCAGTTCTTCGCCCATCATCCAGCGCAGGGTGTTCTTGAGTTTCTTCTGCTGGATGAAGAGGTCGTGCTCTGGATAGAGACCCTCGGGCGTGACCGGGCTCTTGAGATAGAACGACAGCCATTCCTGGATCCCGGCCATACCGGCGCGCTTGGCCAGATCGAGCAGGAGTGCCAGGTCGAGCACGATCGGGGCGGCCAGGATCGAATCGCGGCAGAGGAAGTCCACTTTGATCTGCATGGGCAGGCCCAGCCAACCAAAGATGTCGATGTTGTCCCAGCCTTCCTTGTTGTCGCCGCGGGGTGGGTAGTAGTTGATCCTGACCTTGTGGTAGAGGTCGCCGTAGAGATCCGGGTAGAGCTCGGGCTGGAGGATCGTGTCCAGAACGCTCAGCTTCGATTCCTCTTTGGTCTTGAAGCTCTCGGGATCGTCCAGGACCTCGCCGTCGCGGTTGCCGAGGATGTTGGTGGAGAACCAGCCGCTCAAGCCCAGCAAGCGAGCCTTGAAGCCGGGGGCGAGGATGGTCTTCATCAGCGTCTGACCCGTCTTGAAGTCCTTGCCCATGGTGGGTGTGCCCGTTTCCAGCGACAGCTGCTCCAGAGCAGGGAAATCGGCGCTGAGGTTGGGCGCGCCGTTGGCGTAGGGCACGCCCATCTTGATGGCCGCATAGGCGTAGATCATGCTCGGCGCGATGTCGGGATGATTGTTGCGCAGCCCGTTCTCGAAAGACTCCACCGTCTGGTGCACGTCGGACGGCTTCATGAAGATCTCGGTGGAACCACACCAGATCATGACCAGACGATCGCAGCCCTTCTCCTGCTTGAAATTCTCCATGTCGGCCATCAGCTGCTCGGCGAGCTCCATCTTGTTGGCACCCTGCTTGACATGGGTGCCGTGGAGCTTCTTGACGTAATAGTTGTCGAACACGGCCGGCATGGGTTTGATGGCGCTCAGCTCGTCTTCGAGTTCCTTCAGGAGCTCCCGCGGCAGTACGCCGGCGGTCAGCGAGGCGTCGTAGATGGAATCCGCGAAGATATCCCAACCACCGAACTCGATGTCTCCGAGCTCCGTCAAGGGGACGAAATTACGGATCAGGGGTTGGCGGTTTTCCGTGCGCTTGCCGAGCCGAATGTGTCCCAGTTGGGTTACACTGCCGATGGGCAGCCGAAGCCCCTTGCGAACGGCGATGACTCCGGCCATGAAGGTCGAGGATACGGCGCCCATGCCTGGCGTGAGAATGCCCAGTTTTCCTCCTGCAGGCTTGACTTCCAGGCCAGTGGTCATGTCTTGCTCCTCTCTTTGCTGCTATTCTTTGCTCGTGCAATCGACTCGCACGAATAAACCTCATCGTCACCTGAACGCAAGCCTTTTGTACGCCGGAGCGATGATGCGTATTTTTTCTTTCGCGCGCCCGGATTCTGGTATACTTATAGCTTCCAACGCAAGGAACTTATTCAACAATGGACTGAGCGGCCCAGAGCTGCCCTTTTTGATGCGCTGTCTGCCGGTTCCTTCGCAAGCACGGCCATCGGACAAAAGGAGAATTTCGCCCATGACCCCACCGAACATGGTCCCGTTTCTCGACCTCAAGGCCCAGATCGCACCGTTGCGCGCGGAGTTGGACGCCGCGCTCGCGGATGTCGTGGACAACACCGCGTTTATTCTCGGTGACCGACTGGCCGGCTTCGAGCTGGAATTCGCGCAGTATTGTGGAGGTGCCGAAGCCGTGGGCGTCGATTCCGGCACCCAGGCGTTGCACTTGATTCTGCGCAGTCTGGGTGTGGGGCCGGGCGACGAGGTGGTCACCGTACCGAATACGTTCATCGCAACCCTGGAAGCGATCGTATACACCGGTGCGAAACCCGTCTTCGTGGATGTCGACCCCGATACCTGGCTCATGGATCCAGCAAAACTAGCGGATGCCGTTACGCCCCGCACCAAGGCCATCCTGCCCGTGCATCTCTTCGGAAACGTAGTGCCGTGGGATGCGCTGGCCGCCGTCGCAGGGGATATCCCGCTGATCGAGGATGCCTGCCAGGCGCACGGCGCGCGGTTTGGTGACCGCCGAACCGGAAGTCTCGGACGAGCCGGAGCCTTCAGCTTTTATCCGGGCAAGAACCTCGGCGGTTTCGGGGACGGCGGGATGGTCGTGACGGACGACGTCGAGATGGCCGCTCTGCTGCGCAGCCTGCGCCACCATGGCCAGGGCGCAAAAAATCTGCACGACCACATCGGCTACACGGGTCGGCTGGACGCTCTGCAGGCCGTCGTGCTGGGTATCAAGTTGAAGCACCTGGACGAGTGGAACGAGAAGCGTCGGGAAGTGGCCAACCACTACCGCGAGCGTCTCTCGGGGTCATATCGCATGCCGGCCCTGGTTCCCGGGACGGAGCCCGTGCACCATCTTTTCCCCATCCAGAGCAGCGACGCTACGGGCCTGATCGATCGCTTGAAGGAACACAACGTGTTCTGTGGCAGGCATTACCCGGTCGCATGCCACCTCCAGCCGGCTTTAAGTGGGCACATAGCCGAAGGTGTTTCCTATCCTGTAGCAGAGGAGTTATGCGAAAATATCGTATCCTTGCCGATTTTTGCAGAAATGACGCATGAAATGGTAGACTTCGTATGTGATCTTCTGCTATAATACAGCAAGGTTGTGGCAATGGGAGCTGCGATCTGAGAGACACTGCACACGGGAAGGAACTGGATGGCAACAAGCTAACGCGTTTCCGAATGCTGCATCACTCTGATCCGCAGAGGGAGAATCTACACATGAAGGAAGACGCGGTGGCTTTTTCGGCCGTTGCAGATGAGCTTGTGTCCTCCGGTCCAACGCTCTATCTCGTAGCCGACACGTCACGATCAACCGGTCTCCGAGGAAAGCTCAAGCGCCTCAGCGATGTCCTTCTGTCGGGCCTCGCTATTGTTGTTTTGTCCCCGCTTCTCCTCGTGATCGCCGTCCTGGTCAAGAGATCCAGTCCCGGTCCCGTCCTTTTCGTTCAGGAGAGGATCGGCAAGGACGGTGTACCTTTCCCGTTCCTGAAATTCCGCACCATGGTCCACAACAGCGACGACGCGATCCACCGTCAGTTTGCCGCCATGTTCATCAACGGCAACGAGAAGGAACCCGCCAAGGATAACGTCTTCAAGATGACCGACGATCCCCGCGTGACGAAGGTCGGCGCCTGGTTGCGCAGGCTGTCGCTGGACGAGTTACCGCAGTTGATCAATATCCTGCATGGCGAGATGAGCCTGGTCGGCCCGAGGCCGCCCATCGCCTACGAACTGGATCATTACCAGCCCTGGCACCACGAACGTCTGCGCGTCACGCCCGGACTGACCGGTCTCTGGCAAGTGAGCGGGCGCAGCAACGTGCCCTTCGAGGAAATGGTCCGTCTGGATATCCACTACATCAACTCGTGGTCCTTGCGCACGGACATGGGGATCCTGCTCAAGACACTGCCGGTGGTCCTGAGAGGCACCGGGGGCTATTGACAACGCCCGGAAAAGTAGGATAATCACTCAAGCTTCTGCCTTCTGACACGATACAAATGCTAAGGCCGGCTTGTGCAGAGGCATCGGTCGGTTTTACTTTGTCTGATCGCACAACACCGAGACGGTGAACAAAGGAGATGGCCATGCTGAGGATGGCAGCCGTGGGATGCGGCTACTGGGGTCCGAACCTCATCCGGAATTTCAACAATCACCCGGACGTGGATCTGGTCGCCATTTGTGATCTCAAAGAGGATAGGCGCCTACATATGTCCAAGCTCTATCCACATGCCAAGGTCACGGCCGAGCTTGCGGACATAATCAACGATGACTCTATAGAGGCCGTGGTCGTGGCGACTCCGGTCACCACCCATTTCCAGATCGGCAAGGCCGTGCTGGAAAGCGGTAAGCATCTCTTCATCGAAAAGCCCATGGCGGCCAGCGCGGATGAATGTCGCCAACTGGTGGATATCGCCGTCGCCCGGAAGCTGCAGATCACGGTCGGCCACATCTTCCTTTTCGTGCCGGCGGTGCGCAAGATCAAGGACCTGATCCAGAGCGGGGACCTGGGCGACATCTACTACGTCAACATCCAGCGCGTGAATCTCGGCATCTTCCAGAGCGACGCCAACGTCGTGTGGGACCTGGTGCCCCACGACGTCGCCATGCTCAACTATCTTTTCGAATCGACGCCGACCCGGGTGTCCGCCACCGGCCAGTGCTACGTCCAGCGCGACAAGGGTCTCGAAGACGTGGCGTTCGTCACCCTGGAATACCCCGGAGCGCAGGTAGCGCATCTGCACGTGAGTTGGCTCGATCCAAACAAGATCCGCGAGGCGACCTTTGTTGGCAGCAAGAAGATGGTCGTTTACGATGACGTGGCGATGACGGATAAGATCCGGATCTACGACAAGGGCGTGGACGTCATGCCCCATTACGACGGGTTCGGCGAATTCCATCTGGCCTATCGCCATGGCGATATCCTGATCCCCAAGATCGACCAGTTGGAGCCGCTGAAGATCGAGACCGGACATTTCGTGGATTGCGTACTCGGGCGCGCCAAGCCCCTGAGCAACGGGGCGCTCGGCCTGCAGGTCGTCGAAGTGCTGGAGAAGGCTTGCGTCTCCATCAAAGACGGTGGTAGCCCGCAGGAGCTGACCTTCACCACGGTATAGCCCGGTGGGGATGGTGTGAGCGAACAACCGATACGCGTGGCCATGATTGGCCAGAAAGGCTACCCGCCGGTCCACGGCGGCATTGAGAAGCACGTGGCCGAACTGGCGGCCCGCTTGGCGCCCGCCGGCGTGGATGTGACCATCTACAGCCGGCCACACTACAGTGACGCGCACGGCCCCACCACCCTCGACGGCGTCGATGTCAGGCGTCTGCCGAGTATACCCACCAAGCATTTCGACGCCATCAGCCATACAGTCGCCTGTACTATCGATGCCGTGCGGCGGGGTTACGACATCCTGCACTACCACGCTCTGGGACCGGGTCTCCTCTCCGGGGTCCCCCGCTGGGTCGGCGGGCGGCGGACCGTCGTGACGGTACACGGGCTGGACTGGCAGAGGGAGAAATGGGGTCGGGTGGCGAGAGGCATCCTCCGCCTGGGGGAACATGCCAGCGCGCGCTTGCCCGATCGGACCATCGTCGTGTCGCGCGCCCTGCAGCAGCATTTCCGGGAGCGGCACGGCGCGGAGACCGTTTGCATACCCAACGGCATCTCGCAGCCCGTCCTGCGCCCACCCCGCCTCTTGTCGGACATCGGCGTGAAGCCCCCTTACATACTCTTCGTGGGGCGCTTGGTGCCTGAAAAGGGGTGCCATCTGCTCACGGCTGCCTACGCGGCCCTGCCCCCCGAGCTGCGCGAACGGTTCTCGTTGGTGATCGCGGGCGATGCCGGTTTTACCGAGCGCTACGCGGGTAAACTGAGGGAGACGGCGGGGGAGGAGGTCGTCTTCACGGGTTTCGTGCATGGACAGGTGCTCGATGAGCTGTACACGAATGCGGAGCTGGTGGTCCTACCGTCGACACTCGAGGGCTTGTCTATCGCCTTGCTCGAGGGCATGAGTTACGGGAAATGCTGCCTGGTGAGCGACATTCCGCCCAATCTGGAGGCAGGAGAGGACTACGTACCGTATTTTCCGTCTGGCGACGAGCAGGCCTTGACGAAACGCATGGCGGAAATGCTCGCTGATCCCGCCGCCCGCGCGCGTTTTGGGGACGAGGCGCGGCGGCATGTCCTGGCCGCGTATTCCTGGCAACGGGCCGCTGAAGACACCCGGAACGTCTACCGCACGCTCATGGAGCAGTGATTTCCTGTTTGACTTTCAACGTGGCTTGCTTATTATTTTTGTTCCTGGAAAAAGTTATGTGACGCGGGAATAGCTCAGCTGGTAGAGCACCACCTTGCCAAGGTGGATGTCGCGGGTTCGAGTCCCGTTTCCCGCTCCAGACTGGAGGACGCGTCAGCGTCCTCCTTCTGTATCTTGACTCCTCTGTGGCGTCGCGAGCCGCGAGGTCATTCCACATCAGGTCCAAAACTAGCCTGAAGTTCCAAGCCAAAGCCAAGACTAACAACCGGCAAAGCAGTCACTT